>JARGNV010000004.1:0-12556 GCA_029212465.1 Legionellaceae bacterium | reverse complement strand
AAGAAAAAAGCATCAAGCTATTTTGAAATAAAAGACTTACAAGTGGATGTGAAGCAGCGGACATGTACTGCTAAGGGGACTTTAAATCGTGCATATGGGAGTCATATATTTCGTGCTGAGCCTATGAATTGCTCGCTACAGTATCAATATCGCTTAGGGCGTTTGAGTGTAGCGTCTTTTGACTGCTTAGAGGTGCCCAAAGAAGCCGCTGTGAAACATGCAGGGAAGGGTAGTAGAAAGCGTAGATGACTTTTCTCAAGGGTAAACCATTACCAGAAAAAAACCAGTTGGATGCTCCAAGCCAGCATAGATTGTAATTTGGCTAATAATGCATAGATGTCAGGCAAATTTGCTTCACTGTGATACACGAGTATCACAGTGGGAATTTTTCTTTCATCTTGGTTATGCGCCTTATTGCTTTTTAGTATTGGCCAAGTTCCTAGTGGTTATACATTTGTTAAGAGCTAACTGTAATGGCCGTTTGGGCTTCAAAATTTCTTGTTTCTGATTAAGGTCTTTGGGATATTCTGCGGGATGATTGTAAGAAATAACATTAACGGCTACAGTTTCATAATCTTTTATACTTGCTCCAAAGCTTGATAAAATGCTGTCGTCCAAGCTTCTAGGTCCATTTGGCTCTCTAAATAGCCAAGCTTGAGCTAAAATCTCACATGGCACAGTCCGTAAAACTTTTACCGCCGCTGGGTTACTCCCAGGACGCCCCCCCAAGAGCCACGCGGCGCCAACGTTATCCGCTCCAAGCAAATAAAGCATTCCCGGCGACTTACCACTCATGTCAATCATTGGTGTACCTGGACTAAACGAAGCTTGTTTTGCCGACTTAATAACAGACGATAAGTATTCCCCATATTCATCTGCCACTAATACTTTGTGCCCTGCTTCATTTATAGTGAGCGGGAAGGTGTTTTCTGCTAGTGGTTTTATTTGACGATAGGGAAAATAAAGCGCTTGATTGACTAAGAGAATTATGATTACTTGCGTTATTATACTCACAGCTATCAAAAAGGGAGTAGATTTCAGTTCGCTCTGCTCCATAACTAAATAGCCAAATAACACCCAAAAAAGACCGGCATGGGCGGCAACGTAGAAATAACTATTCGATGTTCCAAATGCGTATACATAAGGGAAGCTTAAACAAACAAAAGCCAGCGCAAACCGAGAATGATTGATTTTTAAAATTTTTTTGGGTGAAACAACAAGCGCAAATAATAAAAGGGCAGAAGGCATAGCAGCCAGTAGCACAGAGAGTAAGTGGGGTAAATTTGTTTTAAAGGAAAACAGGTTTGCTATAATTATTGCGAAACCTAATAATCCGGCTGATAACGTTAATATTACACCGCTTAAATTTAGTGTTCTATTGGGCGTATACACCATGAGATATGCTAGCAACAGATAAAGGCATAAAGGCAAAAAAATGTATATATCTTGTTTCGATGTTGGTAGATCTAGTCTAAATAAATGCGGAAAACCATAATTGTTGGATAGAGTTTGAGCTATTTCAATGGCAGATTGGAATCTGGTAATGAACTGAGGTAAGGAGTGATCTATCCCTATGATGCTTACGGTTAAAAGGATGACGGCAGTTATGATAGTGATTAAAAGTCCCGGGAGATAAAATCTTCTAGCTACACCCAAATAAATGAGGGTAACTAGAGCCAACATTAGCGTGCTCGTTGTCTTTGCCATGAAGGAAAGCCAGCCTCCAATAGCTAATAAAAGCCAACCGATAGCAATTTTGGGGCTAATTTTTTTTGTATCAATTAATAAAAGTGCATTGAGGCAAATGAGGAGTGCTTGAAACTCCAGGGTGTTATAATTTGGTGTGGGCAGCCAGTGATACAAGCAGTTTAATACGGTAGAAGCTGCTGCCGCAGCAATAACAACACAGCTCCATGTATTCAAGTTGAAAGTACTATTTTTAAAAAATATATAAAAAGCAGAAAAAGCTGGAATAAAGAGAGCTAAAATATTCACTTGCCTTAAAAGGCTTAAATTACCGCTAAACAGTTCATAAAACGGGTGATAAATAAACCCAAACAAACTAAAAGTGTATGTGTAATGCTCTGGATGCTTTATTGATAGTAAATAAAATCCTTCGTCTGTAAGATCGAATCCGTAAGAACAATAATGTAAAGCCCATATCAATGAGGAGAAGGTTAATATAGCGGAAAGAGAAAGCAGTATGCCTTGGAAATACTTATTCATTTTATATCCATATATTTCTATTTAAGCCTTAAGCTGGTGGAGCTTAGGCTTTCAATAGATTTGATTTTTATTTTTAAGCGGATTGCAAAAGTTATTTTTTCAAGCATTCCTGTTACCTACAATGGAATCATATTTTTATACTAACTGAGAAGCTGTAATTTTTTAGGTGAAATAATGCAAGCTTTTATGGGGCTATGTCAAACTAATTTTAATATGCCTCTATACAAAATCACATTTGGCATCACTGAAGAGTTTCATCGCAATATAAAACTGATTCAGCGTAGAGCTTATAGATTTAGAAACTTTGAAAACTATAGGACCCGTGTTAGGGTGTTGTGTTGTTAAATGATTGGAAATGGAAAAGATCCCATTAAGAAATTTTGTATTGATGAGAATTTTGTAAGAAGTGCCGAGTTTAGTGGCTCCCCGGACAGGGCTCGAACCTGTGACCTAATGATTAACAGTCATCCGCTCTACCAACTGAGCTACCGGGGAATGAATGAGCGGGAATCTTAAATGGATTCCCGGTATTTTTCAAGGGGTTTTGATAAAAACGCTAAGAAGAAATGAATGTTTCTAGGCGATTCATGGCTTCTTCGAGTGTTTTCATATCGGTTGCGAACGAAAGTCGAATGCATCCAGGTGCGCCAAATGCGCTTCCTGGTACAAGGGCAACGCCTACTTTCTCCAAAAGTGCTTCAGCAAAAGCAATGTCGTTCGCAAAACCTAATTTCTGAATACTTTTTTCAACGTTTGGAAAAAGATAAAAGGTACCGTCAGCAGGAATGACTTGTATATCTGGCATGTCACCTAGGCGTCTAATGAGATAGTCATGCCGTTCATGAAATGCTTTAACCATAGTGCTTACCACCGACTGATCACCGTTTAGTGCGGCAACAGCTGCTTTTTGTGAAATGGAGCAAGGATTTGAAGTGGACTGAGACTGAATGAGCTTCATTGATTTAATGAGGTCTTCAGGGCCTCCTGCAAAGCCAATACGCCAACCGGTCATTGCATATGCCTTGGAGACACCATTTAAAACAATAGTTCGTGGATAAAGTTCGGGGCATGCATCCAAGATATTAACAAAAGGGCCAGACCAAAGGATATGCTCATACATGTCATCGGTCGCAATGAGTATGTTTGGGTGTTTTAAGAGCACTTCAGAGAGTGCTGCTAATTCGGCATGTGTGTAAGCAATGCCTGAAGGGTTTGAAGGACTATTTAAAAATAAGAGTTTTGTACTCGGGGTAATTGCTTTATCGAGTTGTTCGGCTGTGATTTTATAACGTGTTTCAACGGTTGTATTCAGTACAACCGGTGTTGCGCCCGCAAGTAATGCGATATCAGGATAAGACACCCAGTAGGGGGCTGGAATCAGTACTTCATCTCCTGGATTTAAGTAGGCCTGACAAAGGTTAAAGATGCTTTGCTTTCCTCCTACCGAAACAAGAATTTGGTTAGCCGCGTAGTCGAGCCCATTATCTCGTTTAAATTTTGATATAATGGCATCTTTTAATTCGGGAATACCATCAACCGGCGTGTATTTGGTAAAGCCTGCGTTGATGGCATCAGCAGCTGCTTGTTTGATGTGACTTGGCGTGTCAAAATCAGGCTCTCCTGTGCCGAGTCCAATGATATCTTTACCTGCTTTTTTTAAGGCTTGTGCTTTGGCAGAAACTGCAAGGGTTGGAGAGGGCTTAACGGGTTGTATACGTTTTGCAAGTTGCAACATAAAATGGTTCTCAGTTTAATCAAACAATGTGTCCTATTTAACCTGAAATTAACATAAATTGCATGGGATTTTTTATGGGTAAGCGTTTTGAGTTGCATTCAAACTTTTCTCCAAAAGGTGATCAGCCAAATGCCATCGCACGACTCGTTGAGGGTTTGAATGATGGTCTTGCGCGACAAGTGCTTTTGGGTGTTACAGGCTCTGGAAAAACGTATACGATTGCGGAAGTGATTCAAGCGCTTCAGCGCTCATTATGGCGCCCAACAAAACGCTTGCAGCACAACTGTATGGTGAATTTAAGGCGTTTTTCCCAGACAATGCAGTGGAATATTTTGTTTCATACTACGACTACTATCAGCCTGAGGCCTATGTGCCTTCGTCTGATATGTTTATTGAGAAAGATGCATCTATTAATGAGCATATTGAACAAATGCGTCTGTCTGCAACCAAAGCGTTGCTCGAGCGGGATGATGCAATTGTGGTTGCAAGTGTGTCTGCTATTTACGGGCTGGGAGACCCTGTTGCTTATTTGAATATGGTGCTGCACCTTTCATGTAGTGAGAAAATTAATCAGCGAGATATTTTGAGACGTCTTGCCGAGATGCAATATACGCGCAACCCAACCACTTTGTCGCGCGGGCAATTTCGTGTGCATGGGGATGTTGTGGATATTTTTCCAGCAGATGCTGAAAAAGAAGCGGTTCGAGTACAGCTATTTGATGATGAGCTTGAGCGCATCTCGTTATTTGATCCACTCACAGGAGAAGTGCTAAAGCATTTGCCTCGCATCACCATTTTTCCAAAAACACATTATGCGACACCACGTGAGCGTATATTGCAAGCGATGGAACTGATTAAACCTGAGCTTCAAGAGCGATTAAAAGTTTTAACGGCTCAAAATAAATTGGTTGAGGCGCAGCGCCTTGAACAGCGGACACGGTTTGATTTAGAAATGATGCAAGAGCTTGGGTATTGTAGTGGTATTGAAAACTACTCAAGACACTTAGCAGGACGCGGAGAAGGTGAGCCACCATCTACTTTGTTTGATTATCTTCCGGCAAATGGGTTGCTTGTGATTGATGAATCACACGTAACTGTACCTCAAATTGGAGGGATGTATCGTGGAGACCGAGCGCGCAAAGAAACTTTGGTGGAATATGGATTTCGCCTGCCTTCAGCGCTGGATAATCGTCCGCTCCAATTTGAAGAGTTTGAAGCGCGCTCTCCGCAAACAATTTATGTATCGGCAACACCGGGTCCGCGTGAGCTGGAAGCCACTGATAATATCGTTGAGCAAGTGGTGCGCCCTACAGGCCTTGTTGATCCCACAGTGGAAGTACACCCTGTTACCAACCAGGTGGATGACTTGCTTTCTGAAATTCGCACGACGGTACAAGCAGGAGATAGGGTTCTTGTCACAACGCTTACCAAGCGAATGGCTGAAAACCTGACTGAATATCTACAGGGCTACGGCATTTTGGTGCGCTATTTGCATGCTGATATTGATACGGTCGAGCGAACAGAAATTATTCGTGACTTAAGGCTTGGCGTATTTGACGTTTTAATTGGTATTAATTTATTACGTGAAGGCTTGGATATGCCGGAGGTTGCATTAGTTGCCATTTTAGATGCCGATAAAGAAGGCTTTTTGCGTTCAGATAGGTCGCTTATCCAAACCATTGGGCGAGCGGCACGCCACCTAAATGGGCGTGCGATATTGTATGCAGATAAAGTAACGGGCTCGATGCAACGAGCACTAGACGAAACGGAGCGCAGACGCGCCAAACAACAAGCCTTTAATGATGCGCATGGTATTACACCGCAAGGCATTAAAAAAGCAGTGACCGAAGTGCTTGAGCGTGAATATTCTGATGAGGCAGAAGACGTACCTAAAAAAGTCGTGGAAACCTCGGCCCCTGAATCGCAAGAGCGCTTAACGAAACGTATTCATACATTAGAAAAGCTGATGCAAAAGCATGTTAAAAATTTAGCATTTGAAGAGGCTGCTGTGGTGCGTGATGAAATGCTTGCTTTAAAACATCAGTTATTACAACCGGGTGTTTGAAGTGATAGGCTATCTTGACAATACTTTGGGGCGTTAACTACGCTTTATGTAAGATAATGGTATTAGAGGCACCCAAGTGCAAAAATACTATAAAGAAATATGTGCCTTTACACTGCTGGGGCTTGGGCTTTCTCTCTTACTAGATGCTGTACATCATTCTTCTTACCATAACGATTTTTTTGCCTATGTGTTACCCGTGCTGTTTAGTTTACTTTATGTACTTGCTTATGATGGTAACCACGTGTATCGCCTTGTTGCGAGTAGTTTGGCTGTTGCCCTTTTTCTTTCTGCTCTACTGATGCCTTTTGGATTTTGGACGGACTTTGGTTCGCACTCGGGTTTTCTCTGTATCATATTTCCTATTTTAAGTTATGTGGTACATGTATTTCATTATGCATTTCATCGTGATAATAGCTGGCGGGTTCAATACAGTACTTTGTTTAAAGGTGTGTGGAACACAATTATTTTGGTGACATTTGCATTAATTTTTTGTCTTGTTGGGCTATTTTTGGTGCTAGGATATGACTTTCTACGAGATTCCCATTACCATGCCCAGCATCGAGAAAACATTCAGTGGATTTTATTTTTTACAGGGATTGCGATAGGGCAGCGGCAAATTAAAGTGATTGATAAAGCGCGATTTTTATTGTTGAAGGGGATGTTTTGTTTGCTCCCAGGGTCCATTATTATTTTAATTGCTTGTTTTTTGGCGCCAATTGGGCAGACGTTTGCTGAAGATCATAATTTAACCACTTTATTGATCTTGAGTATGCTCGGAATTATTTTTTTCAATGTCCTTTTTCAAGATGGCAATAAGGACATAGTGCTGCCATACTGGCTAAAGTATTGCCGGGTTGGGTTGTTCATTTTAACAGTGATAATGATGGCATGTTTCATTATAGAGAGTGCTGAGGATATCAATGTATTTATTCCTTATCTTGTGGTGACCTTATATGCATCTCTTTACGCTGTGACCGCATTTTTCCCAGAAGAAAAAGAGAAGTTATGGGTGCAACGCGGGAATGTTGCGGTTACCCTCTTCTTTGTTGTGTCGCTATATTTTTTCAATTTCCCTTATTTTCCAAGAGCGTTTGTGATTGGTATGGGACCTCCTCCTCCTTATTAGCCTTGTTTAAAAGATGGGGGGTGCGTAATTTAAAGCGCCAAGCTTTGCACCGAACCACCATCTACTCGGATATTGCTGCCTGTTATCCAACGGGCTTCGTTAGAGCATAAGTAGCAGGCGAGTGATGCAACATCGTCTGGTTGTCCGAGCGCTTGGTTTGGAAGGACATTACGACAAAATTGCCCAGCGTATGCTTCGCGAGAGATGTTTTCTTGTTGGGCTGCACTATCCCAGGCTGGCGTCAAAATAACGCCAGGGGCAATGCTATTGGCCGTGATTCCATATTGACCGAGTTCATTTGCAAGGCTTTTGGTAATTGATAAGAGTGCTGCTTTCGTCATGGCGTAATGCGACATATAACGACCAGGATCAATGCCTTTTTCTGAAGATAAAAATAAAATGCGACCCCACTGATTTGCTTTCATGGAGGGTAAAATATATTTTGTTAAGTTCACGCCACTCATAACGTTGAGTCGGAATAAGTATTCCCACTCATCTGTCGCAATACTTTCGAAGGCTGCAACACGGCCAATTAGCCCCGCGTTATTGACAAGGATATCAACTGCTCCAAAGTGCTTTATCGCGGTGGAGGCAATTGCTTCGATGTCTGCTTGGATGGTTAAGTCTCCTGCAATAGAAAAGACTCGATTTGGATAAGTCTCGCTTAGCGTTTGCGAGAGTGTTTTTAATTCATCGGGCTTGTTAGATGTAATAACTATATTTGCACCGCTTTTAAGTAAGCGCTCGGCAATAGCACGCCCAATGCCCTGGTTTGCACCTGTGATGAGTGCTGTGCGCGTGCCGAGATTGATGTGCATCTTAATTAAAAATTTTAACAGCTGTTGTTAGAGGGCAACTAGCACTTGATTCATGAACTGATACATCTTGTCCTGAGAGCATGATGCTTTTAAATTGAAAGCTGAGCTCACCTGTTTCGGTGAGTTTATAGGTGACGTTTTCAAAGTCAACGCTTGTGCCTGTGGAGCTTGGCGCATCGGTAATATAGGGCATATCTGCAAACTCTAAATAGTCTTTATGTAGCGCTATATCGTGTGGCACAGTATAAATGACCAGATCACTGATTTGTGGTGTGCATGCATTAAAATCAATGACCAGCTTAATATTGTTACCACTTAAAATGCTCTCTCGCACTGCATCAAAAGATGTCAGTTGGTCCGCATATAGCGGTGAGCAGCATATTAACAATAAACCCAATACGAATTGCTTCATTTCGTTACTCCTAAAAGCGGTTATAGCCAATATACAAAAACGAACAGGAATAGCCAAACAACATCTACAAAGTGCCAGTACCAAGCGACCGCTTCAAACCCAAAATGACGCTCAGGCGTGAAGTGTCCGTAGAGTGTGCGTACAAGAATAGTGATAAGCATAATGGTTCCAATGGTCACGTGCAAACCGTGGAAGCCTGTGAGCATAAAAAAGGTGGTGCCATAAATACCCGCATCTAGCGTTAGGTTCATTTCGGTGTAAGCCTCATGATACTCATATGCTTGCAAGCATAAGAACAAAAGGCCAAGGGTAACTGTAAGTGCGAGGCCAATGTGTAGTTGCCGGCGTTTATTGAGCTTAAGTGCCCAGTGTGCCCAGGTAATAGTTGCGCCCGAAGTCAACAAGATAAGCGTGTTGACGGCAGCAAGCCCCCAGGCTCCCATGGCTTCATGAGCACCGGCAAAGGTTTGATTATCTGGATTTTTTAAGAGTGGCCATGTGAACTTAAAATCAGGCCACAAAGTGATATGGGATATGGGATGTAACGGCAAATCTCCCCCAAGCATTGGCAGACTCCAATAGCGCGAGAAAAATAGTGCGCCAAAAAAGGCACCAAAAAAGCAGACTTCTGAAAAAATAAACCAGCACATCCCCCATCTGAATGAGCGGTCAACACGCAAATCGTAAAGTTCACGTTGATTCTCATAAATAACTTGGCCAAACCAGCCAAAAAGCATAAACGTTAATAGAACGAGGCCTAAAGTGAAAATATAAGGCCCGTACCAGTCATCATGTAGCCAAGAAGCAGCTCCTACAAGCGTTGTTGTAAGTGCTGTTGAGGCAACCAAAGGCCAATGACTTGGGTTTGGGATGTAGTAGGTGCTGTGATGTGCTCCCATGGTTTTTATTCTCCTAATTTGCAACGCGTCCCGTTACATCAAATAAGGTGTAAGCTAATGTAATGGTTTTAATTTGAGGGGGAAGGTCTGGGTCAAGATGAAACAAAAGTGGCATGTTCATTCCTTCGTGTCCTTCTAAAGTTTGTTGTGCAAAACAAATACACTCTGTTTTTTTTAAGTATTTTGCTGCAATGCCTGGGGTTACACTTGGAATGGCTTGTACGGTCATTCGGTGTTTGGTTTTATTTTCCGCATAAAAGGCAAGGCGTGCAATTTCACCTGGATGCACTTTGAGCTTCGAGGTCTTTGGGTAAAAGTCCCAAGGGATACCTGAGTTATTGGTTGCTACAAACTCCACAAATACCTCTCTGTCTTTTTGAACTTTGGCCTTTGTTGCATCATACGCGATAGCGCTTGGGTTGGTTTTTCCGTTAATCCCAAGGTTTTTACATAGCGTATTGTAAATTGGCACTAAAAGAAAACCAAAACCAAACATGCCAACAGCCAATGCCGTTAAAATCCAAGGCAACTTTCTTTTTTGTCTCATCTGTCGGTGCCCTATTTAACCTCAGGAGGTGTTGTGAAGCTGTGGTAAGGGGGCGGTGAGGAGAGAGTCCACTCTAAACTGGTTGCGCCTTCCCACACTTGGGCATCTACTTTTTTACCGTGTCGAATCGTGCGAATGACATTATATAAAAAGATGAGCTGCGATAAGCCAAACATAAACGCACCAATAGTGACAATGATGTTAAAGTTTGTAAATTGGAGTGCGTAGTCAGGAATACGTCGTGGCATGCCTGCAAGCCCCAAGAAATGCATAGGGAAGAAGGCGATATTGACAGAAATCACCGAAAGCCAAAAGTGCCAGCGTCCTAGACATTCGCTATACATGTGCCCACACCACTTAGGAAGCCAGTAATAGGTGCCGGAGAAAAGCGCAAAGACAACACCGGGTACAAGCACATAATGGAAGTGGCCCACTACAAAATAGGTGTCTTGATACTGGTAATCAGCAGGGACTAATGCGAGCATGAGACCTGTGAATCCGCCAATGGTAAATAAAAATACAAATGCGACGGCAAACAGCATGGGCGTTTCAAAGGTCATAGCACCTTTAAACATAGTACTTACCCAGTTAAATACTTTAACGCCTGTAGGGACTGCAATGAGCATGGTTGCATACATAAAGAATAGTTCAGCACCTAGTGGGATACCGGTTGTGAACATGTGATGTGCCCACACAATAAACGATAAAATCGCAATGCTTGCAGTTGCGTATACCATAAAGTGGTAACCAAATAGTGGTTTTCGACTAAAGGTTGGAATGACTTCAGAAATCACACCAAATGCAGGGAGCACCAAAACATATACTTCGGGGTGTCCAAAAAACCAGAAAATATGTTGAAACAAGATGGGGTCGCCACCACCGGCTGCTTCAAAAAAGCTCGTTCCAAAGTGTCTATCCGCAAGCATCATGGTTACAGCACCCGCAAGGACTGGCATGATTGCGATGAGCAAAAAGGCAGTAATAAGCCATGTCCATACAAACATTGGCATTTTCATGAGTGTCATGCCCGGTGCGCGCATATTTAAAATGGTTGCAATGATATTAATGGAGCCCATGATGGATGAGATTCCAAGCATATGTACTGCAAAAATCATAAAGTCGGTGCTCGGAGGCGCGTAGCGCGTAGAAAGCGGCGCATACATCGTCCAGCCAAAGTTTGGTCCGCCGCCCGCATGAAACAACGTTGAGAGGAGCAGTGTAAATGCGAAAGGTAAAATCCAAAAACTCCAGTTGTTCAGTCTAGGGAGTGCCATATCTGGTGCGCCAATCATCATTGGCACTTGCCAATTTGCCATGCCTACAAAGGCTGGCATAATGACACCAAAGAGCATAACAAGGCCATGCATGGTCGTCATTTGGTTGAAAAAGTTTGGATCAACAAGCCTGTGACCTGGTTGAAATAACTCAACACGAATTAACAGAGCCATAGCGCCTGCCACAAAGAAGCTTAGCATCGCAATCCAAAGGTAGAGTGTTCCGATGTCTTTGTGATTGGTGGTAAAAACCCAGCGCTTAACAAACCCCCAAAACCCTTTTTTCTGGTCGGGACCATGGTGGTCGTCATGACCTGCTTGGATGTCGTGAATAGATTCAGGCATTGTACTGTGACTCATTGTAAACCTCCGGCTCGTGCTTGTTTCACCTTCGTTGCTGGTTGCTCAAGTTCCTGCCGAACTTTAGCAACGTCTGCAGGTTGCACATCTTCATCTGTGTTATTACCCCACGCATTACGCTCGTATGTCGTAATGGCAGCTATTTCTTCATCGGTGAGTTGCGTGCGATAAGGTTGCATGGCCGTACCAGGCACACCGTTTAAGATAATGTCGACATGTCTAGAAATAGGGTGGCCCACAGCAACAGAGCTGCCTTTTAGTGCTGGGTAAAGCGGTGGAATGCCTGTGCCATCTGCTTGGTGACACGCACTGCACAACATGTCGTATTTTTTCTTGCCTTCTGTCATGAGCGCTTTCCGGGTTAATACCGGAGGTTTTGCTTCTAAGGCATCAAGCGGCTTAAGCGCTGCTGGGTGTGTTCCCTCCGATTGATTCTTAAGCCATTTTTCAAATGCTTCATCAGAAACAGCATGTACTTCAATAGGCATAAATGCATGATTCACACCACAAAGCTCAGCACACTGCCCGCGGTAGATGCCGGGCTTCTCAATACGAGCCCATGCTTCGTGCATAAAGCCTGGAATAGCATCACGCTTTACGCCAAGCTCTGGCACCCACCAAGAGTGGATAACATCATTGGAGGTCACTAAGAAACGTATTTTTTTATTAACAGGGACAACAACAGGTCTGTCGACCTCGAGCAAGTACCAAGGATTTTTAGCTTCTTTATTTTGAATTTGTGCATAAGGTGTTGAGAGGTTGCTGAAATAGCTAATGCCATGATCAAGATATTGGTATTGCCATTTCCACTGATACCCAACAACCTTAATTGTAACATCTGCTTCTGAGCTGTCTTCAAGATCGATAAGAATACGGGTTGCAGGAATTGCAAGTCCCACTAAAATAAGGAAGGGGATAATCGACCAAATGATTTCAAGGCGTGTATTGTCGTGAAACGATGCTGGTTTATAGCCTCGAGATTTACGGTGATGAATAAGCGCATAAATCATGATACCAAATACAATGACACCAATACCTGCACAAACCCACATAGCAATCATATGGAGGGAATAAATATCTTTACTAATGGGAGT
>JARGNV010000039.1:7424-13411 GCA_029212465.1 Legionellaceae bacterium | reverse complement strand
ATCTGAGTATCAATTTTCTATTCAGGATAATGGTATCGGTTTTAATCCAGATTACACCGATAAACTATTTCAAGTCTTTCAACGGTTACATGCGAAATCAGACTTCAGTGGCACAGGTATTGGATTAGTCAATGTTAAAAAAATTATAGAAAAGCATGGCGGTCGGGTATGGATTGAAGGAAAAGCAGAGCAAGGTGCAACCGTCTACTTTACCATCCCATTGTAAAGCGTTAAACCACCTCCTGCAGTTCATACACGCGCCTCTTGGCTGAAAACTTACCACCAAAGCGCTTAATACCCTCTTCCCTCATCCCTGGTGCAAACTCAGTGAAGTAGCGTTGTAAGTCTGCTCTACGCTTCAATTGATATTGCACCGTAAATGCTTCTTGTGTCGACGTTGCTTCTTCATCTGGTTTTAGGAGACTTGCCTGCATAAAACCTGGAAAGGTTAGCATTTCTTCCACATGCTTTTTTAGCCACATCATAAAATCCGGATAAATATCATTGTCAATATTTAAGTTGACTTCATAAATCACCATCGCCTGTATGTGCTCCCTGCTATCGCAATAGAATCTGACTCATTTTTTTCAAATAGTAGCAAACGACTTTTTGAAAATAAACTACACTCAAAGAATACCTGATTTACTAACAATCATTGGCAAAAATTATGGTCGAAAACCACTTAAAAATATTAAAAACACACCGTGACACAGCAGAAGAAAATATGCCCTTACTTAAAGCAGAACTCCAAGCCCTAAGCGCTCGATTAAACGGCGTGGCCACGCTCAATCAAATAAAGCTTCACATCATTACAGCGCTCGAAAGTGAGGTTAAAACACTTGCTGACATACAAGCGCGTTGCGAAGCACGTTGTGATGACAACAACATGGCTCATGATGAAAGACAAGTCATGCAGGCACATATCAAAGCACTTCAAAAGCGTATAGAAATAAACTCAAGGAACATATGCCTTGAAAAGCTTAAATTAGAGCCCATTCAAAGTGAGTTAGCGTTTATGCGAAAAGTGGAAACATCTCTGCAACAAAAAATAGACGGTGCAGCGGCAGACATATCTCTTGGAACAAAAGAGCAACCTGCAATAAGAGACAAACAAAGCACAATGAAAGAAGCGCTTCACAGCATACGGCCAGACGATACCACAAGCGCTCAACAAATACCTAAACGTTAAATAAAAAGTGCATCACATCGCCATCATTTACCATGTAGGTTTTGCCTTCGAGTCTCAATTTACCCTGTGCTTTTGCACCTTGCTCTCCACCGCAGGCAACAAAGTCATCGTACGACATCACTTCTGCGCGAATAAACCCTTTCTGAAAATCAGTATGAATGACGCCTGCAGCCTCAGGTGCGCTTGCACCTTTAGGAATGGTCCAAGCACGCACTTCACGAACGCCTGCTGTAAAGTATGTCTCAAGCCCAAGTAAGGCGTAGGCAGCACGAATTACTTGGTGTAACCCTGGCTCTTCAAGCCCTAAATCGGCCATAAATTCTGCACGCTCTGCATCATCCAACTCCGAAAGAGTTGATTCAGTTTCAAGCGATAAGGGCAATATACCGGCGCCCTCGCTTTCCGCGAGTGCTTGCACCTTAGCAAGCGCTTCATTGTTTAAAAGCCCTTCATCATCCACATTTGCAATATATAAAATAGGCTTTGCTGTTAACAACCCATAACGCTTACAAATAGGTTGTACCTCTTCAAGGTTTGGTAACGTTCGAACCTGTTCACCCGACTCAAGATGCGCTTTAATCATTTCAAACAATGCTTTATCTCGCAGGGCGTCTTTATCGCCACTTTTACTATTTTTAGCCGCTTTTTGATATGCTTTTTCAATGGTTTCGAGATCTGCCAGTGCAAGCTCTGTGTTAATCGTTTCGATATCACTAAGAGGGTCAATTTTACCATGCACATGCACTACATTGTCTTGCTCAAAGCAGCGCACCACATGCAAAATAGCGTCGGTTTCACGAATGTTCGCCAAAAACTTATTACCAAGCCCTTCACCTTTTGCCGCTCCCGACACAAGCCCTGCAATATCTACAAACTCCATGGCAGCAGGAATGACACGCTCAGGGGAAACAATCCCGGCAATCGTATCCACCCGAGGGTCTGGCACCGTCACCATACCAACATGCGGGTCAATCGTACAAAAAGGATAATTCGAAGCTTCAATGCCCGCCTTAGTTAAGGCATTAAACAAAGTTGATTTTCCAACATTCGGTAACCCGACAATGCCACATTGAACCCCCATGGCTTACTCCTCTTTGCGCGTTGTTTTTTGTCCAGTATTCAGTGCTTTCATTGCTTTAGGAAATGCACCCGAAATAACCTCTGGCATGATATCCATTGCTCGTGAAATCGCCTCATCAATGGCTTTTTTATCGTCCGGAGAGGGTTTACCTAGTACATAATCGGTCACTAAGTCTCTATGCCCTGGATGTGCAATCCCCAACCGTAAACGGTGAAACTCAGCTCCTCCTGCATGCGCAATTAAATCACGCAACCCATTGTGTCCGCCGTGGCCACCCCCGGTTTTCAGCTTGACTGTACCCACTGGTAAATCTAGCTCATCATGCGCAACCAATACTTCCTCGGGCAAAATGCGATAAAACTGACATAAGGCTCGCACAGACCGACCCGATTGATTCATCCAGGTATTAGGTAATAGCACATGAAACTGACGGCCGTTTAATTCAACCGATGCCACCTCGCCGTGAAATGATTTATGTAGGCGAAGGGTTGCACCCAATTGCTCGACCAGTGCGCGGGCAAACCAACCTCCCGCATTATGGCGGGTGCGCTCATAAGAGGCACCCGGGTTTTGCAGTCCAACAACCAGCTTAATGGTCATAAAGCACTCTGTGCTTATTCAGCTGCTGGTTTATCTTCATCTTTTTTGGCGTCATCTTGTTTAGATTCGCCTGCTTCAGCGTCTTCAGCTGATGCCTCGGTTACTTCACCTTCAACGCTTTCTTCTACCTCAGGCTCTTCTTCAACAACAACGCGTGGCTCATGCACACTCACAACAGGGTGGTCATGGTCGCCCGTTGTTGGGTCAATGCTTAACTCAACACCTTTAGGCAATTTAATTTCGGACAAGTGCAATACTTGGTCCATCTCAAAGCCAGCTAAATCAACTTCAATAAACTCAGGTAAGTGGCGTACCTCACAACGCACTTCAACTTGTGTCATTGTATGGTTCACAACACCACCTTCTTTCACACCCGGGGCATCTGCTTCGTTAATAAAGTGAAGCGGTACCACTTTAACCAATACATCTTTTGAAGATACGCGTTGTAAATCCATATGCAAAATAGTGGCTTTATAAGGATGGCGTTGAATATCTTTTAAGATAACGCTTTCTTTCTTACCTTCAATCGACACTTTAAACACACTTGAATAAATGCTTTCAGATTCCAGTGCTTTAAAAATGTGCCGTTGTAAAAACTGAATAGATTGCGATGGTTTATCGCCTCCATATAATACAGCAGGTACTTTTTCGTCCAAACGACGCAGGCGGCGGCTCGCACCTTTCCCAATAAGCGCTCGTGGCTCGGCTTCTAATGTAATGTCTGACATGTGTCATCTCCAAAAATAAAGTGCTTCATCTTGCGACCAGACAAAGCACCTCTTTATTTCAAATATAAAAGAGGCAGCGCAGTATACAATACTTCTTACACGTTTAACACTGTGCTAGGTGATTCAACTCTTGTCCGTTTTCGAGCTTGTTCATCGTTGCAAGCGTCATCTGACAACACCGCATAACCCGCGCGTGCCATTTGCGCCATCAGTGCCACGCACGCCTCATACGTTGCATCCATGTTATACGTTGTATATTCGTCTTCAATGACGCCATAACGCTCGCAATCAGGCTTATAAACTGGCTGCTTATGAAAGAGCCTATGATTCTCCCAGTTTTCGTAAGACTTCCTCGCCTCTCTCTGTCGCACTGCATCTGCACGTACGCTTGCAGATAGTGCGCGCTCTAAATCATTGAGCGCGTCAAGCGGCCGACTCAGTGCATAATACGCCTCTGCACGACGATGTAAGAGAAAAGGGCTCATCTCACCCGGCTCGTTTTCAATCAACTGTGTTAAGTGCGGCAATGCCCTTCCAAACCACCCAGCCTTCCAGTGAAGGTCAATTAAAAGTTTCAGGGCTGCTTCGTGTTCAGGATGCATTTCTAAAATGCTGTTGAGTATATTCAGAGCACGCCTTTCAGAAAACCTGGCTTCCCCTTTGTAACGCAAATAAGTTAAACGAATTAAAAGTGCCTCGTGGTTCGGGTAATATGTTAATAGTGACTCCAACGGCTCAATGGCCTCAACCGGACAAGGCACTGCACTCTCTTTAAGCGCGTCAGTATACGCTGCTAAATGCGTGTTTATCGCCGCATCACACCTTGATATCGCGCCATCACTACTCGTGGTGCTTTCCTGACTACTTGGCACAGAATAACTATGCCCATCTAAGTCTACCCGTTCTAACCATAACTGCATCTGACTACCTCACTTCTCGTATCTTCGTCGCTTCGTATTACATGTTTCTTCATTTCCCGACTCAAGGCCTGAATCTTCAGCAAGCTGCTCATGGAGCGCTGCTTGGTCTTTCCGTTTTCGATATGCAAGCAATGCCGCAGCTTCCTCAACTGGGTTTGGTTGACGTTTCAAGCGCGAAATCGCTGCCTTGTCTAATATAACTTGTTGATGGTCTCCAAGCACTCGACAAACAGCAATACGACGCTTTAATGCATCCTCTGAAATAATATGAGAACTTAAGTACCGATTCAAATCATTCAATGCATATTGATACAGTTCTTCAGCCTGACAAAAATCACTTCGAAGTAAAAGTGCCTCAGGGTTCGCATAATCTTTTTCTCCATGCGCGGGCATATCACCAATCAAAATATTCAGCTCACAAAATAACTTTCGGCGCAGTTCAGACGTTGGTGCTTTCTGATACTCCAGGTAATAAATGTGTGCTCGCAAATAGCGTACATCTATAAAGTCGCACTGAGGCAACGGCTTTAAGAGCAAGTTTTCATCGCTCAATAATCGATTTAAATCTAGCAACGCCTCATCAAAACGCTGTAATTGATAATAAGCTTCTGCACGATACCGCAATGCGGTTATATCTTCTGCATCCAGTGCAAGCAAACAATTTGTATCCTTAAGAATTAGCTCAAAATTGCGCTCTTCATGATTTATCTCTATGCGCAAGTTGAGCGCCTCTCTGTGCTGAGGATGAATGCCTTGCTTATCACCCTCACCTAAAATCACAGCAAGACTCTCTAGTGCTGTTTTATGATCACCCAAACAGTCATCCAGCAGATACGCGTGGCGCACCAATATCTCTGCATCCTGCGGGAAGCTCTCTAACAATTGCTTTAAAACATTAAGGGCATCATGATGTCTCAAACGCTGTATATAATTATTGTAACCCTCGACGAAGCGCTCCTTGTCTGATTCTACGAGGTTATCCGAGTCCTCCTGTATGCCTCTCAAAAACAACGACATTAGCATATTATTTTTTCAACCTGACAACTTAAAAACAGGCACTCTATCACAAATCACTTAAAAATTAGAGGGGTTGCTTAAAATAAAGCCATTCCCTTCAAAGTTTTGGGTATGCAATGCCATGCGTCGGAGGCTTCTGCACATTAAAATCAAGGATATCATCAGGATGTTTTGCTTGCGTTGCAATGACATTAAACAGCTCATGAAGTACTGGCGAGTTCACTGCAACTTGTTCAAGGGTCGCCACCATACAGGTGATCGCTAATGGTACACTCCTCAGTTCTACACGCCTTGAATAAGTATAAATCGGAATAGGTGCTGCTGCAGATTGAACACTGTCTATTATTTGTATGATTTTACCTGGTTGAAGATAAGGTAGAAATGTAGTCGATTCGGCAACCAATGCATCAATGCGCTTGGCAATCAGCTGCTGCCTCACAATCGCCTCAGAC
>JARGNV010000039.1:0-7414 GCA_029212465.1 Legionellaceae bacterium | reverse complement strand
GTAAAAAAAGCGACTATTTCTTCGTCGTCAGCCCCATACTCATATTCAAGTGATTTCACAATCACAGGAGCCGCTTGCGCCTCTTGCCGAACATAAAATATTAACTTCATGCACTAAACTCCCTTTAGTACAAAAGAATAGTTTATGACCATTTGTTACTTTATGTAAAGACTGTATTTAGAGCATTGTCTTTAAGAATTGTCCTGTATAAGAATGCGCACACGCGGCAACTGCTTCTGGTGTACCCACTGCAAGCACTTCACCGCCTCTATTACCACCTTCAGGCCCTAAATCAATCACCCAGTCTGCTGTTTTAATGACATCTAAATTATGCTCAATCACAACGATGGTATTCCCTTGGTCTCGCAGCCGAAATAGCACATGTAACAATTGTTTCACATCATGAAAGTGCAAGCCTGTGGTGGGCTCATCTAAAATATATAGGGTTTCTCCGGTGTCTCTTTTTGAGAGCTCACGCGCGAGTTTCATACGCTGCGCCTCCCCCCCTGATAACGTTGTTGCGCTTTGCCCAAGATGCACATAAGACAAACCCACATCCATCAGTGTTTGACATTTTTTAGCAATTACAGGCACTGCATCAAAAAAATCTCGCGCTTCTTCAATGGTCATTTCGAGCACTTCATGAATCGTTTTACCTTTATATTGCACATCGAGTGTTTCACGGTTATACCGCTTACCGCGACATACATCACATATCACATAGGTATCCGGTAAAAAGTGCATCTCCACTTTAATCAGCCCGTCTCCCTCGCACGCCTCACAGCGCCCGCCTCGCACATTAAAACTAAAGCGTCCAGGCTTATATCCTCGCGCACGTGCTTCGGGTGTATTAGAAAATAACTCTCGAATCGGCGTAAAAAGCCCTGTATAGGTTGCAGGATTAGAGCGCGGCGTGCGTCCAATAGGGCTTTGGTCAATATCAATCACTTTGTCACACAAATCAAGCCCATCAACAGCCCCCACCTCACCCACCAAAGCAACTTGGCTGCGATAAAAGCGTGCGCGTGCCAAGGGATATAGTGTGTCATTAATTAAGCTTGATTTTCCCGAACCTGAAACCCCCGTGACACACGTCATAAGACCAACAGGAATACTAACAGACACGTCATTTAAGTTATGGCAAGTCACGCCTTCGAGGCGAATCACGCGTTCAGGTTCATAAGGTGTGCGCGCTGCGGGCACTACTATTGATTCAGTTCCCAGCAAATACTGCCCGGTTAATGATGCCTCACATGCCATAATATCTTCAGGCGCACCTGAGGCCACCACATGTCCGCCATGAATACCTGCACCAGGCCCCATGTCTAAGACATAATCCGCACGACGAATGGCTTCTTCATCATGTTCAACCACAATGACTGAATTCCCTAAGTCGCGAAGCTGCATCAAGGTTTTCAACAGGCGTTCATTATCACGCTGATGCAATCCAATCGATGGTTCATCCAGTACATACATCACCCCCACAAGACCTGAGCCAATTTGGCTTGCTAACCGAATGCGCTGCGACTCACCACCCGAAAGCGTTTCTGAGCGACGCCCAAGTGATAAATAATCAAGCCCCACTTCCACCAAAAAACCAAGCCGTGCAATAATTTCTTGATTAATTTTTCGTGCAATCTCACCTTTTGCACCTGGCAACGTCAGTTGCTTAAAGAATTCGTATGCTTCGCCAATAGGATATGCCACAACATCTGTTAAACGTCTGCCATCAACCAACACATGACGCGCAGCAGGCCGAAGGCGCGTCCCTTCACAGTGTACACATGGCCGAAACATAAGCTCTGGATTATCTTCTGGCCCGAGTTTAATGGTCTTTTTCTCAATACCAAGCCCATCACATACGCTACATGCGCCAACAGGACTGTTAAATGAGAAAAGTCTCGGCTCAAGCTCTTCTAAGCTATAACCACACTCAGAACATGCAAACTTGGCTGAGAATACAAGGTCTTTATGCGCCCCATCCATTGAAGCAACCACTGCAAGTCCGTCCCCCACATGCAGCGCACTTTCAAACGACTCACTGAGTCGAACACGTGCGTCATCCCGTACCTTTAAACGATCAACCACCACCTCAATGGTGTGCTTTTTATACCGCTCAAGTTCCGGCGGGCTGTCTAAGTCATACAGTTCTCCATTTACTCGAGCCCGCACAAACCCG
The DNA here is from genome assembly GCA_029212465.1 of Legionellaceae bacterium. GTDB lineage: Bacteria > Pseudomonadota > Gammaproteobacteria > Legionellales > Legionellaceae > JAALKW01. Next base: position 5,235 of record JARGNV010000039.1, on the reverse strand, counting down.
AGTACTTGTAAGCGCTTAAATACTTGCTCATGCTCCCCTTTGCGCCCACGAATAACAGGCCCAAGCAACATGATTTTGCTATCACTGGGTAAATTCAAAACGTTATCAACCATTTGGCTGACCGTTTGTGCATGCAGCTTTAGTTGATGTTTGGGGCAATAAGGCTCACCCACCCGAGCATACAAAAGTCTTAAATAATCATAAATTTCAGTGGTGGTTCCAACGGTTGAGCGTGGGTTATGCGAAGTCACTTTCTGTTCAATCGCAATAGCGGGCGATAACCCTTCTATCGATTCAACATCGGGTTTGTCCATAATCGATAAAAATTGTCTCGCATAAGATGAGAGTGACTCAACATAGCGTCTTTGACCTTCAGCATAAAGCGTATCAAATGCAAGCGATGACTTCCCCGAGCCAGAAAGCCCTGTAATGACTGTGAGTTGGTTACGTGGCAAATCCACATCAACCGATTGAAGATTATGGGTTTTTGCACCTCGAATACTAATTGCACTCATTACTTTTTCTCTTGTCTTCATCACTGTCTGATGCTTCATCTTCTTCAAGAATCGCACATAAACCACTACCCTTTTGGGGGACTGCATGCGTCGAGCGAGACCACATTGAAAAATCTACCCTCGAAACAGATGCGGCATTAGATGGTGCATTTGTCGGTACAACGCATTGTACTGAGGCAGGTGTGGCGTGTCGAGCCGCAGGCACAATCATCACATCTGTCTCAGTGAGTGCATCCGGATACTTTATCTGTAAATTGATGGGTATCACTAAGTCTGAGAAGCGCGCTTGAAAAGTCTCCAGCGCCTCTGACACAGGCAAACAAGACAAGTCAAATGTTGTCTTAAATCCAAGCCGCCCCTTTCTTAATGCAAAATAAATAGCGCTGCCCCATACATCAATTGATGCGGCATTGTCACACACAAAGGTCATATTGGTTGGATAAGCGCGTTTTGCGCGCTTAAATAAAGCGATAAGGCCTGCCTCACTCGCATCGCGCAGCTCTAATCGAAATGAAACCGCGCTTCTTTGAAATGCTTCAACCTGCGGGCTTAAAAAAATCTTTCTCAACCGCAATGCCGCGTAATCATCTAAGTGCTCAACCACCACTCGAATAGTTGCATCGGGTGATGGGCGCCACTGCTTCAGTGCTAATTCTAACTCAGCAAGTTCTTTTTTCTTTTTAAATTGAATGCTCGCAACAACGCCCTCACTCGTTACCTCTATCATGCAGCTTCTCCTTCCCTAAAAAAACAACACGCCAAAAACTCTACCATTAAGTTTCCTAAAATCCTTTTAAATGCATTTTTATTAACCTAAAACCTTTTCATTTTTTGTCACTTACGTCAAAAAAAACTCAACTTATGCTATAATATGCACCAGGAGAAACCTTAAAATTGAAACACTTAGGAGAACACCATGCGCGGATTGCTCAACTTCACACTTGCAATGACCTACCTGCTGACTGTGACATCGTCACATGCAACTGATATGAAAACTATCGAAGCTGAACTCAGTGATTCAATGATTACCACTAAAATTACCTCAAAATACACCGAAAACAAACAGTTAAACCCGTTAAAAATTGGTGTTACAACAGAGCATGGCGCAGTAACCCTGACAGGAAACGTCAAAAATAGAGCAGCCCTTATTGAAGCACTTCGCCTTGCCAAGTCTACAAAAGGCGTCAAATCTGTCGACGCAAAAAATTTAAATATTAAACGTGTTAATACCTCTGTGACTGATGCCTACATCACCACCAAAGTAGAAGGCGCTATTTTAAAAGCCAAAGTATTAGACGATGAGTCCATTCCGCTGGTTGGGATTAATGCAACAACTAATAACGGCGTAGTTACCCTCTCAGGTGAAGTGAAACACCCCAAGTCCATTGCTCCACTGTTGAAACGTGTCCTTGCTGTGAAAGGCGTCAAACAAGTGATTTCACACTTGCGTATAGCAAAACAAAAAACATAGGGCGCACAGCGCCTCAAAAATTGTTATATCAAAGACCCTGGATAAACGTTTCATGCTCAGGTAGGATAGTAATTTACGTTTCCGTTTAACCTCCGAGCATGGATGAAGTCGTATGTCCGATGTAAATACTCTTACCCAATCTAATAAACAACGTTACTTGCCTTGGCTTATTTGGTTTTTAGGCGCCTTTTTCTATTTTTACGAGAACCTCTTACAAGTCTCTCCAAGCGTGATGGTGCAAGACTTAATGCGCGCATTGTCTATTGATGCGGGTGGGCTAGGCTTGCTTGCAGGCGCTTTTTTTTGTGGTTATGCACCTATTCAAATTCCTGCAGGTGTACTCGCTGATCACTATAATGTACGCCTGCTTCTCGGCAGTGCTATTACTTTTTGTGTGGTCGGTTGTCTTTTATTTGTGACCAGTCATGGCATTTACCAAGCAGCACTCGGACGCCTACTCATTGGCATGGGCTCAGGTTTTGCCGCCATTTGCTCCATGAAACTTGCCACATTACTTTTTCCCGCCAATAAGTTTCCTTTCCTTGTGGGTCTTATGGTCACCTTCGGCATGACCGGCAGCATTATGGGTGGTGGGCCACTCGCGGTTGTCGTAGAGTCAATCGGTTGGCGTAGCTCACTTTATGGGCTCATCACCCTCGGCATTATACTCGGCATTTTTGTTGTTTGGCTCGTACAAGAAAAAAAGCATACGACAGAAGACACCAAGCACCCAGAAAAAGACCACCATGTCTTACATGGCTTGATGCAAGTCGTTGCTTGCAGACATAGCTGGGCAGTTGCAGGATATGGTGGGCTTATGTTTGCTCCCACTTCTATTTTTGGTGGTTTGTGGGGTGTACCGTTTGTTATGCAAGCATACAGCCTCGATAAGCCAACCGCGGCAAGTCTCGTCTCACTGCTATTTTTAGGCTGGGTCATCGGCGGACCTCTCACAGGGCTCATTGCAGGCCGATTTGAGAAAAAACGCCCCACCCTTTTCATTGGTTCACTGGGCGCTCTTGTGTGTATGTCGAGCATCCTATATCTTCCTCACATGCCACTCTTTGTGTTATCGGTGCTCATTTTCTGCTTTGGTTTATTCTCAAGCTGCTTCTTGCCGTCGTTTTCAATCATGAAAGAAATTCATGACACGGCGTACTCTGGGGCTGCTCTTGGGTTTATGAATACCGCAAACATGGTCGGCGGGCTGATTGGCTTGCCTTTGGTTGGCTTGGTGTTAAATCACCTATGGGATGGCCAAATGCTGGATGGTGTTAAGCACTATACGACTGCAAACTATGTGCTCTCTTTGTCGCTACTCCCTTTGATGATGCTGATTTCAATTGGGCTGCTTGCGTTGATTGATGAGAACAAGCATTAAGAGCAGCGGCTTACTGTGCGCCTACTTTGCCTGGCAATCGGCGCACCAGCCATAAATAGTGAGAGAGTGGCTGGTCATTTTAAACCCTTCGCGTTTTGCTATCATAGCTTGTCTTGACTCAATCACATCGTCGACAAACTCAAGTACTTTCCGGCACTTCACACAAATGAGATGATCATGATGCTCACCTTCACTCAACTCAAACACAGAGTGCCCGCCTTCAAAATGATGCCGATACACAAGACTTGCCGCCTCAAACTGTGTCAGCACGCGATAAACGGTTGCAAGGCTCACTTCCTCTCCCATATCAACCAGTGCGCGGTAAATATCTTCCGCGCTCAAGTGCCGCTTTTGAGATTGCTCTAAAATGTGCAATACCTTTAAACGAGGTAACGTGATTTTTAACCCCACGTCTTTTAATTGCTGACTTTCTCCCACCAATCTCTCCTGATAAAACACATGTTCGACAAGCTACACCAAGCTCGCTATACTTCAACCGCAAGTAGTATGGCTAATTTTTTTATGATAGGCAAAAACATGCGAACCTTTTTAAAATGCATCATCCTGACACTCTGTTTTTTTTCCCTCACACACTGCGCGTCTTACGACTTTTCTAAGCGTATCGTACAACAAGGTAACTTACTGCCTGAAGAAAAAGTTAAACAAGTCAAACGTGGCATGACTAAAAACGAAGTCGCCGTTTTGATGGGCACAAGCCTGCTCAGCCCAACCTTTAATAACGATCGCTGGGATTATGCCTACACCTGGCGCAAAGGCAGTGGTTCTGATACCGTCAGACGACTCAGCATTTACTTTAAACATGACCACGTTACACGCATCGAAACTTAAGTATTTTTCGCCCGCGCCCGCCGTTTTTCTTTAGGGTCCCCCATCAGCGGGCGATATAGCTCGATTCTGTCTCCAGGCTTTACTACTGTATCCGCCAAAACAGGCTTCGAAAAAATACCTTGAGGCAAACGAGATGCCTCAGGGTGCTGTTTAAAAATACCTGAAATCTCTAATACATCAGCCACTGTCATGCCTGACTGAAAGGTATGCGACGTATGCCACACATCGCCTTCTTCTGGCACATACACAAGCTCAACGGCTTCCATATAACGCCTCGGCTCGCTCACAGAACGCGTCGACCATTTTGTCAGTGACTTGCTCAAACACAGGTCCTAAAAGCATCGATAACATACGTCCTGAAAACTCAAACTCTAAGTCAAACGAAATCACCGAGCCTGTTTCTGTTGCATCAAACCGCCAAAATCCTTCTAGGTGGCTAAATGGGCCATCGACCAAGCGCAGTTCAATCATTTTGTTTGCTTGCAAGCGATTACGCGTTGTAAACGACTTTGTCATACCAGCTGCTTGTACCTCAAGCGTTGCTTGCACTTCATCTTCATCACGATGGTGCACGATGGCGTGCGAAAAATAAGGCAAAAACTCATGATAGCTTTCAATATCATCCACGAGTTTATACATCTCTTCACATGAGTATGCGGTTTCTCGAGCGCGCTTTACGACTGTCATGATACACCTCCTACAACCGTTAAATCAGCCATCTGTGCTGCACACCACTCAGCAAGCGCTTCGACTTCTTCAAAGCACACACTGTGCTCCATTGGATAATCTTTAACCGTTAATGCGTTAAATCCTCGCTCACGAATCCAGGCAACGGTTTTTTCTGTCCAAAGGGGCAAAACAATTGGGTCAAGGCTGCCAGATGCAATAAACATAGGGGTTTTCGTTGAAAGCTTTACATGACACTCGGTCGTAAGAGGCAGATAAGCAGATAAAGCAATGAGCGCCCGCAGGGAGCGCGGGGGGGGGCGGGGGGGCGGGGGTGCGGGGGCGCGGGGGGG
>JARGNV010000003.1:48155-109747 GCA_029212465.1 Legionellaceae bacterium | reverse complement strand
CACCACTCGCTACGCTCGGGTTCGCAACGACAGAAATTTGTGCGCCAAGTCATAGTCCAGAGACATAGTTGATGACAGGGTCTTTTTCTATGTTTCCCCTGAATGACATAAAAACTTCTAAACAACAAAAAGATACTTTAGAATAACGCCCTTTCAAAATAATAAGAAGAAGCATACTAATGTCAGCCGACATTGTTAAAACGTCACTGGTGTCGACAGCCGTTGGCGGCATAGGCGGTCTCTTTGCACCAGCAGCTGCAAATGCGGCAGGTGGGCTTTTGAATGTCATGGGGGCTTGCGCAATAGGCGGAGCCATCGTGTATCCATTCGCAAGCATTTTACTCACCCTCACTGGTATCAATGCATTTAAAAAAAAATATCCATCAAGTGCAGTTTATAATGCTTTAACGGGTTTGGAGTTATTTGTTTCTGCATTACTGGCCGCAGAAATTGGCGCAGCTGTTTTAGGCATTCCAGCACATCCCGTGTTTATTTGTTCACTGGTTGGAGCCGTTTCTCTGCTTGCTTTGACATTTGTTGTCGGGCTTGCCGTTATTATTGGCGTTGCTTGCTTTTTTAGTAATCTCAAAGCAGAAGCTGCGCCAGCCACAGAAAATGAAGAAAACACACCTATAGCATTACTTAACTAATAGAAAAAAAGACAACAGATCCTAAAAAGAAAACTTTAGTTCTTGCCAGTACTTATTATAAAGCCCTAAGTTCGCTTCACTTACATCATGTTGCATGACGGCACGTTTTAAGACTTCTTTGGGAGGATAGAGCATGGTGTTTTTTTGGAGGGCTTCTGGCAGTAGTTCATAGCCTGCACGGCTTGTAATGGCATAGGCTTCTGAGAGAGCCATTGCTTTTGCACTCTCTGCCTTCAATAGAAAATCGATAAATGCATAGGCCTCATCGGGGTGGGGGGCATTATGTAACATGCTTAAGCAGTCGACCCATATAACAAAGCCTTCTTCGGGATACACAAAAGCAATATCTTTATTTTCTTCATGTGCTTTAAATGCATCGCCATTCCAAGAAACACCTACATGTGCATCCTCATCAATTAAGATTGCCTGAATGCTTTCGCTGGCAAATAATTTAATATTTGGCGTCAGTAATTTGAGGCGTCTAAATGCTTCTTCAATATGCTTTGGGTTGCCATCATTGGGGCTATATCCCAAACTCAAGAGGGCAACGGCAAATACCTCTCTTGGGTCGTCTAAAAGCATAAGTTGATGTCGCCACTTACTGTCCCATAAATCTTGCCAAGTTTTTGGAGGAGACCCAACCCACTTCGTATTATAAAAAATGCCCGTTGCCCCCCAGACTAAAGGCATACTATATGTATTGCCTGAATCATAAGGTGCATTTAAAAAGGCTGTATCAATATTTTTAAAGTGCGGCAAGCGTGCGCTATCCAGTTTTTTTAAAAGGCCTTGCTTTTTTAGCCGCTCTACAAAATAACTTGAGGGTACAATTACATCATAAATCGCTTGGTTTGAAGCATGTAATTTAGCATACATGGTTTCATTGTTATCATAAGTTGAAAAATTCACGTGAATACCCGTTTCTTTTTCAAACTGATGGATAAGTTTTTGTGGAATTTCCCCCCCCCAAGCATATACATTTACAACCTTATTTGTTGCAAAAATCACGCTCGAAAAGCAGCACGTGAATGTCAGTATGAGCCAGCGAATCATGAGCTTTTCCGTGAAAGACGGTGGGAGATAATTACAAATATCATTGAGATGATAAACGTAATACTACACAGCGCATTTAACTCAGGCGTTACCCCCATGCGCACCAGCGAATAAATTGTAAGTGGCAAAATATTAAAGTCAGGACCCGCCACAAAATAACTAATAATGACATCATCAAACGATAAGGTAAATCCAAGTAAAAAAGCGCTTAAAACAGCAGGCCATAACAGAGGAAGTAAAATCTGTGTAATGGCTTTTCTATGCGTTGCACCCAAATCGCGCGCACTGTAATACAAATTAATATCCAGTGTGTGCATGCGGCTACTAATTGCAACAATTGCAAAAGGCAGGCAAAAAGTAACATGTGCAATCAGCAGACTCAAAAAGCCAAGCGGTATACCAGTTACATTGAAGAAAATAAGCAATGCAATGCCTAACACCAAGTCAGGCAAAATAATTAGCATGAGCAACATGCTTTGCAATGAGCGATTGGTTTTAGTATGTTGCAAAAATAAATGTACGCATACAATCAGTGCCGCAATGCTTGCAATACAAGACGATACAACCCCCAAAACAATGGAGTGGAAAAAAGCAGTCCACAGCTCAGCATCTTGAAAAAGCTCTAGGTACCAGTGCGTTGAAAAACCCTGCCACTGTAATGAAAAACGCGCCTGATTAAATGAGTACAACACCAAAATTAAAATAGGGAAGTAGAGTAGTGTATACACAAAAAGCATATACGTTTTTTTGCCCCATCCGCGCATCATCGTCGCACCTCTTTAGGTTTACGATAAATTAGCAACAATACTAAAAAAATAGCCGTGAGCAAAACACTGGTTGCAGCACCGGCAGGCCAGTTTTCAGCCACAAAAAACTGATTCTGAATTAAATTTCCTATTAAAATTGAACGCGCACCGCCCAATACATTAGGAATGTAAAATAAAGTCATAGCTGGTAAAAACACCAGTAAAACGCCTGAAATAATGCCACGCGTTGTATTCGGTAAAAAAACGCGCGTAAAAAGCGCTAAGCGACTTGCGCCTAAGTCTTCTGCAGCCTCTAACAATTGGAAGTCAAAGCGCTCCATATGGGTATACAAGGGGAGCACCATAAAGGGGAATAGGGTATAAACTAAACCACTTAATACAGAAAAATTTGAGTACAGCAAAGAAAGAGGGGTTGTGACAATGTGTAATTTTAAAAGTAAGAGATTTAACACACCATTGAATTTTAAAATAGCAACCAGGGCGTAGGTTCGTACCAACGAGCTCGTCCAAAATGGAATAATAATCAATAGCAACAACACCGACTGATGTTTTGAGCGCACCATAAAGTAGCTAAATGGATACGCAAGTAATAAGCACACAGCGGTTGTTAGCGCAGCCATCCCAATAGAGCGCAGCATGACGTGCCCCATTAAGGCTGAAAAAAATGCTTTGTAATGCGTCAGTGTGAAAGGGAGCGCCATCAAATGCAGTGCGTCTTTCGATAAAAAGCTCGCAACCAATACAAAGCCAATAGGAATAAAGCCGAAAATAAAAAGCCACACATAAACGGCATATAGTGCTGTTGGTTTAGTTTTCATAAGGCAATAACACTTCCCAACCTTTAAACCACTGAACCCACACGGCCTCATCAAGTACATAAGCCAAGGTATCATCATCTTCGTTGAAAAATTCTGAGGCATGAATCACTTTACCTGAAGCAAGCAACACTTTTAACTCAACCGTCGAGCCTTTATAAACAATATCAATAATTTTTCCAGGCAACATATCGTTAGTTGCATCTACTGCATCTTGATGCCACACACGAATATCTTCGGGACGAATCACTAAATGAAGCTTTTCACCGACTTGATGCGCTGCTGTATTTTTACAACGCAGCAAACAATTTTCTACTTCTACAAACAAATCATCCGCTTCGAGCGCTTTGACATGCACATCAAATATGTTGGCTTCCCCAATAAATTGCGCAACATATAAATTTCTTGGGTTCTCATAGACTTCTCGAGGTGTACCTACTTGTTCAATATGCCCATGATTAAACACAATAATTCTATCCGACATTGAAAGCGCTTCTTCTTGGTCGTGTGTCACAAAAATAAAGGTCATATCTAGTGCTTTCTGCAATTGTTTCAGCTCATATTGCATGGTCTTACGTAAACGGTAATCAAGAGAGCTCAATGGCTCATCCAAAAGCAGTACTTTAGGACGATTAACAATGGCACGCGCAATGGCAACACGCTGTTTTTGTCCACCACTTAATTGTTGAATACTTCGACTCCCAAAAGAAGCCAGCTGAACCCGTTCGAGCGCCTCTGTTACTCGTTGCTGCACTTCATTTTCAGGCGTTTTTTTACATCGCAGTGCAAATGCAATATTTTCAAACACACTTAAGTGAGGAAATAACGCATAACTTTGAAAAACCGTATGTACATCTCGCTCTTGCGGGGGTAGCTGTGTAATGCTCTTGCCATGAATATAAATCTCGCCCGACAAAGCCGTTTCAAAACCTGAAATTAAGCGAAGTAAAGTTGTTTTACCACACCCAGAAGGCCCGAGCAGGGTTAAAAACTCACCTGAGTGAACCGTTAAAGAGATATCGTTTAAAATTGGAATAGCGCCATAAGACATGAAAAGACGCTTAATCTCGATAAGAAGCTTTAAGTTGGACATAGGCAAGGCGCGCCGCGCTTAAAAACGCAGATTATGACCGTTTGATGCGTTTTTGTCTACCAGGCAGCGACCTTCTTTTTAGCGTGCCCAATACTACAAATTTCAGAGACACCGCCATTATTACAAATGAGAACACCGTCTTTTTGATCAAATTTGAAAACGCCCCCTTGCCACATGCAACATCCCTTAAATGCCTGCATATCCATTACAGCACTTCGCTTACAATAACAACTCGAATAGCGGCCGTTATTACAAACATAACGTCCTGCTGATGAATCACAGTATTGAATGCCACCCATCTTGCCACAACAGCCACTACCACAACTGTTTCCAGCTGCATATGTCGCACATGAAAAAGAAAGCACCCCCAAGAATAACAACGAGCCTACACGATGCATGATCTTGTCCGTCAGGTGGTCTTATCTTGAGTATAGCGTATAAATTATAAGTCGCTTGACTCGGGTTCTTCCTTCGTTAAGGCGACATTTGATGGGGCTTCCAGCTCAACCGATTCAATCTTGTGAAAACGACTCGTAATTTTTTTGGCCGACACATTGACCTCGCTTGCATCTTTCTGCGCCAAGTCAATATGCTTTGTAAGTTTGTCCATGCGCTTATCAAATCGTTGAAAATCATCTGCGAGCGCTTGTAGATGCTTTTGAATAATATGAACTTGGCGCTTTGTTGCATCATCCTTAAGCACTGCACGCGCTGTGGTTAAAACAGCCATTAAAGTGCTCGGGGAGACCAACCACACTTTTAAGCGCTGAGACAGGGCAATCACTTCTGGATAATTTGCATGCACCTCTGCAAAAATGGCTTCTGCAGGAATAAACATAAACGCACTGTCTGCTGTTTCGTGCGGAATAATATATTTCTCTGCAATGTCTTTAATATGCTTTTGCAAGTCCTGGCGCAATTGCTGTTGCAATATTTTTCGCTCCTGAGCACTTTTATCGGTACTCATGAGCTTTTGATAGGTTTCTAATGGAAACTTTGCATCAATTACAATGTGACCTGTTGGATCTGGCAAAAACAAAATGCAGTCGGCACGTTTTTGGTTGCTGAGTGTATACTGCAATGCATAATGATTACTCGGCAGCATATTCGCAATCAAGCCTGCAAGCTGTACCTCTCCAAAGGCACCACGTGCACGTTTATCCACCAGAATATCTTGTAGACTCACCACATGCGTTGAAAGTTCTGCGATTTTTTTCTGCGCTTCATCAATAATCGTTAAACGTTTCACAATATCTGTAAAAGTAGACGTACTTTTTTCAAACCCTTCTGCTAAACGCTGATTGACTTGTTGTGTCACTTGACTGAGTTGCGTTCTAATTTCTGTTGTGAGTGCTCTTAAATGTGTTGTTAAACCCTCTGTATGGTGCTTAAAACTGTGATTCATTTGCTCACGTACATCTTTCATTTGAGATTGAATGCTTTCATGAATACCTAGCTGGTTTGCATGCTGACCTTCTGTAATTTTAGTTTGAATTGCATGCTGACCTGCTTGATAACGTGTTTGTATATCCAGCTGTAATGTATGCAATGCCTTCTTTAAGCTCATCACAAAAAAAAGAAGGCCACCAATAGCAATCAGCACCATCACTAATAAAAAAAACACAATAAAAGAAGACATAAGCGTATCAAAATCATTTGTTTTACATGCATGCAGTATACCGTTTGCAAAACTTCCTGTCGCCAGACAACCTGAAAGTTTTAGTGGCGTTATTTTCTCCCTTTCAATACAATCTTCAGCATCATTAGCACGGAAATTTATACACAATGAAAGAAGCAGCTGTTCTGGAACAATTTGAAAATTTACGTACACTTATCAGGCGATACGATTACCATTATTATGTACTCGATGAACCACTCGTGCCCGATAGCGTGTATGATGATGCCTTTCGAAGACTGCAGACTTTAGAAAAAACGCATCCTGAATACATCACGCCTGACTCACCCACACAACGGGTTGGCGTAACTCCTGCAACAGCATTAAAACCACTTACCCATGCAAAACCAATGCTTTCTCTTTCAAATGTCTTTCTAGAAGAGGACTTGGCACGTTTTATGAAGCGAATCAGCGATGAGCTCGAAAAAAAACCCGATACATTACTGTTTGCCTGCGAACCTAAACTAGATGGGTTAGCGGTTAATTTAACCTATGAAGCAGGTATTTTAACGCATGCAGCGACCCGCGGTGATGGCCAAGTGGGAGAGGACATTACTCAAAACATCAAAACCATTGCATCCATCCCTTTAAAATTGATGCAAAACACTTACCCCAAACAGTTTGAAGTGCGCGGAGAAGTTTTCATTACAAAAACAGGCTTTGACACACTTAATGAAAAAGCAAGAAAAGAGGACACAAGAACCTTTGCAAACCCACGTAACGCTGCGGCAGGAAGCCTACGACAGCTTGATGCACGTATTACCGCTGAAAGACCACTTGCCTTTTATTGCTACGGGATTGGTGCGAGTAGTGATGATTTTAACTGGCCTGACAGTCATATAAAACAGCTCACTTGGTTAAAAGGGGCAGGCTTTCCTGTGTCCTGTGAAACCAAAACTAAAAAAGGGCTTAAAGGATGCCTTGAATATTACCACCACATCCAAACCATACGCGATGACTTACCGTTTGAAGTAGATGGTGTTGTTTATAAAGTTGATAGCATTCGCGCACAAACTAAACTCGGTTTTATTGCACGCGCTCCACGTTTTGCTTGCGCGCATAAGTTTCCAGCGCATGAAGAAGTCACAACGCTTTTATCTGTTGACTTTCAAGTGGGGCGCACAGGCGCTTTAACGCCTGTTGCACGCTTAAAACCTGTAAGTGTTGCAGGAGTCACTGTGAGTAATGCAACCCTTCACAATATGGACGAAATCACGCGTAAAGATGTACGCATTCATGATGAAGTTGTCATAAGGCGGGCAGGGGATGTTATTCCTGAAGTGGTATCGGTTGTACGCGACCACCGCCCGGAACATACCGAAGAAATTACTTTACCCACACACTGCCCTGTATGTCAGGCCGAAGTCATTCGCCTTCCAGGAGAAGCTGTTGCGCGCTGTACCGGCGGCTTATTTTGTAAGGCGCAATTAAAACGCGAAATTTGGCACTTTGCTTCTCGAAAAGCGATGGATATTGATGGCCTAGGTCAAGGTTTAATTGACCAGCTGGTCGATGCCGACCTCATTAAAGATGTATCTTCTTTATACGCGTTAGACATGGACACCGTAAAAACATTGCCACGTATGGGAGAAAAATCAGCCGATAACTTAAGCGCTTCACTTCAAAAAAGCAAACAAACCACGTTTGCACGCTTTTTATATGCCCTGGGTATTTCTAACATAGGAGAGGCAAGCGCACGTGCATTAACTGATGCATTTCCAACACTTGAACAACTAAAGGCAGCGTCCCATGAAACGCTGATGACTTTAAAAGATATTGGCCCTGTTGCAGCAGAAGCCATTACCCATTTTTTTGCACAGACACATAATGAAGAAGTCATACAAAAACTCATTCAATGCGGCATCCACTGGCCAACTCCGCAAGCAACAATACATGATGAAGCACACCCATTTTATGGCAAAAAATTGGTTCTTACAGGAACACTTGATAGTATGAGCCGAGATGAGGCCAAAGCAAAACTACAAGCCTTAGGCGCGCACGTATCAGGCTCGGTGTCTCGTAAAACAGATGCAGTGATAGCTGGGCACGACCCAGGCTCTAAAGTTAGTAAAGCTGAAAGCTTAGGCATACAAGTGCTTTCAGAAGAAAACTTTTTAGATAAGTTATAAATTAAGAGCATTATGATGATTTTAAGAATTAACTGTGTGATAATGCTCATTTTGCTAATCATATAAAAGTCTTATGCCTCCTCGAAAGAAAAAAGTAAAACTTGGAAACACCCCCCCCTCAGGAAACAGCGCTTCTGCCAGTATAAATACGGTCACTACGCGCTTTTTTGATCCCAACCGCCCCTGGACCGACTTATTTAAAACCCCAGAGCAACGCGCCGAAATTGAGCGACAAACAAACGAAGCTAAGCAAAAAAAAGCGAACATGTTACAAGCGTTATCTAAATACCATACATCTATAAAACAAGAACAATCTGAAATCGCTAAGTTCAATGCCTTCTTTGCTGCACATAAACCGCCTAAAACTGCGTGCGACGCGGAATTGGACATTCCATACTTATCTGCAAAAACACAGCTTGACCAACAGCAAATTAAAAAAGGTATTAAGGAAATAAGCGAAGAACTCCCACAGCTAGCAAAGCGCATAGACAGGCTAGAGGCTTTACTTCGAGGCCGTTTGAACGCACAATCCACAAGCAGCCATTCAGAACCAACATTATCACTCACATGCAAATGAAAACAAGCGATTTTGATTTTGAGCTTCCCGATACGCTCATTGCGCAGCACCCACTCCCTAACCGCACCGACTCACGTCTATTACACTATACACGTGCAACACAACACATAACACATACACACTTCAAATCTCTTGTAGATTTTTTAAATCCAGGCGATTTACTAGTGATGAATAATACCGAAGTGATTCCAGCGCGCCTTTATGGAAACAAAGAAACTGGAGGCAAAGTTGAATTACTCATTGAGCGCGTGTTATCAGAAAAAGTAACACTTACTCATATAAAAGCGAGCAAAGCACCTAAAGCCGGCTCAAAAATTCTATTAAACGACACATGGGCACTCATGGTTTTAGAAAAAGAAGGCGACTTGTATCACTGTGAACTTCAAAGTGCCGGTACAGTTTATGACATGCTACAAGCAATAGGGCATATTCCATTACCACCTTATATTACGCGTGAAGACAAACAAACCGATTTTGAGCGCTATCAAACCGTTTATGCAGCACATAAAGGCTCTGTTGCAGCTCCGACAGCAGGCTTACACTTTGATGAAACACTTCTCAAGCATCTCAAAGATAAGGGCGTTCAAATTGCCTATGTTACCTTACATGTTGGCGCTGGCACCTTTCAACCTGTACGCACTGAAAACCTAAAAGAACACAAAATGCACACAGAATACTTTGAAATAAACCAAGACACCTGTGATGCTATTCTACGCACAAAATCTCAAGGTGGGCGCGTCATTGCTGTTGGCACAACTTCCCTCAGAAGCCTTGAGAGTGCGGCTCAAAAAGGCCCCTTAAAGCCACAATCGATGGACACAGACATCTTTATTTACCCAGGCTACACCTTTAAACTGTGTGATGGACTCATTACAAACTTTCATCTGCCACAATCAACGCTTTTAATGTTGGTTGCAGCGCTCATTGGGCACCAAGAAACGATGGCGCTTTATAAAGAAGCTGTGGCAGAAAAGTATCGTTTTTTCAGTTATGGGGATGCAACCTTACTCTTATGAATATCCTTTATATTCCAAGCCTCACACACCCATCAGGGCAAGTATTAACCACTGCAGACTGGACTGCTGCACACGTTGACATTGTAGCCGTAGAACTTGCCTCACTGCTTATAAGGCCTGGTATCGAATACTTAAAGCAACTCAAAGACTTAAAAGCATATTGGCACTGGCATGGAAAAATGCTTTTAAACCTGACATCGCTGACTGCCAATAAAAAGGGGATATTTCAAGTTCGCTCCCCCTTTGACGGTCAAATATTATGCTTTGAAAAATTAACCCTTTTACAGTTAGTTGAAACGCTCAAACCCGACTACATCACTTTTTCGAGTGATTTAATGCCAACTGACGAAGTGCTACTTCAAAAAAAAGCGCACGATCTACATGAAAATAATGCACCTTCTGAAGATGCGCTTAACGGTATCATTTATACAAGTGATGAACCTTTTAATCTTCAAGACAAAGCATACACAAATGATTTTTCAGTATTAGATGCTACGTGCGCGTGTCCTGCCTGTAAAGAAAAGCTAACACGTGCTTATTTCCAGCACCTATATCAACACACACCACTCTTATGCCATCGCTGGCTTATCATGCATAATCAGTGGCTAACACACCATGAAAAGAAGCATTAGCCCTCATCTGAAGACAGTATTTCATCTAGATCAGCATTAAAACCTAATGCTTCTTGATTTTGAGCCATTTTTTCTTCATCAAGATGATAGTCAGGCATTACCTGCAGTAAAGCCGTCACATCAAGAATGAGGGTACGAAAAGCTGCACGTAAGTTTTTAAATGCAAACAATAACTCTTCAGCACGTTCATTAAATCCGGCAAGATCGGGTGAATTGCTTAAGCTATTTTCTTTAGGTGCTTCATAAATAAGCCATCTTTGGCTGTCTGAAATCAGCTGCCTATGCGCATATTTTTTTTCTTCAAAGGTTTCCCCAAGTGTAATCAGTTCGCCTTGTTTAATGCGAATTTCTTCCTCAGCATTTGTACCTTGCTGAGTTTCATCTTCATTTTCCAAGCCACCTGTTGTAGTCAACTTATAATCAATGAGGGTTTTTTGAATATACACCTGATAATCATGCACCTGATTAATTAAAATACCATTGAAGATATTTTTTAATGGCATGCTAAGTAAGTGATAATAACGACTTTCTCTATCTTTTAACGTACTTATTAATTCTTCATGCGATAATCGAATACTAAAGCGCTCTAAAATTCGTTCTGCCGTTAAAATGCCATAGGTTGAAAGCCACTCTGGACTCGCCTGGGTTGCATCCGTCTTTTTAGCCATGCAATAAATACCTATCTATTTTTTTTCTTTCCACTAAGTATCTCACAAGAAATCACTTTTAACAGTATGAATGTGACTGATAAAATTCATAAAGCCGAAAGAGAGCCGTAAAACTCACCAAAATTGTAAAAATAAATGCTAAATAAGGAAAGCTAACAGGCCACACCATCATGGCAATGAAAAATAAAAATGCCTCCGCCCGCTCCATAAGCCCTGGACTATAGTGAAAACTTTTATTCGACTTATTTTCAGTAAAAAACCCCACTACTAAAAAACTAGTAATACATAGAAGCATGCTGCCAAGCATTAACAAACACCAAAGCCCACGTGACGCAGGCTCTACTAAAAAAAGGGCTAACAGCACTGAAAATTCAACGAGACGATCGACAGTAATATCAAGCACACTGCCCCAGTGTGTGCTGTTTTGTGTTAAGCGTGCAAGCGTACCATCAAGGGTGTCACAATACCCAGACAATAATAACAAAAGCACGGCAAGGAGTATTTGATGACCATAAAGGGCAGGGAGCACTAAAATCCCTAAAATACCTGATAGTATTGTCACGAAATTAGGGGTTAATTTATTCTTTAGCCGCATTGCAAAGCGGTCGACACATACCTTTTGATACACATCACGTAAAGCTTGCTCTATCATCATCAACTCCTAAAGACTTAACGGCTGCTTCCTGCAGTGTAACAGGATAAGTATCTTCAAAAAATTGTGCTTCATATTTTAAAGATTGAAAAAAAATATGGACGAGCTTAGCACGCTCTGCATCATCGGCTACCTCCTCAAAACTGTCAGCTAGTAGCACAACCATTTCTTCTGCCGCCGTTTTAAAAGTAGGGTCTGCGTAAGCATCTAACCAAGGTCGATAAGAATTGTTGTCAGCAAGTATACTGAAGTCAATGTGCTCTCCAATTGATGCATACAACCAAAAGCAAGGTGCTAAGGCAGCTATTTTACGCGCGTATGTCTTCTGGCCTAAGAGGTGTGCACCATAGGCTTTTACCACTGGCAATGGCTGACTTGGAGCTTGAAAAAAACCAGGCTTTTTTTCAGGCACCAGATAAAATGCAAATAAATCCTTCTCGTACTGTATGGTATCTGTTCTAAAACGATGGAGCTGCCTTGCTGTCACATCCGGCGCGCATAACTCAGCAAGTCTTAATGCTTGCTCATAATATCCCAAATACAATTTATCTTGCACAATAAACTGGTTAAATACCCGAACAGGCATTGTATTATTGCGCAATGCTTTATTAAATCGGTTATGAAGTATCTGGTTAAACAAGTTCTCTGTGATATTTCTTAATAAGTGCGGCAGTAAAATCATCATGTTGCTCTAAAGAATAAAAGTGATGAACAGGCCCATGGCCTCTGCCTAACTGCTCTTCGCTGCCGGCTAAAATGGCTTCAAATAAATAATGCTTTGCGCACATCACTGCATCGTGTAATGCAAAGCCTTGCGCCAAATAAGAGGCAATAGCAGCTGACAAAGTGCACCCCGTTCCATGCGTATTTGGTGTGGTAACTCGCGGTAACTCAAAGTAGCGCAGCGCACCTTTTTCACATAACACATCTTTTGCTGTAGGCGCGGGAAGGTGCCCTCCTTTTAATAACACACTTACCTGATATTGCTTAGCAAGCAAAGTAGCAGCTTGCGTCATTTCATCAAGGCTTTGAATGCGCGCACCCAGCATCTTTTCTGCTTCTGGCAAGTTGGGCGTTACAACACTTACATGTGGAAGCAATGTCTCTTTCAAGCACGTAGTTAGGTCATTGCTTAAGAGTGGACTGCCATTTTTTGAAACCATCACTGGATCAAGTACAACGTAGGGCGGACGATACTTTAAAATGGCATCTCGCACACGCTCAATAATAGCTTGTGTATGAAGCATGCCTATTTTCATCGCTTGAATATTTAAATCTGTACATACCGCATCTATTTGTTGCGTCACAAACTGAGGCGATACAGACTCTACCGCCTGAATTCCCGTTGTATTTTGTGCTGTCAAGGCTGTAATGACAGATGCAGCATAAGCGCCTGTTGCAGAAATTGCTTTAATATCTGCTTGAACACCAGCGCCACCGGATGAATCAGAGCCTGCAATACTCAATACCGCTTGAAGTGGCTCACGCTTTGGCATGTGTTGCTCCAACCATTAAATTATCGAGCGCATCTAAAAAGTGTGCTTTAAACGTACCAGGACCTGATGCTTTTTCTGCAGCACGTACGCCACAGTTTCCATAATAGGATGCAGCAGCTTGAGCCGCCTCATAAATATCATTCGGAAATACAGCACAAAAAGCTGCCGTAACAGCTGTAAATAAACAGCCCGTTCCAACCACGCGTGGCATGATAGGAGAGCCCCCTGTAAGGTACGTTACAGCCTCCCCTGAAACAATGACATCCGTTGCACCACTCACAGTCACCACACAGTGATGCTGACGCGATAATGCTTTGGCAGCCTCTTCTGCATCAAGGCTTTCTGCCAAACTATCCACTCCTTTAGTTTGTTGCATTTCACCGGCAAGTGCCATAATTTCACTACCATTACCACGCACTAACGCGATACGGTATTGCGCTAATAACTCAGTTGCAACGCGCGTTCGATAAGCCGTTGCACCAGCCCCAACGGGGTCAAGAATAATGGGCACATTCAGTCGATTTGCCTCAACACAGGCAAGGTTTACTCGTGCAATCAGTGCTTCATTTAAAGTTCCTAAATTAACCACCAATGTTTGTGATATTTTCAATAAATCTTTAACTTCCTCAGAAGCCTCACTCATAATAGGCGATGCCCCCAGTGCCAATAAGCCATTGGCTACAAAATCCATAGAGACATAGTTTGTGATATTAAAAATTAAGGGGTTCGCGGCTTTTAATTGGGTGATGTGTTGTTGTGACATGGCAAATAGCCTCCTTCAATAATTGTGTTGTTTCTCGAACAGTTTCAGATGCGTGTATTGCGCTTACAACCGCAACCCCTGCAACACCTTGCTCCATGACGCGCATAATGTTTTTAGTATGAATGCCGCCAATAGCAATGACTGGATGCTTAGATTGCTGAACAAACTTTGAAAGCCCATGTAGCCCCCATATTTTTTTACAATTGGTTTTTGTGGGGGTTGGAAACACAGCACTGGCTGCAACATAATCAATGCAGTCAAGCTGATTCGCCGTATGAAGCTCATCTAGACTTTCAACAGAAAGTCCTATGCACTTCTCTTTTCCAAGTCGTGCACGTGCCTGAAGCGGGGAGCCATCGGTTTGACCTAAGTGTACACCTGCAGCATTAACCACTTCGGCCAAGGCAACGTTATCATTGATAATGAGAGGAATGTTTTTTGCTTTTAAAAACTTTTGGAGCCCGTACGCCCAAATATAGGTTTCGAAACGACTTAACGTTTTAGCACGAAATTGCACATGCGTTACACCGCCTGAAATAGCTTCTTCAAGCAATGTTAAATATTTTGGTAAGGTATAATTTTCAATTTGTGTTACAAGACACAGCATTGCATCTAATTGCATCACACTCCCTCCGCAGGCATTACCCAGAGCAGGTTATAAGGGTATTTCTCAGCACTAGGATAACACTAGTACACCCCCGGCATCAGGCAGTACTCTAATCGGAGAGTCACAACAGGTCAAGCGCTATTGCCTAAAATGCTTTACTTTTAAACATACCCCTTTATAATATGATTTTGTTTTAAACATAAAGTCCTTTATGAGGGTCAATCGTTTATTTAAAAATCTTCCCGTCTTGATCATGGCAAGCAGCTTATTGCTTAGTTGTGCAACTTACCGAGGGGAGGGGATCGTTACGCGTAAAGAACTATACAGCGAGGGGCATGCAAAAAGTACTGCCCCCATTAAAAAGCATGCAAAACGCGGTATGCGCATTGGCGCTGAAACAGGCCTTGGGGTAGGGGGCTTTTTAGCGGCCTTTATGGCCGGGCTTTCAAGCCCAGGTAATAGAAAGGCCCTACCTGGCATAGTGCTCGCCGATATAGCAGGGGGTACACTGATATTTGGAAGCATTGGCACCATCATTGGTAGCACTGTAGGTTTATTACAATACCTTATCACGCCTGCAGAAAAAGCAATGTGGCAATACGAAGTAAAAACTGTAAACAGCAAAGAAACTTTTACCGTTAACCAAAAAATAGCAAACATTCCCCTTAATGCGCACGTGAAGGTTATGGAGCAAAACAGCCGGCTTTTTATCCAGAGGAACTAAGGGTTATTCACATTTAAAGTCCATTGAACATTTTCTACCGCTTTTTTAATTTTCGATAAATAATAGGAACTAAAGCGAGCACCCCGAGTGCTGAAAGCGGTAGGAGCACTACTGGATCTTTCAAAATTTCAAGGCTTGGAGTTTGATTGGCATCAAACACATGTCCCATGCCGTTTCCTACCAACACATATACAAATGAACCAGGCATAATCCCTAGAAAAGTTGCCAGCAAAAAAACGCGCGATGAAACCCCTAAAAGCGCTGGCACAATATTAACAAGCCAAAAAGGAAACAGCGGTACAAGACGTAAAAAGAGTAAATATGAAAAAGCATCTCCCTGAAAGCCTTGCTCCATTTTTTTAAGCCACTGTGCCGCTTTATCCGCAACCCAATCTCTTAGCGCAAAACGCACAGCCAAGTACACACAAAAAGCACCCAACGTTGCACTGATGATAACAACAGCAGTACCTAAAAAGGGACCAAACAAAAACCCTGCTGTTAAGGTTAAAAACCATGCCCCCGGTATAGAAATAGCCACCGAAAGGATATAAATACCTGCAAAAATAACTAAAGCCCATAACAGGTAATGTTGCGTCCAATCAATCAACACTGCTCGATGCAGTTTTAACTGCTCAAAAGAGAGGTAACGATATAAATCAAAATGAAAAAACAACCCCAGTAAAAGCAATAAAAAAACCAGTAATCCCCAGCGTTTTATGAATGCCATGAGTTCCTCTCAATGATTGTTTTTTTAACTAAAACATTATAAACTGCTCGGTTAAAAATTACACCCCGGAGAATTGGTATGGCGTTTTCAATCCTTGAACAAGCACTCACCTTTGATGATGTATTATTGGTGCCGGCCTACTCCTCAAAGCTCCCCCGCGAGGTGTCTTTAAAAACACACCTAACACGTAATATCGAACTAAACCTACCGCTTATTTCTGCCGCAATGGATACAGTCACCGAAGCGCGACTTGCTATTGCCTTAGCACAAGAGGGCGGTATTGGTATTGTGCATAAAAATATGACCATTGCAGAACAAGCACGAGAAGTTCGAAGCGTTAAAAAGTTTGAAAGCGGCATGGTGAAAGATCCAATCTCTGTACGCCCTGATAAAACCGTTAAAGACTTACTTGACTTGATAGAAGAGCATCACTTCTCAGGTGTGCCTGTTGTTGATGGAGAACAACTCGTCGGTATTGTAACAGGCCGTGATATTCGCTTTGAAACAAACCTAGATTTACCCGTTTCAGCGGTTATGACACCGAAAGAAAGGCTTATTACTGTAAAAGAGGGTGCCAGCTCTGAAACCATTCAGGTTTTATTGCATAAACACCGTATCGAAAAACTCTTAGTCGTTAATGATGATTTTTGCTTACGTGGCTTAATCACCGTTAAAGATATTCAAAAAGCAAAAGACCACCCCAACGCATCCAAAGATAGCTCCGAACAATTGCGTGTAGGAGCTGCTGTCGGGCTTGCACCGGGGACAGATGAACGCATTACAGCACTTGTTGATGCAGGTGTTGATGTCATTGTGGTTGATACCGCGCACGGGCATTCAAAAAATGTGTTAGAGCAAGTCAAGTGGATAAAAAAACACTTTCCTGATGTAGATGTCATTGGCGGTAATATCGCAACCGCTGACGCCGCACGCGCACTCCTTGACGCAGGTGCCGATGCCGTAAAAGTTGGAATAGGACCAGGCTCTATTTGCACAACGCGTATTGTCACAGGTATTGGTGTACCCCAAATTACAGCCATTGCGAACGTTGCAGCCGAGCTTAAAGGTGAAATTCCAGTCATTGCCGATGGCGGCATTCGCTTTTCAGGTGACATTTCAAAAGCGCTTGCCGCAGGCGCTAACACCGTGATGCTTGGAAGTATGTTTGCAGGAACTGAAGAGTCTCCTGGGGAAATTGAGCTCTATCAAGGGAGAACATATAAAAGTTACCGTGGCATGGGTTCAATTGGTGCCATGGCTCAAGCAGAGGGCTCGAGCGATCGCTATTTTCAAGAGCGCGGCACAGCTTCAGACAAACTCGTGCCTGAGGGAGTTGAAGCGCGCGTTGCTTACAAAGGGCCAGTCCATACCATTATCCATCAACTATCTGGGGGCGTACGCGCTGCAATGGGTTACACTGGCTGCGAAACCATCCCTAAACTACACGAAAAAGCAGCCTTTATGAAGGTAACACATGCAGGCATTCGAGAATCTCACGTGCATGATGTCAATATGACAAAGCAAGCACCTAACTATCAAATTGATGAATAACTTATAAGAATTAACCGTATGAAAAATAACACCGACGCCAGTATTTTAATTCTCGACTTTGGTTCGCAATATACGCAGCTGATTGCAAGGCGTATTCGAGAAATGCATGTTTATTGTGAAATTTATCCTTACAACATTGATAATCGTATACTTAATGAGCATGCCTGGTGCGGCGTCATTTTATCGGGCGGCCCTAAAAGTGTTTTAGATGATAACAGTCCTCGCATTCCTCAATGGATTTTTGATGCCTCACTTCCCATACTCGGGATTTGCTACGGCATGCAAGCACTGGCACATCAACTGGGTGGTAACGTTAATAGCGCAGCTATCCGAGAATTTGGATATGCTGAAATTACAATTCATCCAGCTGATAGCTTTTTAAAAAATATTTATGACAAACGTTCTGAAAAAGACGAGGCATTGCTTGACGTATGGATGAGTCATGGTGACCACGTTACATCGCTCCCTGACGGTTTTGAAGTGCTCGCTAAAACACGCGACATTCCAATTGCTATCATGGCAAATACACAAAAACACTACTACGGGCTGCAGTTTCATCCAGAAGTAACGCATACCCCCAAAGGTGTCGATATCTTAAAAAACTTTGTTTTTGATATTTGTCAGGCAGCACCCACTTGGACCACCCAACATATCTTAGAAGAAAGTATTCAAACCATTCGAGAGACTGTTGGTGGGGAAAATGTCTTGCTGGCACTCTCAGGCGGCGTTGATTCTTCAGTGGTTGCGAGTTTACTGCATCGCGCCATTGGCAACCAACTCCATGCCGTATTTGTTGATACAGGCTTACTCAGACTGGGTGAGGCAGATGCTGTTGAGGCGCTTTTTTCAGAAAAAGAGGGCATCAACTTTACCAGAGTGAATGCACAGTCGACTTTTTTAAATGCCCTTAAGGGTAAGACATGCCCTGAAGAAAAGCGCAAAATCATTGGCAGCTTATTTATTAAAACTTTTGAAGAGGCGGCTCTTCATATTCCAGATATATCTTGGCTTGCTCAAGGTACGATTTATCCGGACGTGATTGAGTCGGCAGGGGTTCAGGGGCAATCTAGCGCCGAGCTCATCAAATCGCATCATAATGTTGGTGGTTTACCCGAAAATTTACCCTTTAAATTGTTAGAGCCACTACGCGCACTCTTTAAAGATGAAGTACGCGTTCTTGGCAAAACATTAGGATTACCCGATTCGCGCGTTTATCAGCATCCATTTCCAGGGCCCGGTCTTGCGGTTAGAATACTCGGGGAAGTCAAAACAGAATACGCAGACTTACTACGCAAAGCAGACGCCATTTTTATTCAAGCGCTTCGAGATGCTGACTTATATCGTACAGTCAGCCAAGCATTCGCTGTATTTCTTCCTATAAAAAGTGTAGGTGTTATGGGAGATGGCCGCAGGTACGATCCGGTTATTTGCTTACGTGCTGTCACAACAAAAGATTTTATGACAGCTCACTGGGCCAAACTACCTTGGGACTTTCTTGATAAAGTGTCGCATCAAATCATCAATGAAGTACCGGGCATTTCTCGCGTCACCTACGATATTTCAGGGAAACCTCCTGCAACAATCGAGTGGGAATGAGTGATTTAGAGTGGATGGAACAAGCCTACAATGAGGCACTTCAAGCGCAAAAAGCAGGAGAAGTGCCTGTTGGGGCGGTGCTCGTTTCTGAAGACAATCAGCTCCTTGGGAAAGGGTTTAATCAAACTATCTCATTGAGCGATCCGACCGCACACGCTGAAGTAGTTGCCATTCGGGATGCGGCTCAAACCTGCCAAAACTACCGACTCTTAAACACTACCTTATATGTTACCCTTGAACCCTGCGTTATGTGCGCAGGCGCCTTACTACAAGCGCGTATTAAGCGACTGGTATTTGCGACACGTGATGTGAAAGCAGGGGCTGCAGGTTCAGTATATAATTTACTAAACACCGAAACGCTCAATCACCATATTCAAATTGATGAAGGACCATTACAAGAGAAAAGTGCAACTTTACTGACACACTTTTTTCAAACACGCCGCTAGCCAAATTTAGGGAGTACTTTATGAGCCATTTATATCAATACTCACACGCTTCTATATTTACTCAAAAAGCATACGATGGAACAGGTTCAATCGAGCAGCTTAAACCACATGGTGATATCGGGCTTGGTACTTTCAACAGCTTAAATGGCGAACTTGTTGTGGTCGATGGCGAGTTCTATCAATGCCTTGAAGAAAAACATATCAAGCAAGCCTCAGATAATGCTTTAATGCCCTGGGCTGCGGTCACCCGCTTTACTGACAGTGCGTCAACTATAACATTGCAACCCGTAAAAACCTTCAGCGAATTAGAAACCATCATTTTATCCCTCATACACACGAAAAATACACCGTATGTATTTCATATCAAGGCACATTGCAATGACATATTATTTAGACAAGTTGTCAAGCAAAATAAACCTTACTCCTTATCCATCGATGAAGTTTATGCAAAAAGCCCAACCAATCACACAGGCCCCGTTAAAGCGGATTTAGTGGGCTTTTATATACCGGATTTTATGCAATCTATTCACCCAACAGGCTTACATCTACATGGCTTAACTGAAGATAAACTATCAGGCGGACACGTATTAGAGCTGAATTTTTATACCGCTTTACTCACTTTTGAAGCCATTACTGACGTAACGATGACATTATTGCCTTCATGATAAAACCTGTGGCTAAAGCAAACCTGCGGCCTTAAAAGTCACTGACATAATTGATCTAAAGTGTTTTCGGTGTTTATATCAACTGTCCACAGCATTGTTGAGTGAAGGGGTGGCACGCCATCAAAATCTTGATTTGATCAATTTCTATACTAACATTAAAAGTGAAATCCATTGCCGTTTAAGGAATTCACCATGGAAGCTAACATCGTAACACGACAAACACCTTTGTTAACAGCACTAGGTTTTGGCATCGCATTACTCGTTATGCCGTTGCCCACCCAGGCAGCAACACCGCTTACATTACCAGAAGCAAATCATGCAAAGCCTGTCATGCAACTTGCAAACACATTTGTTTTTAGCCCTCGCACATTAAGATGGAAAGCCATTAATAATAAAGGAAAAGTAGTACGGAGTGGACGCGGCTCAGGCGGCCGAAGTTATTGTAAAGATATTCGTCGCTCATGTAGAACACCTACAGGCACCTTTCATATTATCAGTAAACGCGGCGCCAATTGCCGTTCCAGCAGATATCCTGTCGGGCGTGGTGGGGCACCCATGCCATACTGCATGTTTTTCAGTAAGTATTATGCAATTCATGGATCACCCGATGTACCTAACTATAATGCAAGCCATGGATGTGTACGTGTAAAACCAAGTGACGCACGCTGGTTACACAAAAACTTCATGCGTATTGGTACAAAAGTGATTATCAAATCTTACTAAACCTTAAGGGGGGACGTACTTTTATGATAAGATGTCCTGTATAGTCGATTAGAATAAAAGTACACCTCTTATGATTTCCATTAAAACACCTGAACAAATTGAAACCATGCGTAAAGCGGGCCGCTTAACCGCCCAAGTACTTGAAGCACTTGGGGAAGTGATTAAACCTGGCATGACCACTATGGAAGTTGATCAGTTTTGCGAAGATTATATTCGTAATACGCTGGGTGCAGTCCCTGGTAGTAAAGGGCAATATGGCTACCCATATTCTGTCAATACATCTCTTAACCATGTTGTTTGCCATGGCATGCCATCCGACAAACAAGTCCTTAAAAAAGGGGATATTGTAAACGTGGACGTCACCGTTATTTATAACGGATTTTATGGCGATAGCAGCAAAATGTTTTGTATCGGGGAAGTCTTACCTTTTGCTAAACGCCTCGTTGACGTTACCCAACAGTGCTTATACGCCGGCATTTCCATTGTAAAACCAGGGTGCACCATTGGAGACATTGGGCATGCAATACAAAGTTTAGCAGTTGAAAACGGCTATTCTGTTGTGCGTGAGTATTGCGGTCACGGCATTGGCGCTAAAATGCACGAAGATCCTCAAGTCGTGCATTATGGCAAACCTGGAGAAGGAGAAATATTAAAAGAAGGGATGACCTTTACCATTGAGCCCATGATTAATCAGGGACGTGCTGAGCTCAAACACCTTGAGAAAGACGGGTGGCGCATTGCCATCACTAAAGATAAAAAGCTATCTGCACAATGGGAGCATACCTTGCTGGTTACCCCAGCAGGTGTTGAGGTATTAACTTTACGTGAAGAAGAGCAAGAAACTCTCGGTCAGATGGTTTAAGCGTAACCCCTCAAATCATCAGTCATCATCCTCTTCCTCAATGCTAAACGATGAGCCACATCCACACGTTGTTTTAGCATTGGGGTTTCGAATGACAAAACGCTCACCTTGAATTTCTTTCACATAATCAATTTCAGCTTCTTTCAAATATTGAATGCTCATAGCATCAATCAATAGCTTCACATCTGACTCACCATCTGAGCATCGCTGTTTTACCACGGTATCATCAAGTGCCTCTTCTTTATCAAAGGTAAACCCATATTGAAACCCAGAGCAACCGCCGCCTGTCACATAAATACGTAACTTTAAATCTGAGTCTTGCTCTTCTTGAATTAACTCAGACACTTTATCTGCGGCATTCACCGAAAAATTAACATTAACACTCATCGAATAACCTCCTCAATAACCGCACCACCTAAACAAATATTTCTATCATAAAACACAATATACTGACCGGTTGTAATGGCACGCTGTGGATTTGAAAATAATATAGTATGCCCACCATTTGCTTCAGGTGAGATCATACAAGCTTGTTCTAACTGACGATAGCGTGTTTTGGCAAAGCATGTTTTAGGAAAATCGCTATCTGATGGCTTTTCTAGCCAATGAATAGGCCCACAAATAAGCCCTTGCGCATACAGCATGGGATGCTCACTGCCTTGCGCAACCACCAAACAATTATTTTTTAAGTCTTTATCAACCACATACCAAGGTGCATCGGGTGTGTCTCGTACACCACCAATATTCAAACCTTGCCGTTGCCCAATGGTATAAAACATGAGGCCATCATGTTTTCCTAATACGTCTCCTGTTGGTGTCTTGATTTCCCCAGGCGTTGCCAGCATAAATTCATTTAAAAATGCTTTAAAAGGACGTTCTCCAATAAAACAAAGGCCTGTTGAATCTTTTTTAGCATGTGTTGCTAAATGAAGGCGCTTTGCTATTTCTCGAATTTGAGGCTTTAAATAATCACCGATTGGAAAGTAAACGTGTGCTAACACACTTGGGTCAATGGCATGTAAAAAGTAGGTTTGGTCTTTGTCGCGATCTTTTGCTTTACAAAGCTTATAGTTTGCATCAATACGCGCATAGTGTCCTGTTGCAATCGCATCAGCCCCTAAGCTTCGTGCATGATTAAAAAATAAATTAAACTTTATTTCTTTATTGCATAAGACATCTGGGTTTGGTGTTCTGCCGCGCTCATATTCAGATAAGACACGCTCAAACACCGCCTCCCAATAGGCTTTTGAGAAATTGACTTGATGTAAAGGTATCTTCAACTGATTGCACACCGCTTGAGCATCTGCTAAATCCTTCGCTGCAGCACAAAACCCAGGTTTATCATCTTGCTCCCAGTTCTTCATGAACAAGCCTTCTACTTCAAAGCCTTGTTCAAGTAAGATAGCTGCCGCAACTGATGAGTCAACGCCACCAGACATACCTACAATTACTTTTTTTGCCATACCAACTGTTTTCAACTCACTTCAAAAACCCTATTTTACCAAAATTTCCATAAAAACGGGAACTTATCCGTTATAACGCTTGGATTAAATGAAAAAACTCGGTAGAATTCACCCCCAATGAAAACAAATTGGTTAGGAGTAATGCAATGGCAGTTCAACAAAACCGAAGAACACGCGCAACACGTAACAAGCGTCGCGTTCACGATAAATTAAAACAACCAGCACTTTCTGTGAATGCAATGACAGGTGAAACACACCTTCGTCATCACATCACCCCTGATGGATACGACTGCCGTGGTGAGCGCCGCGTATTAGTCAATGACACAATGTACGAAGACGACGAGTAACAACTTGAAAGCCATAACGGTTTCAGTTGATGCGATGGGAGGGGATCATGGCTTAAGTGTCACGATTCCTGCATGCATTGCCGCCGTCGGAAGAAATGCGAACTTACATTTATTACTGGTTGGTGATAAAGAGGCAATTGAAGCGCATTTAGAACGTCACGGAGTGACTAATCACGCACAGTTTACAATTGTTCATGCGCCAGAAGTGGTAGACATGGACGAGCTGCCTTCGCATGCGTTAAGAAAAAAGAAAAAATCTTCTATGCGCATCGCCATTAACTTGGTGAAAGAAGGGGAGGCCGAGGCTTGTGTTAGCGCTGGTAATACAGGTGCTTTAATGGCAACTGCACGCTTTGTGTTAAAAACACTTCCAGGTATTGATAGACCCGCTATTATTGCTGAACTACCTACTAAGCACTCTAAAACACGCGTCATTGATTTAGGTGCAAACGTTGACTCACGCGCTGAACACCTGTTTCAGTTTGCTGTAATGGGATCAGCGCTGGTTAAAGCAGTTGACCACAAAGATAAGCCAACTGTTGCGGTTTTAAATGTGGGTGTTGAAGAAATTAAAGGTAATGACCAAGTAAAACGTACCGCACAAATGCTGTCTGAGTGTGATGTCATGAATTACATGGGATATGTCGAAGGAAATGACTTCTACTCAGGTGAAGCTGACTTAATTGTATGTGATGGTTTTGTCGGTAATGTTGCGCTTAAATCAAGTGAGGGCCTATATAAGCTAATTGCTTTGGTTTTAAAAGAAGCATTTATGAAAAATGCTTGGACAAAGTTCGTGAGTATATTAGCGCGTCCTGTCCTCATGCAGCTAAAAAAACGTATCGACCCTGCACGCTATAACGGTGCGACCCTAATCGGCCTCAATGGCATTGTTGTAAAAAGTCATGGTGGTGCCTCTGCAGAGGCGTTTCAGTTTGCACTTGAGCAAGCATCCATACAAGTCGAAAATCGTGTGGTCGATTTAGTCCGTGAACAAATATCAAGCTTTGTAGAACAAGGGGTTGCATTATGACTCACCCAGTCGAATCTGCTCAAAAAGCCTTCGTATTTCCAGGGCAAGGCTCTCAATCCATTGGCATGTTAAATGAACTGAGCGACCAATACCCTCTGGTTCAAGACGTGTTTACCCAAGTATCTGACACACTCGGGTATAATCTTTGGGACCTCATACAAAAAGGCCCTGAAGAACAACTCAACCAAACAGAGTACACCCAAGTTGCCATGCTCACATCAGATGTTGCTGTTTATCGCATACTTGAAAGCTATGGTATTGATGCGCGTATTTCCGCAGGGCATAGCCTTGGCGAATATGCAGCCCTTGTATGTGCTGATGCCATTGCACTTGAAGATGCAGCAAAACTCGTTCAAGCACGCGGGCAGCTCATGCAAGAAAACGTTCCTCTCGGTGAAGGTGCAATGGCGGCCATTGTGGGCTTGAGCGACGAGCAGGTAGAAGAGGCCTGTCGTGAAGCTTCAACAAGCATACAACAAGTTACCCCCGCTAATTACAATGCAATAGGCCAGGTTGTTATTGCAGGGCACACAAGCGCGGTAAACGCAGCAATGAAAGCTGCTGATGCAATGGGCGCAAGGCTTGCGCGTGAAATTCCAGTCAGCGTACCTTGTCACTGCTCACTGTTATCTGGCGCTGCCGTAAAGTTTGAGGCAGTACTGCATCAAACCCCCATCAAAAGCCCTAAGCGTGCAGTCATTAGTAATGTTGATTTAAGCATTCATGATAACCCAGAAACCATGCGGAAATTGCTTGCAAAACAACTGTATAGCCCAGTTAGATGGGTTGAAACGATTCAAGCAATGCAGCAGTCCGGCATCACACATATCATTGAGTGTGGTCCAGGCAGTGTTTTATCAGGCCTTGTAAAACGAATCGATAGAAGTATTTCTGCTGCCAGTGTAAATACACCCGCAAATCTTGAAAAATACTTAAGCCTTGAGGGAATTTCTAAATGAACAGTTTAAAAGATAGAATCGCGCTTGTTACAGGCGCAAGTCGTGGTATTGGTATGGCGATTGCCAAAACATTAGCCGAAAATGGTGCCTATGTTATCGGAACTGCAACCACCGAAAAAGGTGCACAAAACATCAGCACATATTTAGAGGCGGCAAATCTTCCTGGAGAAGGCGCCGTTTTAAATGTTACTGATTCAAACAGTATAGACACGCTTTTATCCACGCTCGATGATGCAGATAAAACGCCCCATATATTGGTCAATAACGCAGGCGTCACAGCAGATAACTTATTGCTTCGTATGAGCGATGAAGAATGGGATCGCGTCATTGCAACCAATTTGAGTGCTATCTTTCGGATGACACGTGCGGCTATAAAACCCATGTTTCGCGCGCGCTTTGGTCGCATTATTAATGTTGGCTCAGTCGTTGGTTCAAGTGGCAACTCAGGACAAACCAACTATACCGCCGCAAAAGCGGGCTTAATAGGATTTTCTAAGTCATTAGCGCAAGAAATTGGTAGTCGTGGTATCACTGTCAATGTGGTAGCCCCAGGTTTTATCGAAACAGAAATGACTGAAGTTTTGCCTGATATGGTTAAGTCTGAAATGAAAAAGCGTATTCCATTGAAGCGCTTTGGTGCACCAGAAGATATCGCTGCAGCAGTTGCTTTTCTTGCATCAGATGCTGCAAAATATATCACTGGCGAAACAATTCATGTCAATGGTGGTATGTACATGCATTAAAAAGGTTGTAAAACTTGCGTTATTTTAAGAATCGAATAAACTACCCAGCAGTAGATTTTTTTATTTTTTATCAATCGAAAAAGGAACTATAGGTTATGAGTGCAAATGGTACAGTAGCAGAAAGAGTCCGTAAAATTGTTGCTGAACAATTGGGCGTAAAAGAAGAAGAGTTAAAAAATGATGCTTCTTTTGTGGATGACTTAGGTGCTGACTCCTTAGATACAGTTGAATTAGTTATGGCGTTAGAAGAGGAGTTTGAAACAGAAATTCCCGATGAAAAAGCAGAACAAATAACAACCGTACAAGGTGCTATCGACTACATCGATGCAAACCTCAAGAGTCAAGACTAATCTATGGTTAAGAGACGCGTTGTTATCACAGGTCTTGGTATGTTAACCCCCGTTGGGCTTAACGTCGATGAAACCTGGAAAAACATCCTCGCGGGTGTGAGTGGTGCAGGCCCTGTAGAAGGGCTTGACACTTCGAGCTATTCCACAAAATTTTGGGCGAAAGTTAAAAACTTTAATGTTGAAGATTATATCCCAGCAAAAGAAGCTCGAAAGATGGACCCATTCACACAGTATGGTGTGGTTGCAGCCGATGAAGCGCTTGCTGATGCAAATCTTGATATTACAGAAGCGTTATCGCATCGCATAGGTGTTTCTGTGGGTGCGGGCATAGGCGGCATACAAACCATTACCAATAATCAAGACAGGTTAATGCAATCTGGTCCGCGAAAAGTCTCTCCATTTTTTATTCCTGCTGGCATTATCAATATGGTGGCGGGACAAATTTCGATTAAGCACAACTTAAAAGGCCCAAACCTTTCTATAGTAACCGCATGTACAACTGGCACCCATAGCATTGGTCTTGCCGGGCGTATGATTGCATATGGCGATGCGGATGTAATGGTGTGTGGTGGTGCTGAAATGACATTAACGCCCTTATGTCTGGCAGGCTTTTCAGCTGTTCGAGCACTGTCAAAACGCAATGATGAACCCGAAAAGGCCTCTCGCCCATTTGATAAAGACAGAGATGGCTTTGTAATGGGGGATGGCGCAGGCGTTTTAGTACTTGAAGAATATGAGCATGCAAAAGCACGTGGTGCTAAAATTTATGCGGAACTAGCAGGTTTTGGTATGTCCGGCGATGCCTATCATATTACTTCACCAGATGAAAATGCTGAGGGTGCAACTGCCGCTATGGAAGCTGCCATTAAAGATGCAGGCATTCAGCCTCACGAAGTTGATTATATTAATGCACACGGTACTTCTACTTATTTAAACGATAAGAACGAAACCTTGGCAATTAAGCGCATTTTTAAAGACCATGCTTACAATTTAGCAGTCAGTTCCACTAAGTCGATGACAGGTCACCTTTTAGGTGCTGCAGGTGCAATTGAAGCTATTTTTAGTATTCTTGCCATTCGCGATCAAATTGCGCCGCCTACCATTAATTTGGATAACCCTGATGATGGCTGTGATTTAAATTATGTGCCACATACACCACAAAAACGTGCCATAAACTATGTCTTAAGTAACTCCTTAGGATTTGGTGGAACCAATGGAACGTTATTGTTTAAAAAATTTGAGTCGTAACTGATGGCAGCATTGCCTGGTCAATTTGTTGTACTCGAAGGCTTAGAGGGAGCCGGAAAGTCAACTGCCCTCACCACGATTAAACGCTTTCTTTCTCCCTATGTTTCCGAGTTGATCACAACCAGGGAGCCAGGGGGAACACGCGTTGGCGAAAAGATTCGTGAAATCATTCAACAAACATCAGATAAGGAGCCATTGCTCGCACACTCGGAGCTCCTTTTATTTTATGCTGCTCGCTTTCAACTGATTGAGCAAGTAGTTCGGCCTGCACTCGCGCGTGGTGCCTGGGTGTTAGCTGACCGCTTCGAACTCTCCACATGGGCTTATCAAGGTGGTGGAAGAGGGCTTGATGAAGCTATGATTCAACACTTATCAAGCTTTTGTGTTCAAAACCTCAACCCAGACCTTATTCTTTTTTTAGACTTACCTCCCGAGCAAGGCCTACAACGTATTTTAGAGCGCGGACATACCGACCGAATAGAACAAGAGTCCGTTGATTTTTTTCATCGCGTCTATGACGCATACCATAAAAGGCTCAGCACACTTGATAACACTATTTTAATTGATGCAAGTAAACCACTCGCAATGGTACAGCACCTCATTCGTACAACGCTAGAACAACACCTGGTGTCTCATGGCTATGAATTTATCCAGTCATAAGCTTATAGCACAGCTTACAAAAGCATTACCACAAGCAAGTCTACTGGTTGGCTCAGAGCATACTTCAATGCTTGATTTAGCCAAAGAACTTACACAAAGCATGCTGTGTGAGTCTGAAAAAAAGCCTTGTGGTACTTGTCGTGCTTGTATGCTTGTGCATCAACAAACACACCCTGATATGATATATATCACCCAAGAAAAAGCAGGGGTTGCAATCAAAGTTGATCAAATTCGACAGTTACAACAAACGGTTTATCAAACACCTCAGTGTGCACTATATCAGATCATTATCATCCATCCTGCCAATGAGTTGAATCGTTCGGCATCCAATGCGCTTCTGAAGCTACTCGAAGAGCCGCCTAACCATACACACTTTATTTTGCTTGCGACACATCTTGATACCCTTCCTCAAACAATTATGAGTCGGTGTCAAGTTCATACAATTGAAGACCCTCATGTCACAGTCAGCCACGATGCACCAGGCTATTTAAATATTGGCTTACAATACAATGCCGACAGCCCTCGTGGTCTTTTATTTAAAGAGCAAGCAACCATTATTCAAAAAATATCCGGCTTATCGCATCAAAGTACGTCTATATGCCAACTCGCAAGCGAGTGGGGCACACCACATGCCTTGGTTGACTGGTTGTGGTTTTTTCAATTACTCACAACAACACTGCTGCGCTATCAACTGATTCCTGACCCATCCGTTAGCCCAGGCCACCCTATAGCAAAGCTTGCATCAAAGCATTCACCCGTGCATTATTTCAAACAATTAGATATGATTTTAAAGTTCACACAACAAATGCACCAAGACATCCCTTTAAACTCAACGCTTGTACTCGAAACCCTTTTAATGGGATACATATGACCAACGAACATACCCAACCATTCCCAATCATTGACTCACATTGCCACCTCAATCAATTGGATTTAACCGCATTTGGTGGTAGCTTAGATGCAGCACTTGATGAAGCGCGCGCTGCAGGGGTTAAGCATTTTCTGTGTGTTTGTATCACCCCCGAAGATGCACTCATATTGAGTGAGCTCAATAAACGCTATACTGATGTCAGTATTTCTATCGGTGTTCACCCAAACGATGTCACAGAACATGCACTAGATACTGACACACTCAAAACACTCGCAAATACACCTGGCTGTATTGCTT
The DNA here is from genome assembly GCA_029212465.1 of Legionellaceae bacterium. Classification (GTDB taxonomy): domain Bacteria; phylum Pseudomonadota; class Gammaproteobacteria; order Legionellales; family Legionellaceae; genus JAALKW01. Next base: position 79,889 of record JARGNV010000003.1, on the reverse strand, counting down.
TGGGTGAAACAGGCCTGGACTACTTTAGAACGGAAACAGCAGAAGCAATAAAAATGCAGCACGAAAGTTTTCGAACCCACATCCGTGTTGCACGTGCGCTCAATAAACCTTTAATTATTCATACACGCGCTGCAGCAGAAGACACACTGCAAATTATGAAAGAAGAAAAGGCAGATGAAATTGGTGGCGTCATGCACTGCTTTTCAGAAAACTGGGATATCGCACAGCGTGCTATCGACCTCAACTTTTACATCTCATTTTCAGGCATTGTCACCTTTAAAAATGCCCATGTCCTGCATGATGTTGCTAAAAAGGCGCCACTTGATAAAATACTGATTGAAACAGATGCGCCTTATCTTGCCCCAACGCCCAACCGCGGAAAACCAAATCACCCAGCCTGGGTCAAACACGTAGCAGAAGCGTTGGCACAATTGCGTGAAACTTCTTATGAAACCATTGCGCGCGAAACAACTGCCAATTTTTATCGTTGCTTTCAGGTAACACCGTTATGAGTTTATATATCGGACTCATGTCTGGTACAAGTATGGATGGCATTGATGCTGCGTTGGTTAATCCAGACACGCACCAACTGATTCAAGGCATCACATACCCATATCCTGCAGCATTAAAGGCACAGCTACTCGACTTTAACCCATCAAAGCCATACACACTCCAATCACTCCTAGAGCTGCACCACCTTATTGGTCAATCATTTTCAGACGCAACACTTGCACTACTTAAACAAACGCCTTACCAAGCTTCTGACATCACAGCGATTGGAAGCCATGGACAAACCGTTTATCACAGCCCAAATACTACTATCCCAGCAACATTACAACTGGGATGCCCGCACACCATTGCTGAAAAAACAGGCATTACCGTTGTTGCAGACTTCAGAACACGTGACCTTATCCTAGGCGGGCAGGGAGCACCGCTTGCGCCATGCTACCACAAGGAGTGCTTTAAAAATGAAAATTTACCCCTTGCGGTGGTTAATATTGGCGGCATTTCTAATATAACCTTCTTAGACCAATCAGCCTCTCCCATAGGGTATGATACAGGCCCAGGCAATACACTCATGGATGCTTGGATTAGAAAACATAAAAGCCTACCTTATGATGCCAATGGCAATTGGGCTCGCACAGGAACTATCATACCAACACTTTTAAAAGCACTCTTAAACGATGCATATTTTAAAAAAGAGGCCCCAAAAAGCATCGATAAATCTTATTATTCACTCACATGGCTTGAGCAGTATATTGAAGCGGGGCAGAAAACAGAAGATATTCAAGCAACCTTACTCCACCTAACCGCGCGGTCAATTGCTGATGTCATCCAAAACTCGTACATCCCTTGCACACAAGTATTACTATGTGGTGGTGGGGCACATAACCAAGCTCTCATTGACGCTTTAAGCAGTTATTTGCCTCTCCTCTCAGTGCATACGAGCCATATCGCTCATATAGATCCTAACTACCTCGAGGCAATGATGTTTGCATGGTTTGCAAAACAAACGTTAAACCATAATTCTCTCGATTTAACAGCCATCACGGGTGCTAAAAAACCCGCTATTTTAGGCGCAATTTATTTATAACCTCTCATCCAGCACCCAGCACCTGGCTTTCTTTAAACCCTTCAGGCGTTTTAATGCGGAAAGGCCCGCGCCAAGTATTTCCACCATCAAGCGATGAATAACTAACCGGACCTGAAGCATGACTCCCAACAAGCGTGCAATGCTCCAAGTGTTCATTACAAGAAATGTCATTTAGCTGCTGCATAGCACTGATTGTTCCGGGCGTTATTAAACTCCAGGTTAAACCTGCGTCTAAAGTCTTATAAATAATTGGCGTTTTAAAGAACAAGCCCGCTGAACTCATCCCAAATGCAATGCACTGATTACCTTCACTATCACAGGTTACGCCTGACAGGGTAGTCTCATTGTAAACCGTTGGCACACTTAAAAATACAGGTGCCTTCCAAGTAGTGCCTCCATCTGTTGATGTGTAGCTAATAGGCCAATGTGTTCCTTCATCAAACGGGCCTTCAGTTATGTACCCAACTGCAACACAAGCCATACCAGAGTCAGAGCAGCTAACTGCAGAAAACCCCATGTTAGAATAACGATAGGGGCGAGGCGGTGTAGTAATACGCCAAGTTTTTCCATAGTCTTCCGTATTTGCTGAAAATAGCTCGAATGTATCTGGTTGTAAACCAACAGCTAAACAGTACAGCCCTGACTCGCTACAACTCACTGAATGAAGCAGTGCATGATGACCTTCTGGCGCAATCACAGCAGGTGGTGTATTCCAGTTAATACAATCTGAAGAGCGATAAGCAATACCTACCTTGGGTGCGTATCGCTCGCGTAAGTATGCTTCTCCAACGGCAAGGCAACGATATCCCTTTTTAGAATAACTGACATCTTTAATTTGAGTACTAACAAGTGATTGAGGCAGTGGGGGACGAATAGGCCCAAACCATGCGTCACCTGCGTTAGTTGTTGCATAAAGTATACTTCTTGGGTCTTCTACGCCACTATACCCACCTGCAATACACGCATCTCTCGAGGGTAAACATGCAACACTCGTAAGTATGGTGTTTTCTGGTTGAATAACCGGCTCACTATCTACCTCACCACGTGACGAATCAGGATAAGTCACCACTTGCGGCACCTCCCAATGTTGCCCCCCATCAGTACTTCTATAGATTTGTGCGCGCAGAGGAATATCCTGATTTTTAGCGTTTAAAGCAGATAAAGTGCCAACGGCAAATTGATAGGGTGCCGGTGTATTTTGTTTACCTTTATTAGCAAGTTGCAGCGCCTCTGGAGAACTCGTGTGCCCTAAAATACAAATAATATTTGCCATTCCTGTGTAAAAACAAAATCGGACACATTTATTCACTAAGCACTCCCTACAAGTAATCTGTTAATAAACCTTCATTCATATCAAGGGTGACATCCGTATTCACACCTTTTTCTACTTCGCTTACCATTTCTCGCCGCTGATTTTCGCTCACTACTTTTTTTAGCACATCTGTTTTTTTAGTTGAACTAAAAAAAGACGTTAAAAATTGGAGTGGATAAAAAATGCTGCTTTGCAATGATTGTGTACCTGCTTCTATAGAAGCCTTATTCACTGCATCCGTACTTTCAAGTTGTCCTAAGTACACTTTCTCAAGCAAAGCGGTATGCTCATGGTACAAGTTATCTAAATGATCATTCCTCACCTTTTCCTCATCCAGCAGGTGCTTTTGAAAATCTGCTCGCATATCCCATAATCCAGCTCGATGTGTCTGTAGTGTGCTAAGCTCTTTTTCATAAGTTTCAAGTATCTGCTCGAAGTGTTCAGTCAATATTTTAGGTGTTTTTTTAGATGAGAAAAATTCAAACCCCAGTATCATATAGGAAGATGCTTCATGTACCAGTTTTTCGTACGATTGAATAAGTACAAGTTTTTTCTCAAATAACACATCAATTTTTTGATTGACAGCTTGAATCTCTGCTTTGGTATCACCAAGCACTGCATAATGCGCTTGAAAACACCTTTCTTTACTCTGTTGTTGACGCAACTCTCGGAGCCCCTTACTTTCTTTATCAAGCGCTCTGAGTTGCGCTTTTTGGTTAAGTTGCTTATCGCGACTTAGACGCGATTGCCATAATAACGTGCCAACCCCGCCTATTAACGCAATACTAATTACACAAAAAAACATAATAAGATACATATCCATCGTTCGCTCACTTTTTTATTCGTTTACTTCGTCTAAATGCACCAGATGTGTGTGAATATCAATTATAAAATAACGCCTAAATGCTTCAAATGATTCAACCTCTGGCCACGCGTCTCGGGACTCACACACCCGCATCATTTCCATTTTGAAAATTGGACGAAAATATTGCTCCATAAAAAGGTGCACTTCACTGAGCGCTTTAAAATGTTTAATAATAACTGTTGCATTCTCAGTTAAATGTGACAATGAAACTCGCTCAACCCTTGTAAAAACGCTTTTATCATCAACATCACTTGTATCTTCCTGCATTTTTTTTAAAAGCAATGCACGTGGTTTCACACGAAGCAATTGTTGCCCTTCTTCAAAGGCAGTTTCTAAAACTACCATATGAGCGTGCATTTCGAATTTAAAACAACAAAGAAAATCAAGAAAACTCGCATTCAAACTTAAGAGCACCTCATCGCCAAGCCAGCGTTTTACTTCATACTGAAACATATATGGAAAATTCATTTCAAGCATATCAAGTAAGGCGTCATCCGACTCATGAAGCGGTAAAGTATACGCTGTAGTGTCTGTCTGTAGCAGGTCGAATGCAGGCAAAGCCTCTTTAGGAAGCTGCCCTGCAAGAAACGTTAAAAACGCAGGCGTTGGTTTGAGTAGGACAACTTCTCTAGGTTTTAGTTGCATAATAACTCTCCTTAGAATAACTCTTTTAATGAGTACAAAGTCGAAAAGCTACTTCTACAACAAAAGCTTTTAAAGCCATCCCTTTTTTTCAGGGAAGACTATTAGATTAACACTTATTAAAAATAAATTACAAGTTGCTTGTATATTTTTTCTCTGTACATAATAAAAGCCTGTCATGCACAGAGAGTTTTTTTAAATTTGAGCAACTGAGACCACTACGCTTTAATTAAGCGCCATATTGCGCTCTATAGTTTTCTAATTGTTTAAGGTGCGTTATTTCAGAATTTTTCCTCAAATAATCCATTAAGTCACTGAACGTAATAATAGAGAAAACTTGAATGCCTGAAGCTTTAATCTCGGAAAGCGTTGACACGCTTCCAGCACCTCGCTCTTCTCTATCTAGTGCAATCACAACCGTTTTTAAATGACCTCCCTCTGCCTCAATCAGGGCTTTTGATTCACGAAATGCCGTACCAGCTGTAATGACATCATCTATCATTGCCACTTTTCTTCCTTCAAGTGGTGCCCCCATTAAGAGACCACCTTCACCATGCGCCTTAACTTCTTTGCGATTGAATGTCACCGACACATTCACACCTTTTTCAGCGCATGCAATCGCTGTTGCCGTGGCAAGTGGCAATCCTTTATAAGCCGGACCAAAAAGATGCGTTGCCTCGGGCTGATTTCTTAGTAATGTGCTAGCATAAAAATCACCAACGCGCTTTAAAATAACGCCTTCATAAAATAAGCCCGCATTAAAAAAGTAGGGGCTCGCTCTACCTGACTTTAACGTGAAATCCCCAAAACGAAGTATTTTTGCCCCCAATATCATTTGAATAAACGCTTCTTTTTCAATATCCATACAAATATCCCATCAAAAACAATTAACAAACGCTAAAAAGCTGGTATGCTAACTTATAGAGGATGTGTGAGCCAGTCCTCTTGGTCTACCAACAACTGTTTCTCAAGTACTATTAAAGGATGAAAGTATGTCAGAGCGTGAAACGGGCCATGTGAAGTGGTTCAATGAAAAAAAGGGATTTGGATTTATTATCAACGATGCAGGGGAAGATGTTTTTGTACATTACAAAGAGATCCAAGGTGTTGGTTTTAAAACACTGCAAGAAAAAGAGTCTGTAAGCTTCCGGCTAGATAAAGGTCCTAAAGGCCTAAAAGCACAGGATGTGATGCGGCTCGAAGCAGCGGAAGTTGAAGTTTAGCACTTTAGGCTGTTACAGGCACATCTGCTAACCAATCTTTTACGGGAAGATAGGTGTCGTAAAGTGTTGCCTCAGGTGTGTTTTTATTCGGCGTCCATTGATACGCCCATTCTACTTCAGGTGGAAGAGACATCAAGATTGACTCTGTTCGTCCACCTGATTGTAAGCCAAATAACGTGCCTCGGTCATAAATCAAGTTAAACTCAACGTAACGTCCTCGACGATATCGTTGAAAGTTTTTTTCATGCTCTCCAAAAGGCGTGTCTTTGCGTCTATTTACAATAGGGGTATATGCTTTAAGGTACGCATCTCCGATACTTTTCATCAAGCCAAAACTATGCTCAAAACTGTTTTCAGCATAATCATCAAAAAACAAACCACCAATGCCGCGCGCCTCTTCCCGGTGCTTTAAGTAAAAATAGCGATCGCACCACGCTTTAAACGCAGGATATACATCCGAACCAAAAGGCTCACACGCCATACGCGCGGTTTGATGCCAATGCACACAATCTTCATGAAAACCGTAGTAAGGCGTTAAATCAAAACCACCACCAAACCACCAAATAGGCGGCTTTCCTGCTTGCTCAGCAATAAAAAAACGTACATTCGCATGTGAGGTGGGCACATATGGGTTATCTGGATGAATCACTAAAGAAACACCCATAGCACGAAACGAGCAACCAGCCAGCTCAGGACGACTATCTGTTGCAGATGGCGGTAAGTTAGCACCATGCACTTCTGAAAAATTAACGCCTGCTTTTTCAAATACAGCACCTTTCTCAAGTACGCGAGAAATGCCGCCACCGCCGCTGCTGCGCGTCCATTCATCGCGAATAAAAGATGCTGAGCCATCGATTGATGCTAGTGTATCGCAGATGGTTTCCTGAAGACTTAATAAATATGCTCGGACACTATCTACTGCATTTGCAGGCAATTCTGAAGATAACATGCTTTTTTTCTCCGCACATTGAGAAATTAAGGCTATTTTAAGTCTAAGTTTGATAAACTACAATTCATTTTTATAACTTGACTAGCATCACTGACCATGAGCCTTACTGAAGCCCCTTTATTTTCACCGCTTGCCATAGCACCGATGATTGATTGGAGCGACACGCACTTTCGAATGCTCATGCGCCTTTTGGCACCCAAAGCGCTCGTTTATACCGAAATGCAAACGCCTAATGCTATTCAGCATCAACCACTTAAAACGCTTCAGTTTCATCCTGCAGAAACGCCTGTTGCATTGCAACTAGGCGGTTCATCGCCTGATGCACTTGCCACAGCTGCAAAAAAAGGGGAGGACGCAGGCTTTTCTGAAATTAATCTAAACTTAGGCTGCCCAAGTGCGCGTGTACTGGCCGGACAGTTTGGCGCATCTCTAATGGCAGACCCTAAACGTGTTGCAGATTGCATCATGGCCTTGAAAGATGCCGTTTCTATTCCTGTCACAGCAAAAACACGTATTGGCATTGATAACAATGATAGCTATGCGTTTTTTGAAAGCTTTGTAAATACATTGATTGACGCAGGTGCTGATAAACTCATTGTCCACGCCAGAAAGGCATGGCTTACAGGGTTAAACCCCAAACAAAATCGTACCATTCCACCATTGCACTATGACTACGTACATCGTATAAAGGGTTCCATTCCAAGCCACATACCGGTTGTCATTAATGGACAAGTTAATACAATTGATGACATTCAAGCACATTTAAAAACACTGGACGGTGTGATGATTGGGCGTTTGGCCTGCAGCCACCCTTACGCCATTGCAGAAATACACCATACTTTATATCCAAGTATTTCAAAACCAACGCGTGCTGAAACCCTTAAAAACTATCTCAATTATGCAAAACACCAAGACGCCCCCATTAACTGTCTACTAAAACCTATTTTAAATTTAGTACACGGACTCCCTCATGCACGTACATTCAAGCAAACGCTTTTAAATTTAAAAACGCTAAAAGAAAACCTTATGATGCAGACACTTTTCGAAACAATCGTTTCAATGGAGGAATGCTCGTATCAATCATCATTCCTTAGAGCATTACCTCAAATCTAGCGGCTTTTGGATAGATTTTCTGCGCCAACTCTAGTACATTAGGCAACACTATTTTAAGGGCGAATACGAGGATTAGCTGGGATGTTAACGACATTAATCAAAAAGGTGTTAGGAAGTCGAAATGAGCGCACCCTAAGACGCATGCAAAAAACAGTACTTGCAATTAATGCGCTTGAGCCTTCCATGCAAGCACTCTCAGATACCGAGCTTGCAGCCAAAACTGCTGCGCTTAAACAACGCGTAGATAACGGAGAAGGCTTAGATGAAATCTTGCCAGAAGCCTTTGCCGTGGTTCGTGAAACCTCTGTTAGAACCTTGGGGTTACGCCACTTTGATGTACAGCTGATTGGAGGGATGGTTCTACACGAAGGAAACATCGCTGAAATGGGAACAGGGGAGGGAAAAACCCTCATGGCAACCCTTGCTGCCTATCTAAACGCACTTACAGGCCGTGGTGTACATATTGTTACCGTCAATGATTATCTGGCAAAGCGAGACGCCGATTGGATGGACCCTGTTTTTAAATTTTTAGGACTCGAAGTCGGTGTCATTCATGGCGACATGAGTCACCCTGAAAAACAAGCTGCCTATGGCGTTGATATTTTATACGGCACCAACAATGAGTTTGGGTTTGATTATCTTCGAGACAATATGGCTTTTAGTCTAGAAGATAAGGTACAGCGTGATTTACACTTTGCTATTGTAGATGAAGTCGACTCTATTTTAATCGATGAAGCAAGAACTCCACTTATTATATCGGGAGCCGCCGAAGACAGCTCAGAGCTCTATCTTAAAATCAATCAGCTCATTCCAAAGCTCACCCTACAACCAGGAGAAGCAGAAGCATCCGATGACGGGGAAGGAGTAACCGGCGATTACACGGTGGATGAGAAACAAAAACAAGTCCACTTAACAGAAGCGGGTCACCAGCACATTGAAACTTTGCTCAACCAAGCAGGATTACTTGCCGCAGGCGAAAGCTTGTACCACGCAAACAATATTTTGTTAATGCACCACGTTAACGCGGGCCTTCGTGCACATGTGATGTTTCACAAAGATGTAGATTACATCGTACAAAACAACCAAGTGGTTATTGTCGATGAACATACCGGTCGTACTATGCCTGGTCGACGCTGGTCTGAGGGGCTGCATCAAGCCGTTGAAGCCAAAGAAGGGGTTTCTATCGAAAGCGAAAACCAAACGCTTGCCTCAATTACCTTCCAAAACTTTTTCCGTCTTTACGACAAGCTCGCTGGTATGACTGGTACAGCTGATACCGAAGCATATGAATTTCAGCAAATTTATGACTTGGAAGTCGTTGCTATTCCAACCAATAAGCCAATGGCGCGTATTAATGAGCCTGATTTGGTCTATTTGACACAACTAGATAAATACCAAGCGGTCATTGAAGATGTCCGTGACTGTATTCAGCGCAAACAACCCGTACTTGTCGGTACAGCATCTATTGAGGCTTCTGAGTACTTACATCAACTTCTTAAAAAAGCAAACATTAAGCACCAAGTACTCAATGCAAAGTTTCATGAAAAAGAAGCCCATATTATTGCAGAAGCAGGTCGGCCAAGTGCTGTTACCATTGCAACCAATATGGCAGGCCGTGGGACCGATATTGTACTTGGCGGTAGCTTGCAAGCAGAGCTTGCAGCCCTCCCACACGATGCAACCACTGCTGAGCGTGACGCACTAACAGCCGACTGGCAAAAGCGCCATGATGAGGTTATTCAAGCTGGGGGATTACGTATTATTGGGTCTGAGCGGCATGAGTCGCGTCGTATCGATAATCAATTAAGAGGACGCTCTGGTCGCCAGGGGGACCCTGGCAGCAGCCGCTTTTACTTGTCTCTTGAAGACAGTCTCATGCGTATTTTCGCATCAGAACGCGTCGCATCTATGATGCGAAAGCTCGGTATGAAACCAGGTGAGCCTATTGAACATAACCTAGTCACCAAAGCGATTGAAAATGCGCAACGAAAATTGGAAGGACATCATTTTGATATTCGAAAGCAATTGCTCAGTTATGACAATGTTGCTAACGAGCAACGCAAAGTGATGTATGCACAACGTGCTGAAATTATGACAATTAAGGACCCTAAGGCAAGCATTTCTAAAATGATAACGGGTGTTATAGAGACACTGGTTGATACACACTTACCGCCTAATAGCTTAGAAGATCAATGGGATATTGATGCACTACAAATTATTCTCAATGAAGAATTTAAGTTAGATGCACCATTAAAAGCTTGGATTGAAAAAGACCACAATATTCAACCAGAGCAAGTGAAAGCGCGTGTTATCGAACTTGCAGAGCAACATTATCAAACAAAAGAAGACCTCTTAGGTCGCGAACTCTTATCTCAGTTTGAAAAGTCTATCATGCTGCAAAGCATGGACCATTACTGGCGTGAACACCTTGCCTCTATGGATTACCTAAGACAGGGTATTCACTTGCGCGGGTATGCACAGAAAGATCCAAAACAAGAGTATAAGCGCGAAGCCTTTGCATTATTTACACACCTACTTAATACATTAAAGTTTGAAATTGTAAAACTCTTATTGTCTGTAGAAATTAGTGAACCTGAAGATGTTGATGCTGTTGAAGAAAAACGACGCGCTGAGCACAACGTTACGTCTCTCCGATTGGTGCGCTCAAGTGAAGAGTCTGTAGATGACGATGTGGCAGAATCCGCTAAAACGACTGCAACTTTCAGGCGTGATCCTCAAAAAGTAGGGCGTAACGATCCTTGTCCCTGTGGCTCCAATAAAAAATATAAAGTGTGTCACGGAAAACTCGCATGAGTATTGTTGATGTATCTGTTGCCATTATTACAGATACATCCAAACGCTTTTTAGTGACGCGTCGTGCATTTGATATTTCTCATGGCGGCTTTTGGGAAATGCCTGGTGGAAAAGTTGAACCCAACGAAACGCCTTATGATGCACTAGTCCGAGAAATTCAAGAAGAGGTTGGGCTTCAGGTACAGTCAGCAGAATTAATCGGTCAAATAAAACATACCTACCCTGATAAGAAAGTGAGGCTACACGTATTTCAAGTACTTCAGTATGAGGGCACTGCGAGCTGTAATGATGGCCAGCTCGCCTTACAGTGGGCTTCTCGAGAAGTAATCGATACGCTCCAATTTCCAGAAGCTAATACTGCTATTCTTCAGCTCGTTGAAGCATACATCCCACAACAAGAAAAATTTCAAGCGACTTAGGAGTGTTGACAATTGGCTGAAATACCTCAAAATTACTTTTTTCTTCCCTACGCACCCCGCTTTATGCGGGGTATCCAGTCAAAGTGGTACTTAAAACCACTGGATGGCCCGCATAAAGCGGGCCAAGTAGGCAGTAAAACGAAATGTCAACACACCCTAAAGCGCTCGAATAAAATTGTAATAACTTATCTATATACAATTATTGCAAGCCTATCTATCACACCATTCCAAACGCTATCTGCTGGCACCATGGGTGAACTACCCCCCCAAGCGGATTATATTTATTTTTCTGTATTTGGTGGCGGCGGCGGTGCGACCAGTGCCCCCATAAAGCAAAAAGGCACTTCTTTTTTTGCACTTGCAGCGAGACCCGTGGATGTCAACGCTCGGGGCACGAGCAACGCTAACTCCGCTTGGATTCTTGGTGGTCAAGTAGGCTATCAATGGCTTCCTCGCCCAATCAAACATGTTGATACTAAATGGAGTATCTCACCGGCCACAGAGCTTGAAGGTTACTACATTGGGCATTCTACATTCAAAGTAGAGGATAAAGATAATAACCTGCTGCATATACCTGAGCATAAATTTCAGAACACTTTCCCCCTAGATATCGGTGTATTTCTCATCAATGCAGTTTTACACATGGACAATGTCAACTGGGAAAAAGTACATCCTTACATCGGAGCCGGCATTGGAAGTGCAGTGACTGCGATTTCAAATGCCACTTCTTTTCAAACAGACCCTCCGGAGCCAAATATAAATCATTTCAATAGCGATCCTAATGCTTCAAGCGTAACATTTGCTGCACAACCTAAAGTAGGAATGACATACATCCTAAGTGATACAATTAAAATATTTGCTGAATATCGGCTTCTTATTCTTGCATCGGGAAATTACTTCTTTGGATCCACGGTTAGAGAGCGGCATAATGCAACCACTGAATGGACTGTTTCTATCGGCTCACACTTCTATAATTTAGGGACAGTGGGCATTAGATACGACATATAAATGTGCCCGTGTAACTCTCCTAAGCAATACCTCGCATTAAGCGGCGAATGAGGAAATTCAAAATAACACAACCGAGGGTTAAAGCGGATAAAATCCAAAAAATCGTTGTAAACGAGGTTGCATAGTGTGCTTTTATTTCCAATAAAGAAAGCTCGCCCAATGGAATCGCTGTTAATTGAGCAAGTTTTCCCGATAAAAAACCACCTACTCCTAAAGAGACAAAAAAGATTCCCATCATAGTGCTAACACGCTTTCGACTCGACAACAAGGTAATAGCACACAGCCCAACAGGAGAAAGCAACAACTCTGCAAGTGAAATCAGTAGATAAGCAGGAATTATCCATAAAGGAGAAAGTAACAGCTCAGAGCGTAAACCTACATGTGCCACCAAAGCAATTAAAGCATACGTAAGTGTCATAACACACATTGAAAGCAAAAACTTATTACCCGAACGCACTACCTTTTCTTGCTGCGAACGGTCTACTTTATCACGCGCTAAGAAAATACCGATCAAAATCATGGCAAAACTTTGTATTGCAACATAATAAGGAGGTGGGCAAGAGATACCAAATAGCTTAGGTTGAACCACACGTGCAATAAATAGTGTTAAAGACAAAAACATTTGAAAATAAAATATCCAAAACATGACGGACGTTAAGCACAAAAGCAAAATGATAGTCGTTTTTTTAGCTTGTTCTTTAGGTTCTTTATAAATACAAGACAGGATATATGCGAGTGAGAAGAGAATAACCACAAAAAAGATAAGATCTGCAAACTTAGGAGATACTAAAATAAACCAAGCACTGACAGACAAAAAAGAAACGATTAAAAAAGCCTGGACACTTTTCTTTAAACTAAATTGATAAGGACGATAGTCTGCAATTTTATAACGATAAATACCAAATGCAAACGCCAACATCCCAACTACAATACCAATTGCAGCGCTCAAGAAAGAAACCGACCAACCTAAGTGAAGATTCAAGTAGCTCGGTAATGTCGTCCCTAGAATAATACCCGTTGTAATCCCCATATAAAAAATCGTGAAGCCACTCTCTCGACTTGCAGAGTCCTCGGGGTATTGATTGCCGAGTAAAGAGGAGATGTTCGATTTTAAAAGTCCTGTACCCACGGCAATGCCTGCAAGTGCGAATGGCAACGCCTCACTGCTTGCCCTAAGACTCAAAAAAATGTAGCTAACAAACAAGAAAAATCCGCCTAAAAAAGTGGCGCGCTTTTGTCCGATTAAATGATCAGCAATCCAACCACCTAACACGGGTGAAACATAAGTAAGTGCTGTAAATGAGCCAATGAGGGTATAAATATTTTTATCAGGCCAATTAAAATAGAGCGCTAAATAAAGTGCGAGTAGTGTTTGGACAACATAAAATCCATAACGCTCCCACATTTCTGTTGCAAAAAAAACAGGCAAAGATGCTGGATGTTGGTATTTTCGTCTTGCCACACAACCCTCTTTTAGATAAAGCAGACTGCGTAGTGTATCACATTTAAAATATGCCTCAAAATCAAGCCTGGACTGTGTTACCATGGCTGAAAAGTCAATGAACCCTTACAAAATGATGGTTGAAATTTATACAGATGGTGCTTGTAGAGGTAATCCAGGCCCAGGCGGCTGGGGCGTTTTATTACGCTATAAAAACAAAGAAAAAACCCTTTCAGGTGGCGCAGCACACACCACCAATAACCGCATGGAGTTACAAGCAGCCATTGAAGGCTTGAGTGCACTTAAAAAACCATGCGTCGTTAATTTATATACCGACTCGAATTACCTTCGCCAAGGCATGATGAGCTGGCTTTCCCAATGGAAAAAAAAGGGATGGAAAAACTCAAAAAAAGAACCTGTTAAAAATGCAGATTTGTGGCAAACATTAGATACACTTGCAACGATGCATACCATTCAGTGGCACTGGATAAAAGGCCATTCTGGACACCCTGAAAATGAGCGCGCGGACGAATTGGCCACAACGGCCATCGACACCTTCCTTGCAAAAACCAAAGAGACTTAATAAACATGCATCGACAAATCATTCTCGATACTGAAACAACAGGCCTCTCTCCTGAAACAGGGCACCGCATTATTGAAATTGGCTGCCTTGAACTGATTGACCGGCGCCTCACCGGCGAGCAATTTCATGTGTACTTAAATCCAGACCGCGCAATTGACCCTGGCGCCATTAAAGTGCACGGTATCAAAAACGAGTTTTTAGCCGATAAACCGCGTTTTCCGGATATCTTAGAAGATTTCATTGCTTTTGTGAAAGATGCTGAACTGATTATTCATAATGCACCATTTGATATGGGCTTTTTGAATGCTGAATTAAAACGCGCCCAATATCCCCACATACTGGAAAAACACTGTAAAGTTTTTGATACGCTCGTTTTAGCCAAGGAAAAACACCCAGGCCAACGCAATAATTTGGATGCACTCTGCAAACGATACGATGTCGTTAATAGCCATCGAAAACTTCATGGTGCATTGCTTGACTCGGAGCTACTTGCATTTGTATACCTTGCAATGACAGGGGGGCAAACAAGCCTATTTGATGCAGGCGATGCATCGCTTAAAAAACAAAACAAAGAAACCATTGCACCTTTTAAGCCATTAACCAGCACATCTCCCGTTCATTATGCGAATGAGGCAGAATGCGCGGCACATGAAGCCTTTATGAAGAAAGTGACTGAAAAAGCGTGACTCTGCCATCTGCCATGCTCGGTGCGATAAGAAGATCTCTTATGTTACTTTAACTCGGGTGTGTTTGTATCTGACTGCTCATCACGGCCCAATTGCCTCGCGACAAACATACCAGTGCTTGCAAGCAAAGCTGCAATACCAGCACCCACCATAATATTCGCAAAAGGCATTAAAGCCGCAGGTTGCACAAGTATAGCAACCACTAATATAGCAGCACCTGCAACTGCAAGCCCAACCATACAGTTAAAATAAAAACTCGAAGGCGCTTCAGTCGGCTTCTCTACTTGCTTTATCTTAACCGCATCCAGGTTATCCCAGCGATTAAAAACGGCTTCTGCAAGTTCCGTTGCTTCTTTTGTGCCCGATGCAATGCGCATTTTATTTAATAAATAGTTAGCGCGTTTGTTGCCTGCATTATGCAGTAAAATTAACAGCATAATCGCAATGGATTTTTTTTCTGCATCAGACTTATCATTAAATTCATTAACATGCTGAGCCACATAGCTTTTAGCATCCGGCTGTTTTTGTGCTTCTAACTGCGCACGCTGCTCAGCGTCAATGGCTTGAGACTGTAAAATAAAATCACTTAACTTTTTGCGACCATATAAGAAAAGCGCGCCCAAAGCATGCAGCGATGCATACTCATCACATTTTCCTAGTTCTTCTTGAATTGCCTTTAATTCTTTAGGAAGCGCCTTACTTTCTTTCTCATAGACCTCATATGCATCTTTATATGCCTCATCAATGGTTCGTTCATAGTGCTGATCCTTTAAATAGACATGAATTATTTCTGAGTGGGACGGCGCAACATCTTCATCTTCAACCGATCTTGGCACATCGTGATACGCACCGTTCAAAAAAACATGGACATGTCCATCAATATTAAAATAATTATTAAAAAAACGGTTTACCAAAGAATAAGACAAAAAAATATAGCGTCCTGTGGACGTAATATTCGTATTTCTAAAATCAGCTAAATCACTTGGGGTTTGTCTTGCATGCCACGCTTCATCGGGTGTATCTAGCTCATAAAAAAGATTTATCAAAGGGCGCAGTACCGGTGCAAACACTATTTCTATGCCTGTAAAATTATACTGATAAAGAAAGCTCGCAAATACAGTCCATGTGAAGTGTTCTTCTTGTAACGCTGATAAGCCATATGCTGCTGCAAACTGTTGCTTCAATAAGCTATACGATTGAAATAGAGCGTCACCTTCCCCAGGTAAGCTCCCTTCCTGTTCAAGCTTGGCATAATCAGTGATTTTTGATAACAAAACAGGCAAAGAGCAATTCAATGAGCAATTGTGCAAGTTAGGTGATATTTTTGGTGTCGCAGGGTATTCCATAGAAGCATTTGGATAATAACTGTTTATATATTTTGCAGTTTTTAAATTTTTTTGTCAACCGTTTGGTGTTAAAAAGCGGCTTCATTCCTCACAATGCTCGGAATACCATATATCATGTCACACCCCAACATAGTAACTTGAATTTATGTTTGATTCAGTAAAAAATAATACAATACCTCATACATCTGTGACCACCATGCCTGAAAAACGATTAAGCTTTGATGAGATGCACAAGTGGCTAAAACCACGTGCTAAAGATGCACATAAAGGTTCATTTGGGCATGTCCTTGTTATTGGCAGTGATTATGGCATGCCTGGGGCTGGAATACTTGCAGCGCAGAGTGCAGCGCGCATGGGGGCAGGCCTTGTTACTGTTGTCACACGCCCCGAACACATAACAGCTGTTGTTAGCCGTCAGCCAGAATTACTCTGCTACGGACTCAAAAAAACTGAAACCACCTTACTTAACACTGCACTCACTAAAGCCACAGTTATTGTTTTAGGGCCAGGCCTTGGCCAAAGTACTTGGTCTGAGTGGCTATTTGATACAACCATTCAACATATTAAAACACATAAAACGCCATGCTTAATCGATGCCGATGGGCTTAATTGGCTGGCTAGGAAGGGAGGGGCACCACTCCCCATGTGTATTTTTACACCTCACCCAGGAGAAGCGGCACGCCTGCTTAATACAACCACGACAAACATTCAAGTTGATCGCAAAAAAGCCATCCTTTCTTTATACAAAAAACTACATGGTACCATCGTACTCAAAGGACACCATAGCTTGCTTTATACGGCCTCCGAACCAATGTACGTCTGTGATGCGGGCAACCCTGCAATGGCCTCGGGTGGCATGGGTGATTTACTGAGTGGCATGATTGCAGGACTAATAACGCAAGATTTAACAGCCTGGCAAGCCACTCAAATGGCCGTTTTATTACATGCCGCAGCAGGAGATAAAGCCTTTCAAAACATCGGTGGCCCAGGACTTTTGGCCTCTGATGTTTTACATGAACTAAAACCTTTAATTAACGCGTCAGGGCTGCTTTAACACCAGCTCCATACGCCTTATCAACCTCAGAAAATAGCTTTAATTGTCGCTCAACAATATGCTTTGGCACCCCTTGCATGGCCGCTGCAATATTTGAATACAAGCGTGCGCGCTCTGCCTCACCAAACAAATTGAACAATGCACGCACTTGTACAAAATCATCGCTGTTTATGCGATGTGAATACCTTGCTGCATCACCATCTAATGCAAGCGGGGGCTCTTCAAAAGCCTTGTTTTCAACCGGACCACCAAAACTGTTGGGCTCATAATAAGCATCTGGATTATCCGTATTATTATCCTGAAATCGCATTGCACCGTCTTTATGATAAGTATGCACGGGGCATTTGGGTTTGTTCACAGGTAACGCTTCATAGTGCGTTCCAATACGATGCCTATGCGCGTCGGCATAAGAGAAAATACGCGCTTGGAGCATTTTATCCGGTGAAAAACTAATGCCTGGTACAATGTTAGAAGGGGACATTGCCAACTGCTCAATTTCTGAAAAATAATTAGCAGGGTTACGGTTTAGCTCCATAACACCTACTTCAATGAGTGGAAACTCACCATGTGGCCATACTTTTGTTAAATCAAAAGGGTTGTGCGCAAAAGTGGCTACTTGGTCTTCTTGCATGACTTGAATATAAAGCTTCCACTTTGGATAATCACCTGCTTCTATACACTTAAACAAATCTTCCTGCGTAGATTCTCGTGTTTGGCCCACAACCTTTGCAGCCTCTTCGTTGGTCCAATACGTATGGCCTTGCTCAGTTTTAAAGTGAAACTTCGTCCACACTCGCTTATTTGCTTGATTGATTAAACTAAACGTATGAGACCCATACCCATTCATGTGTCGTACCGATTGCGGCAACCCTCTATCTGAAAACAATATTGTCACTTGGTGCAAGCTCTCAGGTGAAAGCGACCAAAAGTCCCACATCGCAGTCGGACTTCTTAAATTTGTTTTTGGATGACGTTTTTGTGTATGAATAAAGTCTGGAAACTTATATGGGTCTCGCACAAAAAAAACAGGGGTATTGTTACCCACTAAATCCCAGTTACCTGCATCTGTATAAAACTTTACGGCAAAACCACGCACATCACGCTCTGCATCAGCCGCACCCAACTCACCAGCAACCGTTGAAAAGCGTGTAATCACATCTGTTTTTTTACCTACTTTAGAGAATACATCTGCGCACGTATATTCTGTAATGTCATTTGTCACCGTAAAAACGCCATGCGCACCCCAGCCCTTAGCGTGCACAACACGCTCTGGAATACGTTCTCGGTTTTGGTGCGCGAGCTTTTCAAGTAACTGATAATCTTGCATTAAGACAGGACCATGCGGTCCTGCTGTGAGACTGTTTTGATTATCCGCTATCACATGACCCGCTGTGGTGGTTAAATCCTTATTTTTTCCTGACATCCTTTGTCCTCCTGAGCTTTCCGTTATGTCACTTCATCATCAAAAATACGCTTTTTACGTGCCGACTGGTGTCGCTCACGTAACTCAATATCGATGTATTTATCTGTAATTGCGCTTGAGCTATGTCCTGCATCATCGCGTACATGCTCACGCGGCCGCACCTTTACATCATCTGAAATGCCTGTGTGGCGTAACCAGTGAACGGTTGCCTCGTGTAGTGTTTCTGCCTCCTCTGGTAAACCATCCTGATGCAGTTTATCAATTGCCGCATCAAAGGCAGACTGCACTAAATTTCGAATATGATTTGTACTGGTGATAGGGCCACGGCCTTTTTGTTTGGGTAATAGTGGCGAATAATCAGACAGTGAAGGCAGGGGAGGCAGAGCAAGATGCCTGCGCCAACGCTTGAGCGCCTCAAGCATCGCCTCGCTTACCGCAATTTGCCGTTCTTTATTGCCTTTTCCAACCGTTGTAAACCACCAGTTCCCATCGCCATCGCGCGAGAAGTGATTCATTTGCGGCACCCAACGCGGTGTTGCAGTCAGTTCTGATATTCTTAAATACATGGCATAAAGTGCTGATAAAATAAATAATGTCCGCTCATGTAAAGCAGGTGTTTCTGTTGCAAGTTTTTGCGTATTTTCTACCACATATTGCCACTGCAGCTCGGACAACCGTCTAATTTTAATCGGGCCTTGTGTTTTACGAATAAACCGACTTTTTTGGCGAACCAATGCAAAGGGGTTGTTAGATACATATGACTCTTGCACGAGGTATTGATAAAAACTACTTAGAATAGCAAATAACTCACGTAACGAACTTTGTGATAACTCAAAATCCTTAATATTTGGCACATGTCCACGTTTATGCGCAGATTTAGACACAGTTACAATGAAAGGGCGCCATGCCGAATTAGGTAAACGCAGCGCGTCTTTTTCAATAAACCGTGCTGGTTTTGACCGCCCAATCCAGTGCTTTGGTGGCGCCTGTGAAA
This sequence comes from Legionellaceae bacterium, assembly GCA_029212465.1. Taxonomy (GTDB): domain Bacteria; phylum Pseudomonadota; class Gammaproteobacteria; order Legionellales; family Legionellaceae; genus JAALKW01. The sequence continues at coordinate 60,423 of JARGNV010000003.1, read as the reverse complement.
ATTCAATAAATGCTTCAACATCTTCTCGATTTAAATCAGACAGCTTTTTTTGAGCAATCAATGCAGCCCAATGCAAAAAACGCTCTACTTCTCGTCGATACCCGTTAAATGTGCCTTGACTACCTTTATAAGCCAATAAAAACTGTGCGGATATGACAACATCTTCTAGATGATAGCACTCATCAAGATACTCCCATGCACGGTCTTCTAATTGCTCTTCAAGGCATGCAAGGGTATCAAATAGCGGCTTCGGTGGATTTGTATTCATAGCTTATTATTATCTTAGGTAGCGTTTAAGTCTATATGTCACTGTAAATTTTCTATGAAATAATCATATGCTATAATTTCATATGAAACAAAGAGGTGGCAGCTATGAATATACCCATTATTGCATCAGATAAAGCACAAACCCTTACCAAAGCACTGCTTCGCATGGCAGATTTTTGGAAATTATCAGGAAAAGACTTAAGTGAAATCATTGGTATCAGTGAGTCGAGTGCAACACGTCTTCATCAAGGTAAAAAGTTCATTTCACCCAATACCAAAGAAGGGGAGCTAGCCATTTTATTACTCAGGATATATCGAAGCTTAAATGCGCTCGTTGGCAATCACCATGATAAAGCGTTTGCTTGGTTACACAGCCATAATACCTATTTCAATAACCAGCCTATTCATGCGCTTAAAACCGTGCAAGGGTTGGTATTTGTCCTGAATTACTTAGATGCAATTCGAGGTAAATTATGAATATTTGGCAAACATGCCAGGGAAATTCACATATTACCACTCTTAAAGAAACACCGTGGCGCGTTGTTGAAGCACAACATATTTTAAACGCGAGGGATTTGGTCGACAGTATTGAAGAGCATGAAATACTTGAAGATTTACTAGAAAACTCAAAACCGCATATTGAAACTCATATTAACGATCCACTTATTTTCACGCCATTTCGCTATCCGCCGCTTGAATATGGCTCACGTTTTGGACACATATTTGAGCCCTCGCTTTGGTATGGTTCGCTTGATATCACAACCGCACTTACTGAAGTTGCCTATTATCGGTTAAAGTTTAATCAAGATACAACCGCAAACCTTGGTTATGTTGACACCTTGTTAACTGCTTTTAATGTATGCATTCAAACGAAAGGGGGAATAGACTTAACAAAACCACCATTTGCTCAATACACATCCGCAATTTCATCCAAAACATCTTACACCGAAAGTCAGCAGTTAGGGACTGACATGCGACAACACAATATCGAGGCATTTATTTTTTATTCAGCAAGAACCGAGAAACCCGCAAAAAATATAGGAGTTTTTACGTGCCATGCCTTTTGCAAAAAGCATCAGCAATACACGTATAACCAACAAACCTGGAAATGTATCTCTGACAAAACAACAGTGCAAATGATGCGGACAGATAACTTTGGACACCAACGCTATTTAAATTTTGATTTTGAATTGAAGCATTCAATACAGTAAGCGAAATAACACCCCAGTCCCAGCCAAAAGTTTAACAGGAGGTAGGGGTGTTACATATGACAAAACCTAGGCAGAACGACGGTAAATAGCACCAATTAGTGCGCCGCCAATCGCATATTCAACAAATGAGCTAAGCAGCCAATAAGCAGCGAGCATGATTGGAATAGGCAAATAAAAATACGCGGCAAACGCTTGAATGCCTGAGAAAATACCCATATAAATACCAAAGCACACGCCGTTGCCAATACCTCCGTCCTTATAAAAGCGCGTAAACATGAAGGTGGCCCATAAAGCAACCACAGCTATTAAGATAAAATTAAAGTGGAGGTATTTCTGCATTTCTTCATGGTTTCTCCAAACAGATGCTGTTTCTTCATACATGCTTTGTAGCAACATACCATGAACCAGCCACTCATATAAAAAAATAAAACCAAACAAGACAACAGCTGCACCTAAAAAGCGTTTTACATTCATTTATTTCTCCTTAAATCAACGAATACACCATACAGTAACAGAATCTTTAAGTGGTGGAAAACTTAGATTCAACTCATAAGTGCAACTTTTGTAAATGGTAATCATCCCATTGAAGAAGATGTATGCTGAAGAACGTCTTAAAGCTGATATTCTTCGTGATGTTTTAGAAAAAAAGTAAAGAGACCATCGGAACGGCGCTTGCTCGCGCAACAAGTAGTTCGCGAGCACTCAATTTCTATTCGAAAGAGCTGGAGCTTAACTTGAGAATAAAATCTAAAAGATGGTTAACCAGGGAAAAACCTGAGGCTTTGAATGTGCCGCATAGCATCAACACGTGTTGGTCGATGGACCAGAGGTATGTTAGCAAACTGTTATCTTAGTGGGCTGAGAAGCACAAAATACAGCTGCTCTTATACAGCATGACTGGCTAAGTCATCATTTATTCAGTACGATCGAACAGGTGCAGGATTTTGCAACACGCTGGTTATGGTCATATAACCATGAAAGGCCGAATACAGCGATTGGAGGCATTCCTCCTGCGCAAAAACCTTAACCCTCTACTTTTAAGGGCAGTTAAAAATGGGGGGATTACCGATAAAATTAATTCGAGCCCAAGAAAAACATTAGGCTATTTGAGTCCAAATGAAGTTTTTGGTGCTACTTAACTTCTGGGGTAAATTATATATGAGTAAGGTTGTAATCATAACAGGAGGGACTCGTGGGATTGGCTTCGCCATAGCAAAAGCATTTCTTGAAAAGGGTGATAAAGTAATCATCAATTTTAGAAGCAATAAAGAGCAAGCTGATAAGGCATTAAATGAGTTAAAAATGATCAGTAAGGATGTAATGCTAGTTCAAGGCAATATCACATTGGAATCTGATCGAGAAAAAATAATTTCAAAGACAGTCGAACGCTTTAATGCTATTAATATTTTAATAAACAATGCTGGTATTGTTGGGAAAAATAGTTTCTTAAAAGAAACAGAGGATGAGTTTAATCGTGTCATCACTAACAACCTTACAGGGCCCATATTTTTAGCGCAATCTATTGCAAAAAGAATGATATCAAATGCCTTTACAGGCGTTATTGTGAATATATGCTCAATTGCCGCTTATTCTCCAAGTACTGGTTCAGCATCTTATTGTTCAGCTAAAGCCGGATTACTCGCCGCAACTAAAAATATGGCTCTAAAGTTAGGGCCTTATGGTATAAGAGTTAATAGCATTAGTCCTGGTGGAATTGAAACAGATATGAGCCGCCATGTTTGGAATGATCCTGAGCGCGGACCTGTTCTCGCAGAAACACTGCCTTTGAAAAGGAGTGGCCAACCTGAAGAAATTGTTGGAGCAGTAATGTACTTATGTTCAAATAAAGCGAGTTATACAACAGGGGCGGACATTATTATTGACGGCGGCTGGATGTTAAAATAAGCGTTGCACTTACGAGTTGAATCCGCGTTTTAATACTGGTGATTATGCGAGTAATCACCAGTATTAGAAGTGTATCATAGTCCCCCAAGCTTTCCAGAACCAAGGTTCGCCTGAATCGATGGATAAAATAAACGTGGCAATGCTTTATCACGATCGCGTTCAGTTCTTGTTTGAATATATTGCGGTTTTGTAATCGCGTCATTAATTAAAATATTATTTTGCTTTTGAATTGCAACACTGCTTTCAAACTGCGGTAGCTCACCATCTTTAGGATAATCATGTCCCGTAAAAATTCTCGTAGTATCCGGCAGCGACAATACTTTTTGAATCGACTCATAAGATGTCTCAGCACTGCCACCTGGAAAATCAACGCGTCCTGTTCCCATATAAGGCATAAACAATAAATCACCCACAAACACTGCGTCATCAACCTGATAACTCACACATGCTGGTGTATGTCCTGGCGTTTGAAGCACGTTCACTTTTAAGTCTCCAATATGAAGCGTTTCTTCATGCTTAAATAAGCAATCAAATTGTGAGCCATCGACTGGAAAGCCTTCTGTCGCCTCAAGCTTACCTGACCAATAGTCAAGCACGCTCAATACACCAGCCCCAATTCCAATTTTTCCCCCTAACTGCTGTTTCAAATAATATGCAGCGGTTAAGTGATCAGCATGTACATGCGTTTCTAAAATCCAGTCAAGCGTCAAACCTAAACGTTGAATATATGCAATGATGACATCAGCTGAAGTAGTCGATACTCTTTGTGTGGCCGGTTCGTAATCAAGAACCGTATCAATTACAGCACAATGCTTCGTTGCTCCATCACTAACAACGTAGGTAATGGTATTCGTTGCTTTATCAAAAAATGGTTCTATACCTAGCACATTCACCTCTCTACCCAACTCGCAATTTCGCTTTTTCCCAAAACACCATTAAGGCTGAGAATACCCCCAAATAAAGCCCATGTTTTAAGCAAAATTACCAACCCATTTCAACCCAAAAAACATACCATAAAATGATACATCGGCACTTTCAGCGTCGGCTCTTTCAGCAATGGCAGAGACATAGTCAAACCACATAACCCCCACATCAAAGTTAAAGTCTCCCCACTTTGTCGGTTGCTTATAGTTAATACCAGTACGTGCATCTAACTCCGGCACAACGGCAACTTCAGATACCCTGTTATAAACCCCATTAAACAAAGTACCAGGCCTTGTTATCAGTGAAGTTCTAGAGCGACTACCACCAATTAACACCTCAAGCGCTGCGTTCATATATAAACTAAATCCACTCACTAAATCACAAGGCAGGTTATAGGTTAAGTCAACACCAAACCGTGGGCCAAATCCACTAAAACTACCTTCATTATATCCTTCAATCACAGCTAAACTTGTTAACCCAGGCACTTCAAACGACCTAAAATTGGTTTTATCCTTCAGTATGGATACATACTGCACCCCAACATAGCCACGAATCCCTTTACTATCTGAAACAGGAATAACCTGACTCACCTCAGCGTTCACAGCTAACCATTTATTATCTTGCTGTGCTATCCTTAAACCATTGGTGGCAGCAGGATGATTGAATTTATGCTTGCTATCTAAATAGTAAAAATTAACATTAAATGCTCTATCATTACCAATATGGTAAGCGCCCTCTACAAAAAACCCCCAATTATACCCTTCTAAAATAAGTGGTTTATCATCAGTTCCCGTTAATGTATTAACAATTGCTTGTCCATTTTTCCAAGGCATATTGGCATAGGTCTCTCGAAGGTATAATGCTTTACCTCCTAACTCCCAAGCTGACGTATTACAAGGCGCTGCATCTGAGGATGAGCTACAACTAGGCCCCATGGTACCTGCAAACGCTAACTGCGCACTGAAGGAAACAATAAAACCTATTATTTTTTTTATTTCCACACCACTTCCTTTTCTATTTTCCTAGAAATCGCTCCGTTGCATCTATCATATGCGATTCCTCATCGACAAGCACCATCTTTAATGGTGGTGAATCAGGATTCAGTTGCAACTGATTCATATCAATCTTCTGTAGTGTTAAATCATCATAACTACGAAAATAAAGCAGTTTATGCGTTAAATCTTTTATCACAATCCATTGCGTAAAATCCATATCACCTGCTGCATGTACACGCTTATCACCTCGAACGGTTCCATATGGAATATCAACATTATTTAAAATATGTGCTGCCAAATTAACCGTCTTCAGTGCATTATTCATAGGTTGTGCCGTATTTACCAAGTATGCAGTCCGCACGAAGCGTGAAGGAGGTGTATAGTCACCAGGCAAACCTAAAGCCCCCCCACCCTGACCTGTTGCAGTATAAGTAATACCATCTTTAACGATAGGTTCTGGGGTATACGCAGATAAATTCACGTAATTTCTGAGATTAGTGGTTTGCCATGGATAAGCCGGTGAGTTAGTAAACACTCCCACCTTTTCATCGTATATATGCAACTGACCCTCAACATATTCAATGACGATACTTTGGCCTAGTTTATCTGTTAAAACATAATGTACAGGAAACACAACAGACTGCCCCGCGTGCTCTAAGGGCATTGCATACACATTAAGTTTAGGCAGCGCTTTTTTTACTTCAGCAACCGTTGCGAAGTTTCCTAATATATAATCAGCAATTTGATAATAAGGCATTGCATGTAATGCACGACCTGCATCATACGTTTCGTACTGAGCAAATCCCGGAAAATACAATAAATCAAAAGATAACCCTGTTTCATTCATACCACTCACAGGAAACAAGCGAAACCCATTCAGTGCTAGATAACCATACTGAGACTGCCATTGCATACCTGGCTGACCATCTGGGGTTTTGCTTTTGAATGCCGTATGGCGATTAACCGTATAAATTTCCGTCTCAAGGCTTGGCCCAAACTCCATAGAGCGACCAATAACCACACTATTGTCCTTTGCAATCAAACGAAAGTGCGTACATGCCAAACTCATATTTGCGAACAAGCAAAAACAAACAAATATAAAGCTTCTCAACATAAAGCACCTCAAAATATTTTTTTGATCTACTTTAATGAACTTTTAAGGAAAAAAATATCCTTTTTGAATATATTCACTTATTTACCTTCAAATATTTCAACCACATCCTTTTCAATTGTCTTGCAAATCGTATCGATAGGTAAATGACTCAAGTTATCTTTTGAAAACGGATTTTGTAGCTCAACACCAATTTGATCTAACGCAAGCAACGCATAACCCACAATTGCTGTTACCAATAAATTAAGCGCTAGAGAGTACTCTGCAAGTGCTACCGGCATCATCAGTAAAAATAATAAGATAAAACGACGCGATTTAATGGCCATCACAAAAGGCATTGGTGTTTTTAAAATACGCTCGCAAGCCCCCTGACAATCAATCACTGCTTCTCGGCAACGTTCTGCCTGTAAAAAAGCAAACTGGTCTAAATGCTCACCTTCAAGCCATTGACTCAAGAAAAAAGCTATTTTTTTAGACAAAAAGTTTGGTTTATGTGTGTACTTTGGCAAAGCTTGATGTGTTTCTAAATCGACAAGATGTGCTACTTCATCAACTGAATCGTCGTGGCGCAAGTGATTTTTCATCAAAAATGGAACCGCCGCAATATACCCTACTAATTGCCGTAACTTGCTGGATTCAATACCTTTTGAATAACTCGATGCAACAATTGCCAAATTTCGACTGTTATTGACAACACTTCCCCATAACTTTCGTGCTTCCCACCACCTATCGTATCCAGCATTAATTCTAAACACTAAAATCAAACCCATGACCAACCCTGCATATTCGAAAGGACTGATTGGAATAGAATCCCACAGAAAAATATTATGTAAAAACGAAGTAATCGATGCATAGACAAGTATCGCGGCTAAAAGTTTCATGACCTTGGGCGTCACTGAGCCATGAATTGCAAAGGCTGTTTTTAAAAAACTCGGATACTCATGCGTATTTTCAAGATGCTTTTTAGAACTCATAATACTTAACTTATTGCTTATAGAATCAATAAATTATACATAAAGCATCAAAAAAAGTAACAGGCCAAGTGAAACTTTTTGGTTAAACTAACGCGTCCTCAAAGCTCATCCAAACTTTATGCTCAAAATCATACAACTTACATTGCTTAAAAATACGGAATACATAAGACCATTTAAATGGATACTCATGAATATATACTGCATATTCTTTTTTCAAAGCTTGGTATGCTTCTGGCAAGTGATAAAAAGGGATGCGCACATCCAAGTGATGTGGAATGTGGGTCATAATGTTATGTAACAACATTTCTGAAAGCTTCGAGCATCGTATAATAGTGCTACAATACAAAGCCCCTACTACTTGAGACCACTCATTCTTTTGATCAAAAAACGGAATATCCGGATGTGTATGGTGCAAGTAGACAATCATCGCAATAAAATAATTAAACACGATAAAGGGTAGAATAACAGCTGAAAAAATACCAACTACCCCACCACCTAAACTGTAAGCAATAGCAGATAAAAGCAATGCATACACCGCAACAAAATGCTTACCACGACGATAATACTTACGCTGATCTTTATCTTTTCCTGGGTTAAACCCAAGCATTTCAGACCACCAAACACGGCGCAAATAATGAAAAGCACAAGTAAAAAAGTTACGTTCAATGCGATACAAAATTCGCTCAACTCGTGACAATGCTTGGTAAGCTTTAGGCGTTAATGGGCGCCAAATCCAGTCCATTGGAGAGAAGGAAGTAAATCCATGATGTACACGGTTATGGCCATACGACCACATACGATAAATATTCAGCGACGGTAGCATGGCAATAGTACCAAGTACTTCGGAAAGCTTGCCGTTTTTAAACAATGCTCCGTGTGCTGCATCATGTGCCCATACAAATAACATAGCTGTCGCAACACCGGACAACACGCCTCCGATTAACTTAACACTGGCATAAGGCATTATAAAAATAAGAGCCATGCCTATCAGAAAAAATAGTACATCAATACCAAGCCAAAAAAATGCTTTATAATAAGAGCGGCCATAACAGCTTTTTGGAATGACACCACGTGCATCGGAAGATTTAATCTGTTTAACTTGGTTCAACAAGTGACAAGTTTGTGCTGTACGCATGAATGTCTCACATTAAAAATTCACCATATTGTAAATTATTTGTCATTTTTTGTAAATAATTTATTCTCTTTAATTTAAATCACCTATGCTATAATCTGGTAGTCATTGCTCACTACGGCCTATTGGATACTATGAAACTATTGTTCGACTTTTTTCCCATACTTGTTTTTTTCATCTGTTTCAAATTATTTGGCATCTATACTGCAACAGCCGTTGCAATAGTGTTATCTATATTGCAAGTTGTTATATACCGCATAAAATATCAGCGCTATGAAAAATTGCATATCATAAGTCTCGTTATGATTGTGGTGCTTGGTGGTGCAACCCTCATTTTTCATAACCCCTGGTTTATTAAATGGAAACCAACTGCCATTTATTGGCTCTCATCAATCTTGTTTTTAGGCTCTGCCTACATTGGAAAAAAACCAATTATTCAAAAAATAATGGAGCACAACATCACACTCCCTGACAAAATATGGCGACGACTCAGTCATGCTTGGTCTGTCTTTTTTGCGCTTATGGGCATTGCAAACTTGTACATTGCACACCACTACGACACTAATACATGGGTAAATTTCAAATTATTTGGTGGCGCTGGATGTACACTTATCTTTGTATTATTACAAGCGCTGTACCTTGCAAAACATACCAAAAACCCTATCGACAATAGCAAAGTGATTAAATCACGTATCCAAGATCGCCTATAAGCGCGTGCCTTATAAGGGAGACAAGCATCATGCGGTTATTACTCGTAGAAGATGATGAATTACTGGGTGATGCAGTTAAAACAGGGCTAATGCAATTTGGGTATGTCGTCGACTGGTTAAAAGATGGTGAATCAGCAAAATTAGCCCTCAAAATAGAATCGTTTGAGTTAGTTATTTTAGACTTGGGTCTACCAAAGCTATCAGGCCTTGCATTGCTTAAACATATGCGACAAACAGGAAATCGTACGCCTGTCATTATCCTCACGGCAAGAGAGTCTGTTGAAGATCGTATCGAAGGATTAGATACAGGTGCAGACGACTATATGATAAAACCTTTTGATTTAAGTGAACTCAGCGCACGTATCCGTGCACTGATTAGACGCTCACAAGGACGTGCTGATACCATTATTCAATATCGAAATATTACGCTAGACCCTGCCGCACATACCGTTTTACTAGACCAACGCGACATCAATCTTTCCAGGCGTGAGTTCGCACTCCTTCAAAAGTTACTTGAAAATCAGGGGCATGTGCTATCACGAGAACAACTCATGCAAAGTATTTATGGATGGGATGAAGACTTAGACAGCAATGTATTGGAAGTACACATTCATAACTTAAGGAAAAAACTCAACGCTGACTTTATTCGTACGATTCGTGGAATCGGCTATATTGCTGAAAAAAATACAACTTAGTGTATAAGGCAGACACGTTGAAACAGTCAATTCGTAAATTTTTGCTCATTAACCTACTACTGGCAATTAGCGTCACAACCACGCTGACAGCTATAGGAAATTACTGCCTTGATCAAAAAGATATCGAAGCACATCTAGATACATTAATGGCCGTATCAGGCTTATCTTATGATGCGCTTTTGGGCGATACCCCCAATCAACATGCGTTGAAAACCATCCAAATGTCACTACAGCATATCCCTGCAAAAATGACAGCCTATCTCCCTACCCTCAATTCAGACCAACCATCAATGGAAGAATATGTGAACCGCTTTGGCTTCCAACTATGGTCTCGAGACGGTAAGGAGCTCTTACATTCGCCCAATGCACCCACACTCGCCCCCGATACCATTGAAGATGGTTTTAGCAGTGCATGGATTGATGGCGATCGCTGGCGTATTTTTAGTACCGTCAATGAAACCTCTGGCGCACGCCTCATTTTAGCCGAGCGCTATGACACCCGTAATGAGTTGGGAAGACGCATTGCGCAAGATGATTTATACATCATGCTACTCACCTTCCCCCTATCAGGCTTGCTCATTTGGATAATCATTGGGCGCGGGCTTGCAAGCATTAACAACGTCGCTAAAGAGGTTGCACATCGTGCACCAAGTCACCTAGAGCCCGTCAGTTTAAAATCTGCGCCAGATGAAATTAAACCGATGATTGATGAGTTGAACAAACTATTTTTCAGACTACAAGAAGGGTTTGAACGAGAACAGCGCTTTGCTGCAGATGCAGCACACGAGCTAAGAACGCCTCTCGCAGCCATTAAAACTCAAGCACAAGTGGCCCTAAAAATAAGTGATGTCAATGAAAAAAATGTAGCTCTCAAAAAGCTTATTTCGAGTGTGAATCGCACAACTCATATTGTGCAACAACTTTTGATTATGAGCCGGCTTATACCTGATGCGCCCAACGCAACCGACTTTGAAACCGTTGACTTAGTAGGTATCACACGAGACATGCTTACCATGCTCGCACCAAAAGCCATTGAAAAGCACATTGAGCTCGAGTTTCATGCCAATGAAAATACACCGCCTTTCAAGGGCAACAGCACAGCACTTTGTATCTTAATAAGAAACCTCGTTGATAACGCCATCCGCTATACACCTAAAGGTGGTTATGTACGGGTACGCGTACAGTCTGAAAGTGGACACGCAATGTTAGAGGTATCAGACAATGGCCCAGGTATTCCTGAAGCATTGCAAACACGTGTATTTGAGCGATTCTTCCGTGTGCTTGGCAACAAAAGCGCTGGAAGCGGGCTTGGACTTGCCATTGTTAAAAACATTGCAATGCTACACCAAGCACGTATAAAACTAGACACCCCAAAAGCACACAGCGGTTTAATTATTCGTCTCTACTTTCCATGCTGCCCAGAGCACAGTCCTCATCTTAGCGTGTAGCAAGGCTTTGCAAACTTTCCCGAATTAATTGCTCGCAAGTTTTCTGACCATCATCCAGCGCTTTAACAACTTTGTTTGCCTCTTGCAACTTATATCCCAAAGCCTGAAGCGCTTTAACTGCTTCATCCACGCGTCCCAAAGGCGCATGAGATTCAGGTGCAGCTTCAGAGTAGGCCATACCATCTAATCTGTCTTTCATTTCAACAACCAATCTTTCTGCCGTTTTTTTACCAATTCCTGGTAGTTTTGTTAGCAAAGTTGCATTTTCTTGCCGAATACAACGCACAAATTCATCCGGTCGAATGCTCGACAAAATAGCAATTGCCAACTTTGGCCCGACACCGTTCACACGAATTAAAGTACGAAATAATCCGCGCTCTTCCAATGTTAAAAAGCCATATAGTATGATAGCATCTTCCCGAACTAAGGTATGAATATGCAAACCAACAGCCCCATTGACAGCTTCAATCTCAAAAAATGAGGGAAGTGATGTTTCAACATCGTAGCCAACACCTGACACATCCAATACAAGCTTACCTGGTTCTCGCTTGTCAATTACATTTCCTTTAAGCCAACCTATCATACGTAGTGACTCCTCATTAAATAACTTTGTTTGACATGGCTGTGACAAATAGCGACCGCAAGTGCATCAGATGCGTCTGTTTGAGGGGGGGTAGATAACGCGAGCAAACGCATCACCATCTGCTTCACCTGTTCTTTATCAGCCGCGCCATATCCTGCAACTGCTTGTTTAATTTGACGGGGAGAGTACTCTGCAACCATTCCATCAGAAGGTACTGCTGCAACCATAGCAGCCCCTCTTGCATGTCCAAGTTTAAGCGCAGTATTTGCATTTTGATGCATAAACACCCGCTCCATTGCAACTTCATCAGGCT
>JARGNV010000003.1:0-48145 GCA_029212465.1 Legionellaceae bacterium | reverse complement strand
AATGTCCAGTAAGCGTATGCTTAAATCTGCCTTAGCTGTTGTTCGTATACAACCACTGTCTAAATACTTTAAATCACTTCCAATAGCGCGTATTAAGCCATAGCCTGTAATGCGTGAACCTGGATCAATGCCCAATATAACTGTCACAAAGGCGCCCTTCGTTTTTTATATGCTCCGGATGAGACTCTTTTAGTACAAATAACACCAATAACAGATTAATTAAATAACTTAACGGCATGATAAGCAAGGCTTTCTGATAACCTTGTAAGCCATATACAGAAACACCATCACGTATTGAAACATCGCCAATATGGTGCAGCACAACCCCAACCATCGGTTGAAAAAAAGCTGCTCCAATCACAACCGACAAATTATTAAATCCACAGGCAGTTCCCACAAGGCCTGGATCATTATTATCTTTAACCACCGCAAAACTAATTGTTTGTCCTGTTGCGCCAAGCCCAAACAAAAACAAAACGGCATACATCCACTGCATAGGAATGCCCGGCACATAAACCACACATGTGGTTGCAACCAAGCCAAATAAGGCGCTCGTTCCTAAAATGAGTCGTCGACTTTTAAAGCGATCACTCAACCATCCAAATACAGGGCTCCCAAGTCCTATCGCAAGCCAAATCATACTGCACATCACAGATGCCGATAAAAGGCCTATGCCATACTTCACTTCAAGATACGGAATTCCCCAAAGACCCGCAAAAACAGCGATAGGTGTCCAAATAGTGCATGCGTATATACCTGTTATCCATGTATATTTTCTGCCACAAACCGCACGCAAACGTTTCCACTCATCTCGAAAACGCTGTTTTGGCATAGATTGTGTGGGTTGATGGGGATAATCTCGAATAAACAGCCAAAACAGAGCTGCCAATACAAAGCCAACACCTCCCAAAATAAAGTTGGCATCACGCCAGCCAACTGCTTTAATCAGCATTGCTAGTGGTCGCTCTCCAAACATGGCCCCTGCTGAACTCATAAATTGTGCAATACCTGCAAGAATTGCAAAGTGAGATGGTGGAAACCAACGCGACAAGAGCACCAACGCACCGATAAAAGAAAAAGCAGAGCCAAAGCCAATCATAAAACGTCCGGCTGCAGCAGTTACAATACTTGTAGTAGACGCAAAAAAAACAGAGCCTGCAGCACATAATATAATCGCTGCTGTCATTAATTTCCGTGGACCATATCTATCAAATAACAAACCTGCAGGAAGCTGCATGGGTGCATACGCATAAAAATAAAAAGCCGAAATCATCCCAAAACCTGTGGCAGAAACGCCAAACGCTTGCATAATGGGTGCTGCCATAACACTAGGCGCTACTTGTAAAATGAATTCATACAAATAGAATGCTGTTGCAAGCATAAAAATAAAGTAAGCTGTTGATTTTTTATGGTTTTTAGAAAAAACGACTTCACTGCTCAAGACATCACCACAAGTTTTTAAAAAAAATCATTACACCCCAATTTAAAATTAGTTGTCAATGACTAGGACAATTTAAAGACACTTTTCCACGCTTTTTACAGATACAACCCCAAGAATCACCTTGCTTTCTCCCTGGTTTTGGTGCAAGATGTGATTTTTCTGCGTTTTGATTTTTGAGAACCCCTTAAATGGCAAAAGAAGACCATATTGAAATGACCGGAACCGTCGTCGATACGCTTCCCAACACAAAGTTTCGTGTCGAGCTTGAAAATGGACATGTTATTACCGCACATATATCTGGAAGGATGCGAAAAAACTACATCCGCATTTTAACCGGTGACTCCGTTAAAGTTGAACTAACGCCTTATGACTTAACCAAAGGCCGCATCACCTTTCGTGATAAGACTTAATTCGATACTTTTTACTGTTTTAATCCCAGTAATTTTTCGTAGAACCAGTACAAACGAGTATAAGCGCGCTAAGTTTTGAGATGACATAGTGCGGTGACTTGTGGCGGGGACACACAATCACCCACCCGCAACTGTCATCTCTTCAATCAGTATTGAGCCACAGCGTGTAGAAATAGAGGGGTTAATATCTGCGCCTACTGCAACAATACGACGAAACATATCCTTTAAATTACCAGCAACAGTCACTTCATCAACTGGATATTGAACTTTTCCATCTTCAACCCAAAATCCTGCGGCGCCACGTGAGTAGTCTCCCGTAATACCGTTCACACCCTGTCCCATCATCTCAGTTACTAATAGGCCACGGTGCATTGTTTGAATCAGCTCGTCCAAATCACCTGCAGTTGGCTTGACTGTAAGGTTATGCACACCACTACTATTTGCTGTTGTTTTAAGGCCTAGTTTTCTTGCAGAATAACTACCCAGCACATACTGTTGCAACACGCCATCTTGAATGAATACATTAGGACGCGTAATGAGCCCCTCGCCATCAAACGGTGAGCTACCAAGCCCACATATTAAGTGTGGATCTTCAAAGATAGTCATATTTTCAGGAAAAATTGTCTCGCCTAAACTGTCCAGCAAAAACGAATGTTTTCGATATAAACTAGAGCCACTAATTGCCTGAATAAATGCCCCCATTAAGCTACTAGATACTCGTGAAGAAAATAAAACCGGCACTTTTTGCGTTTCTAACTGACGGGGCGATAACCGACCAACCGTCCTTTCAACCGCTAAGGCTGCTAAATCATCACCACTCATTAACTTCTCAGGTGTTCTTGCAGTCGTATAAGCATAGTCACGCTGCATACTGCCATTGGCCTCTGCAAGCAAAGAGCATGTTAAACTATGGCGCGAACTCTCAATCACCCCTGAAAATCCGCGTGTATTCGCATAACCATGACAAAACGAATACGTTGATACATTGGCACCATCAGAATTATGAACACGCGTGTCTAATCCAAGCGCTTTTGTTTCACATGCAAGCGCAAGTTCTCCTGCCTTTTCAGGACTAAGCGCCCATGGATGAAGCAGGTTCAAGTCAGGATACTGCATTTCAATTAAATCAGCGTCAGGCAAACCAAAACATGGGTCTTTTGCGCTGACCTTAGCAATATCACAAGCTGCTGCTACCATCGCATCAAGCGCTGCATCAGATGTATCACTACTAGTTGCACTTCCCTTTTGTTGCCCAATATATACCGTAACTGCAACGCCTTTTTCTTCACTAAATGCAACCGTTTCAATTCCGCCCATACGCACATCAACACCAAACCCTTCATCATGGTTTACAGAGACTGCAGCATCTGTTGCACCATTAGCACGCGAACGGTCCAAAACTGTTTCCATTAATTGCTCTAATGCTGTTTTTTGGTTGATCTGTTGCGACAAATTTCGCATGATAGTCCTATTGCTGTAAGGGTTAATTGCCTGAACACAAGGATACAAGATAACCATGCTAAGGCAAACTAAAAAACCGTTATACTCAAGCTTTTATTTCATTGCTTTAAGTCTTTCGTGTTTATTTTTCGCACATACTGCGCAATCTGCTGCAGGCTGGCAAAAACTGGCTCCAGGCATTGAATATCGTGATTTATCCCCCAACCCACTCATTCCTTGGGCACACGTTCACGTATTTCGTATCAACTTACACAAACAAAAACTCGACTTAGTCACCGCAAGTGATTTATCCAGACCACATGCATCTGTTGAAGAGATGGCAACACATAGTAATGCGCTTATTGCCATTAATGGCGGATTTTTTGATACCGAATATCATCCGCTTGGCTTACGCGTTGGGCATCATCATCGATACACACCCCTTAAACCCATCAGTTGGTGGGGTGTTTTTTACACAATTAGGAAAAAGCCCTATTTAGCGCGAGCATCTCAATATAAAGAAAAAAGTCGTAGCGTCAATTTTGCGATTCAAAGTGGTCCTCGCCTACTTATAAATGGTAAAATCCCACAACTAAAACCCGGCATTGCAGAGCGCACGGCACTCGGTATTACACAAAATAATCAAGTTATTTTACTCGTCACAGAACATGCAGCTATGAGCACAACAGCGCTTGCTGAACTGATGAAAAAGTTCCCCCTTTATTGCGAAGAAGCATTAAATTTGGATGGCGGTAGCTCGAGCCAAATTTATGCGAATGTTGGTCCTCTGCACTTAAATACACGCGGCGCGCTCGGCGTTAGCGACGCTGTCGTTGTGAAGTCTCGTGAATAAACACACAACTTATCCACAGCATATACCCTGACTATACCCACACTTATTCTCTTGTTATTCTGTTAAAAACACATTATATTGTGATAATCAGCGTATGAAACACTATATCTTGTGTTTTGCTGGTTTCTGTACCTACTAATTTTTAATAACCCTTAACGTGCCACAGGAGGAACTATGGCCCAATTGCTTGAACCTACAGACGTATCCATCGAAAGTCCTGTTGAGTTCACAGTACACGCTCCTGGAACCCTTAAAACTATCAAACGGAATGGTAAAGTTGCACCTTACGACGCAACAAAAATTCAAGTAGCTTTGAGCAAAGCTTTTATTGCAGTTGAAGGTGGAAATGCTGCAAGCTCTGATCGTATTCATAAAAACCTTGAACAACTCACACAACAAATCACCGATACATTTTATCGCCGTCTGCCAAGTGGTGGCACTATTCATATCGAGGATATCCAAGATCAGGTTGAATTAGCACTGATGCGAAGTGGTGAGTATAAAGTAGCACGTGCATATGTCCTATACCGTGAGGAGCGTCGAAAAGCGCGCGAATCGGCTCTTAAAACCACGCCTACAAAAGGTCCTACGCCTCCTATCATTACCATGCCAAACGGCGAGTTAAAGCCACTTTCACTTGGACGCTTAAAAACCTTGGTGAAAGAATCTTGTGCTCATCTAAAAGATGTAATGCCTGAGCCTATCTTAAAAGATGCGCTACGTAACTTATATCACCAAGCGCACCTCGAAGACGTACATAAAGCACTGATTATGGCTGCACGCGCACTCGTCGAAAAAGAACCTAACTATACCTACGTTAGTGCGCGTTTATTGCTTAACAGCTTACGTACCGAGGCACTCACTAAGTTGGGCATGCAGCAAGAAACCACTGCTGACGAAATGGCAGGCCTTTATCCTGAATACTTTAAGGCTTACCTCACCCATGGCATCAAACAAGGTATTCTTGATCCATCCCTTGCTGAATTTGACCTAGAAAAACTTGGTAAAGCACTTCTCCCCAAACGTGATATGCAGTTTACTTACTTAGGGTTACAAACACTCTACGACCGCTACTTTATTCACGAACATGAAACACGCTATGAACTGCCACAAGCCTTCTTCATGCGCGTTGCAATGGGACTTGCATTAAGAGAATCTGAGCGTGAAGAAAAAGCAGTTGAGTTTTATCTCCAGCTTTCATCCTTTGACTATATGTCATCCACTCCAACCCTCTTTAATGCAGGCACCACAAGACCACAACTCTCAAGCTGTTATCTCACGACAGTGCCTGACCACCTGGATGGCATTTACGGCGCTATTCGAGACAATGCCCTACTATCAAAGTTTGCAGGTGGGCTTGGTAATGACTGGACTTCTGTGCGCGCAATGGGGGCTCACATTAAGGGTACCAATGGCCGTTCGCAAGGCGTTGTGCCTTTCTTAAACGTTGCTGATGCAACTGCTGTTGCAGTGAATCAAGGTGGCAAGCGCAAAGGCGCTGTATGCGCATACCTTGAGTGTTGGCACAAAGATGTTGAAGAATTTCTGGAGCTTCGCAAAAACACGGGAGATGACAGACGCCGTACACACGACATGAATACAGCACTTTGGATTCCAGACTTATTCATGAAGCGTGTCCATGAAAAAGCAGACTGGACGCTTTTTTCACCCGACGAAGTCCCCGGACTACATGATGCTTACGGTGCAGCGTTTGAAGCGCTCTATCAAAAATATGAAAAAGCAGCGAGTGAAGGAAAACTACAAAACACAAAAACATTACCCGCCATTAAATTGTGGCGAAAAATGCTCTCCATGCTGTTTGAAACAGGACACCCATGGCTTACCTTTAAAGACACGTGCAACCTACGTTCACCGCAACAACATGCTGGCGTTATTCACAGCTCAAATCTGTGTACTGAAATTACATTGAACACGTCTCAAGATGAAATTGCGGTTTGTAATTTGGGAAGCATTAACCTGCCAGCACACATCAAAAATGGAAAACTCGATACAGAAAAACTTCGAAAAACCATTAAAACCGCTGTGCGTATGCTGGACAATGTTATTGATATTAACTACTACTCAGTGCCACAAGCCAGAAATTCAAACTTAAAGCATCGCCCAGTTGGGCTTGGCTTAATGGGCTTCCAAGACGCTTTGTATGCACAAGGCATTGATTATGCATCGGATGAAGCAATTGCCTTTGCAGACAAATCCATGGAGCTCATTAGCTACTATACCATTGAGGCATCTTCTGATTTAGCCAAAGAGCGTGGACATTACTCAAGCTACGAAGGCTCATTATGGAGCCAAGGTATTTTACCAATAGACTCCATTAAACGGCTTGAAAAAACCCGTAACGGCTTACTGACGCAAGATAAAACGACAACGCTAGATTGGGAGGCGCTACGCGTTAAGGTCCGTACACAAGGCATGCGTAACTCAAACTTAATGGCAATTGCACCTACTGCTACCATTTCTAACATTTGTGGTGTTTCGCAGTCGATTGAGCCAACGTATCAAAACTTGTTTGTTAAATCGAACTTGTCCGGTGAATTTACCGTAGTCAACCCCTACTTAGTGGCTGATTTAAAGGCGCTCAATTTGTGGGATGAAGTTATGGTCAATGATTTAAAATATTTCAATGGCAGCATTCAAAACATTAACCGCATACCGCCTGAATTAAAGGCGCGCTATGCAACGGCCTTCGAAATAGAACCTAAGTGGCTCATTGAAGCGGCGTCTCGCAGGCAAAAGTGGCTTGACCAAGCGCAATCACTCAATATTTATATGGCGAAACCTTCTGGCAAAAAACTCGATGAACTCTATCGAAATGCCTGGGTTTCTGGATTAAAAACGACGTATTATTTGCGCAGCTTAGGTGCGAGTAATGCTGAGAAATCAACGCTCACGGATGGTGCACTCAATGCAGTTAAAGTGGAAGACGCAACCCCTAAAGCTTGTTCGATTCTTGACCCAGACTGCGAAGCCTGTCAATAACCCTTATTATTTAGGAGAAATTCATGAGCACTACCTTAAATGAAACAACAACAGCCAAACCAGAAGCACTCGGTGCAACTGGATTAGAATCCCTTGAAATGGGGGCAGCACGCGTTCAAGTGGATGATAAAAAAATAATCAACTGCCGTGCTGACTTAAATCAACTGGTGCCTTTTAAGTACACATGGGCTTGGGATAAATATTTAACAGCCTGCGCCAACCACTGGATGCCAAACGAAATCAGTATGAGTGCAGACTTAGCACTTTGGAATAACCCAGAAGGCCTTACTGAGGATGAGCGCCTCATTATTCTGCGTAACTTAGGCTTTTTCTCAACAGCTGACTCCTTGGTTGCAAATAACTTAGTCTTGGCCGTATACCGACACATTACTAACCCTGAGTGTCGTCAGTACCTTCTTCGTCAAGCCTTTGAAGAAGCGCTTCATACGCATGCTTACCAATATATTATTGAAAGCCTAGGCCTTGATGAGGCGGCCGTATTTAATATGTACCGTGAAATTCCATCTGTTTCTAAGAAAGCTGCTTGGGCACTTCCATTTACACAAAGCCTGGGCGACCCTACCTTCTTAACTGGAACCCCAGAAGCAAACCAACGCCTGTTGCGTGATTTAATTGCTTTTTATGTGGTCTTTGAAGGCATTTTCTTCTACGTTGGCTTCACACAAATTTTGTCTATGGGTAGACGTAATAAGATGGTAGGCACCTCCGAACAATTCCAGTACATTTTACGTGATGAGTCGATGCACATGAATTTTGGTATTGATGTGATTAACCAAATTAAAATCGAAAACCCAGAGCTCTGGACTGATAGCTTTAAAGAAGAAATGACACAGCTTGTAAAAGAGGGAGTTGCGCTTGAGTATCAATATGCAAAAGATACTATGCCACGTGGTATTTTAGGCATGAATGCTGAAATGTTTGAGGAATATTTGCACTTTATTGCTAACAGACGTTTAACACAAATTGGTCTTGCTGAATTATATCCTGGTGCAGAAAATCCTTTCCCATGGATGAGCGAAATGCTAGATCTAAAGAAAGAGAAAAACTTCTTTGAAACACGTGTGATTGAGTATCAAGCCGGTGGCACATTAAGTTGGGATGATGAGGACGAAGCATAATTAAAGTAGCATCACCTGCTGACTGTCCTGTATCTACATGCAAGGCAGTCAGCGCATTAGAATTTAACGGTATGGGTCATATTTTCAGCTTTTAGCTCCGAAGTATTATCGCCCTCCGGTCTATTTTCCTGCTTCCGAGAAAAACGCGAGAGAGACATGAGTGCCTTGGTTGCTCGCTCATATCTCGCAGGCCATTCCTCTGTTGCCCCTGTTATAACTTCCAGTTGAGATGTAGGTGTGTTGCCCTCCAAAGCGCCAACTTCAACCCCAGCTTCCAATGCTAAGCGCTTCACCTCTTCGCTCAAATCCTGATGTTTACTTAAAAAGGGAAGTAATGTATTTAAATAACTCTCTTTATATTCATTTAGAGCTGCTGGAAGTAAAAATACAGTAATGAATAAATAAAGAGCACCATTACTCCATTGGTTGAGTATTTCTTCATCTATGGATGTCAAAGCTTTTAAAGACCAATTTGACAGTACCAGCGCAAAACAAGCAGCGGAAAACTTGTTAGTATGACTTCCTGGCGTAAAGAACCCACCAGGTTTTACAAGCATATCCCGAAGCTTACTCACCAATAACGCTCGGGCAACGGCATCACTTGCCTGTGCTGCATCATATGCACGCTTCCAACGCGCTTCATTACCACCTGACGCTAATGCAATTTTTAGAACACCTGAGGTTTCTTGTTTAAGTTGATAAAATCTGGCTACGCCTTTGCGCCGCTCGCTCCCGACATATTGATGGAGCGCTGAAATTGATGCAGGAAACTCATAGGATATATGCGCCAACTCATCATCAACTTTTCTAAGTTCAACTTCTTCTGACTCATCTAGCTTTAAATCAAACCATTTTTTAAAACGCTCTAACAACATAGCACAACTCAATCATATTAATTCAACACAGACAGAATTCTATATAAAAAACACAAAAGTTGAAGCAATTTCTCAAGCACTTTTTAAAAATACATGCTAACATGATGAAATTTGTGCTTTTAGTTAAACACACTTGCATTATGAAATTATTTACACGATATGCCCTACTCATTCTCGCACCCTGTGCAATGCTGCAACCGTTCGGCATGGATATTTTTGTAAGTGGTATACCGGTAATGCTTAAAAGCTTAAATATCACCGAACAAGACATTCAATTTTTATTAGTCAGTTATGTGCTAGCCTCGAGCTTTCCTCAGCTTATTATGGGAAAACTCTCCGACGTGTACGGCCGAAAACCCTTTATGATAAGTGCGTGCCTTGGGTTTTCAATCAGCTCTTACCTTTGTACAACCACGCATAACTTGTATTGGCTAACGCTCTTTCGTTTTTTGCAAGGGCTTAGTTCTGCAACAGGACTTGTGGTGGTTTATGCAATTATCCGGGATACCTACAATCGTAATGAATCTGCCAAAATGTACAGCTACACCACCTGCGCACTTGCCCTAACTGCAATGCTCGCCCCTCTATTTGGTGCAAGTATTATCGACCACTTCAACGACTGGGAATATACGTTTCACTTTTTAGCGCTTTTCTCAGGACTTAGCCTTATTCTTTTAGTGATTACACTACCAGAAACACGGAAAGAACAAACACCAGGTTCACAAGACAATCTACTACCCAATCAAGATGTCTATAAGCTCATTCTTAAAAACGGGCCTTTCTGGGCATTTACAATATGCACCACAATGGTCATGACAGGCCTTTTTCTTTATTTTTCGATTGGCAGTATCTTACTCATGAAACGACTGCAGCTTTCTAGTTATGCTTACTCACTTTTGTTTGGCATGAATGCGTGTTTTTACTTATCTGGAAACTATATTGCGTCTTTGCTTTTGGATAGATTTAAACTCACGCACCTCATTCTAATCGGAAATTGCTTTGCAATGTTTGGCGCAGGCAGCATGCTGCTACTGAACTATGGTTTTGGGTTAAATGTGATTTGTATTGTGCTCAGTAATGCTTTCATCACGCTAGGTGGTGGGCTTATCATGGGACCTGCAACTAGCGAGGCACTCGAGCCATTTGGTAATCACGCAGGAACCGCATCAGGTATTTTTGGTGCTGTTCAATATGGTTTACCCGCGCTTATTGGGCTATTTGTAACCCGATTTGAAATGACCTCAACGCTGCCTTTAGCTGCCCCCATTCTTTTCTTTAGCCTCATCAACTTTTACTTACTTCGTCGGAATCATTCGAGGATAGTGAGGGCTTGATTTTTCTTTTTTATCAGGACTGTGAGGTGGTGTAAAGGGATGGGTTCTATGCTTTTTTTGATTGTAAGCGAATAACGCCTGAAGCGATACCGGTGAACCTGCATCACTTGAAGAAGACTTCCTAACGGGCGAAACCGTAGGGCCCGGAACGCTAGGCTTAGGCTTAAAAAAACGCATTTTCACTAAAAGTGAATCTACCTTCTCATTTATTTCATTAATAGCGGCAAGTGTATCTGAAATGTCTACTTTTACTTTTACTTCTACGGATGGCATCAACAACCCTTTTCTCTTGTAAAATTAAGCCGTACATTATATCAAAGTTTTGATTTTTAAAAAGGCAAATATTACATGTTCAATACATTTCCTGCATCAATTGCCCCATTGAGCTTTTCTTTTGCAGACTCTAATGCATCAAGCTGTTCTTGTATCAGTGCTTTTTCAAATTTCGTTTTGGGTTTCTGAAAGAAAAATGACCTTCCAATCAGTGATTTTGCAAATTTATTGCCATACTCTGAATCTTGAGTAAAAATCGACATAATAAGCCCTAGAAAAAACCGAATCCCACTAATCACAGTGTACCAGGCCTTTTGGAGTATCCCTCGCTCTTCTGCATTCACGCCTTTTTTTCCCAAGCCTTCAAAACTACCCTGGGCAAGCATAGAAAGGGTTTCCTCTGCCTGTTTAAATGCTTTTTTTTCTAAATCTTGCTCAATACATTCAATGCTTTTTCTGATCTCACTGCCCGCAGAGTAACTCTTTAAAACAGAAAGTGCATCTTTAATTACATTAACAAAATCTTCGTTAGCCTCTTCAGACACTTTTTTCTTAACCCCTGCTCGTGCAACCAAAAGCAACTGATTTAAATCGTTCAGTTCCCCTTTTGAAGAGCTGGCTTTATCAAGCACAAGCAATGCATTATATGCGTTAATACGGATAATCAGTGCTGCATTTTCAGTATTGAGGCGTTCTTTAGTGAATGAATCAGCAACTTTCAATGCCGCTTTATTATCGCTGATTTTACTCAGCAAGCTTTGTTTCTCCTCTCCCCAAATTACTTGACACTCGGTTAATACCTGCTCAGAAAGATAAGCTGATGGCTTCAGCTTCATATGGTTTGCTGGAGAGTGAGGTTCATCAGAAATAAAAACAGGATCAATCTCAGGTTGTAAACCACCCTTTCCTGCTAGATTATCAATGCATACTACATTCTCTCTCGTATGATAATCCTCTTCAGTATGTCCATATACAAAGGTTACATCTGCTGCATCAAGTGTATCGCTTCCGGCATTTAAGTCTTCATTTCTATTCCATATTGCACATTCAACACATGCTTTTTTGGGAACAAAATAATTGGATGGAATTTTTTCACCATCATAAATTAGGTTAAAATTACCATCACGCACATAATTAGAAAAGCGTCGATTAATCGCATCTATCGTCGAAGCTAATGCATCTACTGTTGAAGCCTTATAAGTAACTCCAAACTTATTTGCCATATGTTGAATCACTTCTAAATCAATCGGTGCATGACTAAAAATAGTAATATGCTTGGGAACTGTGCTAGACAATGAGTAATCGACCAACTTTAACGTAGGTAAGTAAACCTTTTCCATTAAACGCTCAAATTCAGCAAATGAAATCGCTTTTCCTTCACCAACACTTGCTTCTAGCGCTTCAAGAGATTTTACAGGGCTAGTGCGAACCTTGTCTAACTCAAACTTTCCACCATTTTTTTTGTATCGCTCATAAGCAAGAATAAGCTCCACATCATGATTAGACACAAGGGTAGAGATAGGGACACCTTGTTCTTTCAAGACATCAAGAATGGCCAACACATACACATCATTTTTACCACGATCGGCAACGATGTCCCCAATAAGGCGTAATAAAATTTTACAGTCTTTAACTTTCAGTGAGGTTTTAATGTGTTGTATAAAAGCTTTTTTATCGGCTTCTGTCGGATTTTTTTTTGTATACAGCGCAAGCAATTCTTCAAAAGGCTGCTGATCAAATTCACAAATACCATAGCACACCAAACTATGCACGAGTTTAATGGCATTTGAATGCAAATCACCTAATGTAACTTGTGTGGGACTCACTTTTAAGTTACTTCGCGAAGGAGGCGCTTTAAGCTTTATCACCGGAGATAATTTGGAACGCGCCATAATATCATACAACTCATATTAAAATCATAATGTTTAATATTATTACATTCAATCCTATAAATCAATGCGGTCACGAGGAAACTCCTCTCAAATCAGGCATTACATCAGGGCTTGTATCGTCTTTTGTTTGCGTGGTGTCGACTTTTTCGGGTGTAGACACATCTGTCGCAGCGGGCTCACTGATACCTTGATTAAAGGATGCACAGATTCGACTCCCTAGACGTGCAAAACTTTCTCTAACATCACTCGGTAATGAAGGCGTTTCATGTAATAAATTAGATAAAATACCCGTTGCAGCGGATGCTGTTGCAAGCATAAGTCCAAGCGCACCAACCACAATAAGGGGAATAGCGACAATACCACCTGGTATCGCTTGTGAAAGTGAAAACACGGTCATAAACGTGTGGGGCTCAAAAAACAGGGCCAGACTTGCAATCAATACCGCCTCAACCACCAGCGCTAACGCAACAGTTGTTAAAATAGCAAGTAAATTAAATAATAACCTAAACATTGCACACATAGCGCTATAGAGCTCACGACCCAAGTCGTTCATATCTTCAAACGGCGCCTCATATGACGCCTTATACTGCTCCATTGCAGCAAACCAGTCTGTACTATCAAATAAGCATTGCAGTTTAAAACTTATTTTTCCGCCATTTAAAAGATATTTATCTGCTGCTCTCAATAATGCTAAGTGCCCTCCCGAAAAGGTGTTATCTTGAATACCGCATACTTGGAGTTGCTCAGCAAACCAAGCAATATATCGTGCGTCTTCAAGTAAGGGCAAAGGAAGCAGCTGCTTCTCTTTGCGTGCTTTTATCACATCAATTAATTCAATCGGCGTATATAGTGGCGCAAAATGGCGCACTTCTTCTTCTGATACTGATTTCGCAAGCACCCAGTCTGGGCGTGCATGTAGGTCTTCTGACTGCTCTTTGTTCACGCCCATTAATTGACTTGGAATAGCATCTAGTAAATATGTTTTTGCGCCCACCATTTCTCTGATTTCTGCACGCTTTATTTCTAATAGCACTTCATCCGTACCGGCTTCTTCTAAGCCTTCTATTAAATCAGGTACTTTTTCCATTAAAAAATAAAAACGGCGCTGCCCTTCACTGTCTATTTTCTTCATATTTTCAAGGTAAGCTTCTATGGCAAAGTTCCCTTCAAAAGGTTTAAAAAGCCTCATACCTATACAATATTGCTTAATTTCTTTTCTTGTCATCCCCCAATTATTTTCTTCACTTAGCTCTATTAAGTGTTGTAATAGCGTGCTCTCAAAATAATCTTTATCTTTCACCTGATCCCACAGTGACTTTTTCTGCTTAACGCCTGCCCAAGCGCCTCTGTAAGCAATCAGTGCCTCTAACAACTCTTTTTGAGGCGCTGTTGCATCATCAGGGATATCAATGACTTGATAAAGCTTTGTCGTTGCCTCACCAATATAGGGCATAAAACACCATAAAAACTTGAAAAATACATTAAGTTAAGTATAGTGCATAAAATAAGGCCAATTAATGGCTGGTAACACGCAAAATTTCAGCAAGCGACGTATCACCTTTTAAAACACGCTTAAACCCATCTGCGCGAATACTTGGAATGCTTGGACGTAAATAGGCTTCCATGCTCTGAATGCTCTCGTTGCGATGAATAAAACCGCGCAATGTCTCATCAATTGGAATCAGCTCATAAATACCTGTACGGCCACGATATCCAATTTGGTTGCATTTTTCACATCCTGCTGGCTCAAAAATAGAAACAGCATCTGTACTCACTTCTAACGCCATCAACTCACGCTCATCCTCACGTAACACATGAGGTATTTTACAAAAAGCGCAAAGTGTTCGAACCAGGCGCTGTGCAACCAGTCCGACCAAGCTCGAAGACAAAAGAAACGATTCAACACCCATATCATGCAAACGAGTGACTGCGCCAAGCGCTGTATTGGTATGAAGTGTTGAGAGCACTAAGTGCCCCGTTAAACTCGACTGAACCGCAATTTCGGCTGTTTCTAAATCTCGAATTTCACCTATCATCACGACATCTGGATCTTGACGCAAAATCGCACGAAGACCACGCGCAAAAGTCATCTCCACCTTTGGATTAACTTGAGTCTGCCCAATACCTGGTAAGTCATACTCGATTGGATCTTCAATCGTTAAAATATTACGACTCACCTGATTCAACTCTGTAAGCATTGCATAAAGAGATGTTGTTTTACCCGATCCTGTTGGTCCTGTTACCAGTAAAATACCATGGGGCTCAGCAATCATCTTGCGAATGGTGGCCATCGTATCCTGCGGCATGCCTAATAACCCTAAGTCGAGTTGAGCCGACTGTTTATCTAAAATACGTAATACAATCCGCTCACCGTGATTCGATGGTAAGGTTGAAACCCGCACATCGATGCTATGCCCCCCAATTTTAAGTGCAATACGACCATCTTGTGGAACTCTTTTCTCAGCAATATCTACTTTTGCCATTACTTTGACTCTTGAAATCACAAGCGGCGCTATCCCGCGCTGAATTTCAAGAATCTCCTGTAACACACCATCTACGCGATTTCGAACGACCACACGATGTTCATACGTTTCAATATGAATATCAGAAGCTTTCTGCTTAATCGCTTGCGTAAATAACGCATTGATAAGACGAATAATTGGCGCTTCATCTCGGGTATCTAGTAAATCTTCTCCAGCAGGTACCTGCTCTGCTAACTGCATTAAATCCCAATCTTCTTCCATGCCTTCAGTTGCATCTAAAATAGAAGATTTTGATTCATACACTTCTGCAAGATGTTTTTGAAATACACTAGGGCTCACAGTTTCTGTTGATAGCTCTGTTTCTGCAAAACGCCGCACTTCTAAAAAAACCTGAAGTGGTGTTTCTGCTAGATGCACGACTTGTGCAACGCCTGCCTCATCAAACCCCGTAATCGCTATCCCATGCTTTTTGGCAAACACATAGGGTAAGCGTGGTATTTTTTCCCGAATCTCCATGGTCTATTTTTGCTTCTTCGAATAATCAAACGGCTTCGGTAATTTGACATTTTTCAGTGGTTTTAGAATCGTATCTTTGTTTTTCTGGTCAAACGTTTCTTGTGCACGCGCTATAGCCAACTGCTCAAGGCGTGTATCATTATATTTAGCACCAGAAACATTCACCGTACTTGCCTCTGTTTTCAGAATAATGGGGCGAATAAACACCATCAAAACCTTTTTCTCACGGTTTGTAATATTGTGCTGGAATAAACGCCCAATCCCTGGAATATCTCCCAAAATAGGCACACCTAAATTATCACTAGCGAGGTTATCTTGAATCAAGCCACCTAAAACAACCACATCTCCACTATCTACATGCACAGAGGTTACAATCGCACTAATATTAAATGTTGGAATCGTATTTGCATCACCACTGCTTGCAAGTGGGTCTAAGGTATCAAGGCCTTGGTCAATTTGCATTTGAATACCTTGGCCACGCGTAATTTGTGGTCTTACATACAAATGCAACGCAACGTTCATTCTGTCAAAGGTTGTGAAAGGACTGGCTGTTGTTGTGCCACCCGCATTATTAGGATACGACGAAGTTGCAACAGACACCTGTTTTCCAACCAAAATTTTAGCTTGTCGGTTATCTAACACAACTACCGACGGTGTGGATAAAATATTTGCTTTTCGCTGCCTTGCTAGCGCATAAATTTGTGCTTGAAAATCATTCAGTGATGTTTTTGAGTTTAAAACTGCAAACCCTGCTCTGAAGCTATCGGGGTTATGCGTTTCTTGATTAATACTGCCCCATTCAACACCTAAGCTTTTAAAGTCATTTTCATTAATTTCTGCAACCATGCCTTCGATTAAAAGCTGTGCTGGTTTAATATCAAGCTGGCTCACTACTGATTTCAATACCCTAATCAGCGAAGTCGGGCCATTAATAATCACGGAGTTGGTATTAGGCTCTGCAATAATTTGCACCATTGGCTTTGTGCCAGATTCTGTTTGCGTTGAACCTGGAGAGACTGGCGCATTATTATTAATACCCACGGTATCACCTGAAGCTGCTGCTTGCACATTCACAATACCCGCTTCAGGATTTGTGCTATCTAAAGGTGGCCTTGTAATCGTACCAATTGTTGTTCCAACAGTTCCGCTAAAATTAGCCTGCGCAATACCCGCTAAAATGGGTACAACGTCTTCAGCGCGCATGTAATGTAAATAAATAACTTGGGTATTACTGTCGGATGCGTGATGTCCCTTACCATCAAGCTGTGCAATCAAAACACGTAGCCGTATTCTATCCGCTTTACTGCCACTCACTAGCACAGAATTACTTCTATCATCTGCAGCCAAAGTTAATGGCTGATTTGTGCCCGTCGTTACCTGTGCACTCATTAAATCTCTTAACGTATTCACCACATCCATTGCCAACGAATTGCGAAGCGGTATCACATCAATGTCATTCCCTGACGAAACATCGACTTGGCGAATGATCTCGGTCATTTGTTTAATATTACTAGCACGCCCCGACAAAATGAGCATGTTTGTTGGCGTGTAAGATGAAACAATGCTCCACTGTGGCATGAGCGGTCTTAAAACAGGTACCAGTTGATCAGCCGGTGCATGCTCAACTGGTATGACCTGCACCACTAAATCATCGCCGTTACCTGGGTTATGAATGTTATGAGGTGCATGTACACCATCAGGAGATTGTGTACGCGCTTCCATATTAGGAAGAATTTTAATGACATCACCACTTGGAATCGCTGCATACCCTGAAACTTGTAGCGCTGATAAAAATACAGGATATAAAGCTTTATCTGAAATTGGGACACTGGAAAAAATAGAAATTTTTCCTTGGACACGTGGATCTACTAAAAAGTTTTTACCCGTAACACGTGACACTTCAGCAATGACCGCTCTAATGTCTACATCACGTAAATTCCATAGCTTCGTTTCATGGGCATTTGCTGTTATTTCTGTATGGGGCACTTTCTCACGTACAGCATTATCCCAATTTCCAGGCTTAGGTGAGGCTTCATGCTCTCCCATCAAAGCTTTATTTTGCTGTTCGGCTAGTTTGTTGTTTTCATCGAGCACTAACGTGGATATTTCAGACGGCAAAAAATCTGCATAGCGTGTGCCACTTGAGGTATTGACCGGTGCATCTGTTGTGTTTGGCTGATGTTGCATATCGCTTTTTACAACAGCCCCCAGGCAAAAAAAAGCACCTGCAATGCAGCCAATAAAGTTCAGTGTGCGCATTAAATAATCAAAACAGCTAAAAAGGTCATCCTATCATACCTAATTTCAGTCCAAATACCTAATGTTTTAATCATTATGAAGTCAGAAAGTTAAAAATGGTGGCTATGGGTGGACTCGAACCACCGACCTCAGCATTATGAGTGCCGCGCTCTAACCAGCTGAGCTACATAGCCAACAGGTGGCGATTTTGTCTTGTTCTTGCCACGCTGTCAAGCCCGTCTCCAGGTTGTTCCTTCGACAGTATCTTCAAGTTCCACTCCATCTGATAAAAGCTGAGCCCGAATGGCATCAGCTTTTACAAAATTACGCGCACTTCGTGCAGCATTTCTTTCATGAATGAGTGACTCTATCGCATCAATTGCCATAGCATTAACCCCTGATTTTAAAAACGCGTCCGGTGAAGCTTGTAATAGCCCTAAAATCCCAGCCAAATGCTTGAGCGTTGCGGCAAGTTTAGTAGACCCTGTTTTATTGACCTCATGGCTCAATTGAAATAAAACAGACAGCGCCTCAGGCGTATTAAAATCATCTTGCATGGTTGCTTCAAAACGCTTCAGCCAGGCCTCATCAATTGGGCTATTCGCCTCAATTTCAATACCTCTTAAAGATTGATATAAACGCGTCAGTGCTTTTTCAGCTAACACCAAGTTCTCTTCCGAATAGTTTAAAAAACTTCGGTAATGACTGCTTAATAAGAAATAGCGCAACACTTCTGGTGAGTGCTTCTCAAGCACCGACTCAATAGTGAAAAAATTCCCCAGTGATTTAGACATTTTTTCTTGGTTTACTTGCAGCATACCAACATGCAGCCAATAGTTTGCAAATGGTTTACCTGTTGCACCTTCGCTTTGTGCAATTTCATTTTCATGGTGCGGAAACTGTAAATCAAGACCACCACCATGGATATCAAACTGCTCACCCAGTGTATCCATTGCCATCGCAGAGCATTCTATATGCCAGCCTGGACGTCCTTCACCAAACGGCGAAGGCCAACTTGGCTCCCCCGTTTTTGCGCGCTTCCAAAGTACAAAATCAAGCGTTGATCGCTTCCCTTGTTGCACATCAATACGTACACCCGATTTCAAGCTTTCTACATCTTGATTCGAGAGCTTGCCATATGCTTCAAAAGAAGAGACATCAAAACATACGTCGCCATCATCACTGATATAAGCTCGCTTATTCTCAATCAAACGCGTTATTAATTGAATAATTGGTGCAATATACCCTGTTGCACGCGGCTCATGCGCAGGACTTAAACACCCGAGCGCCTCCGTATCACGGTGCATGGCCGCAATATATTGCGAAGTAAGTGCATCAATTGAAATATTTCGCTCAAGAGCGCGCTTAATAATTTTGTCATCAATATCGGTAATGTTTCGGACAAAGGTCACTTTATAGCCTGCCGCTTTCATAAAGCGCACCATCACATCAAAAGATACCATTGCACGTGCATGCCCCAAGTGACAAGCATCATAAACCGTAATACCACATACATAGAGCTTGATATGGCCAGGCGTCATGGGTTCAAATCGTTCTTTTTGACGTGTTAACGAATTATATAAATCAAGTGGCAGCATGAATCTTACCCCAGGTATCTTTTAAATTAACCACACGATGAAATACCGTCACAGCGCCTGCTTCGTCACGTGTATTTACGCAATAATAACCCAAACGCTCAAACTGAAACACTTCACCTAATGGCTGAGTGATTAGCATTGGCTCGGCATATCCTGTTTGAATATGCAAAGAGTCTTGATTTAAAAACTGCATGAAATCTTCTTCTCGTGCCGGGTTTTCCTCGTGAAATAGTCTGTCGTATTGGTAAATCGTCACGGGTACCGCACTATCGACCGAAACCCAATGAATCACACCTTTCACTTTTCGTCCCTCGGGTTTTTTACCGAGTGTGTCTTTATCATAGGTACAGCGCAGTTCGGCAATCTCACCTGCTTCGTCATAAATAACATTTGTACAACGAATCACATAAGCATGTCTTAAACGCACTTCTTTATCGGGCGCTAACCGAAAGTATCCCTTCACAGGCTCTTGCATAAAATCACTGCGCTCAATATAAATCTCACGAGAAAAAGGAAGGTCCCTCGTGTCTGTTTTAAGCATTTCTACCTGCTCTTTGGGGTAATTTTCAATCACTACTTTAATGGGGTTCAGCACACACATGGCACGCTTTGCGGTTTGATTTAAAACGTCTCGCACACTGGCTTCTAAAACACCCATATCAATGACTGAGTCACTTTTTGAAACACCCGTCATCTCACAAAAGTTTCGTATTGCTTGTGCTGGATAACCTCGCTTTCGCATCCCACAAAGCGTTGGCATACGTGGGTCGTCCCAGCCACTCACAATGCCTTCTTCAACCAATAAGCGAAGTTTTCGTTTACTGGTAATGGTATGCGACACGTTAAGACGCGCAAACTCTGTTTGAACAGGGCGCGCAGGCACAGATAAGTGTTCAATAAACCAATCGTATAAAGGCCTATGATCTTGAAATTCGAGCGTACACAACGAGTGCGTAATATGCTCTAGCGCATCAGATAACGGATGTGCAAAGTCATACATAGGATAAATACACCAAGTATCTCCGGTTCTATCATGTGACACATGGCGTATTCTATAAATTGCAGGGTCGCGCATGTTTAAGTTACCGGCTTTCATATCAATTTTAGCCCGTAACACATGCGCACCATCTTCAAACTCGCCTGCTTTCATACGTTGAAACAAATCTAGGTTTTCTTCAACCGAGCGAGTTCGATAAGGGCTTTCCTTTCCTGCTTCGGTTAACGTGCCTCGATAAGCGCGCATTTCATCCGCAGCTAGGCTATCCACATACGCAAGCCCCTGACGAATTAACTCACATGCAAAATCATAAAACGCTTGATAATAATCAGAAGCATGGGTTTTAGCACACCACTTAAAACCAAGCCACTTCACATCTTCTTCTATAGCGCGCGCAAATTCAGCTTCTTCACGCATCGGATTGGTATCATCAAACCGCAAATAACAGCGCCCTTTAAATAATTCAGCCAACCCAAAGCTGACACAAATTGCTTTTGCATGTCCTATGTGCAAATAGCCATTTGGCTCTGGAGGAAAGCGTGTAATAACTTCTTGATGCTTTCCTGATGCTAAATCTGCTTGTATTTTTTGATAAATAAAATGTGTTAGCGTATCTTCAGCGCCCACGTCACCTGTATTACTCATATTTTCTCCAACTACCACAGGTTCTTAAGCATTCATTTGCCCTAAAAACCATGGACCAACCATTAACGATGCCAACTTAAACTTTTCTGGATAACTCACATTTACCAAATAAAGGCCATAAGGTGGTGCCGTTTCAGCACCCAGTCTTCTATCTTTTGCTTGTAAAACGTCTTCAACCCAATTAACTTCGTGGCGACTTTGCCCAACTGCCATTAATACACCTGCAATATTTCGAACCATATGGTGTAAAAATGCATTCGCCGTAATATCTAAAATGACCAAATCTCCGCGTCGAAATACCTGAATCGCTTGCACCTCCCGCACCGGTGTTTTCGCGTTACAATGGACCGCTCTAAATGAGGTAAAGTCATGCTCACCGAGTAAAATCTGTGAAGCCTCATGCATTAAGTTGCTATCAAGCCGCCTCGATTGCCAAGTTACATTCCCTTGTAAAAGTGACTGCCGAATAGCGGCATTATAAATCACATAACGATAACGTCTCGACAAAGCCGAATAGCGCGCATGAAAATCATCTGCTATTTCCTGCCCCCACTTTACACACACATCTTTCGGTAAAAGCGCATTCGTACCATGTACCCAAGCACGTACATTTCGCGCGGTACTTGTATCGAAGTGAACCACCTGGTGGGTCGCATGTACTCCTGTATCCGTTCGTCCTGAATAAACAACACGAGTGTCTTGATTTGCCACCTGGCTTAATGCCTGCTCTAAAACGCCTTGTACCGTACGAAGCCCCGGTTGCGATTGCCAACCATGAAATTGACTTCCATCATATTCAATAATCAAGGCAATTCGCATATGAGATCCAATAAATAGATACTTAAAGATTTGTTTTTAAAAAAAGCAATGTATAATAGGCCTCTTGATTTGTCAAAACGCATTCACAGCATTATACGGGTTATCACGATGACAGCTTCTATATTAGATGGAAGAAAAGTCGCCGACGAACGACTTAAAGCGCTTCAAAAAAAAGTTGATGCGCGTAAAAAAGCAGGCCTCCCCCCTCCAGCCCTTGCTGTAATTTTACTGGGTAAAGACCCAGCATCCAAAATATATGTTAATCACAAGCACAAAGCATGTGAGTCCATCGGTTTTACCTCTTTTGTTCATCACTTACCCGCAGAAACGGATGAAAAAACACTGACTAAGCTTATCGACTCGCTCAATGAAAACACAGAAATAGATGGCATCCTGGTACAATTACCGCTCCCTGAGCATATTCATTCACGCACCATTATTGAACGCGTTCATCCGCTCAAAGATGTTGATGGGTTTCATCCTTATAATTTAGGACGACTCGCACAAGGCAATCCAACATTTCGCCCTTGTACACCTCATGGCATCATCCACTTACTAGCGTATTACAACATCGACCCACACGGTCTCAATACAGTTGTTATAGGCAAATCAAATATTGTAGGCCGCCCCATGGCGCTTGAGTTACTCCTAAAAAAAGCAACCGTTACGCTGTGCCATCGCGCAACAAAAAACCTTGCCCAACACATTAAAAATGCTGAGCTTGTTGTAATTGCTGCAGGCAGCAAAGATATCATTCCACCCGACTGCTTTCATCAGGGTCAAATTGTGGTAGACGTTGGAATTCATCGCGAACCAGACGGTACCATACGGGGAGATGTTAATTTTCAGGAAGTCAAACAAAAAGTAGCGTGGATTACACCCGTGCCAGGTGGCATTGGCCCAATGACCATTGTGAGTTTACTTGAAAATACCCTGCGTGCCGCAGAGTATAAGGCTTAATTATTCCCTTTATCCAAGTCAAACTCATCCCAGTCAAACTCACCTTCTAGTTCACCATCGAAGTCTTCGAGTTCCTCTTTAAGACGTTTTCTCTCAAGTCTGTCTTCAATCAAGCGTCTTACCGCACGTTTGTGTTCATCGGTGTGTGTATCGTCTTCTTCGTCGAAGTACGGGGCCGTGTTATCTTTATGGGGATGTGCGTTTTTATCCATAGTAGACTCCATCATTTCAAAGGTTATACTGATTAGTATAGTCACAAAAAAATGAAGCTTATTTATGTCTGTTCTTGCTTTAAACGCCTTTCAAGATAATTATATTTGGATTATTCAACAAACAGCAAGCTTTATTTGTGTTGACCCAGGCGATGCAGCACCCGTGCTCGCATTTTCAGAAAAAGAACAACTTGAACTAAGCGCTATTTTAGTGACACACCATCATGCAGACCATATTGGTGGCGTAAAAACACTGACACAGCACTTCCCAAATGCAGCGGTTTACAGTCCTGATAATCTCGCGCCTCACATTTTACTTGGGCCTCATCATTTTGATGTGATTCAAACACCTGGACATACCCAAAACCACATTTGCTACTTTGAAACGCAAAAGCATTGGCTTTTTTGTGGCGACACTTTATTTTCAGCTGGATGCGGGCGCGTGTTTGATGGCAGCATCGAAGCCCTTTTTCAATCACTCAGCACGCTCAAACAATTACCGGAGGATACGCGTGTTTTCTGTGCACATGAATATACACGCCAAAACTTAAAATTTGCCCTGACTGTTGAACCCAATAATAAGGCTGTAATAAAGCATTTGCAGCTACTCGAAGCGCATCCCAAACAAATCTCTCTGCCTTCAACCATTGCACTTGAAAAAGCGATTAATCCCTTCTTTAGATTAGATACTCCCGAAGTACGTGCATTTGCTTTGAAAAAAAATAACCATGCGCACTCGGCTCTTGATAACTTTAGATGCTTAAGAGAAGCAAAAGATAACTTTTAAGCAAAAAATATAAAGCATGCTAATGTGTTATATAGTACATCAACACACTGGAGCCCCGTATGCCAACCGTCGCTTATGAAGCAAAATTGCAAGAAGCAAAAGAAAAGAGCCGCCTTCTCGAAGCTTATGAAGCATACCTTGAAGCACATCGAAACCAATTAAAAGAAGCCGAATTCAGACGTTTTTTAGAAGCCTCTCAGTCAGAAGACAATTGTATGTTGCACTTTTTAAGTGAAAACGATGCCCATCGCTTTTTAGAACAACTCGCAGAAGATAACGAACCTTTTCTTTTTACAAAATACCCGCCTACGGGCGAATTCATGTTGTCTGCTGGAGATGGCGAACTCATCCAAGGCACCCTAGATGAAGAACTCCTTGATCAACTCTCAGAGCATCTGAGGAGCATCATTGACGATCCTGAACAACTGGATATCTGTAAAGAAGCCCTTCAAAGCAACGATGACGATGCTTTAAGAGAACTCCTTCGGGAGTTATCAGATTCAAACAGCATGGGTATGTGAAGCACTTTTAGGGTTTAAAAGGTTAAATTCGGCCACTGATTTGCAGAAGGTTTCTTTGATAAACACAAAAGCCACAACCAATGCAATGAGTGATAATGCAATTAAAATCCCAAATGCATGCTGATAGTTTTCTAGGCCCAAAGCCTCTGTACCTTTTGCTTTATCTAATACAAAAGCAATGATGGGTGCATTCACCGCGACAGAAACGGTAAGCATCGTATTATTTAAGGCAAGCCCCATTGGAATAAACTGTTTTCTAAACTGCTCTGCTATAATCGCAAACCCAACACTTTGGCCACTTGCAGAGACCCCGAGCAAACAAAAACCAAGCATTAAAAGAAGTTTTGTTTTCGCAAAAATAACGAGCAATATAGCAACAATGCTTGAGAATCCCGCAAATACTAAAATACTTTTTCGCCGCTCGAAATGATCAGATAAAAAACCAAGTAGTGGGCATCCGATGGCATAACCAATCCATGCAACCGTTATCATATAAGAAGAAAAGCTCGCACTAAATCCTTTTAACCCTAAAAAAATACGCCCTTCATTTTCTGATAGATATTCAATTGCAAAATAAACAGATGCTGTAAATGTAGCGATATACCACGCTTGCGCTTGAGAAAATAATTTAAAAAGCATCTCTCTCACCTTCATCGGGCGCCTTAGTACAATATATTTTTCTGCATGCTCATGATGATTCTCAACAAAAAAACCAATCAAAGTCACCAACCCCAAACCAACGGCACCTAACCCATAAAAAACAACTTGCCAGCTGATATGTGCTGATTCGATGAAACCCTCTAATGGGCCTGCGCCAAGCATTGGACCCATTGTGCCAATAAACTGGGAAAGCCCAATAAAGAGCGCATTATGCCGGTGAGGCATCCATTCATGAACGGCAACCAGCAAACACAAAAAGCCGACCGACGCCCCTGCCCCCATCGACATACGCGCGATTACAGCAAACAAATAAGTGTTTGCACAAGCAAATCCGAAACATGAAAGCGCGCACAGAGAAGCCCCCGTAAACAAGACTTTTTTAAGACCTATATTGTCAATTAATAACCCAACAGGAATTTGCATGACACCATACATCACCGAAAAAAAAGTGGTACTTAATAATGCATACTGAAAAGAGGATAAATGCAACGCATCCATCAATGGATGTTGGAAGGTACCGAGCGATACTCGCAAAAAAAACTCATACAAAAAAAACAGCGCACACACGCCCCAAACAACGAAACCTTTTGTACTAAACTCTGTTTCTTTTAACATAGTATGTTGTGTATTTAATTAATATAACTATCAGGCTGTTTTTGGTCCCATGCTTCAATCACGCTTTCTGCCTTTTCATAATCTAAGAATGACGCCATCTTAAAAACAGATAAACCTTCGTGTATCAAAGGCGTTGTATTAATACCAACTACAATGGCCTCTTGTGATGCTTTAACTGGCTCAAGCACTCCAGCCCCAAACGGATCGCTAATAGTGCCTAATAACTCATTTTTTTTAACCGTCTGCCCAAGCGTTACCTCTTGTCTTAAAATACCGCCCTTATGGGCCACAATCCAAGCCTCATCTCGTGAGAAAATAGGATTAATCTCCTTCGTAGGCGCTTTCTCAAGCATATCAAGGGAGCGCATCACATTTTTAACACCCTCAACGCCAAGCACAATCGCATTTTCATCAAAACGCATCGCCTCGCCGCCTTGATACACTAATAATGGAATCTGCAATTCTTCCATTGTTCTTCGAAGGTTATTGCCTTCAATGTCGACATTGGTCACGACAGGAGACTGAAAAGCTTTTGCCAAATCACGGGCTTGTCGCTGTTCAAAATTACAATACACTTGCGGCAAAATATTATGATTCATACCTCCTGTTTGTAATTCAATACAGTAATTTGCTTTTGTAAAAATCTCTTGTGTTAATATTTGAGCAATTCTCTCTCCAAATGTGCCGTTTTCGTCGCCAGGAAAACAATCCGCCAAGTTATGTCCAATTGGCAACATTGATGGGTAATGTGTTAGCCCATATACATTTACAACAGGAATCGCAATAATCGTGCCCCGTATTTTATCGGGCGTAATCATTTTAGTAATGCGGTTTACAATATCTAAACCATTAAGCTCAATCCCTTTAAATGTTGAAAGCAACAATAAGCAAGGCCCTTTTTGTTTGCTGTGAATGACCTTAATCGGCATATATAAGGGAGAGCAAGAGTGCTGCTCAGGCAAAGGCAAAACGAGACTTGCAACCTCACCCGGGTGAATTGTTGTATCACAAATTTTAATCGCTGAGTTTTTCATAAAATTAAAGTCATAAGTAATAACGCCATTATAACACTTTCACAATACGATATCAGCTATTACACTGAAAAGAAGACCATGCATCCTGTAAGGAATACTTATGATAGATAGCCCCGCAGAAAAAAATAAAAAAACACAACAAGAACAAAGTCGTGATACTTTAAAAGAGCAAATCAATGCCAGTTATGCGACACAAAAAAAACTAGATGACTCAGAGCCTGGAGCAGATTCCATGCAAATGGAAATGAAGGCGAAAGATAAAGCATTTGTAGACAAAGCCATTGAGGACTATAACAAGCTCTGCCTCAATAAAGATGGCACCTATAAACCCGGCTATGAAGAACCTAAAAAAGACAAAGATGGTAACGTGATGTTTACTTTCCCAACAGAAGAGGATGCTGTCAACTTCTTTGCTGGGCGTGCCGAAAAAGGAGAATCCTTCGAAGTTTATAAACCCCCAAAAAATGAGCTAGTTGCGTATTCAAATGGCGATGGCAAGCTCTATCGTCCAGATAAAAGTGAAATTAAACCGGGTGATCTATTCAAAAACCCAAACCCCGATAGCTCTATGACACCATTGGATACGACACCCAAAATATAATATGTATTAGCTTTAATGGACCAAAGTCAGATCAAATGGTTGAGCTGAACATTTTATCCACGTCACATGCCTCGCGAGATATCTCCCTAGCATGATTTTGTGTAATTGCATTTTCATCAGTTTGGCGCCTTGCCTCTTCACTTGGAGGCGAAAAAATCATATTTCCTACACGCAATTTTTGTGCTGCGCACTTTTTCTGTGCACTTTCAATGACTTTCTCTGCAAACGCTGGCCCAAGCCTTATCGCACGAATAAACATCGCAAGGGGAAGCTCATGAAGAATTACGTGTATTCCCATCGGGGCCCTACCTTCAGGAACGTCTGTGGCATGCGCATCAATATACCGCCCTATTTGAAGCACGGTTGTTTTATAGTCATAATCTATTCCGAAATCTATTTTGGCAGTTGCCCTATTTTCATATCCTACAATAGCCGGGTATCTCTCAAGTATAGGGCCACCGCGCTCACGCCTACATAAATACAGAATAAGATTGGGTGGTACTAAGTCTATATTCTTAGTAAAAAAATCATATAACCCATTGAGAATATCTGTTCTATCATCATAAAAAGTCACTAAAGCAAGTCCAGATTCATTACACATTGCTGAGCGATGCATTTTTTGATACAGCAAACTGATTTTTGACTCATCAAAATACCAATCTTCATGTACCCCTTCATACTCAGCATCAAGGGCTCTGTCAAACGAGGTACCCGTTTTCAAACCGCCTTTAATATCTGCAAGCAACAGCTTATCGATTTGTGCATCTAAGTATCCTGACAAATAATCAAACATTTGAAATGAAGTGGTTGATTGATTATATGCAGCGCAGAAATCATCTGCTGGTTTAGACTGCCTTGCTGAGCCACTACTCACACATCGCCTATCACGGGGCAAGCCCTTTGTTTCATCATGCAGTGTCTTTCTAACTTCAGCCCAAAACGCTCTATCTCCCTTATCGCTTTCTACAAGTTCTTGCGGCGTTTTTTTCTCTTCCTGATTGTTTCCAATGCAGCCATCATAATCAAATACATGTTCAGAACTAACCTCATGTATCCGTTCTTCAGGCGGCGTATTCTCGAGTAATTGAATGAGCGCATCATTCAAGGTTTCTTCCACCTCGGCCCTCACCTCGACTTCATCTACAACATCAATTAAGGTGTTTGAAACTTCTACTCTATCTAACACATCTGCTAACACAGCCGATATGACTCGCTCACTTTTTACATCCGACATTGTCATTCACACTTACCATCAATTGTGGGCACATTTTAGTCAGAATTTATTAAGGAAATATTAAATTTATAGATTACGCATTAAATATGAGGAAGTGGAAGTTGTTGATAAAACAAACTATTTTCTGAAATATCTGTTAAACGCACACCAAGGCCTAAAAGTCTCACCGGACGCGCTTTTCTTTCAAAGCCTTCCCCCATTAGCTGATGAATCAACGCAACATCTAGCGTCCTTGAAACCCGCTCAACCGTCGTTTGCTCAAAATCATCAAACTTCAATTTTACAAACACATGCTGAATCTCTGAGGCTTTCCCTGCACACTGAATACGGACCTGTAGCCGCTCAAGCAAAGAGGGTACTTCACTCAAACAATTATCCAAGGTTTTTAAATCTATCTCATACGTTTTTTCAACACTAATAGATTTTCGAACCCGCACACTTTCAACTTCACGGTTGTCGATACCACGCGACAGCTCATACAAGCGCCCCCCCATTGAACCAAACTGTTCGGCCAGCATGATTTTTGAAAATTGTTGTAACTCAGCACATGTTTGAATTCCCATAGTCTTCAGGCGAGACTCCATCACAGGCCCAACACCAAACAATTTTCGAACCGGTAAATTTTGCATGAAGCTATCAACTTCTTCTGGCGTAATGACCTTTTGTCCATTCGGCTTATGCCAATCACTCGCAATTTTAGCCAGACTTTTATTGGGCGCAATACCCGCACTTGCCGTTAGGTGTCTTGTTTCATAAATGCGTGCTCTAATGGCCTCAGCAATCCATGAAGCACTCCCTTCATGATGCTGACTCCCCGTTACATCTAAATAAGCTTCATCAAGCGAGAGCGGTTCAATTTTATCTGAATACTCCGCGAAAATATCCCGAATAAACTGACTCTCTTCACGATATACATCCATTCTGCCAGGTTGTATCACTAAATCTGGGCAAAGCTTTAAGGCATATCCTGTTGCCATTGCAGAACGCACCCCAAACTGCCGCGCACGATAATTACAGGTTGAAATCACACCGCGCCTATTCGGTGCCCCTCCAACAGCTATTGGCTTATGCTTAAGACTTGGATAATCGCGCATCTCAATTGCGGCATAAAAACAATCCATATCGATATGAATAATCTTTCGAATCATATATGCTTATGCTCATTGTAATGAATTATCAGCCTCAAAGGGATTATACGTGCTCTCAACCATTCAAACCATTACTGTCTGGATTTTACCAGTTTTGCTCGCCATTACCTTGCATGAAGCATCTCACGCCTATGCAGCGCACCGCCTTGGAGATAGCACCGCAAAAATGATGGGACGCTTGAGCTTAAATCCGATTAAACATATCGATTTAATCGGCACAATACTTGTACCCATTTTAGTGGGCGTTTTTAGTCAATTTCAGTTTGTTTTTGGTTGGGCAAAACCGGTTCCAATTAATTACAACCAGCTCCGAAATCCACGCCGAGATATGGCACTTGTTGCCGCAGCAGGTCCGCTCTCAAATCTTGCGATGGCACTCTTTTGGGCGAGCTTACTTAAGCTTGGCTTAATGCTTGACCCAAGAACCTCAATGCTAGGTCTCTTCTTAGCCTTATCAGGACAAGCTGGTATTTTAATTAATTTAATTTTAGCTTTTCTAAATTTAATTCCAATTCCACCACTCGATGGCAGCCGCGTACTTATGCGCTTTTTGCCACCAAACCTTGCAATGCAATATAGAAAAATAGAACCATTTGGCTTTATTATTATATTGGTATTGCTTGCAACCAATATTTTAAGCCTTATTTTAAACCCACCCATTGTTGGCTCAATTCATATACTTAATGTGATATTTAATATTGTTTAACATTCATGAGGTAAGCGCTGATAAATTGGCATGAGGAGGCATGCTATCTGAGCTTGCCTGTGCTGGTTTTGTATTAAAAAAACCAATACATCCTATGGCACATAACGCACTACCAGATAAAAACATTGTCTGTGAGTTAAGCGTTATAAGTGCCAGCATATGAACAGCTATTGCAAAATTCAAATAAGCAAGTGCTCCTAAGCCAAGCCCCATAGCACCAGCCACCATTAATCCTAAAAATATATTTTTTGTGGAACGCTGCGTTGATGAGTGATTTTTATCAATATTAATAGGCTTCGCAGCAGATGCATTAATGGACTTATCATTAGATGCTGTCGTATCCGCTGATGAAGATTTTTCACAAAAAAACTTACTTTCCAGTGTGTAAAAATGGAATGTGCTTGCTAGCAAATCACTGGCGGCATCTCCTGGGATATCTTGCATGTCTAAAGGTATTTTTCCATCAATGTCTTTTAGATCTTCTCGTGCACCAGCATCCAATAACGCACGAATAGCATCTGGGTTTCTATGAAGATAAGCATAATGTAGTGCTGAGCGCTGTTTATTATCGACAGCATTTACATCTGCTCCTAGTGCTAATAAGCGAGAGGCAATGACAGACTGTGGTTGCTTACAACGACCTCCTGACTCTACATGCGTCCATCCTTTTCCGATTGATAAGATTAGAGGTGTATGCATCGAGTGGCACGGAAGATTAATTTGTTGGTTCATAATCTCTGGCTGTGTGACAACCGTTTCATCCATTAAAGCGAGTGCCGTATCAATAGAGGTACTTGCGATAGCCCACATTAAAGCAGTATCCCCAAAGTGATAGCACTGTATTAATACATCAGCCTTATAGTGATGAATAAGCCACAACAAGGCTTCTTTGTTATTTGATATTGCTTCATTGTGAAGAAAAGTAAAACCAGGAATATCTCGCTCCCTACTATTAATATCAATACCATCAGGAAGCTTGGGTTGACTTGGATTATCTCGAATTAATTGAATATCTTTGGGTTCCCGAAGCGCCGAACCGTAACGCTCAACAAAATCCTTTCGCCTCTGCTTCCATATCTGTCGTGATAACGCTTCAGGTGTAATATTGGTAGAACTATCTTTAGGCATTTTTTGATTAAATAACATATAATAAGGCTACATATTATACGTAAAACACTATGTCATGTAAATATATTGCTCTATTTGGTTGTATAAAACCTTGTGTTAGGGGCTCAAAACTTAACCCTTTTATCTATTCAGAAGAAGCGCGCAG
Organism: Legionellaceae bacterium; assembly: GCA_029212465.1. Lineage (GTDB taxonomy): Bacteria > Pseudomonadota > Gammaproteobacteria > Legionellales > Legionellaceae > JAALKW01. The sequence goes on along the minus strand of JARGNV010000003.1, from coordinate 16,441 downwards.
CATCCACCCTGCTTTCTCATGTGCATTAATGCGATCACTCAATAAATTAGCAGCCCCTTCATCATGAATCTCTTCGGCTAGTTTTAACGCTTTATTTAAGTCTTTGACTAAAGTTGTATGATCTTTCGCAAGCTCTTTTACCATCTGGTTAGCGCTAGCACTTGAATTACCATCTTTAATGGTTTTCAATCGCTCAAATTCCTTAAAGGTGGCAGGTGCTGGATGGTCCATAATACGTATTTGTTCAGCCACTGTGTCAACCGCATCCGCAAGCTCTATATAATGCTCTTCAAATAACTGATGCAGCGCTTTAAATTGTGGCCCTGTCACATGCCAATGATAATTTTGCGTTTTTAAATAAATCGCGTATGTATCTGCCAGAAGTACTTCAAGTTGGGCAAGTAACTCTTTTCGCATAATTGGCTCCCTGATGACTACCATCAATATTCTTTAAATTAAGCATAGCTCAGACATAGGGAAACACAATAAAAAAACCCGCCACATGGGCGGGTTTTTAAAGGTGTTACAGGTCGTCAAGCGACGGGGGCAAATTACATCATGCCGCCCATTCCGCCCATACCACCCATTCCACCCATACCGCCCATGCCGCCCATATCACCGGCGCCAGCTGCAGCGTTATCTTCTTCTTTTGGTGCATCAGCAACCATGCACTCTGTTGTGAGCATTAAGCTTGCAACAGACGCTGCATTTTGAAGTGCTGTACGGGTTACTTTTGTTGGGTCAAGAATACCTAACTCAACCATATCACCATACTCACCATCAGCAGCGTTAAAGCCGTAGTTTGCTTTACCTTGTGCAACATCGTTTACAACAACAGATGCTTCATAACCTGCGTTTGAAACGATTTGACGTAAAGGAGCTTCCATCGCACGACGAAGAATATCGATTCCCATCGTTTGATCGTGGTTGTCGCCTGTTAAGTTACTCAATGCTTTTTGTGCACGAATTAAAGCAACACCACCACCGGCAACGATACCTTCTTCAACAGCTGCACGTGTTGCATGCAATGCATCTTCAACGCGCGCTTTTTTCTCTTTCATTTCAACTTCGGTTGCAGCACCTACTTTAATGACAGCAACACCACCAGCGAGCTTTGCAACACGCTCTTGTAGTTTTTCACGGTCGTAATCAGAAGAAGTTTCTTCCATTTGTGCACGAATTTGAGTAATACGCTCGTCAATTTCGTTTGCTTTACCTTCACCATCAATAATAGTGGTGTTTTCTTTGGTAATTACAACACGTTTTGCTGAACCTAAGTCTTCTAAACTTGCACCTTCTAAGTTTTTACCAACTTCTTCAGAAATTACGTCACCACTGGTCAAGATTGCGATATCTTGTAACATGGCTTTACGACGGTCACCAAATCCTGGTGCTTTCACCGCACATACTTTAACAATGCCACGCATGTTGTTTACAACCAATGTTGCTAACGCTTCACCTTCAACATCTTCTGCAATGATTAAAAGTGGGCGACCTGATTTAGCAACCGCTTCTAATGTAGGCAACATTTCACGGATGTTAGAAATTTTCTTGTCAACCAACAGGATGAGTGGGTGCTCAAGCTCTGTGGTCATGTTTTGTTGGTTATTAATGAAGTAAGGTGAAATATAACCACGGTCAAACTGCATGCCTTCAACCACAGCCAATTCATTTTCCAGACCATTTCCGTCTTCAACAGTAATGACGCCTTCTTTACCTACTTTTGCCATTGCTTCAGCAATGATGCTTCCAACCGCTTCGTCAGAATTCGCAGAAATAGTACCTACTTGTGCGATTGCTTTTCCGTCTTTGCATGGCTTAGACATTTTATGAAGCTCTTGAACAACACTTGCAACAGCTTTATCAATACCACGCTTCAGATCCATAGGGTTCATGCCAGCAGCAACAGCCTTGTGGCCTTCTACCAAAATAGCACGTGCCAATACAGTTGCGGTTGTTGTACCGTCACCTGCAGCATCAGAAGTTTGAGAAGCCACTTCTTTAACCATCTGTGCGCCCATATTTTTAAAGCGCTCAGCAAACTCGATTTCTTTAGCAACAGACACACCATCTTTAGTAACAGTTGGTGCACCATAAGCTTTTTCAAGCACAACGTTACGTCCACGTGGACCCATGGTTACTTGTACAGCATTTGCTAACGCATTAACGCCTGAAATCATTAATTGACGCGCTTCGTCGCCAAAACGTACATCTTTACTAGACATATTTCTATCCCCTTTTTTTAAGATTTAGTAATTACCCAAGGCAACATTAACCTTCGATAACAGCCATGATGTCGTCTTCACGCATTACAACCACATCATCACCATCAATTTTTACTTCCGTACCTGAATACTTACCAAACAGTACTTTATCACCTACTTGAACAGCAAGTGCACACACATCACCGTTATCTAAACGCTTGCCTGCACCAACAGCAACAACTTCACCACGCATTGGCTTTTCGGTTGCGCTATCTGGAATAACAATCCCACCAGCTGACGTACGCTCTTCTTCCATACGACGAACCACTACGCGATCATGTAAAGGACGAATATTCATGTTCTCTCTTCTCCTGACTGAATTGCCTCAAAAAATTATTTCCGCTGTGAAACTTGACCATTAAACAACGCGGATGTTACACATATGGAGACAAATATTCATCTTTCAAGGGCAAATCGTGAAAAAAAAATGGTTGTTGATGTGAAACGTATCTTATTTTTAATCTCTTTTGCATTGTGCTTGTTGTATATAAACCCAAGCTTTTCCGAACCACCCCCTGCACACAGCGCTTTTAAGCTTGAAGTAAAGGCACACGACCCCAATACCTTTGTTTTAGAATGGCGTATCAAGCCTGGCTATTTTTTATATCGCGACCGCCTGCAGCTCACACAAGAAAAGAGAGATTTTTTGGAGCTTGCCCCGTTAAAACTTCCTAAATCAACCACCAAAGTAGACGGGCTGGGTGAAACCGTGCATATTTATCGAGGAAAATTGCGTATTCCTGTCAGCATTGTCGGACTGCACTCAGGAGAAGACGTTTTAAACCTAAAATACCAAGGCTGTGCTGATGATGGATTTTGCTACCCACCTGAGTTTGCTGCAATAAAGCTCACCATTGACACACAGCTTGCGCTCACGCACGTAACGCTTATTCCACCCTCTAAATTCAAAGAAACAAAACCTGCACTACCTGACGCCCCAGTCATCGACTCGCACTTTTCCAAACACCACTGGCTTGTCACGCTATTTATTTTTTTAGGTCTTGGCCTGTTACTTGCGTTCACCCCCTGTGTATTACCGATGATTCCTGTTTTATCGGGTATTTTGGTTGGGCATGGCGATAACTTATCGACACGTAAAGCCTTTTTACTATCGCTGAGCTACGTCCTTAGTATGTCATTCACCTATGCCGCCATTGGTGCCGTGGTTGCCTTAATGGGACATAACCTACAGCTACTCTTACAATCACCTTGGGCCATTACGACGTTTAGCATTCTCTTTGTTCTCTTGGCACTCTCTATGTTTGGCGCTTATGAATTGCGACTCCCAACAGCTTGGCAAGCGAGACTTGCAAAAACAAGCTATCAGCAGGCACGCGGGCACTATCTGGGAGCTGCCATCATGGGCTGCTTATCCACGCTCATCTTATCCCCTTGTGTGACAGCGCCTCTCATTGGTGCGCTCAGCTACATTGCACAAACCGGTAATGTTGTACTGGGTACCGCTGCTTTATTTTTCCTAGGGCTTGGTATGGGGTTGCCACTGCTATTAGTAGGCGCATCTTTAGGGCGGGTGCTTCCTAAAGCAGGCGACTGGATGAATACCATTAAAAAACTATTTGGTATTATGTTGCTTGCTGTCGCAGTTTATCTCATGAGCCGACTACTGTCGGCCTTTGCTGTAATGCTCCTTTGGGCAGGCTTACTGATTTTTTCAGGCCTTATGCTGGGTGCCCTTAAAAAAACTTCCTCAACCTTAATGCGCTTTACGCGCGGCGTGGGTATTTTATGCCTGGTGTATGGTATTTTAATCGTTATTGGTGCGAGTGCTGGTAACACCAACCCATTACAACCATTGATACGTAGCGACAGGCATGAAGTGGCTCAAAGCCACAGCATAACCGTCACAACCATGGCAGCACTCGAAACCGCTTTAAAGCAATCCGCAAGTCAAAATCAACCCGCCGTACTCGACTTTTATGCCGACTGGTGTACTGCATGCAAAGTCATTGAATCAAGTACCTTGCACAACACAGACGTACTAAATGCCTTGCAACATGTCCAGCTGATTAAAGTAGACTTAACAGCTAATAATCACGAAAGCCGCGCATTGCTACACGAGTTTAATGTCGTTGCTCCACCCACCTTTATTTTTATTGATGCAACAGGACATGAGCGTGAAAACTTACGGTTGGTTGGAGAAGTTGCGGTCCCTGTATTTCTTAACCACCTTCAGATTTTATATGGACCCTAAAGGTAAGGTATATATTCTCTTGTCATATCAAACCACTTTATTCGTTAATCGTCCCACCTTGTCAATGGCTAAAGTTAATACACTACCTGTTTGTAGCCAACAATCATTCTCCATCCCACACCCACCAGGTAATGTACCCGAGCCAAACAACTCACCCGGATACAATGGTTCAGCTTCAGATGCGTACGCAATGGCTTCGCCCATTGAATATTGCATGTTTGCAGTAGAGCACTGAATATGCGCTGACTTATCTAACTTCACTGAACCTGTCAGCTGATTAAGCACATCATTGATTTCATCTGCTGTCACAACAATAGGAGACATCGCATTTTGAAAGTGTTTTGATTTCTGCGGCCCAAAGCCTGACTTCATTTCTGGAAACTGTACATCTCTTGCACTTAAGTCATTCAGAACCACATAACCACCTATTGCATTCGTTGCTTCATCAGGCGTTGCATTGACAAGCGGCTTTGCAAGTATTGCGCCAAGCTCTAACTCATAATCCAGCGCATGAGTATAGGCAGGCCGCTGAATCAACTCCCCTGAAGTAATAAAGTTTAAATGGTTTCCAAAGTAATACAGTGGCTTTTCATACCAAATTGCAGGAGGCTTAAACTTTGGAAACGTCTTTTTCATAATACGCTCATATAAAACAACGGTTTTATATTTTTTTGGCAAAAAACGTTTTACAAATCCGCGAGAAGCATCAATAAAGTGCTGTTCAAACAACATGAAATCTCTAAACGATAAAGGCTCAAAAGGTAATACAGGTGTTAGGTTTAAGGGATTACTTGCATCACATAAAAGCAATTTATCCGATAGCATTTCCCAACCATCTACCCCAAGCGCAAGCACTGATAAGAGGTGAGTTGATAAATGAGTATCCACATTAAAGCGTCGCGCAATATCACTTAATCCATCAATGACTGAAAGTGATATCCATTTGTCTGATGTACCTGGTCTTAATGCTTGAACTTGGAGACCTTCTTCTGTTAATACACGTCTTAACTTCATGAAACGACCTCTTCTACCTCAGGCGACTGAATAAACCGCGCCACTTCTTCTAACGGGCAACTCGACAATAAGTGTCGCCACCCTAATACATTCAATGGCCCTTTTTGTTTAATTAAAAGGTTTCGTAACATCAAAGACCACTTAGAGTTCACTTTTGTAAATGATTTAATAGCGTCATCAGAGGTTTTAACAATCCAGTTAACCCGTTGATAACGAAGCATTTGATAACGTTCAAATGCCTCACGCACAGAAAATTTCGCCAATAATTCAGATAACACAATCACATCTTCAAACGCACACGCAGCACCCTGTTGTAACATAGGTGAGCATGCATTGCTTGCATCTCCCACCAGCGCCAAGTCACCTTGCCTAAACAAAGGTGCAGGCACAGAGCGCAGTCGGCCCGTATAAATAGTCTCATTTTCAGGTAAACGCTCTAATAGTGGTTGTGCAATGCCCTTGTACCGTTCAAATAACTGGATAATATGCGTCTGTGCCTTATCTGGCTGCACATATGCTTGCGCTGCATCAAGCTGATGCAAATAGCAGTACATGCGATTTCGGCCAATGGGGTAAGCCAAAAATACGTTCTTCATCCCAAGCATATACGTAGGCTGTATATTGCGCGTTGGATATTCACACGTCCAGCGCCAAGTTGTCACGCCTAAATCAACCAATTCAGGTGCTAAAAACCCTCGCCGACGTACCGTTGAATGCAAGCCATCAGCGCCAATCACTGCATCATAATGACCACTCAATTGAGGATTTGAACACACCACGTCAACCCCTGACGCGGCTTGTTTCATCTCAACAACCGATGTGTTTAAGTGAATCGTATCACGTACACCATCCGTCAAAATATCCAATAACTTGTGGCGCTCAAGTGCCACAAACCTATCAATGTTCAGTGGTGGTTTCAGTAAAGAAGCTTGGCTAATCAGCCGTCCATTCGGACGCGTATAAAGAATTTGTTTCACTGGGTGCATGTGATTTAGCGACTCAGATAACCCCATATATCGCAGTGCTCGCACAGCATTCGCAGGCAATGCAATTCCAGAGCCAATAGGCTCAAGTACTGCTTGCTTCTCAATCAGCGTATACGCGATATTATATTTTTTAAACTGTCTTGCAAGACTAAGCCCTGCAATCCCCGCGCCCGAAATTAAAATTGACTTCATGCTTTACACCTGTCTGCGTGCCTCTAAAACATTCGGTATTTGCTCAAGTTGTGCCAACAACCGAGACAAGCTACTTAATCCTGCCACCTCAACTGTAAGTGTAATGTGTGTCATGTTATCTGACTTTTGTAATTGTGTTTGTAGCGCAAATAAGTAGGCTTTTTCATTAGCAAGCAAAGCGCTTACATCTCGCAAAAGCCCTTGTCTATCAAACGCACGAATTAAAATGTCAACCGCGTAACGCTCGTTGGTTGCATCTCCCCATGTCACCTCCAAAAAGCGATCTTTTTGTTTTTCAGCTGAGTGTACAATGTTGGTGCAATCTTGTCGGTGCACTGAGACACCTCGCCCTACCGTCACATACCCAATCACCGAGTCGCCCGGTACGGGCTGACAACAACGTGCCATATGCGTTAAGACATGCTCAATCCCTTCCACACGTAAATCATCACTAGATAAAGTAGCACGCTTCGGTGGCAACTTTATCATATGTTCCATCGAACTATCCGGTTGATTCACAGCAGGTGTTAGGCGCGTAATAATCTGTCCTAATTTAAGGTCGCCCCGCCCAAGCGCCGCTCGCAAATCATCTACACGCTTAAGGTTAAAGTAAGGCAAAACCTCATTAATGCGCTCATTGCGAATACCAAGTGCTTTCAACTCTTTATCAAGCGCTTCCTGGCCCAGCAGTCGGTATTTTTCATAATCCTCCATTTTAAACCAGTGCAACACCTTCGCCTTCGCACGAGACGTTTTTAGATAGCCTAAGTGTGGATTAATCCAATCCCTAGAAGGTTTTAACTCTTTTCCAGTTAAAATTTCAACTTTATCGCCCGTTTTGAGTGAATACGTTAACGGTACAATACGCCCGTTGACCTTCGCACCACGGCACCGATGTCCAATATCACTGTGCACATAATAAGCAAAATCAAGTGGTGTTACCCCGTGCGGCAAGTCTAAGATATCGCCATCTGGCGTAAACACATAGACCCTATCATCCAAAAATTCTGCTTCGATTTCTTCAGAAATACCCTGGCTTGCTGCCATTTCACGATGCCACGCCAAAACCTCACGTAACCACTCAATTTTACGCTCATGAGAGTCATGCACCTCTGCTGCTGACTCTTTGTATTTCCAATGGGCAGCAACCCCCATTTCTGCCTGCTCGTGCATTTGAAAGGTTCGAATTTGCACTTCAAATACTTGCCCTTCTGGCCCACGTACTGCCGTATGCAGTGACTGATATCCATTGGGTTTAGTTTGTGCTATATAGTCATCAAACTCACTTGGGATTTGTTCCCACAAACCATGTACAACACTTAAAACCTCGTAACACTGTTCTGTTGTTTCTACTAAAATACGCACCGCTGTTGCATCATAAATTTCTTCAAGTGATACATTTTTCCGAATCATTTTTCGGTAAATACTATGAATATGTTTAGAACGCCCATAGACAGCAAAATGCGTAATATTCATATTAGCAATCTGCAAATTAAGCTCTTTCACAACCCAATCAACATAACGATCACGCTCAAGTCTTTTTGCCTTTAAGCCCGCTGCAATTGCTTTATAATCTTCAGGATGCAAATATCGGAATGCTAAATCTTCCATTTCCCATTTAATAGCCCCAATACCCAAGCGGTTTGCAAGTGGCGCATAAATTTCCATAATTTCCATGGCAAGTTGCTTACGCCGACTTTCAGGCATTAAGCTTGCGCTACGTATCACGCATAAGCGCTCGGCAAGTTTAATTAAAACAACCCGTACATCATCCACCATTGCAAGCAACATTTTTCTGACATTATCAATTTGCTGCCTATTTTGAGGAAACCTATCAAGCAAGCTTTGAACATTTGAAATGGCGTTCATCCTATCAACACCACGTACCAACCGCGCAACTTGAGTACCTAATTGCTCTTCAACATCGTCCAGCGACAATTCAGCGTAATGGACACTTTCAAACAAAATGGCTGCCGCTAATGTATCTTGACCCACCTCTAAATCGGCTAATACATCTGCCATTGCAAGGCCCTGCTGTAAACAAGAAATACCGGCTTCGGTCACTTCTTCATGTCCTGCGAGCTGTGCTAATCCACACGCACTGCGAACATTCGCCATATTTTCGAAATAACCACGATTTCCTAATTGCTGAAGCCATCTCGCAACATCAATGCTGCCATCTGGGAGTAATGCAACGCCTTCCTTGACTTTTACCATGACCATTTATCCTTTTTTAAAAAGCCCCATCACTTCAACGTGCGTGGTATGAGGAAACATATCCATCGCACCCACTTTCACTAAACGATAGTCTTTTTCATTCACAAGCACCGATGCATCCCTTGCAAAGGTTGCTGGATTACAAGATACATACAAAATCTCTGAACATTCAATTTTTTCAATATGTTTCACAATTTCAAATGCACCTGTACGTGGTGGATCGAGTAATAATTTGTTACAGCCATATACTTTGAAAGGTAATAAAGCTTCTGAGTCATCTAAGTTTGTACAAAAAAAATACGTATTTTCAAGTGCATTCTGAGCTGCATTTTCTGCTGCACGCAGCACCATTGCATCCGCCCCTTCAACACCAATTACACGTGCGCACACACGTGCCATTGGCAATGAAAAGTTTCCAAGCCCACAAAATAAGTCGAGTACAACATCGTTTGCGTCAAGCGCCAACCACTCAATCGCTTGTGTCACCATCTGCCGATTGAGTCGCGCATTCACTTGTGTAAAATCAGCCGGATAAAATGAAAACGTCACATTTTGTTTCGGCAAATGATAAGAAAGAGCAGTTTCTCCTTCGGGATAAAAGAGATGGATTGAATCAATCCCCGCAGGCTGCAAGAAAATACGGAATTCTTTTTCATCTGAAAATGTACGAAAGCGTACTTTGTCTGCCTCGGTCAGTGGCTCTAAATGACGAAACACCAGTGCAGTCGCATTCTCGCCCGCTGATACTTCAATTTGAGCAAAGCTTCTTGGGTTGTCCATTTCACCAATCAGTGCACTCAAGTCTAGCAGCGCATCCCCCACTTTTTTATTCAAAATAGCGCACTGTTGAATATCCGCGACATAACGTGGGTTACGTTTTTCACGAAACCCGACCAAAACACGATTTTTTTTAGGGACAACATTCACACTCAAACGTGCACGATTTCTATAATGCCATGCATCTTCGTCCGAAAGTGCAGGTAAAACTGCCTCAGGAGTCACATGCCCGATACGGGTTAATGTATCTAGCATTAGTTTTTCTTTTTCTCTAATTTGCGAGCTTTCTTCCAAGTGCTGTAACGAACAGCCGCCACACACACCATGATGCGCACAACGAGGTAGAACTCGCTGAGGAGACGCACGCTCAACCGTTAATACGCGCCCCTCATCAAAGTCACGCTTTTTCCGTGTATATTCAAAAGTAACTTGCTCTCCTTCAAGCGCGCCATCGATAAAGGTCGTTTTACCATTAATACGCGCAATGCCTCGTCCATCATGACTGAGCTTTTCAATGTCTGCTGTTATCATACGGAGGGCTCCTCCAAAACGGTTTTCATGAAGGCAGCAACGTCATCCGCACTGAGCTCCATATGTTGCCCTCGCCCCAAAAAACGCGGCATTGAAAGCGAACCATATCGGATACGAATTAAGCGACTCACTTCAATACCCTGGCTTGCCCAAAGTCTTCTCACTTCTCGATTACGTCCTTCTGTTAGCACCACATGATACCAAGCATTTGCGGCTTCTCCACCGCCTTGAAACGTAATCGCCTTAAATGCTGCGAGACCATCCTCTAACTGCACGCCTTTTTGGAGCACTTGAATCATTTCAGGCTTCACACGGCCATGCACTCGCACCGCGTACTCTCTCTCAATTTGATATTTAGGATGAAACATTTTATTTGCAAAGGTGCCATCATTGTTAAAAATAAAATGGCCTGTGGTATTAATATCCAAGCGACCCACCTGAATCCAGCGTCCACGTTTTAAAATCGGTAAATTATCAAATACCGTTTTTGAGTGATTAGGGTCGCTCCGGCTGGCTATCTCCCCGACGGGCTTGTGGTAAATCAAAACCCGGGTTCGTGAAGGCGTTCTCAGTGGATTACGCACCACTTTTCCGCGCACTTTGATTTTATCTGTGGGTACAACCACATCTCCAAGTGTTGCTATACGTCCATTTAATTGCACTTTACCGTCTTTTATCCAAACCTCCATTTCACGACGAGAGCCAAGCCCTGCTTGACTTAATACTTTTTGTAACCGCTCACCTGACATTACTCATCCAACCCCATCGCTTCTCGTACATCATCTAATGTTTTTTGCGCATCTTCGCGTGCGCGCTCACTACCTTCTGCAGCAATTCGCTTCACCAACCCCATATCAGACTCATACTCTCGAATATTATCTTGAATGGGTTTTAATTCTTGCTGAATCGCATCTACCACAGGACGCTTACATTCTACACAGCCAATGCCTGCCGTACGACACCCTGTTTCCACCCAATCTTTTACTGTGTCATCTGAGTATATTTTGTGAAATTGCCACACCGGACAATTGGCAGGCTCACCTGGGTCGTCTCTTCGAATACGTGCCGGATCTGTTGGCATTGTCATAATTTTCTTTTCAACTTCCTCAGGCGTTTCACGCAATTTAATTGTATTGTGATAAGACTTTGACATTTTCTGACCATCAAGCCCTGGTATTTTTGGCATATCTGTCAGCAACGCTTCAGGCTCTGGTAAAATAAGCTTACCCATCCCTTCCAGGTACCCAAGCAAGCGCTCTTTATCTGCAATTGAAATATTAGCTTGCGTATCCACTAAAGCACGTGCGGTTTCTAGCGCTTCGTGAGAGCCTTCTTGCTGAAAGTCAGTGCGTAGTTTTTGATATAACTTACTATTTTTCTTACCCATCTTTGTGACGGCTTGTTGCGACAAAGCTTCAAAGTTGGCATCTCTTCCATACAAATGATTAAAGCGCCGTGCAATTTCACGGGTTAACTCTATGTGTGCAACTTGATCTTCACCCACAGGCACAAAGTTACCTTTATAAATTAAAACATCTGCACTCTGGAGCACGGGATATCCTAAAAACCCATGCGTTGCGAGCTCTTTTTCTTTGAGCTTTTCTTGTTGGTCTTTGTATGTGGGTACACGCTCAAGCCAACCAAGTGGTGTTATCATTGAAAGTAATAAATAAAGCTCGGCATGCTCAGGCACCCATGACTGAATAAATACGCGCGATAAACTCGGATTCACACCGCACGCAAGCCACTCAACCAATAAGTCCCATACATATTTTTCAATAAATCCTGGCTCGTCATAATGTGTGGTTAAACCATGCCAATCTGCTGCAAAAAAATAACAATCGTATTGATGTTGTAAGTTCACCCAGTTTTTTAAAACGCCGTGCAAATGGCCTAAGTGCAAATGTCCTGATACACGCATGCCAGACACGACACGCTGATTACTTCCTGAAAAATCCGCCATCAATCCTCTCTCTTATTCATTTAAAAGGAGCCACATCACCTTGCCCCTCACGCACCACAACAGGATAGTCTCCTGTTAAATCTACAACGGTTGTAGGCAGATGCCCACAGTGCCCCCCATCAATAATTAAATCTGTTTGGTGCCCTAATATATCTCGAATCGCTTCCGGTTCCCCCAGTGGTACACTAGCACCCGGCAAAATCAAAGAGCTACTGACTAAAGGTGCTCCTAAACACTCAAGCAGCGAAAGTACGATAACATGCTCAGGGACCCTTAGGCCCAACGTCTTACGTTTAGGGTGCAACATTAAGCGAGGCACATCACGCGTCGCATTCAAAATAAAAGTATAGGGACCTGGCGTTGACGCCTTAAGTAACCGATAAATCGGTCGCGTTACACGCGCATAGGTTCCTAAATCAGATAAGTCTCGGCAAATTAAAGTCATATTATGATCTCTACTAAGTTGCCGAAGTCGCCTAATTCTATCTAATGCAGACTTATTGCCCAACACACATCCCAAGGCATAACCCGAATCGGTTGGATAAACAATCAGCCCACCGCTTTCAAGTACTGCAACCGCTTCTCGAAGTAACCGGGCTTGGGGGTTATCCGGATGAATCGCAAAAAATTGGCTCATACCCAACACATCCTCTGACCAAAGCAGGTCCTTAGTATATCGGAGTATGTACCAATTTTATATCTGCACTCACACATTATTTAGGCCCAAGATGAGACACAGCATCCTCTACAAACACATGCTGATTTTCTGTAGCGAGCACTCGTAAGAAACTACCGTTAGCCTGAGAAACATATACTGTTTTAGATGCTAGAGAACTGCCATCAGCTTGAGAAATATACGCATCATCTAGCCCACCTAGCTGCGCCTCCATACGCAACTGACACCATGATTGCTGCTTAAGTAATATTTTTTCCCTCATAAGCAATGCCTGAAGTTTGGTATTGAGTGGTCCAATTGAATTGAGTGCTGCCCACTCGTCCTTACTTGGCAATACACCTTCCTCAATTAATTTAGGAATATCCCCAACCAAAGCCTTAAGATCGCCATCTTTCAGATAACGCAGCATGTCTTCGAAGTCCATGCCGGCACCCACATAAAAGTGCTTTTCTGCCTTAAAAGCTGCCTCGTCAGGTGGGTTAATTTCTTCACCATCCGCATTTAGCCGAACACCTTTTTTATCAACCATCACAATGGTTTTAGTCGATGCAGCACCTAACACTTCTCGCATTAATACGCTCACAGCATCTGTCGTTTTACCCGTGTCAATTAAGTCATCGACAATCCAAACTTTCCGCTCGCCTACCGGATAATTAAAATCAGATTCAACCGATAGTTTACCGGATGCGGTGCCAACATAACTGGACACCTTCATGGTTGTAAATTCAACTGGAAATCCACGACGCGCCAGAGCATCATTCAGCCACCCAGCAAACACAAATGCACCATTTAAAAGCGCAACAAGTACAGGAGGAACACTTTGATAATCTTCGTCTGCCTCAGACGCTTCTTCTGCTTTATGCGCCGCAACAAGCCTATCTGCTAATGCCTCAACTTTCTGTAACATATATGCTTTGGAAAGTTGATTACCTTCTGAGTCGGTAATAGATTCAAGCTTTTCTAGAATACGTTGCCCAACCCCTGCCCTAACTAGGTTACGCTCCCTCAACGTTTTCTTAACACGCTTTATATCAGTTTGTACATCATCTAAGTTTTGATTGATTTGCGCTAAAGCCTGCTCTAAATTCATATCTCATTGCCCTCAATAAATATACAACGTTTGCATTGTGTTGTTTTTTAAAAAGCTTTTCAATCTATTTAATCCGAATGGAGTAGCTTTAAATAAATACAAGTAGAGTTGTGTTAAGCCTATACTATCCTAAACTGTAAGTATTAAGTCTTAAAATATTAAGTAATGACATGCCAAAACCAAAACAAAAAGATCCAATAGAAACAGTCGCCCGAGCAACCACATCAGCATGGCTTGCATGGAGAATTAAAAGAGCCGACAGTTGGATTGCAAATGTTGATAAAGAGATACAAAAAATTCAGGAAAAGCCTGTGCGATTCAATGAAGCACTATTGAAAGAAGCCAAAAAAGATATCGATACGCTCAAATCACAAAAAGGATTATCTGACGAAGAAAGAGTACAAAAAGAAGATAAGATTTGGGAGAAATATGAAAAATCAAAGCAGTCTGGAAAAGTCGGATTTTTATCAAAGATAGGCATCGCTTTCTTAAACATACTCAAAGGATTCTATCAAGGAGAACGCTCCAGACTCCAAACTGAAAAAATGAAAAATGATCTGCAACAAACTATCACTCAAAGTTACGCAGACCAGCAGAAACAATCAACTACAACTGATAAAAACACACCCTCGTCTGAACCCGAGCAAACTAAACCTAAGCTATAAAAAACGTGTTTTGATCTGGCGATTAAAAATTATTATCCCATGGTAAAAAATAACTGTTTTTCCTGCTCGCTTCTCAAGAAACACTCTGATAGCATAAAGTGTTGTGTGCTAAACCCAATCCAACATAAGGAAGACCCCACCATGAAAAAGAATGCGCTTCTCATAACAGCCCTACTAACGAGCTTATCAACCGTATCTGTTATTCCTACCGTTTATGCCGAAGATGGTATGAACATGAATGGTACCGAAGCGTCTACCTGCGGAGGCTGCAAGAAATGTAAGTGTAGCTGTAGTGATGATACTTCTAAAAACGATGACGCTGCGGGCTCAGTTGATGCAATGGAAGATACAAACAATCATCAAGGTTGTTCAAGCTGCAATGGCAGTAACAACAATGAATGAATGATGACATCATCTGCTGCGTTTAAACGTCGATATATTGCAGCAGATGCTCTAAAACCCGAGCTTTATATAACGCCTTATGATGATACAACTTGATATTCAACATGCCTCTAAAAGTCCCATTCCTGTTTCAGATGAACAGCTTTTTAAGTGGGTATGCTGCGCACTCAAACCGCACCAAGAAAAAGCAGAACTCACCATCCGTTTAGTCGATGCTGATGAAATGACGCACTTAAATCATACCTATCGAGAACAAAATAAGACCACCAACGTGCTTGCATTTCCATCAAACTTACCTGATGATATCCTCTTAGAATATCCTCTTTTAGGTGACATTATTGTGTGTCCTGCAGTACTTGAAGCAGAGAGTCTCACTCTAAATACCCCGCTTGTTGCTCACTGGGCACATATTATTATCCACGGTGTTTTACATCTATTAGGCTATGATCATATTAAAGAAGCCGATGCAAACATCATGGAAGCTCTCGAAATTAAGGCACTTAAAACACTTGGATTTAATAACCCTTATACTTCAGAGGATGGTTTGCTTGACTAACACACACGAAAAAAAGACGTGGCTTAACCGGTTGAAACAATACTTTCAATATGAGCCAGAAACACAAAAAGATTTGCTCCAACTGCTGCGAGATGCACAAGGCCGTACATTGATTGATGCTGAAACCTTAAGCATGCTTGAAGGGGTCATGCTATTTGTCAAAATGCGTGTTAGAGACATTATGCTTCCTAAAAAACAGATGGTGTCTATTCCGGAAAATGCCACACTTAATGAAGTCATTACCCTTGTCAGGCAGTCAGGACATTCGCGCTTTCCTGTACTTGGTACCAACCCAGATGAAATCATTGGCACCGTACACGCAAAAGACTTACTCCGCTTTCAAGGGCCCAATCCGCTCGATTTTGACCTAACAGAAGTCACGCGGCATGCAACTGTCGTGCCTGAAAGCAAGCGACTCGACATGTTGCTCAGTGACTTCCGCATTAACCGAAACCATATGGCGATTGTGGTCGATGAATATGGTGCCGCCTCGGGATTTGTCACACTTGAAGACGTCATTGAACAAATTATTGGTGACATCGCGGATGAATTCGATATCGATGAGGAAGCACATATCAAAGCACATGGTGATGCACACTACATGATTAATGCAGATACGCCAATTGATGAGTTTAATCAAACATTGAACGCAAGCTTAAGCGATGAAACTTATGATACGATTGGTGGTATCGTGATGGCTGAGTTTGGGCATCTACCTGGGCGAGGTGAAAAAATTACTGTTGCAGGCTTCCAATTTACCGTTGTAAATGCTGATGCTCGACATATTAAACTTCTTGAGTGCATTGATAACCGTATGGAGAATTTAGCTGTATGACTGAGAAAGTACTTCTCATTGACAATGACAGAGAACTAACCCACCAACTATCCAATATCCT
>JARGNV010000038.1 GCA_029212465.1 Legionellaceae bacterium | reverse complement strand
GCATTCCCTAACTCGTTCCCCCCCCCAAATGCCGAACTCACTACTTCACTATCGCTGTAAGAAAGTACATTTGAATAGCCAAACGTGGTATTCATAATCACTTCAAAACCGGTTGGAAAATAGATAAGCATTCCCGCAATCAGCAAATAAAAAACAGGCTCTTTAATACTTGAACTTGATGATTGCATCGTTCTTGCCTCACCATAAACTTTCAAGCTGTAAAGGGCTTTTAAGGCAAACGCAATCCCAATCAAGTAAGCAGCGCCAGTAATTAGGTTTTGAACTGGTAATAAAGAGTTCGCTAAATTAATCAGGATTGTTGTTGTCGTATCATCCACAATAGGCCTACCCTTTTAAGTATCTGATTGACTAAACTGAATCACTCTCCCAGAGCTTGTAAAAACACGTCCAACCTTCGCATTAATCAACCTAACCACGCCATAACCGGGAACAACCGAGCCTCGACTCACTGTTAACGTTTTTCCTTGGCTCGACATCAGCCACGCACGGCCAGGAATAATCGCTTGAATAGAGTAGGTAGGCTTAGGTGCTACATATTTTTTTGCCGTCGATGATGGCCTAGAAGATGCCACGCGCTTTGCACGACTCATGGTTTGCAGCCTTCCCATTTGCTGGGATTGTTGCTCTAAGCGCTCACTCAACACTAGCATGGTTTGCTTCACATCCGCCATTTTAGCTGACATATCACTCATATTCTGAGCTATCGTGCTCATCTGCGCACGCATTGTTGATAACTCTGCTTCTATACGTTGCTGCTCTTGCTTTAGTTTTACAACGTCTTCTGTTGCCGCCACACTTGTATTCACCATAGGTGATGTTGGCGTCGCCGTACGTATAGGAAGCGGCGTTTGTGTGGCTTTTTGCACAGCCTGAGTTTTGCTTGCAACAGGAACCGCATCTTTTTTTGATGACTTAGGTGAGAACAAAGAGCCGACCGTTTTGTATATAAAAAAAACAAGGATGAACGCGCCAACGGCAATCGCACCATTTCGAAGTACCCTAATCACTTGGGGGTCTAGATTATCAAACCGTCCTCGCCCAGGTGGAGAAGACATACCCGCCTCACTGCCTTCAACGGGTTCATCTTCAGGCAAAGAAACCGTATCGTCCTCCATACCTAATGCATCCAGGTCAGCAAACTGATATTCATCATTATTGTTATTTTGATCATCACCTGCCATAGCTCACCTACTCACCAAAGTTATTATGCTATCTGAACATCCTGTGTAAACAAGACACCCATCCCTGTACCAGAGAACAATTCAATGGTCGTGGGTCGATTCATTAATTCTTGTGCCGTCTCAGACCATGCTTTACCGACCTCACCCAAACCAATTAATGCATTTTCAAGTAACGAACGATTAATACCATTTTGGACGGTGGTATCTGTTGTCCCTCCTGTACCACCGATGGTAATCGTCGTATCTGCCGACTGAATCGCACTACTGAAACCTGCCAAAAAGGTAGAGGCAAACAGTGAACCATATCGCATTAAGTAATGATGGTTCACACGGCTTGCAAGCGCTGTACGTGCTGTATTAGGGTCTATCGCATAGGCACTAATACCAATGGTTTTATCTGCCCCAAGCATTGAGAGTGTATTGAACGTTACCACCATTTTGTCTGCGTTAGCAGGCAAAGTGAAACTTCCGATTAATTTTGAACCTTTTAATTTACCAGACACAATCGTTGCAAGAATAGGCCCTGGCTCGTCTGTATTCACTGATGTATCCAAGACCGCAAATAAAATATCACCCGTTTTAATAAAGGTTTCTTTAGGCGGCATTTCGGCTTCAGCGGCTTCTTCTGAGGACGCAGCTTTTTTATTTGAACGCGCAAGACCACCTGGCCCTGAATCATCAGAATCCTCATCTCCCTCTTTTGTACTACCTAAAATAAAGACTTGTGTTGGTACGCTTTTCCAACCTTGTAGCGCTTGATTTGCCGCAGAAATCATCCTTCCGCTTAGCTGCTTCACTTTAGCTTGATAGCGTTGCTCCGAAATATGACTCTGCTGCCGCGACATGAGCTCTTGTAATTGCTTTGTATCCGAGCTTGCTTTTTTACCCGCTTTGTCTTTTTTAGTAGTCGATGGAATAGGAGGTAGTTTAGTAATACTGCTTTTATCTACAGCATCCTCAGCTTTAGCCTCCCCCGCCGATGCAGCAGCACCGGTTGCAGCTGTTGAGGCGGCTTTCTTTGCATCATCACCCACGCCAATCGCCTTCAGCTCCGCATCTGTCACACCTGCAGCTTTCAGTGCATCGGCAGAATAACCAGCATTACTTAATTCTTGTGCAGAATAGCCTGCATCTTTTAGCTCTTTTGCGCTAAATCCTGCGTCTTTTAACGCTTGCGCAGAATAACCTGCGTCTTTCAGTTCTTTTGCACTAAACCCTGCATTCTTAAGGTCTGCTGCGCTGTAGCCTGCGTCTTTTAGTTCTTGTGCTGCATAGCCTGCAGCTCGCATTGCAGCAGCTGAACACCCGAGTGTCTCTCGAATAGTCGCCGCAGATACTCCAAGCTTCTTGGCAGCTTTGAGCTCTTCAACATCGCACCCTTTTTCTCGGCCTGCAGCAATAACACTCGACGGAATCAAACCTGCACTATTCAAGGCCCCAGAATCAAACCCTGCTTTTAAAAGCTCAGCCGGTGTAAATCCTGCATCAGCAAGCTCCTTTGCATCAAACCCTGCTGCTTTCAACTGCTCAGCGCTACAACCATTTAAATCGTGAATCTGTTTTGCGGATACACCTTTCTTACGTAATGCTTTCAATTGCTCTGCATCACACCCTACTTGGCGAATTGCAGCCTCATCTACCGGCGAAACACCCGCCAGACGCAATGCATCAGGCGAAAAACCGGCGCTCAAAAGTTCTTCTGGTGTAAGTCCTGCATCAGCAAGCTCCCTTGCACCAAACCCTGCTGCTTTCAATTGAGCCGCACTACACCCATTTAATTCACGAATTTTCTTAGCAGAGACTCCCGTTGCACGAAGCGCCCTTAGTTTTTTCGGATCACAACCTGCTGCACGAATCGTTTTATCATCTGCGGGGTTAAACCCTGCACGTCTCAAATCTTCATCCGTAAAACCTGCCGCCTTAAGTGCTGCAGCATTACACCCTGCAGATTGGCGAATGGCCTCTGCACTCACACCTGCAAGCCGTTCACGTTTTAAGGTTTCAACAGAACAACCCGCTTTTTTCAACTGCGACAAAGTTACACCAGGTGGCAAGGCCGCTGTACCTTTTTTTATTTCCTCATCTGAAAAACCTGCCTGTTTTAAATCGTTTGGAGAAAAGCCTGCGTTCAATAATTCACGGGCACTATACCCGGCTTTCTTCAGTTCTTCTGGACTAAACCCTGCGGCTTTTAAATCTGCAGCACTGAATCCTGCTCGCCTTAGATCGTCCGCACTAAACCCTGCTGCCTTTAGTTGTGCCGCACTACAACCACTAATACGCTGTATCGTTGCGGCACTCACACCCTTCTCACGCAGCCGCGCTAGTTTTTCAGGATCGCAACCCGCACTACGTACGTCATCAAGAGAAACCCCCGGTGGTAGCCCACCCGCAGCTTCAATAGATTCATCAGAAAAACCAGCCCCTTTCAACTCGCCATCCGTAAAGCCACCATCTTTCATATCCTGCGCACTAAAACCGCCGCCACGCACCTCACAAGCTGAAAAACCACATCGCTTTAGCTTACCCGCAGTGTAACCAGCCGCTTTCATTTCTCGCGCCGTAAACCCTGCGGCTTTAAGCTGGGGACATGCACACACAGGGTCGAGGTCTGACAACGTATAGCCATACTGCCTTAATTGGCAGCAAGTACATGATTCTCGCAAGTCAGATAGGGTCGCCCCCTTGTCAACAACGTCTTTAATTGCAGCATTACTACAATGATCTGTCTCTAATTGCTGTGTCCATAAGCTTTTCGCATCACCTTCTAAATTAGAACGTGACAATGTTGTAAACCCAACACCACCTTCTCCGTATTGAGGGCCAATTAAATCAACACCATCGCCAAATGCCTGGGTTTTAATAATGGTTGGAATAGCACTCGCACCACTCTTATTT
Source organism: Legionellaceae bacterium (assembly GCA_029212465.1). Classification (GTDB taxonomy): domain Bacteria; phylum Pseudomonadota; class Gammaproteobacteria; order Legionellales; family Legionellaceae; genus JAALKW01. Next base: position 10,088 of record JARGNV010000038.1, on the reverse strand, counting down.
GCGGCTTCAGCCTGCTCTATGTTTTGTGTGTTCTGGAGTGTCGCATACTGCGCTGTTTGGTTTTGACTACCAGGAATAGAGCTAATTCTGACAGGAACTCGCTTCACTTTAGAGGCTGAATCTAATTGCCTTTGATTATAAGACCTCATTTTAACAACACCGATTACAACCGTCGCTATCAATAAAGTAAGCGTAAATATAATAATGACGCGTGTTCTTGTATTTGAAAAAAGCGCTTTGATATTTTCTTTTTTTCCGGCCATGGCGTTATAACCCTTCTACCTTAAGCTGCATCACTTTTCCGTGCCATGAGACAAGCAGCACGGGCGACTTATGCATTTCATAGGCATGTGTACCATCTGCACTGGTCATGCTACCAATCCAGCCTGGCGACAAAATTGTCAGACTCGTTCTAATAAACATTTTATTATTCAACAGCCAACCTTGGGCGTCTCCGCCACTGATGACCAAACGCGTACTCCCTGATGGTGGTACTCCATCAAGCACATGTAAAAGTACATCACTTGCAGAAGGAGGAATACTTGCCCCCATCGGCATCTGTTTCGCATTTGGACCATACCCTTGCACACGTAAATCAACCCGATAGTCAACCGCTTTTTGTCCTGGAATAAGGGTTAACATAACCGGCGTATTAAGCCCTCGCAAACGCACTGCCAAATTACCATACGTATACAACTTACTGGCTTGAATCATTAAAGTATTACTGACTTTATCCCATTGAATATTAAATGCATTGGGATCTCCAAGATCGTAAGCTGCAATAGGCCAAGGCGCACCCGTTGAGTCAAGAAAAACCAGTGAAGATACAAATCCTTGTGATAAACGAATCACAGGCGGAGTTGAGCCTGGCGATAAGTTCACAAACTGCGAAGTTGCCGTTGGCTTAGGTGGTGTTTCAGGAGATGTTGCCTGCGCATATTCATCTTCGTGATACAGCTTTTTGATTTTGATGGTTTGTTCTGGCGACAGCGGAAACAATTGCTTTTTAACTTCATCAAAGGCAAGCTCATTCACCAAAGTTTCATCTGAGGCACTCATAACACCACTATTGCCTCCCGTACCTTTCGAGGCGCGACTTCTCGCACGTTCTTTTCTTGATGGCGGTTGTTTACTCGCTTGTGCCGGGGCAGAACTGCCAGACGACACGCCCTGCTGGCTTGATGCATCATCTTTATTGCCCAAACGCTGCTGTAACATACGCAATTGATCAAGCGCCTGCTGCGCAGAGTCTTCTTTCTCTGCACAAAACGATGCAACGGGTAATAAAAAACTGCCTATCATGAGCAAATAAAACAGCTTTTTTTGTCTTTTAACGATACTCATCAAGCTGCGGCTCCACTGGCTGCGGGTCCAACGACAAACTGCGAAATCCCAATACCTCGAGGCGAGTTCAAAGTAGAAATACGCGTCACCAAAATTGTTACAACATTACGCTGTTGCGAAAACTCACTCGCACTTTGATAAGTCACGAGTATGGGCATCTGGACACGCCAAGAATACCGCCCGTTTAACACACCCTTTTGTAAAATAATGGGTGCGCTGGTTGCAACAGCAGATACAATCAGCTTTTTCGCCTTAACGGCATCTAAGTTATTAGAACTCTCCAGAGCATTTAAAAACTGCGTCCATCCTGATGAGGTAAAAAACCCTGATGATGCTTGTAATTCAGTTCTATAATTCACAAAGTTATATGTAAACGCCGCGATCGCTGCCTGATTTGTCCATTGCAATACGGCAGAGTCCGACTGGTTAGGTTCATCCAGTGCAAACAAAGGTGTGATACGGCCATTAATACTGGTTGCAAAATATTTGGGCTTTGGAGGGTGCGTGAGTAAATAAATTAAAAGAGCAATCATGAGGAAGTTAACCGCAATCGAAAGCAACAAAATAAAGATCATTTTACGCTGACCATCACGATAAAATGCATTCCTCAGTTTAACCGCAGTTAAGGCATCTTCAGCCATGGAATCCTCTCTCTATTTTGGTATTAACTTCACATCATCACTAATATCTGGGTCAGCTGCAAGCAATGGTACCGATGTCTCATTAGGCCCATCCATTGCCGTTAATTCGGTTGGAGGTACAGCGCCATTGGTTGCAAAAAACTGTCGCTCAGGCATATGCACATAAACGTAAAACAATCCCATCCCCAATAATACGTTCATCAGTAAAGACAAAACAAGCATATTTTCAGCAAAACGAAATGTTCCAACATAAAATCGTTTAGAACGAATCAATAAACGCCAAACTTCTCGCTGCATGCTGTCTCCTATGTATACTAATTAAGCCACAGCCCGCCTAAAAGTAATTTCAATACGCGCATTTGGTGATTTATCTCCACCACGTGCCGCTGAGACGATAGGTTTATCCGTCCCTATACCTTGGGTAAAGAGTAAGCGCGCCTCTATTCCCTGAGACCACAAATAATTCGCAACAGCCTCAGCACGAGCAGTCGACAATGCATGCTCACGCTCAGAAGAAACATAGTGACTTGCATAACCGGTTACGTTCACGCCCACCTTCCGAAACTGTCGCAAGTAACAAGCAACTTCATTAAGCTCATCATATGATTCCCACGTCAATTGTGGTGACTGATCGCCAAAAAGCGACACTGCTGAGATGCTTAAAAGGTAATCTTGACCAATCGAAACAATCTCTACACCCCGCTCTGACAAACGCTTTTCTAAGGCAATAATTTCCGAGTCTCCTAGGGCAACTTGTTGAGGAAAACGCGGCTCATCACGAATAATACTTGGGGTTGGTGTTGACTGACAGGCAGCTAACAACGCAAAAAAAACCCACTGCAACATGCCAGGTAATTTGCCAAGCCTTTCAAAAAGATATCGACTCAACACAGATTTAAACTCTCATTAGCTACCATATACTCAACATAAAAACACACAACGAAGCAGGAGACAAGCACCCTCTCAGTTTAAATGCAGTTTTGTGTTTATTTAATCATTTAAGAGCCAGTCTTCATGAGCAATTGCTAAAAGCATTTATCTATTTCTTTTTAGCGGCATCTCGTGCATCCTTAATATGCTGCACAAGGGCCTGCACCGATTCTGTCAACTCTGGTGCTTGCATCAGTACATGATACTCAGGAGGATAGCGCGTTGCCATTTGTAAGTCTTTCACGACTTCATTTGCAACAGCGCCTGCTAACTTATCTTTCTCACCCGATAATCGCCCAATATTAATCAAGTAATCCCGCACTTCTTGAATCGGTAATAAAGCCTCTGAAAATGCTGCGACATCTGGCACTAAGACAGGAGGTGTCCCTGCTGGTAGTTCACGTAATGGACTAAATATCGTAATATTTTCAACCGGTGTTTCATCAAAGAGTGCTTCCACCTCTTCTGGCTCGTTACGCTTATGAAATGCAAGCAGTGCTGAAACGCCTCGCTCCATGGGGTCGGTGTCCTCAGCTGCTCGCAGTAACGCCGCAATCTGTGGAATTTCATCCTCTTTATCATTCGAGACACTCTGAATCGTTATGTCTCCACTCTCAAGCACCGACTGGAACAATTTTGCTTGCTCTTGTAGCTTTGCTAAATAAGCGTCAGACGGCGGCTCTACCTTCAAAAACTGATTGACTTTAAGGCGTGCTACAGGCTTTGGATTAGCATAAAACATTCTGGCCCGAACCACTTGTGAACGAAAGAAAATATGCGCCTCACCCTCCGTTTGCTCTTTTAAATCAAGCAAGTCAATTCGTGCACGTCGCTCAAATGAAGAGCTCTTCGTATCCTGATAGGTATTAGCGACACTGGTATCTTTTGTTTGAAATGAGTCGACTTTTGTTACGTAAGCCTCACCGGCTGTTTTTGTAAAGAAATCCCAGGTTTCTGTTGGATCTTCAAGTTTCATACATATTTTAATATTGGTATTCGCACCAATGGATGCCGCTTCTTCTTTTGAAGTTTTTTGAAATGCCGGTAAGTCCTGACCGGCAAAAATGGCAGAAAAACCAAGCGACCGTGCCTGTGATGGTACCACAGCAAACCCCTGCACAGCATAATAACCATACTCATCTAGAATGCACATATAAGGCGTTGGTGCAGTTGTTGGCTTTCTTTCGATAACATCTCGATATTCACCTTCTACCTCATCCCCAAGCCCTGCTGCCATCATCGCCTTGAGTGATGCCACAATAATCTTACCTAAGTTTGCAAGCTCATCAGGCGATTTTTCCAGCGCAGGCAAAAGCACCACCAAAATACGCCGATTCAACACAACATCTTTAAAGTCTACTTCAGCAAGATTGGTTCGAATAATATGCCCATATGTATCTGCCAATGAAGAAAAACTTCGAACCAGCTGCATCGTAATAAACCCGTGCTGCTCAAGTACTTGAGAAACCTGTTTCCCTTTCTTCTCTTTGTTATAACCTGGCAACGTCATTAAATAGTTTCGAAGTGGATCAGTCACAAGCTTTGGAATAGATTCAATATTAACGCTTTCTTGATCATCACGAGGAAATACTTTATCAATTACTATCGATTCAAGCCGCTGTATGTCAAAATAATTTCGGATGTTATTGGCATCTAATAAAATAGCGCCTTCATCACGCATATACACAAGCAAGCGCATTAAAGCTTCCACAAACGCAATCGCACGCCCCTTCCACATATCTCCATCAGACGACTGACTCGAGCTTCCCATCAAGTTCACAACCAACTGCGTTAACATGCTCGATGACCCCTGACAAAAAGGGTTCAATGTATTCGAAAGACGTGTTTTTTGAGGTCCAACAATATCACGTGCACCCGTCATGAAATTAATCAGTAACAGATCGTCCTCTCGCCCCATGCTGCGTACCATAGAAAAAACTTTTGCATAGAGCGAGTTGTCACCTTTCCCATCCACATAAATAAAGCCACTCCCTTGCACCAAGGCATTATATGCAATAGAGACCAATGCTTCTGTTTTACCACTCCCAGTAGAACCAAAAATAAGTGCATGGGTCCGCATATCTTCATTGGCAAACCAAAGCTCCTCACCATTTTTAATTTCATTACCAAAATACGTGATTCCACGCGATATATAAGGTTTTTTAATCCCTGGAATTAAGTCGTTATAATCTTTCGTTTGTGCGACTTTTGGTAAACGAAATGGTAATTTTTGTTTACGTGAGGCTGCAAAAAAGTAAACACTGATACCGAGTATTAACCCAAACACTGCGAAAACTGGAAAAACATACCCAATGATGGCCAATGTCACCAACAAAATAGCTACATTCGATGAACTAGAGAGAAACTCGATAAATCTTTCGCCCGGCGTTCGGGTATCCCGTAAAAGCCGGGTAGGATCGACCTCATGACGCGCTTCAACACCCCGTCTCATGGCTCTAGCTCCTTTAGCTGCTTCGGTGACAACAACACTTCTTTCACTGCAATTTCAAGCGCTCTAATGGCTTCATCAATCATGGGTGTCAATGAACGACGTCCCATCACCTGTTCTGCTCGCCAATGTGCAAAAGGACCACCGACTTCAGGATAAGGCGTTTGTCGACCTACACTATTCAACATATACCACAGCCGCCTATCCATCACTTTCAGCCATAAAAATTCAGCACTAGGAACCACTCCATCATCACGTGCGGCTAATAACAACTCCGCAACAACCGTTAATTGATACGCATGTTTTTGGACTACCTCCTGCACCAATTCTGTGTTTTCATATTTTGCAAGTGTGGGATTCGCCACGGAATAATCAGGCTTACCATCAACATACGTTCGGTCTAAAGTTTTTAAAATTAAATCAGCAGCTTCACGATCACGATTCATCCGGGCCATAAATACTGCAGCGATTGCACGAAGTTGTGGAGAGCATGTTGAAAAGCCTTCAAAGTATGGCCCTAACTGCAATGTAAACACACGCTTGGCATCTCCTCTTTTAATACCAGCGGTCATTTCCTGCCCTGGGACAGGGCTATCTAAAATGGCATCTTCTTTTCGCAATAGTCTATGTTTTTTCGCAAACTCCATTGGTGTTAATGCCATGGCCCATGGCCCTTTATTGATATCCAGAGACACCAAATCTAATTGCTTAACGGCGGGAACAATACAAGGCCAGTTTGCTTGCTCTTGTGTTTTAAGAGAGTCCATGCTGTGAGTCTTTTTAAACTTCAATGTGACATTCGATTGATATAAATAAAACGCCATAAACCCGAGTATGGCTATAATCGGATAACGCATGTACTCGCCAACACGGTTGGTCAATTCAACCAAGTCTCCCCAATTCACTTCTTGCGGGTCAACCGTTTGCATCAACATCACTTCTTGCTGCAAAGTTGAACCACCTAGCACAAGACCAATTAGCTTTGCTTGAATAATGTTTAAAACAAATACAAAAGAAACAATGTAGCGATGGCCAAAATGCCATATTAAAAAGGCTGTCAAAAATAGCAGTAGGGTAATCCAAACCGGTGCTAATGCATTGTCACCACCTGATTGTTGTTGTTGTTGTCCTGCCATATATTTTTCTGCGCTCAGAAGGCAATACAGTTAGCTTTTAGTATATACTCACTTTCTTTTCGATGCGACTATGATTCCTCATTTGGTGATACATCTCTAATAAGGCGCCCGCGTGAATAAGTATAAACACCTGTTTTGTGCACAAAACGAACAATGTTTTTAAGTGATAATGACTTATCTTTTAGGCTTAAAAGCGCTGTTCCTAATTTGTCTTTAGGAATCCTATCTGCTGGAAGTGCCAAAATATTGTAGGTGTCAATGTAAACTGCAACATACCCTTCATTGACTGAATTATTGCGAGACCGCATCGCCTGCTTTATTTCTTCTTCTTTTTGATAGATAGGACGAGAAATCATTTGTCTTGGCAAGTTAACTAAAATTTGCTCCCACGACCTTAAGTTACCCCCATCAGAATAATAGAGTGCAACACAGACTTCCTGTTGCCCCTCGGCAGGCTCTCTATGAGAATGATGCTCACGTTCTTTCTTAGAAGCCGCTTCTTTCTGCAAACCCACATCAGCTTCAAATGCATCATGAATACTTTGTAGTTTTTTGCCCAAGACACGTAGCAAAGCGGAACTCGCCCAAGGGCCATGCTCAAGCGCTTCTTTAAAAGCAGTCAAAACCACACTGATTTGTTGATCTGATAATTTATTTTTTCTCATGATTCTCAAATTATAGCAAACCAGTCTGAGTTATACCGGCTTTAACTTAAGCACCAGGCGCTGCTGTATGATAAGAGACATCTGCGTCGACAGCATCAATGGCTTGCCCTTCCGAAGGCGCTATCATGGCAGTTTTAAGTATCTCACACAAGTTTAATACTTCACCAAGTGCCTGTTCGGTGTTTTTATTCCCCGGACGATTCTTATTAAGATTTTCCAAAGGAAGCACAACATGCTTACGCACATCTTGAAACAACTTTTCTATGTCAGCACGCTCGACACTCCGCGCTTTGGCGGCATCATCGATAGTTTTTTTCAAATCCGGTTGAGAAAAAAATTTGTGGTCGAACTTGTGGTCCATAACAGCACCCCTTAAAACAACATACAGCTACAAATACGAGCAATATGATCTATATAAATACATAATATACCATTAAGAGTACAAAATATAGCTTAAGGGAAGCTTAAAAAGGCATTTATTTTCGTTTTCTTTACACTATGAACAAAAAAAAAGAGGTCTACCTGCTAAAAAAACAGGTTAATCATACATTAACTCGTCAAGCGGCGTATTATCAATACTAGGAGCACCTTGGATGAGTTCATTCACTACATCCGTTAAACATAGCAGTCGAAGCGCATTTGGCGTCACTTCATCAAATAAAACCCGTGTCCCTAAAAGGGCACCCTCAGAATCTTCAAAAGATGCACCAAGTCCATACCCAAGACACAGCGAGCTCAATTGGTCAGCTCGTCGCACAATGGCTGGCAAAAGTCCCGTAGGTGCAAACACATCCTCATACTTTATTGGATGGTTGTTCAACAGAAACTTAGCACTCATTTTAGATGCGATTAGCACCATTCCCTTAGAAATATCTAGGCTCATATTACGTCCACCAAGGTCGAGAAGCTTTCACATGCCCTGCAAAAAACACACGCAACCACCGAAGAAAAACCGGTAAGCTATAGCCATAACGTTCAATAATGCCAAAAAAGAAAGCCGAAACAAGCACTAAAATACCCGTCCAAACACGAATGTGCATCAAAAAGAAAAAAATAGGAAAGGCTGCCCGCGCGTCAACCATAAAGAAACGTGCATTTCTCGCTGAATCACGCCAGTGCGCGCTCGCAGAAAAAGTATTCGCCATACACACCTCAACAACCCTATCGGATAATCCATTGTATACCGGGGATTTAAGCAATTGCAATTAAGGGTTGTGCGTTATGAACCAGGCTTTTCTTCCTTTTTAGACTCAGAGGTCGGCATGCACCCCGCGACTAAGCTTGGCATATCAGTTAAAGCCTGTGTCACTTCAAGCGTGTTCGCAGGTGTATTTTCTTCAGCTGTCATTTTTTCATGCTCAGAAGTACGTTGAACAGACGAGGCTTTCGTGTCTAAAGCATCTAGGCTATTCAGAATTAGGCTTGTGCTATCTGCCATCACAATACTCCTGTATTAATTTTGTACCATATTAGCGCACAAAACTTAAGGCTTTATTATGATATTGCACTTCTTTAATATCCACGCAATAATGCCTTACCCCGCACATGCGCTTCAATCTCATGCATACCCCTGATAAAGCCACAATACGCCGCACATGTCTTGCTAAGCGTGCCGCACTCACAGCACAAACACAAAAAGCCGCCTCCGAGGCACTCTGCATGCGTATTTCATCACTCGCGGTCTACCAAAAAGCACAAAAAATTGCGCTATATTGCGCAGTAGGGGGCGAAATTAACCTCCATCTACTGTGGCAGCTCGCTGAAAAATCTGGCAAAACATGTTACATGCCTGTCATGCTTTCAAGCACACAACGCTTAGTTTTCTTACCAGCCACTCCTAGTACACCGCAAAAAGCAAACGCATTTCAAGTCCCAGAGCCTGATGTGCCACATCAATATGCAGTTGCACCAAAAGCGATCGACCTCATGTTACTTCCCCTCGTTGCCTTCGATACACGTGGCACCCGCCTTGGCCGAGGTGCCGGCTATTACGACCGTACACTTTCCCATGAAAAACCTGCCTGCTTACTAGGCGCTGCTTATGAGTTTCAACGCCAGCCCTTACTCACAGCCGAGCCTTGGGATATCCCTCTCACCGGCATTGTGACAGAAGAAAATACTTATTGGAGCACCCCATGACTCGTTATTGGCTATTTAAATCAGAACCTTCATGCTTTAGTCTAGAGGACTTAAAAAAAGCGCCCAATCAAACAACACACTGGGATGGTATTCGTAACTATCAAGCACGTAACTTCATGCGAGATGACATGCAAGTGGGCGATAAGGCCTTTTTTTATAACTCAAGTTGCACTCCTCCAGGCATTGTAGGAACAATGACTGTTGTACAAACTGCGTACCCTGACCATACAGCATTTGACCCTAAAAGCGACCACCCAGATCCGAAAAGCACACCTGAAAAACCACGTTGGTTTATGGTAGACGTTCGCTTTGAACGCGAGTTCAACCAATTGATTTCATTAGATACACTACGCAAACAACCCGAGTTACAAACCATGCAGCTATTGCAAAAAGGTAACCGACTCTCTATTTTACCCATCACTTCTAGTGAATGGTCGTTTATTAATCATTTTGGAGAAATGCCCCATGTTTAATACAGAACAACTTGACTCACTCGCCCAAAAATTGTGTGCAGCCCTACCGACAGGCCTTGGACAAATTGAGTCTGAGGTGCGAGATAGCTTTAAATCTATTTTACAAGCAGGCCTTGCACAGCTCGACTTGGTCACACGCGAAGAGTTTGATGCACAGGTAAAAGTACTTGCAAGAACACGTGAAAAAGTAGATATCTTAGAGCAACAGCTGACTACTTTTTTAAGTGAAAAAAAGAATTAAAAGCACCTTCTAATCTTAGGGCCTGTTGACATTTGCCCCCACCGCCGACGTGCTGCGGCTTGACCGCAGC
>JARGNV010000037.1:8593-14287 GCA_029212465.1 Legionellaceae bacterium | reverse complement strand
CGGGTGGCGTAGGCGTTGGGGGAATTCACACTTTTAATTGATGACACGCCCTAGTTGCCACATAGTAACTATACGACTTAACAAGAAAGCTTGTGGGGCTCGAATTCATTGCAGTGCGTAATTTTTCTTAGGTAATCCGGGAGCAGCTCTTATCTTTCGAGCGTTTATTGGATATAGCGCTGTATTTTAATAAATAGATAAGGTTAAATGAGAAAACCGGTAGTTACTGCATAAAAGGACTTTTCATATGGAGCAGGAAACGTTTCCCCCATTGGTTGCCTCAAACCAGTTGGATGCGTATTGGATGCCTTTTACTGGAAACCGAGAATTTAAGCAACATCCTCGTTTAATAACGCGCGCCAAAGGGCGCTATTATTATGATAAAGATGGACGCAAAATTTTTGATGGCCTATCGGGGCTTTGGACATGTGGCATTGGACATTGCCATCCTACGATTGTAAAAGCAATCGCAGAACAAGCGAAAGCATTAGATTATGCGCCTTCCTTTCAATATGGCCACTCTAAAGTGTTTGAACTTGCAGAAAAAATGACAACCTTTATGTCCGCAGGTTTAAATCGTGTTTTTTTTACTAATTCTGGTTCTGAGTTAGTTGAAACAGCATTAAAAATTGCGCGTGCTTATTGGTTTAAAAAAGGACAAGCCCATAAAACTCGTTTTATTGGGCGCATGAAGGGGTATCATGGGGTCAATTATGGCTTTGCGGGTGATATTACGCTTTTCAACCACGCTTGATGAAATGGATGCTTTAATTGATGTTTTACATGAAGCGCTAACTGATTTGAAATAGGATGAATATTTATGGATATTGTTGGGCATTTGATTAATGGTGAAGTGATTGAATCACATGATTCGTATCAAGATATATATAATCCCTCAACGGGTGAGAGCATGCGAAAAGTTGCGCTTGCAACCCCCAAAACGGTTAAACAAGCCATTGCTTCGGCAGAAGTTGCATTTCCAGCTTGGAAAAGTACAGCGCCCGTTAAACGCGCAAGAATTTTGCAGCAATTTAAAAACTTATTAGAGCAAAATCGCGATACATTATGCCGCTTGATTGGTGAGGAGCACGGAAAAATTGAACACGATGCGGCCGGTGAAGTACAGCGAGGCATTGAAAATGTTGAATTTGCGTGTGGCATCCCCCAATTACTCAAAGGCGAATATACAAAAGACGTTTCACCAGGAATTGACGCTTGGACAGAGCACCACCCATTGGGTGTGGTTGCGGGCATAACGCCCTTTAACTTTCCGGCGATGGTGCCCTTATGGATGTATCCACTGGCAATTGCTTGTGGTAATACTTTTGTATTAAAACCGTCCGAGCGCGATCCAAGTGTTGCTTTATATATTGCTAAGCTTTTGGAAGAAGCAGGTTTACCCAAAGGCGTTTTAAATGTGGTGAATGGCGATAAGCAAGCTGTCGATGCCTTACTAACCGATAAGCGAGTGAAGGCAGTGAGCTTTGTTGGTTCAACGCCCATTGCTGAATACATATATACTACGGCAACGGCTCATGGCAAGCGATGCCAAGCATTGGGCGGCGCAAAGAACCACGCGATTGTCATGCCTGACGCCGATATTGAGAATGCAGCAAACCAACTCATTGGTGCAGCTTTTGGTTCATCAGGCGAGCGGTGCATGGCGCTTTCGGTGGTGGTTGCTGTTGGCGATACAGTGGCTGATGTGTTGATAGCACAGTTAGAATCAAAAATGGAATCTTTGAACGTAGGTGCCTTTTCTAATAAAGACAATGATTTCGGGCCGTTAATTACACGACAACATCTAGACAAAGTTTTGTCTTATATCGACAGTGCTGTGTCAGATGGTGCAAATTTAGTGGTGGATGGCCGTTATCCGAGCGTTTCTGGATATGAAAATGGTTTTTATGTGGGGGCAACGCTCCTTGACCACGTAACCCCCAGTATGAAAAGTTACCAGGAAGAAATTTTTGGGCCGGTTTTGCAAGTGGTGCGCGTTAATACAATGGATGAGGCAATGAAGCTCATTAATGAGCATGAGTATGGTAATGGCACGTGCATTTTCACGCGTGATGGTGAGGCTGCTCGATACTTCTCAGAGCATGTAGAGGTAGGCATGGTTGGTATTAATATTCCTTTGCCAGTTCCTGTTGCATATCACAGTTTTGGTGGCTGGAAACGCTCTCTTTTTGGTGATTTGCATGCATATGGCCCTGATGGTGTTAAGTTTTATACCAAGCGAAAAGCAATAACACAAAGATGGCCTTCGAGTGATTTACGAGAAGGCATTTCATTTGCATTTCCAAGTTAAGGAGAGCCCTCACCACCGACGTGCTGTGGCTTGACCGCAGCACCTAGGAGAGGCTAATTAACGACGCTGGTGTGCCCTTATGGCATCATAACTAATAGGCTAAGTTTTAAACGCTCAAAATACTTTATAAAACTCTACTAAAAATGCTTTTTGAGTGTATGGATTATATATAGTATATAACCCATCTAAACGTAATTTAGAAAGTGGTCTTGAGCCGGTTACAAGCAGATGAATGTCACTGCTGTCAGTTAACTGAAAGCCTAACCCGATAAAGCCTATAAGATTACTTATTTTTGAACTGGTTAAATCAGCCCTATCAAACTTCAGCACACTCAACGAAACGCCAAATTTTGTGAGTACATAAGGTGCTTTTCTTCCGACACTTGCTCTTGCTGTACCCAACAATTCAACTTCTGGACTCGATAGTGCGATAGGGGTTGGGCCTGTTATCTCTTCTTGTATTTCGTCAGAAATATCAAGTGCACCAGTAAACCCGTTTCGGGCGGCAATTTCAAACCCGGTATGCATTTTAATGGATTGGGTTGCATCCATCATAAATATTTCTTTGGAAACGCTGATTCTCGTTAATACATTATTCTTTTGATCGCTAATTAAGCCTCGAATATCCTCGTAACCCACCCCTACACCAAACGTCAAAGCATTCGGACTACATGCCAAAGGACTTGATATAGCTTTTAATGCGTAAAAAAACAGCATTAAGAATATCTTATACTTACACATCAACGATTCCTGCTAGCAAAAACATCATGTACAACTTATTTTTTACGCTTTCAAACAAGTCTATTCAGTATTCAAAAGTTTTTGCGATTCATGTTAGGTTGTAGTGGTTTCAGTTTGAAAAGAAAATTAGCCATAAAAGGCTGGGTCTTATCAACGCCGACGACCCAGCCACTTTTCTCATGAATCAAAAGTAATCGGTACAAGAACAGTCACTTCATCGTAGGCTGTGTCTGCTGGTGTTATCGTACATAGATACTGCCCTGTCATTGTAACACTCCAAAGAGAGTCGGGTGAAAAAGCAGTAACCTCTGTAGTTGCTGTGTCTGCTGATGTGGATACGCTTGATGCAGCCGCAGCTTTAATGCTTAACTCAGGTGGTGTTCCTGCGTCAGCAGGTGTTGGCGTCAGCAACGTATTGGTTGAAGAAGTGATTTTACGTCCGCTGTAACCATAATACTTTAGATAAGCAGGGGATGCGCCTGAGCAAGTTATATCCACCGTATCGGCGGTTCCGTTATATATTTCTAATGTTAAGGTTGCGCTGCCGGTATAATCTGAACGGCCATTTTTTTTCTCTGGAATAAAATTACTAATTCCGGTTATTTTTGATGTAACTGCAATGTTTGCAGGAATTGCATTGTTAGGTTGTGGGGCTGCAGCAAGCCTCTTTGTGACGATTCGTTCAACTTCGCATGTGGTCGCGGCAACTTTGCAGCTTCCTGCTGCTTGTGCTCCTAATGGAATTAGGCAAAAGGTGAGCGCAAGATATTTGGTTTTATTATTTGTTTGCATTGAAGAGCCCCTAGTTTTTATTATTGTGAGTCAAGTTGCTTGCAACAGCGAAGCACAAAAAATTATGCGCTAATTGCTCAATACCGTCAACTGTTTGATTTTTTTTCAACCAAAGAAAGTAAGGGTTGGCATGGCTGTGCTAGGTAGGCCGTAGGTGAGCTGTCAACACATCCTAATACTGCAATGGTTGGCAGCGGCTACAAAACGTTGTACTACGCTGCCCCAACTGAATGGATTGTAGTGGTGTGTGGCAATGCACACAGGGTAGCCCGCTTCTGCCATATGCTTGTAGTTGCTGTACAAAATAGCCAGGTTTTCCGTCACTATTTTTAAAGTCTTTTAATGTTGTGCCGCCTTGGCTAATTGCCGTCGCAAGTACGCGCTTAATAGCATCAACCAAGCGGTTGCAGGCAGCTAAAGAGATTTTTTTCCCAGGGGTTTGGGGATGAATATTTGCCATAAACAATGCTTCAGTTGCATAAATATTTCCAACACCGACAACCACGTGCGCATTCATGATGAGTACCTTAATTGCTGATTGTCGTTGTTGAATGGATTGATGTAAGTAGGTTGCAGAAAATTGCGCGCTCAGTGGCTCGGGACCTAGTTTTTTTAGGAGTTTATGTGTCAGTGGAGAATCGGTCGTCCAAAGTATACAACCAAAGCGCCTGGGGTCTGTGTAACGCAATACTTGATTGGTTGCGAATAAAATATCCACATGACTGTGTCGTGTATAAGGTGTATCACGTGGCACAATGCGTAAGTGTCCCGACATTCCTAGGTGTATCATAACGGTACCCGAGCCCACCGGCATTAATAAATATTTACCGCGTCGTGATAGCTTGCCAACACGCTGCCCTTTGAGCTGCTCAGGTAAATCTTCTGCTATAGGCCAACGTAACTGAGACTGGCGTATGATGACATCTTGGATAACAGTTCCTTCAATATGTGGGGCGATGCCATTTAGGGTTGTTTCAACTTCAGGCAATTCAGGCATAAATAAGATAGGGTTGCATACAACATAATGGCTATAGTTTACACACTCTAATTGAGCGGTGCAAAAGCATGTACCGATATTAGGTATTACGTTTTATGATGGCTTGTGCTTGTGTGATGAGTTTATCTAAATGATTTGAAAATAATTGAACTTCTTTGGCGCTCATGGGGCTTGGCCCACCCTGTATTAACCCACTACTGCGTAAAGACTCATTCAAGTTTCGGGTAGCAAGCGCTTGTTTAATATTGTCTCTTGAGTAGCGTGTACCACGGGGATTTAAAGCAATGGCGTCTTTTTCTATAATGCTATTTGCTAGAATGATGTCGCCGGTAATCACGAGGTCGTGCTTACTAACCTGGCTTACGATGTAATCATCCGCAACATCAAAGCCTGATGACACTTGGACTTTTTTTATGTAAGGCGAGGGTGGCGTGGTAGCCAAGTGATTTGCAACAATAACGAGTGGAACTTTGCGCTTTATTGCTGCACGAAACAAAATTTGCTTAATCGGTTTTGGGCAGGCATCGCCATCTATCCAAATTTTCAAGATTGATTTCCTTATTGCATCATCCCAATGTAGCGACGCTTGCTTGTGCGTCTTCTTCAGCCATATCGCTCGATGTGGTTTGTGCCGCTCGGTGGTGTTTATCTTTAAACCTATCATATAAGTGAGAGAGCTCATCATGTACATAACAGTGTCCGATATGGTATTGCAACGCAGTTTCGAAAAGTTTTTTGACTTGAGCGTTAATAAAGGGAGCCTCTTCGGGGGTTAGGGCTATTCTACTATCAAGGTGTTCAATCAACTTTTTAAACGAACGGCTATCTGCATGAAGAATATGTGGACTGATTA
>JARGNV010000037.1:0-8583 GCA_029212465.1 Legionellaceae bacterium | reverse complement strand
GTAAAGTGGCTTTGGGTAAGTGTAAAATAATGAGTTCCATATACCCATCTTGAGTAAACTGATATAGCGACGCACGACCATGTTCAACTTGAAACGGACTAAAAAGTGCTTGTAAGGTCTGAGGATTTGTTTGCTGCATTAAACGAGCTAACAAGTTCTGATTTTTTGGCTGATACAAATAACTGAACGTTTCCCGGATGAGTTGCAATATCTGCTCTGGATCTTGGTTGCTCGTTTGTGCTGCTTGAATTGCCTGGAACAATCCAAAGCTGTGCTCTCTTGGGGCACTGCTTCTTGTACTACCGTCGGTACTAGTAGATATACCGAGTTGCTTTGGTGTGCGTGCTGTTGGAGATGGACTGAGCAAATCAAGGTCGAAGCCTAAATACTTAAAAAGCTTTTTTAACCCATCTTGTTGATGAATATTATTATGATAAAGCGCCCTAATGAGGGCTCTAATTTGTTGTCTTTTTTGCACTTGATCTGTTGAGTAGTTGGGTATCATGACGCCACCCACCTGCGTAGAGCTATTAGGTATGGTACGAGAAGGAGCGCGAGTTGTTATTTTAGTGCGCCCGTGTATAGAAGAGCCAGCTGGAGTGCTTGCACTGCCCGAAAAGGTTTGGCGGTGGGCTTTAGCTGGTCGTGTTCCATCTGATTGTGAGGGATTTTTTAATTTACGCTTTAACATTTAAAATATTCCAAAAAACAACAAGCTGACATATTTTATAACAATTTGAGGGTGGTTTCAAATAAATGCCGATGTTTTTATCGATAAACACAATGATTTAAACGTTTTTATTTTAGAACATGTTGATTTAAAATATGACTTGACCTTGACGTTACGTAAACCTCTATGATGTGTTCGTTGTTTAGAGAAAATGACATGCTTTATACGATAAAACAGTTAGCAAAAATAGCAGGCGTCAGTACGCGCACACTACGTTTTTATGATGCAGAGGGACTTTTGAAGCCTGCATATGTTGGCGATAACCAGTATCGTTACTACAAAGAAGAACAGGCGCTTTTGTTGCAGCAAATCTTGTTTTATCGAGAGCTTGATTTTTCTCTGAATGATATTCGACATGTTTTAAGTAGTGATACTTTTGACAAAATTACGTCTATGCAGTCGCAAAAAGTGCTGTTGCAAGAGAAGTTACAAAAAATCAAAAGCATGCTTAAAACCATTGATAACACCGTACTGCATCTAAGAGGAGAGCTCACCATGCAAGTAGAAGCGTTTTTTGATCCCATCAAACTACAAAATAGAGACATTCAAAAAGAGTATGAAGCATACTTGGTTGGCAAAAGCATTTTAACTCAAGAGCAAATGGAGACTTCTTGGAATAAGTTAATGCATTGGAGTCAAGCTGACTGGGACAACTTTAAAGGAGATGGTGATAGGTTTTATCGTAAAATGTCAGACGCTATTGATACTGGCAGTAAACCGCACCACGAAAGCGTACAATTACTAGTGCACGAACACTACTTACTCATTACGCCACTATGGTCTTTTAGTCGAGCAAGTTATTTGAAGTTAGCGGATGCTTATCGCTGTGATAAGCAGTTTCAGCAGTTTTGTGAGCTGTATCATCTAAAACTGCATTTATTTCTTGTGGAAGCAATGGAAGTGTATGCCCGTCAGCAATTATCTAAGTAGGAGGGAGAGATGATGCAAGACAATATGACACTGACTTTGCCTGATGGTAGAACACTGGGGTATGCAGCGTATGGCGAGCCTACAGGTTGCCCTGTGTTTTATTTTCATGGATTTCCTGGCTCAAGACTTCAGGTGCGTGATTTTCATCAAATAGCACAGGCTAAGAACTGCCAAATTGTAGGCATTGACAGGCCTGGTATGGGGCTTTCTGATTTTAATAAACGACATACACTGATGTCATGGAGTGATGATGTTAGTGCGCTCGCAGATAGCCTTAATATAAAAAAATTTTCTATCATTGCACACTCGGGAGGAGCCCCATTTGCACTGGCATGTGGGGCAAAACTTGCAGCGCGTGTATCACATATTGCGCTTGTCTCTGCTATGCCACCCTGGACAGAAAAAGGGGCTAGCAAAGATGTGTCTATGGGGTTTCGCACTATCAATACACTGGTTAGAAACATACCCGGATTTGCTTTGTTACTGATGCAACTACAAAAAAACGTACTTTTAAAGCCTGCTATGTTTGAGCGCTTGATACAGCAGGTGCCAGCAGTTGATGGTGAAGTACTTAAGGCAAACCATGGGTTATTGGTTGCAGCCAAAGAAGCTTTTCGTCAAGGGGTGAGCGGTGCGGCCAGTGAGTTTAGATTGATAACTAAGCAGTGGGGATTTAAGCTTGAAGACATTCTGTGCCCCATTAGTATCTGGCAAGGTGCGTTGGATACGCAAGTGCCGGTTGCAAGTGCTAAGTTTTTAGCATTTAGATTACCCCATGCCCGTTTAAATTTGATGAAAAAAGATGCGCATCAGTCAACTTTATATCATTGCATGGCAGCAATACTTGAAGCTTCTGTGTCGTAATAACTAGAGACTTAACGCTTATGAGTCAGACGATTTTGTGGTGATTCAACAGGGCTTGACCTATTCTAGTTTATTGATTTTAAATGAATGCTATGGGTTGGTTTGATTAAAGCTTTGACAGGGATGTTTAAGTATATTAAAAAGGATTGATGTGTCTGAACAAAAAACTCGTATCGCGGAACTGATAGAACGTCTTGGCTTTCGGGAAGAAGTGTCATTTTATCTTCCAGAATCTACGGAGGTTGACGCATTAAGAACTGTACTCATTGATGCGATTTATAGGTATCATGCTGGGTATCCATATGCGCCAAGGGCATTTGAGTTAGGCTCGCGACTTAGGTGCTGTAATACTGAGCGTGCACTGCTAAACTGTTTGGGTGACTTCTTAAATAAATATACAACAAGCAATCAAGGCACGCATCACCCTCTGATTATTCATGTGATGGAACAACTTTTTTTGCAAATCAATCAAGCAACACTGATACGTGTCACAGCGCTTATTAGAGAACAAATAGTAGAAAGCGAACTCGATAGATGGAAGAACTTTGAGTTTTCGGCCCATTTTCTGGGAGAAAATGCGATGGAGCGGTCTAAAAACTTAACAAAAATATTTGGGCTATTTAGTTCAATTAATGCAGTGGAAGAAGAAGGTTATTTAAGAATAGACCTAAACTGATGACAGTTGCTAATGAAGGGAGGTTGTATCTTTGACAATATGGTCGAGTCCACCTTACTGCCTGCAACTTTAGAGTGGCGCTGTATCATAAGGCCATTTAAGCATGGACCATACATATGTTATACCAAGAAGTCCTTGCGAAACCTGCAGAGCAATATCCTGAGTCAGCAGCGGTAGTTTTAAATGATACGGTAATTTCTTACGCAGCACTGAAGGCATAGGTGGATAGTCGCGGAAAACCTGTGGCGTCAGAGGCAGATGAGGTGTCAGCGGCGCTTTTATTTGAACTGTTTAACACGGTTCAAGCACAACACCGACCTAATATTGTGGCATGCATTGATAAGTTTGAATTGGGCAGTACGGGTAAAATTAAGTGGCAGCTTCATCAAGAGCATGCTGCTCAGGTGTTTGCAACACCCGAAGAGAACAGTCAGTTGTATTATGATTCCAGAAACATAGAAAGTGCAGCGCCGTAAAGTGGAGCAATCAGGAAATTTATAATTGCGTTAGCATGCCTTACTCTGAGATGATGCGGTATTTGTAATTGAAGTTAGGTTTATGCATATGGGAAAATTAGAAGACACATTAAAGCGCTGTGTTGCAGCAAGTACGGCGCTAGATGCAAGAATGTTTACTGAGGGGCGCGTGAGTTTACGCTTAGGCGCTGCAGATAAAGCCGCTATTTTAAGTGAAATTGAAAGTATTCACCAGCAATTTGAAACCTTAGTGACGGCTGATGATG
Organism: Legionellaceae bacterium; assembly: GCA_029212465.1. GTDB lineage: Bacteria > Pseudomonadota > Gammaproteobacteria > Legionellales > Legionellaceae > JAALKW01. Next base: position 4,641 of record JARGNV010000037.1, on the reverse strand, counting down.
ACGCTTGCACATCAGATATGTTGGCTGATATTTATTTTGAGTGGGGTGCACACTATAAGCAAGCCGCATGGTTTCACTATGGTTTTGCAAAGCAAGACAGTCGTGAATTGCATGCAGCAATAGAGGCAAATAAGGCAGCCATTGATAAATTGGAAGTAGCTGCTCAATCCTATACAACAAAGAAGGCGCAACGACAGACCCATTCTTTAATTGCACAGTATCAAGAAAACGCGAAAGTGTTAGCGGCCGACTTACGATTACACGCTAAGCCTGTATCAAGTGATGTGTCTGATTCTAGTGAGATGAAACGCGCAGAAACTTCAGTGCTTACTGGGTCGCCTAAGAAGAAAAAGAAGGTATTACATCATACATTAACCCTGGATGCCGTATTAGACTCGATTAAAAGTCGCCATAGAGCCCATGTGGCAGAAAGTAACGCGTTAAGTGAGCAAATGTTTGATAGGGAAGGTCATGTACGCATAGGCATAACCCTAGAAACGAAGTCTAATATTCTGCGAGCTGCAGACGCCATTTCTCAAAATTTTGAGACATTGGTCTTTGAGATGCAAGCGATACCACCTCAGCTAAGATGTTCTGAACAACTAGCCAGCTTCTATTTTGATTGGGGCACACACTATAAACAACAAGCACGCTTTCATTATGCTTTTGTTAATAAAGACTTAAATGCGCTTGAGGAAGCTATTGGGCTGAACCAAGATGCCATTGAAAAAATGAAGACGTCGTTTAATTTACACACAAGATTAGATAGAAAAACCGAAGTACAGGCTTTAATAACGCGCTACCAAGCAGATGATAAAAAATTAACAGAAGAGATTGCTACAACAGCTTCAGCTACGACAGTCTCTTCATCAACGTTTACTATGTTAGATACACTTCTAAATCAGCCGCCACGAGTAAGCGGGGCTATGAGCTTATCAGCTCTGAAAGCTATTTTATCGATTAATACGACTGACTTAACGCCTGCAACTACTGCGCCCACATCACTACCCCCGTCGTTTCCTCCGAGTGAGTATGCAAGAAGAAAGTTTAAAATGGATAAATATCCTAGGACGTTTGATTTCTCTCTTAATAGCCAGGAGGCAGCGAGCTCGTCGAGTGCTCCTGAAAATCAGCCATTAAAACCTCACACTGTTTAAAGCCCTAAGCAGTTTTGGGTTGCAGGTATTGGTGCTTCGAAATGCATTAAGAGCCGCTCATACAAAAGCGGCTTTTTTTCTTGGCAAAGGCTCATAACGGCCGCTTCGGTGGCGTCAAAAGTTGATTTTGCGTCACTTTTACGAAGTTTTTTGAGCGTTTTAACGAGATAGTCAAATTCTTCTTCGTCCTTGAGGTATTCATTTAAATACTTTGCTGTGATAAATGGTGCGAGCTCAGTTAGCATATCGACTGCACCAATAGAAATGGCATATGAAAAAAAGTCTCGGTCATCTTTGTTCACTAAAGTGAGCAGTTTGGGCTCGAGTTGTATGAGCGCTTTTGCAAGTTCGCTGTCATTCTGTTGAATGGCATGATGCAGGGCTGACCTTTCATGGTCATCTTGTAATATTAGGTGTGCACCAGCCAATTTTAAGCGTTCAATATACTCAACTTTTTGAGCGGTACCTGTGTAGTAGGGGGATAAAACGATCGCATGCAGTGCATTAAAGCCTGTTTTTCGTGCGCACTGGTTGGGGTTTGCGCCTTTTGTTAGGGCGGCATTTAAGAGCGATTCATTTGCCGTCCAGCAGGCTATATGCAATAGACACAGGTTTTCTTGTTCGTATTGCGGCAAAACTTCTCCCGCTTTACGGCGCGCTAAAAGCGGTAAATGAATAGTGCTGTTATCTAGGGACTCAACGACGGGTATGTAGAATGCCGTAGATGTTGGGATATCTAAGTGCCTGAGTAACTGGCGGTCTACTTTTCCAGCCCTATAAGGGTATTTGACGAGTTTTTCAAGGGAGGTTTCGTCGGTGTCGGTCGGATTTAAAAAAACTTTTGACTCAAAGGTATATGCTTCGCCATAAAAAGGCAGTAATTGGCTGCCACGCGCAATCTTTACACCCCTTGGTATGGCGTACATCACATGCTGCCCGTAGGGGCGAATTTCTATATTGGCTAATTGTTCGCATGGCGCACAGTTTGCTTTTTTAGGCCAAAATTCCTCTTCTTTGCGTGGAACGAGAGCAGTCGTTGGGGTTAGTTGGAAGCTATTATAAAAAGCATCATCTGCAATGCTTTTTTCCTTTCTTGAGCCTTCTTCGGGTACGTCTTTGATTTCTCCGAAATACTCTCCAAGTAATAGCGGGCCTTTTAAATCAACCCTTGCAAAAGCGCCCCAATAACTGGTGTTACCAGGAGATGCAAGTACCGAGACAGGTTTGACTTCGATACAGCTTGCTTCAATATCAGCAAAGTCTCCAAAGTTAGCACTGTTGCTTTGACAAAGATAGGTTTGGCTGTGCTCTTCAAGAGCGTCAAGAAATTGTGTGCCGAGAGATGCAGGAGGAGGTGCCGTATTTTTAGTCGTATTTTTTTTAACCTTAGGTGCTTCTGCAACAAGCGTTGCTTCGGGCTTTCTTTTTTTGTTTGAGCTAGTGGCTGCCTTTTTTGTACAAAAAAAGCGTGGGGTATGACCATTATCATATGAAGTATAAGCATCATTAAAAATAAAACTGTTTTGAGCTCTCTTTTTTCGTAGCGCCTTTTTCAAAGGGTTTTTTTTGGGGGTTTTTGGCATAATAAAGCGGCTATATATTTTTAATGATCTAATTGTACTTTATTTTTACTTTAGGGTAAAGTTAGAGACAAAATTGTTTTTGGTAAAACACCAGTGTTATAAATATTAAAGGTTAAAAGGGGTGGCATAAGCGGTATGGATAATACAATTGTTTTGGCAACCGGTAATACAGGAAAAATTAAAGAGTTTCGTGCTTTGTTATCATCTAAAACCTGTATATCACAGAGCGACTTAGGGATTACAACGCCAGATGAAACAGGCTGCACGTTTATTGAAAATGCATTACTGAAAGCACGGCATGCAAGCCGTCTTTCAAAGTTGCCTGCAATAGCAGATGATTCAGGGCTTGTTGTGCCTGCTTTGATGGGGCGCCCTGGTATTTATTCCTCACGTTTTGCAGGGGTTGATGCAACGGATGAAGATAACATTAAACACTTGCTCTACTTGTTGAAAGAAGAGGCTCCTCATGAAACAACTCCCAAGGCATTTTTTTATTGCGCCATTGTTTTTATACAACATGCAGACGATCCAACGCCTTTATTGGGTGTTGGTCGCTTAAATGGTGAAATTATACGAGCGCCAAGAGGTGTGCATGGCTTTGGGTACGATCCTGTGTTTTATTTACCTACAACTGCATGTACACTCGCTGAACTATCAAAAGAGAAGAAAAATACCCTGAGTCATCGGGCGCGTGCTGTAAAAGCACTCACTCAACTAATAGATGCATGAGGCGTTTTTAGTTCTATTACCATGACGGTAATAGCATGTTTGCTAACATTTTCATCCATGTGCAATTCACCGGTTGAGTCTTTGCTGAGATAATAGGCTTGATGCTTTTTAAGTGTCATATAGTGCACTTTGCCTTGATCATTTGTAATTTTAAGTTTTCCATTGCTTAGGGCGACAATAACGCGGTCGTAATCATGTCGATGCATTTTCAAGCTTTGATGTTTTGTCGGATAAATAATGGTTTTCCATACATTGGTTTGCGCGTTCGAAAATTCGGGTATGCGTTTTGTGGCAGCCGCATTAGCCAACTGGGTGGCGCTGAGTAAAAGAGCCAGTATGCTGCATGCTAAATAATGTTTCATTGAGCTTCACTCACTTTACAATTTTCAAGGGGAGCCGCATAAGTCACATGGGCTAACATCTGCATTTTTTCAGAGAGACTGGTATTGTCTTGTGCCCGGTTACTTTGTTTGGCACGTGCGGTATTGGCCATATAAGCAACTGGCTCAGGAAGCCTTGCATCATTAAAGTTAATGTTATAAATGACATAACCTGGGTTTGTTTTGGGGAGAGAAGTATTGAGTTCTTGTTGTCCACTGATAACTTGTTGATACAGTGCTTTTCTTAATTCAGATTTTGCTTGATTAATTGTGCTTAAATCAGGCTGATAATCGATATGATCGATTTGATATTTTTCACCGGGTTTATTTAGCGATTTTAATCCTTCTTGTAGTCCGCTGAGCGTATTATTATTTAAGCGCGCAACGGCCGTGCCCGTAATGGTGATAAGCCCGGAATTACTTTCGTGGCGCGTGAGATTAACAAGATGCCAGTCCTTTGTTTTTGATAAGTGAGCAAGTTTTGTTTTAATGGCTTCAGTAACGTTGTCGACTTGTTGTGTTGGAACGGAGGCATTAATGCTAATGCTAACCAGCGATGTTTGTGAGTGAACCCAGTGTTCTGCTGTAAAGCGCATTGAAACCTGACGTATGCACGTATTATCCATAGCAAATGCATTGAGTGAGGTAGCAAGGCAAGTAAAACTTAAAATAACCTGTCTGACGGGTTTTAAATGCATAGTAAAAAATCCTTAAGTTATTTTTCTTTGTATTAGGATACTAGAGCGGCGAATGATTTAAATTTATGCAGCTAAGCTCATAGCGATATGCAAA
>JARGNV010000036.1 GCA_029212465.1 Legionellaceae bacterium | reverse complement strand
ATGACCTGGGGAGTTACATATTTCTTAATGTGGTACGCGCATCTACCACTTCTTCACCCAGCACGAGTATTACAGTTGTAATTTAATGGATTTGTACTCTGTACATGACAAAAAACCTGTCACGTCCAAAGCTTGTCAGGTGTGACTCATTTCATCAACCAAGTTACTGTCCCAAACACCTAATTGGCAGGCTGAAAGCGCTTGAGCAATGCGCTCCTTTTCTCCTAAATAATTCAGCGTACGATAAGTATAATTTTCTAGTGAGTATAAACCATCTTCTGATTCAACTATACCTCGTGTACGAAGTGCATGTAGCATCAAACTGAGTTTTTGAAACTGCTGGCAATTTGCTTCTGTTGGGTTCATGGTATATTGCTTAACTAAGGTAAGGTATATTGTGTGATAATGTTCAACTGACTTAAAGAGCGCTTCATTTGTAAATGTAATATGATGATAAACTGGTGGATGCCGCCATTTACGCTCAAAAAGAGAGTATACACCACCAGCAGGTTCACTCCACGCCTCCTCTCTGACTAACAACTGCATAGGGTACCCAGAAAGTTTTAAATGGGAATTGGTCCGATACTCAAGCTTCCATAATGTATTGATGAGGTGAATACGGGCCTTAGTTAACATGATATCGTCTTTTACATGAGATAAGTCAACCAATAACTGAACGTCTATATCTGAATATGCATTATAGTTGTAATTACACATACTGCCAGTAATTAATACATTAGAAAGCTCAATCCCCGGAATAAAAGCCTTAAGACTTTTAAAACGGCTATGCGCCAGTCGAATTATATCGTCTTCTGCCGTTTTTTTGAGTTGCTCTTTATCCCAAAACGAAGGATTCAGTACATTATGTGTCACCAGAACTTCATCGATTATACGATGAGTTGTTTCACACCAGGCTTCGGCTGACTGGCAGCAGAGGCCTGGTGCAGCAAAACAGCAACCCACTAAAAACAATACGATGCTTCTGTATTTCATACAAATGTATAACGTAATCCAAGAAATACCGTACTTAAAAAAGGATTTTCAATACCACCTCTAACGACTTTATTATTTTGCGTTGATGTATCGGAGCTCGTGGTGTTGATATTAACATTTGAGCCAAATACATACATATAATTGAATAAAACTTCTATATTCTGATAGGCGGTAACAATGAGACCAGCCTTAATTTCAGGCAAGGTCTGAGTTAAATTCTTTTGAAGATGGATGGCACCTGTCTTCACCCCTCCTGGTACCACTGATTGCAAATTAGGGATATCTACAGAAAAACGATTATTCTCCGACATAAAACCAACGGCAAAAAAAGCATTGATTCTATCCATGAAATGGTAAATACCACCCACAAGAATATCGTAACCATCTATCGTGTTATACCTGCTGATGCCTAGCGTGGGTTGCGTGGTGGTCAGGCTACCATAATACCCTCCTCCAATTTCCCCCATAAAGCTAACTTTATCATTATAGGCACGCGTTATACCCGCGCTCAAACGCCCACCCCAGCCATCCTTAGTTGTAGACATCAACGCAGTATTTCGGGTGACTCTATCAATACCATTCCAAGTATAACTCCCTTCTATACCTAAATAAGGGGTCGCCACTGCAGGCACTTCCCCCTGAGTCCCCGCAAACAACGTTGAAGCACCAAAAGCAAGAGGTAACAGCATCGCTGTTTTTTTAAAGCACATAATAGATATCCTTACCAAAAAATGTATCGAAAAGTTAATCCAGTTAATTAGTGAAGTCAAGTGTCAGCATCATAGCCAAGTAAATGCATGAATTACATCATCATATTTGACAAAAAAACAGCCTTTTAAACGAAATGTCAACACACCATAGATTCAGGATATGCTTCGTCGAAAGCTCCTCAGCATGACCTGGGGAGTTACATATTTCTTAATGTGGTACGCGCATCTACCACTTCTTCGCCCAGCACTTTTGCAACCATAAGTACCGATAATACACCGAGAAATCGCAATGCCATATGTGCAAGCGACGCGTCTTTTTTAGCTGATAGATATTTTTCATCCAGTAAACAAATCAATATAAACAAGGGAACATATCCTTTCCATGACTGATTCATCACCACATACTGGAGTTCTTTTTGTTGAAAGAACAGTGAAACTGTGCCAAGTGTATTCGGCTTTTGCTGCAGCAACCTTCTTTGATGCAGCGCGGCTTGCACTTGTTTCATCGCCAAAATATGACGGTTATAGGTCATGGTGCGATTCAATGCATGATTAAAAGCAACTTCATTATCCGTTTTAAACAAACGCTCTAAGCTAAACGATGCAAAACCGGGTAATGCCCCCAGCTCATCTTGCACCTCGGGCAATTGCAAAACACGCACATACTCATCTAAGCTGTGCCCTCCCCCTTGATACACCATAAATGCAATGTGTAGCTGTAAAAATAACTTCAATTGCTCCGGCATATCTTGGTATACAAAACGCTTGTCTCGGAGTAGTTGTGCAATGACTCGTAGTTTGATGAGCATTGTTCCAGAAAGCGATGCAACAAAAGGTGTTACAAGCGTCTTAAACATAGGCTCTGTTGCTTTGGCTGGCGTCTCCTCCGCACTATAACGGTCAACAGGACGTGTATATGGCGAAGGGATGTCTAAAGCCAGTGCATCATCTCTTTGTAGCGGCATCAGTGAACTCATCACCCCTAAACTGCAAGCGCGAATGCTTTGTGTTCTTCCTGTGTTTGGATCTATTTTTTTAGCACGTCCACGTGCATCGTCAGAAAAAAGCGTACCTTCTTTAGCATAAATATCTAAAATAATGCCTCTAGACTCAAGCTCTACATTATACTTTTCAGCGGCATACATGCATTTCGCTAAAAACCCCATTTTTCTTTTCCGTTCTACAAATAATGAATCCGGAGAAAATCGGCTCTCAATTCCTATCGGTGAAGCACGCCCCCATTTTTGGGAGCGTGCTGCCTTATCATTCGTAGATTTAAACGACGGATAAGTATCCGGTTGACTAAGCGCCCTATAAGCCTCTGAGTATTCTACAGCCCTTGTATCTTTAGGTGGTATATACGCCAAAAGACGATACATATCTTCCCAGCTTGCTGCCGTTATTTGTATCAAAATAAAATCTAAGTGCGCGCTTAGTAGTTCCCCATCTAAGTTATCTAGTTGGTCCAGTAAGGTTTCATGCGCAAGATGACTTTCAAAGTAACGTCTTACTGCATCTTGGTTGATGTCTTTTTTTCTTGAGCTAATGCGATAACGAGACAAAGTGGCATCATTTAAGAGTGCTTCAAGTAACTTCTCATCTTTTTGCGTTCGCACCCCTGACAAACAGAGCTTTTTAATGGCTTCATATTTTTGCTGCTCAAAAGGTTTTTTTTGATATTTTTGTGCTAAAAGTATCAGCGCCTGAAACACTGTAATGGTGATTTCATAGTTCGGACTTCTTAAGATATGTAACCACTTCATAGGTAAAAACAAACAAAAATAAAACAGGGCGCACATTATATCATAAAAAATATCAATGTTGCTTATAATGTGAGCACTAAAGTGGGCCCGGCCGTTTTGGGGACACTCCTTCATCAGATATTTCTTGCTTTAACGTATCAACAGCCGCGCGCAATTGCTGATGATTTTCAAGCGCTAGTCGACTTTGAGATTGCTTTTGATACAGTTTAAAAGCATCTGATATGTTATCCACTATCATGAAACTCAAGTCAGGCCCTAACCCTGCTGCTGATAATGCAAGTCCAACCACCACAATACTCCCTGCATACAAGCAGGCTTTCATTCCATTTTTAATCATCTGCCAAATGGAAATTTCTTCTGCTTTGTCAGCCACTGCTTCTTCTGCTTTAATCCGTGTGTACACTGCCTCTCTCGCTGATTTATCGTGCGGATTGTCAGCCCACTTATCTAGCACCGTCAGTGCTTGTGTGTTTTCATCAGTTCCGGTGGTTAACTGAGCCTGGGCAGCTGTTACCACTTCCGTTCTTAATGCTTCAGATAATGCCACTGCATCATGAGCCATAAAAAACTCCAACTAAATCGGTAAACGACATATCTGATAGTATAGTGAATATTCCGAAACATATTTTTTAATATGTACAATTTGTATTTCTTTGACTACTATTAACTCAAAATGAATGCGCTAAGATCTTAAAATATGTTAGACGCCATCAAAAAAGCGTTTTCTCCTTTGCTTGGGCTTTTTATCTTTGCCCTTTGCAGCGGATTTTTTTTGACGCTACTGTCTCTTGCCATGCATGCGCATGATGAGTCTCCATTGTTAATTGGAACGATGAGTGGGGTGTTTTACGCAGGCCTTGTATGTGGCTCGTTTCAACTAGAACCCTTTATTGTGCGTGTCGGCCATATTCGTGCCTTTTCTGCCTTCGCCTCAGGTCTTGCCGTTATCAGTTTATTACATGGCATTTTTTATCACATGCCACTTTGGCTTTTGCTGCGCTTTTTAACAGGCTTTGGCACAGCAGGCATTTTCATTGTGATTGAAAGTTGGCTGCTAGCAAACAGTACTGACACAACTCGCGGACGTATCGTGTCACTCTATATGATTACTTTTTACGCATCGGAAGCACTTGGACAACTCCTGATTAACTTAGGTGGACCAAATGAGTTACTGCTTTACGGGGTTGCGGCCATGCTGTGCTCACTGTCTATCATGCCACTGACCATCACACGTGCACCAATTCCGCAACTGACCGAATCCACCTCAATGAAGCTCAGCACTCTTTATAAAAAAACAACATCCGCGCTATTTGGCTGCTTTCTTGCAGGCATGATTTTAAGCGCGGCCTACGGCTTATTTCCCATTGTATTTTCAGAAATATACCATGACACCTCGAAAGTCTCTGTGCTCATGTTTGGACTCATTCTAGGCGGCATGCTCTTACAGTACCCTGTGGGTAAATGCTCTGACTTATTCGACCGCAGACTGGTTGTTATTATTATTTCAATTTGCGCAATTTGCGCCTCCACTGTGCTCATGAAAAACATGGAGTCTTATCTATATGCCTTAATATTAATGACCTTTCTCGGAGGCTTTGCTACTACGATTTATCCGATTTGCATCAGTTATGCATGTGATAAATTAGATGCTCGCGAAATTCTTTCTGGCATTCGTGGCTTATTGCTTGCATATAGCCTCGGCTCAACTCTTGGCCCTTTTATTGCTCCACTTTTTATGCATGGCACGCATGAAATTTATCTGTTTGTATACTTCATCAGTACCTTCGCTTTAACAGCCCTGTTGTTTATTTGGCAAAAAATGAGAAAAGAAAGCCCACCACAAGAAGAACCCTTCCAATTAATGCGACATACAACCCCCGTTATCACTGAAGGAGACCCTCGTTCAGACACTGGTTAATACTTGCAAAAAGCCGTGCAGCTTGACATCATCCCTTACCCCCCTTAGGATCCAATCTTCGAATTTTATCAAGCACTAAGCTTCGGGATACACTCCATGATTGAGCAATTACGCGCCCTGGTTCAACAAGACCTAGACGCGGTCCACGCACTGATTACCAAAAGCATTCAGTCTGAAATTGGCTTGCTTGATGATTTAGCAAACTACATTATTAAGAGTGGCGGTAAACATTTGCGCCCTCTCCTATTACTGCTGTCAAGCTACGCTTGTGGCTATTCAGGTAAAGAGCACATCAAGCTTGCAGCTATGATAGAGTTTTTTCATACAGCAACCCTCCTACATGATGATGTCGTCGATGAATCAACCTTGCGGCGCGGACGCAAAACGGCAAATACCATCTGGGGAAGTAAAGCATGTATTTTGGTAGGCGATTATCTATTCACACAATACATGCAACTCATGATAAAAGTCGGCAACCTCAAGATTATGTCGGTACTCACTCAAATGACCGTTGATGTTGGGTGCGGTGAAATTAAGCAGCTTTCAAACCGGCATAATCCGTCGCTTGCCGTTGATGAGTATTTTGATATTATTCGCGCAAAAACGTCTCTTTTATTTGCTGTGTCTTCACAACTAGGTGCTCTCATTCAAAATACAGATGATGCAACAGAAAAAGCACTACATGCTTACGGCTTACACCTTGGCAATGGCTTTCAACTCATTGATGATGCGCTCGACTACTGCTCAGATGCAAATACCATTGGAAAAAATATTGGAGACGACCTCGCCGATGGTAAAGCCACCATGCCCCTATTATATGCCTTAGAACAAGGCACCCCCACTCAACAAGAAAAGATTCGTAAGGGTCTCACCCAAGGCTCACTTGAATATCTGCCAGATATCTTAGAAGCCATAAAAAAAACCGGAGCTATCGAGTACACGCAGCAACTGGCAGAAAAAGAAATAAAACAAGCCACCAAATCGCTCAATATTTTACCTAACTCTTTGTACAAAAAAGCCTTGGCAGACCTTGCCCAATACGCTATTTTACGCAGTTATTAACATCGGAGTGTAGCTCAGCCTGGTAGAGCACTGCCTTCGGGAGGCAGGGGTCGTAGGTTCAACTCCTATCACTCCGACCACCATTAACACGGAGTGTTTATGATAGAGGTTATTAAAGGGTTTTTTAGTACCAAAGGATTTATGCCGCATGGCATGTGTTTGTTTTGGAAACCGAGTGTCTTGTGGACACTTGTCCTATCGAATGGACTCATTGCACTTTCTTACCTACTAATACCAACCATATTATTAACCGTCTACCTGAAACGGAAAGATATTCAGTACACGTGGCTGTTTCTATTATTTGCAGCATTTATTTTACTCTGCGGCACAACACACGCATTACATATTGTTACCTATTGGAAGCCCATTTATGGCATGCAAGGGTTGGTTGATGCGCTCACTGGTATCGTATCTTTTACAACTGCGATTGTATTATGGAAGCTAACCCCTGAACTGTTAAGCATTCCAACGCCTGAGGCCTATAGAATTTCTCAAGAAAAATATAAGAAATTTGTAGAATCCGTGCACCATGGTATCTGTACTTTTGGAGACGACTTTAAAATTAGCTTCATTAACAGCATGGGCGCTGATATTTTAGATCAACTCGAGGCACAACTGCTTGGGCGTGATGTTCGAAAAGTTTTCAGCCTTGATGATTTCAAGCTTCCTGTAGCAACAGAAAAAATGCACTTTCAGGGAGTTATCTACACCGCTAAAAAGCAAAAAGTGCTCGACTACTATATTACTCAGCTTTCAAAGTCAGCAGAGGGTGAGCAGTTCCTATTATCTTTTAACGATATTACTATTTTCAGAGATATTAGTAACTGGGATAGTGTAATGGGTACGCTTGAAAAGACACAACTGACGCAAGCAAGACTGCTCGAGTCACAAAAGCTAGAGTCTTTGGGGCAGCTTGCAGGAGGCATCGCACACGACATCAATAACACACTTGCCATCATCACAGGCTCATTGGAAATTGCTCATGACTTAGTCCAAAAGGAAGATGACGCCTTGCACCATCAACTAGATACCGCCGATAAAGCCGCCAAAAGCTCGGCAGAACTCATCAAGCAATTACTCATGTTTTCAAGAAACAAAGAAACACAACACCCCACACAAGCGTTAAATCTCAAATATCTACTAGAAAAAGTCGCTTTATTCAACAAAACCATTCTAAGCTCGACCACCACATGCACCATCCAAGAAGAAGAGGATTTGTGGAAAATCAAAGCCAATGAAAATCAGTTATTGCAACTGTTTACAAACTTAATGACCAATGCACGTGACGCCATGCCAGATACGGGTGGAGACATTCATATCACTGCAGAAAATACCATGTTTGATGCGCACGCATTAAGCGCACATCAAGTACAAAAACCTGGGCCATATGTGAAGATAACTGTCTCAGATACGGGCATTGGCATTCCTCAAGACAATCTAAAAAATGTTTTCACGCCTTTTTTCTCTACAAAGCCAGCAGGACAAGGTACAGGGCTTGGATTGTCGGTTGTCTATGGGGTTGTATTAAACCACCATGGGGAAGTATTTGTTGATTCCAAAGTTGGTCAAGGTACAACGTTTACCTTTTTCTTCCCCAAAACATCAGAAGAAACAAACGAGCATCCTGCAAATGCAGCGTTAGGCTCCGCTCCAAATGAGACGGATGTGCTTCAACATCAATCTATCTTAGTCGCGGATGACGAAGAAGCTTTACGAGAAATTATCAGCACGCATTTTTTATCTTGTGGTGCAAAAGTACTCTCAGCAAAAGATGGCCTTGAAGCAGTTACAACGTTCAAACAGCATCAACATGAGCTGGCTCTGATTGTACTTGACTCAACCATGCCAAAACTCGACGGCGTATCCGCTTACCAAAAAATCAGAGCGATATCTGACTTGGTTCCGGTACTATTTATTAGCGGTGATAATGCAGATGCCAAGTTACCTGAAGTTGTCAAGGGTGATAAAAACGCTACCTGGCTCTCCAAACCTTTCGGCAAGTTAGACTTATTACACACAGCGCAACACCTAGTTAGCACTTTTTTAAAGCAAAAAAAAGCGAACTAGGCTTGTGCATTATTGTGTAATTTGAGCGATAACCGCTTCAACTTGCTGCATGGCTACCAAAGCCTTTTGTTGATAAGACGCAGCCTTATCATTATCACAATGAGCCTGTTGCAATAGTTGTTCAACTTCCGCTCGCAGCGTTGGGACAACACTTTTTAGTTTACAGACATCATTTTGTATGCCTGTACTAACTGTCTCTGCGTCTTGCGGGTTTTGCGCCTGAGATTTAATGCACGCAGAAATAGCGTGTGTGATATGTGAGATATCAATCGCAATTTTTCGAATGCTTTCTACCCTCTCTCTCGTTGCGGCAGTCGCTTCATCTTGCACCATCAGTTCACAAAAACCTTGAACCGCTATGAGTTTATTGTTGAGTGTGTGGCAAGACTCCCTAATTGCCTGATAAAAGTGCTCTGTAGACTCATGCTCAGGACTGTTCATATGGTGTGCTACTCCTTGATGTTAAGGCCTTAAGCGCCGGTATAAGGCATTTTGTTATACACCGACCAGAAGCAGCCTATCTCTTTAACTGCGTCTACGAGTTGATGAAAATCAACTGGCTTCACAACGTATGCATTCACATTTAAGGCATAACAAGTTTGTAAGTCTTTATCCTCGTGTGAAGATGTCAAAACAACAACCGGGACCAACTTAAACCGATCGTCAGACTTAATAATTCGCAGTGCCTCGATACCATCTAACTTCGGCATTTTTAAGTCCAATAATAAAACTGCAGGCAATACATCCTTTCTTTTTGCGTGCTTCCCCTCACACCTTAAAAATTCAAGCAGCTCTTCTCCATCACACACTCTCTCTACTTTATTTTCTACGCTATATTCCTTTAAGGCTTCCATGGTTAACTCGCTATCAAAATCATCATCTTCAGCAAGTAATATGATGCTATTTTCATTCATGCCTTCCGCTCCTATTGATCAAGTTTCGGTAAAAATATATGAATCGTCGTACCTTGATGCGCATGAGGTTCAATAGAGATGGTTCCTTCATGGCGCTCAACAATCTTGCTTACATAGGCAAGCCCTGCACCAACTCCCTTTCCATACGCTTCTTTATCTAGTTGATGAAACAATAGAAACGCTTTTTCCTGATATTTTGGCTTTAGACCAATGCCATTATCTTGAATGATAATCAGCGTTCCTCGTTTACTTTCAGTTGCTTTCACACTAATTGCTATGGTTTCACCCGATGTTGAAAACTTAACTGCGTTAGTAAATAACTCTTTAAATAAAGTGATGAACAGTGTGTAATCTGCAAAAACGCATGGTAAATCATGGATATGCCATTGCACAGCGCGGGTTTGCTCACGTGATAATTTTGAAATAGCGTCATCAATAACAGCATTCAATGAAAACGAATATTTTTCAAGCTTAGCTCGGCTGAAAGCAGCATACTGTAATAAAGAGTCTATCAGCTTATCCATTTTAGCGGCAGACACTGTGATAGCCGATAAACATTTTTTTTGACCTGCCTCATTTTCTTCTTTTTGATACCGAAAAAGCAAATGCATATAACCTGTAATATGCCTAAGTGGTGCTTTCAAGTTATGTGCAATGGTATAGCTAAAATGCTCCAACTCGCGATTAAAGTTTTCTAACGCTAAACTTTTTTGGTAAAAGGACTGTCGTTGAAAAAACAACAATGCGATGCAAAATGCCAAAATGATGCCCGACAAAAGAATAAGACTCGGTGTATATGATTTATAATCATTCAGCACTTTCCATGAAGGCCATATGGTGAACTGAAAATTGCTGCCATACAGCATAAAACTTCGTGTATTACTCCACTGCTTTTTTAGAGATGGAGAACTGTCTTTCTCTGATAAAGTCAATAAGTGATTGTTTAATCGAAAGTCAAAATTGTAGTACCTACTTTCATACACAGGCAATACAGCGTGCATCAGTGCATTCACATCATATAGCACAATGACATATCCGCCTTTCTCCATTGGAAAAAAAGCAACAAAATATGACGTGTTGTCGATGATGATAGGAAACAGGGATATGGCGCTTTCGTTGAAAGGCATGCGATGCAGCTTTGGTTGCAAGGCTGAGAGGTTAACGGGCATGTTGTCTTTGATGTAGAATTGTAGTATCTCCTTATCCGGATTCATTTTTCCGATACAATAAATGCTATCATGGTGCTCCAAGTAGAGGTTTACATCTTTTTTCCAAGGGGCCACTTCACCATCTAGAGTATTACGACTCGCAAGTCGAATTAAAGCAAAAAACTCAACGGTCAGTTTGTTACTGAGCCTCCTATTAATTTCTCCTGAAATAGTGGCAATATTTTTCCTAAAAAGCGTTGCTTCGTTAAAAATAGCGAGTTGCCATAAGAGTGTAAAAAAGAAAGCGCTTGCTAAAAACAGTATGGTTGTGAGATACACCTTTGGCTTATACCCTCTTTCTTTCGCTTCCACTAAACCAAGGATGATAGAAGCCCCTCCCCACAACATGAAGCCAAATGCTGTATGCCACGCCATGCTGGTTGTATTTCCCCACCGAGAGAGCGTACTTGCGTCAGAGCAGTACCCTATAAAAGCGGTATATCCAAGAATGAACAAAATAAAATTCAAAAATATGGCCGCAATAATCTTTTTGGTTGTGTATCGTCCAGAAGAAAGCAATAAAATAGTGATACCTGCCATGATAAAAGCAAGTGCGGTATTAGGCGCCATACGGCCGGGCTGCGCGCTTTCAACCGTAATATAATGTTGAAGAAAGAGTTGGTCGAGCCCTGTGCTAAACGAAAATACATATTCTAACAGCACCATTGCGGCGCTGAAGAGAACGAGTACACCTAATATTTGAGCGAGCCTTCGAGCATGAAATTCTATACCAAGCAAGCCAATTGTGATTATAATAAAACTAAGTGCCGTATTAAACTGCATCGGCACGTAATCTGCAGACACTTGAATAAAACGTACATCATGCGTATACCATCCCCAAATAACCATACTGCCTAGTATCAAGATACACACGAATATCATATAAGCGAAGTACCGCACTGCCGATAAAAAAGTAGTTGCTGTGGCAACACTTGTTTGATGGCTCATGTGCGCTCCTTAGAGCCCGGAAACGCCCTTAGGAAAAGAATCAAATCCTCAGGTTTAAGCGGCTTTGAGTAATAAAAACCTTGTACAGCAGTGCAGTTTAATTTCCTTAAAATATGTTTTTGTTTGATATCCTCAACGCACTCAGCAATCACGTGTAATTTCAGTGTATGTGCAAGCTTGATAATGGTTTCCACGATGTGACGGTCACGTTCACTATGGGCAATCTGCTTGATAAAGCTGCCATCAATTTTTAATTCTTTTACTGGCAGTGATTTGAGATATGCCAAAGACGAATGACCTGTGCCAAAGTCATCAATGGATAAACCAAACCCCATATCCGAGAGCTTATTCAGAAACAGCTTCGCGTCAGATTGGTTCTCCATAATAGCGGTTTCTGTCACCTCAAAACAAATGGCACTTGGGTTAATATCATAGCGATTAAATTCATCTATAAGAAAGTTTAGAAAATCTTTGTCGGTCAATACTTTCGCAGACAGGTTAAAAGAAACCCTTACATTTTTCATCAAGTCTGCATGCTTAAGTGATAAACCTGCAAGATCGTAAAAAAATTGCTGACTCAAATACTTTGTGATGGGCAAAATAAACCCGGTCTCTTCTGCCAAAGGTATGAGCTCACCTGGTGTGACCTCCCCAAGATCCTGACTATTCCATCGGCAAAGTGCTTCAAGGCCAATCACTTGGTTTTTTTGAATATCTATTTGTGGCTGATAGGCTAAATAAAGCTCGCGCTGAGCCAGACCATCTTGCAGCGCATGCTCCACATCTGCCGCACGCGCCACCCTTGCAGAGATATCTGCTGAGTAAAAGCAGTAGCTGCCTCTGGCGTTTTGCTTTGCTTGCTGCAGCGCTTGGTCTGCATGCTGCAATATTTCTTGTGCCGTTTTGCCTGCGTCTGGGATTTTGGCAATCCCTGTTGTGAAATTTAAATGGATAGACTCATTTTTAATAACTATTGGATGGCTTGATAGATTGTCTCGTAATGTATCCAGTAAATGAATGACGTCACTCGCCCGCTCAATACCATCTAGTAGTACCGTAAAGCTATCATTACTAAACTTCGCAACAACAGCCTTTTTCCCATAATACGTTACAAGCATTGCAGCCATTTTTTTGAGGATTAGGTCACCCCCTTTATATCCTAAAGCATCATTGAAATGTTGAAATTTATCTATATTAGAAAGAAGTAACATAGCGTGATATTCTGCACCCTGAGGCTTTTCAAGATGCTCCTTAAGCAAACGCTCAAACGCTTTTTTATTGAGAAGGGACGTCACCGAGTCATATGTTTCAGCCACTTCAAGTTTTTGCTCTGTTTCTTTAATCCCTGTCACATCAAAAGCGATCCCAATATAACCCACTAATGTTTCATGTTGTATTTCGGGCAAAATGGTCAGATTAATCCACTTTTTTGTACCATCTGAGACAGTATATTGCTCTAAACGCTCATAGCTTCCATTGGCGTCAATGGATTTTTTCCAAGTTTTTGCTATATCTGGAGCATCTACAGCATAGAGGGTGGTATACCACGGTTGGTTGAGTAAGCTTTTATGTGTGCATGAAAGCATCTCTAGTAAATAATGATTGGAATAAATCAGGTTTCCATGAAGATTTAACCTGAAAAAACCTGCCAACGCAGCTTTTTCAACCGTATGGAACATAGACTCCCAGTGTAGTTTTTCTCGCTTTTGAGCAACTGCCTCAAGCGCCCTTTCAATTATCATGGGCAGTTTGCCTAAACTATCTTTCAATACATAGTCGAAAGCACCCGCTTTCATGACTTCCACTGCTAGCTCATCTCCAATCGCACCTGATAATAAAATAAAAGGGGTTTGATACTGTTTTTTATTCAAATACTGCAATGCTTCAAGGCCGGTATAACTTTGTAGGTTGTAGTCAGAGAGAATAATATCGAATGTTTCTTGCTTGAGCTGTGCTTCATAGGTTTCTTGGTTTGTAGCGTGCTGTATTTCAACTGGATAGTCGCATGCCTCTTCGAGGTTACCCTTAATTAAATCAAAATCTAATGGATCATCTTCTAAATAAAGAATGTTGATGTTTTTTTTCATGGCTTAAAGGGCCCTATTGCAACATACTGTAACCTAATACTATGATTATAGTACGACTTTTGGCTCAGATATTTTCTCACTTTCAAAAGTAGGCCCATGAACAATTACAATGATGCAATTTTTAAAGGCATTTTTGAAACCGCACTTGATGCCATTATTACCATCGATAAAAATGGTATTGTACAATCAGTCAACCAAGCGATGACTGCTCTCTTTCAATACAGTGAAAGAGAGTTAGTTGGACAGCCTATAGAAAAACTCATGCCTGAGCCTTACGCAAAAGCGCATGGTTCATACATTAAGCGTTACCTAGAAACAGGAGAGAAACATGTCATAGGCACTGGGCGTATAGTCAAGGCGAGGCGTAAAGGTGGGGTTATTTTTCCTGTTTTTCTTTCGGTCAATGAGTTTATCATCGAGGATGAGCACTTTTTTGCAGGCATTATCAGAGATATGACCGAACAAACAGCCAACGAAATGTTTTTAACAGACCAAGCCGATAAGCTGACACTATTAAATCAAGAGTTAGAAAGTTTTAGTTACTCTGTTTCGCATGACTTAAATACACCACTCAGACATGTTATTGGATATATTGAGTTACTGAATAAACATATAGAAAACTCTGAGGATGAACGGGTTAAAAAATATATCAAAATTATTACAGACGAAGCATTTCGCATGGAGGGGCTCATTCAGTCATTACTTGGCTTTTCTCGATTGGGCCGCGCCTCCTTAGAAAAATCAAAATTTGCATTCAATGACTTAATTAACGAGGTGATAACACATTTTCAGCCAGAAACAAAAAACAGAAACATTGATTGGCAGATTGCACCACTACCCGAAGCCTACTGTGACAAGAAAATGTTACTCATGGTATGGGAAAATTTAATCTCGAATGCTTTGAAGTTTACAAAAAATAAAGAAAAAACCATTATAAAAATTAGCAGT
>JARGNV010000035.1 GCA_029212465.1 Legionellaceae bacterium | reverse complement strand
CAAAACATAAAGTATAACACCAAATAAAGACCTTTTAAATTTTAATTAACTATATTGTTGGACGTAGTCCTATTTTAGGAAAGCCCATGGCGGCGGTGTTATTAAACAAAGATGCCACAGTTACTGTTTGCCATTCAAAAACCAAGCATTTACAAGCGTTCATTAATCAGGCTGATATTGTTGTTGGAGCTGTTGGGAAACCTAACTTTATTAAAGGTGAATGGATAAAGGACGGTGCTGTAGTTATCGATGCAGGTTATCATCCCACATTAAAAACGGGTGATATTGAGTTAGAAACAATCAAGGACCGTTGTTCTTTTTATACGCCCGTGCCTGGTGGTGTTGGGCCAATGACGATAGCCATGTTAATGCAGCAAACAGTTCTAGCTGCAGAAAAAATTTAGTATTAGCTTTATGGGGGGGCACTCATTCATGTGCATGGGGTGATGTCTTTTAAGCATGAGTTGCCATGCGGTGAAAAGTGGCATTTCGAGCGTTTAATTCATCATAGGTGCCATGGTCGATAACCTGGCCATTTTCTAGTAAGTAAATGAGGTCACACTGTTTAACAGTTGCCAGTCTATGGGCAATCATGATGATAGTTTTTTCTCCGGTAAAGTCTTGTATCGCGTCCATGATAAGGCGTTCTGTCACACCATCCAGTGCACTGGTTGCCTCATCAAAAATTAAGACTTCAGCATTGTCGTATAAGGCACGTGCAATACCAATACGCTGGCGTTGCCCTCCGGAAAGCTGTATGCCTCGCTCACCCACTTTGGTGTCTAAGCCGTCGGGCAGCTGTTCTATCAGTGTGTCTAAATGGGCAAGTTTAATTGCGCGCTTTACTTTATCTAACTCGATACTTTTTGCAGGTAAACCGAAAGCGACATTCTCAGCGATGCTTGCATCAGATAAGTAAATAGATTGAGGAACAAAGCCAATGGTATTTTGCCAGTGGCGCGTTTGGTTTTTAGACAAAGGTTGTCCATCAATGAGTAATTGGCCCTTGGGTGGATGGATAAGGCCTAGTAGGACATCTACTGCAGTAGACTTGCCAGAGCCTGTAGTTCCGACTAGGGCGACAACGCTTTTAGCAGGAATATGTAGGTTTAAGTGATTAAGAGCAGGTTGAGGCTTTCCTTTATAGCTGAAAACAACGTCTTTGAGCTCAATAGACTTTTCGAATGATAATTTTTGTGTATTAACATCGGGTTCCAACTGTGTATCTTGGGTAGAAAAATGAGCACTTTCTTTTAAGTCAGCCTTAATGTTTTCAAAGGATGGAATACCATAAGTTATCTGTGCAACACAATGATAAATTACTTGGAAAGATGGCAAAAGCTTTAAGCCTGCAAGAGCATAAGCTGCAAGAATGGGAAGAATGGTATTTAAATTACCACTTTGAGTTTTGGTAAGGAATAAGACTAAAAGAATAATGCTGCCGAAAGCTACAAGCTCCATAGTATAGCGAGATACGACCATGAGGGCTGCACTTGTGCCTCGGCAATATGTAAAATCTTTTCCACTAGTTTCGAAGCGGTCAAGAAAATCCTTTTTACGACCCAGAAGTAGTACATCTTTGATACCACCAAAACCTTCTGACATCAGCTTAAACCTTGTTGTCATTACACGAGAGGTTAGGGCGCCTGTTTTAGCCAGGAGGGCGCGAGTGAGGTAATAAAGCGTTATATAAGAAACAGAGAAAATAATGGCACCGACGATAACGACTTTAGGGTTGAAAATAAACATAGCGGTACAGATAAACAAACTTAAAACAATCCTTGCATTCATTTGTAATAGGGGGCTAATAATTAAGTCGCCCACTCGAACTGCTTCACTAGATACTTGATTAATGAGGCTAGCGCTATTAGTGGATGCATGGAATAGCCAGTTTTTTTGCATATAGTGTTTGTAAAGTCGATTAGCAATTTCACTTCCTATGCCTGCAGCAAACAAGCTTAGTCTCCAACTTACAAAAATGGATACTAGTTCTGCTGTCATCATCATTAAGAACACACAAATGCCTAGCCAAAGCAGGAAGTCACTTGGGCTGGATGCGCCACTTGCAAGGTATATTCGGCCTAATACGCCACCCTCTTGTAGTATGGAAAGATTGCTGGCAGCAGCCATGAACGGAGCAATTGAGGCGACTGCAATGATCTCAGAAAAGGCCATCAAAATGACAAGGATTTGTAAGCGAAAATATCGTCGACGTTGTGCAGGGGAGAGAAAAGAGAAAACTTCTTTGATTATTCTTAACATATCTTAGGTTTTTCCTTGGAGGTACTGTGGTGAGTAACTAGTTGTTTTAAGAGGTTATAAAAACTACCGGTGGGTACAGTTTGATGGGTGTTTCGAAAAGTATAAAAGACCACGGGGATAGAAACAGCCGCTTTCCAAAGTGCAAGAGCGCCAAGCGCGTGTTGACCGCTTAATTTTGGGGGAAAAACAACTCGGCATCCTAGCATGTTCGTCTCGGGTATAGAAACTATAAAGCTTTAAAAGCACGACTCTTTTGTCACGCAAAGCCTGTGATATAGCCATTAACTATTATTTACTAATGCTACCGGGACAGAATATCGTAGTCATATGGTATTGTCCATACTAAGTATCGGGCAGTGTATGCGTTCATATGAAATGAGACTCATGCGGCGGCCTCAAGTTCGAGTCTCTGAATATACTCCATAGGCGTTGCTCCTTTCAATGAGGCATGAGGTCGGTACTCGTTATATTTTTTAACAGCTGTAGCCAGTTCATTTCGCATAGCACCCAAAGAATCAGCTTGCAGAGAGGCTGGTTCATAAAACTCCTCTCGAAAGATTCGATTACCGCGCTCTACACCACCATTATAAGTTGGTTTAGCAGGAGGCAAGACAATAAGCTCAATGCCATATTCAGCGCAGGCCGCTTCAAAGTCCAACATAAACTCAGAACCACCATCCACCTGAATGCAAGTTACCTTGAAAGGCGCTTTCGCTATGAGTTCATCTAAAAACTTTTTAGCTGAGCGGCTTTTAGCATTTGAAAACACTTGAGCAAAAATAAATTTAGAAGGCCTATCCCAAGCCTGAAAGTGCTTTACGCAGATACCGTTTTTAGTGACTGTCATATGGTCCACTTGGACGCGCTCGCCTACGGCAATATTCTCGTATTTCTTGTATGTCCAGGGCTTCGCATGTCCTTTAAACGTGCGTTTTCTTCTGGCACGCAAGGCAGACATGGACTTTGTAACAAGGCCTTTCTTCTTTAAAAAATTAAGAATGCGGCCAACTGAGCTGTTACTTAATGTGGAACCATGATCACGCCTTAAAATAACGCCTATCTTATCTTTACCATAAGTTGGGTTTTCACGTCGTATACGTAGGACGAGCTGCTTATCCGCCTCACCCCATTGAGGTTTATTATGATGCTTGGGCGCTTTGGAAGGTGGAAGTATACCTCGTTGCATCTCTGCAAGGACTTTTTTAGCGCGATAATAAGTGGCACGCGAATAGCCAACAATCTCTTTGACTAGCGCGTCTTTCAAGCCTTTTGCTTTGAAACGTTCCCATTCTCTAACAATAAATTCATATTTTTTTCGATATGCATCTAAGCATTCTTGTTTACGAGTATAGCCGTATAGTTTATAAATGCTCTTGTGTAAGCCTTTGGTTTGCATGAGGGCCTCTTAATGTTGGTGTGAGAATTAACATTCTCGAGGCCTTCTTCTTTTTTGCAAGCATTATTTGCCCTAAACATCTTTATTTTTAAAACTAACCTGCATCAATGATAAACCGCTACGCGGTGGCTGACGCCATCATTGACACAGTTTCGTTTTATAAAAGCCTGTTCCCCAGGCAATTAATGCTAAATACCGCTAGTCGTCTCATATCTATCTGAACTTACACAGCAGCCCTGTGGATTTGTCTCTGTACACAATAAAAAAATCTACCATGCTCCCACTTATCATTGCCCTAAGGGTTAAGCCTCATTTTTTTCTGGACTCATGCAAGATAATGCTTCAGAGTAAATTCTTCTATATTGCATGGCCACGGCAGTGTGAGAAAATCGCTCCTTACAATATAATCTCAGATGCTCCTTATTCTCCCTCCACATGCTTCTACTTTCATATAAGCTCCCCATAGCATGCGCTATTTCTTCCAAATTTCCAGTTTCTACCAAATAACCTACTTCTTGTGTGACAATTGACTCTGGTCCGCCACACCTAGTTGCAATAACAGGAAGTCCAGAGGCAAGTGCTTCAACGTAGACCACACCAAACGTCTCATACAAACTAGGCAACACAAAAGCATCGGCTAGTAACATCTGAGCTTGTACTTCACTACGACCCAAACGCCCAAGAAACTGTACTTGATTTTGAATGCCCAAATGCTCCACCAAAGTTATCAGCTTGGTTTTTAAAGGACCGTCACCACCTATTTTTAATTGTACTTCTGGATTATTTGAAAATTTTTTCGCAAAAGCTTCAATTAGCAATTCAAATCCTTTCTTATCACTTAAAGTAGCAACACTTAAGAAAACCAACGCAGATGACGATAAATGAGTATCGGCTAATGGAGTAGCTAAAAATTTCTCATTAACGCTATTGGGAATATAAGCGAAAGGTAATGAAAATGTGGATTTTAATAGATCAGCAAAAGAGTGAGAGACAGCAATACTTGCTTTAGCATGCTGAAAAATTGCTTCAATATGCTTTAAATGCCATGGAGTATAAACATTTTTTGCAAAATTTGAACTGTGCTCGGTTACAACATAAGGTATGCCATGCTGCCTAAAAATTTCTAATGCAACAAGACCTGCGGGCCATGCTGCATGGACATGTACCAAATTAGGTTTACCATATTTCTTTATGTATATGTTATACAGATTGAGTGCGCATTTAATATGTCTCTTTATGTTAAGCCTTCTCATTCTTGGGGGAGACAAGTGACTGTGAATAACAGTATTAACCTGATTATCATCACAATCTATCCTCAATTTTTTTCCCATTGCTTTTAAACTATAAAAATGCGTGTAGGATACGCCTACTTGAATCTCTGGATAAGTTTTTTTAAAAGCAAGCACTTGTTCTCTACAGAAAGAACCAAAAAAATCACCATCATATATGGGATACAAAGATGGAATAACCAAAATATGCATAATAAATCCTTCTGTAAGGCCAATCTAAAGATTAAAAATTAAGCCATTGAGCTTGCTATGGTACTCAGTCCTCTTCCGATACTTTTAACCAATCAAGATTAAAGAGGTATTCGCAAGGAGCTGAGCGGTTGAATTAATAACATTGTATTTATTTGCATGCAAATGTTACCAACAGGGGCATTGTTCAGAGTTGAGTCATGAGCCTTATGTCATATGAACTTACACAACACAAACAAGCACTTGTTATTTTATTAGAGTTCGGATAGAGTCTAGAAGCTTCTGGATTTGTAACACTTGCAGTAAAGACAGGGTTGTTTGAAAGTGATTAAGCACGTTTTGATTATTTGTGTTGGTAATATTTGCAGGAGTCCGATCGCTGAGGCGCTCCTTCACAATCTTGTTTCAGCGAATTATCCAGATGTTTCAGTAAGCTCGGCAGGGTTAGGAGCCTTAGTTGGACACCCAGCAGATCCTATTTCGCAAGAGCTAATGCAGCTCAGAGGTATTGATCTTAGCGGGCATGTTGCGCGACAACTTTCGCCTGAACTTGTTTTCGAGTCAGAACTAATCTTGACCATGAGTACGGAGCAAGTAAAACAGGTTGAATTGCGCTATCCAGGTGCCTGTGGCCGAGTGCATCGAATAGGTAAATGGGAAGGCTATGATATTAGCGATCCGTTTCGGCGGCCCAGAGCTGCTTTTGAGCAGGCATTAATTTTGATTGAGCAAGGGATTAACGAGTGGTACAGGAGGTTATGGAATTAATATGTTTAAGAAGCTCAGCGTGACGACCTCAGTACTTTTATTGTCTGGTTGTGGCGCATCCCCAATGAACTTATTGCCAGGGATGCAAAATTTAGATACTTGGAAGATGCGTAAACATGTAAGGAAGGAGCGCATACATGTTACTCCTACACTTATACCAATAACGCCCACATTGATTGCAGATGCTCATGTAAATACTTATTTTTATCGTGTTGCGCCATCAGATGTGATACGAGTGAGCGTTTGGGAGCATCCGGAATTCTCGCCAGATGGCGGCGTGAATACTTCTCTAGGAGAGATAGGTTCGCAAGGAGGAGGAGGGGCTTCTGGGTATTTGGTCAATCCGAAAGGACAAATTTATTTTCCTCTAATTGGTTATGTCGCTGTTGGGGGGAAAACGTTAGACGAAATTCGTATTGAAGTGTCTAAGCGTTTACAGAAATATATTCCTAATCCACAAGTAAATGTTCGAGTTGCTGAGTTTCGTGGTCAGCGTATGTATGTATTGGGTGAAGTGCTAAGGAAAGGTTTTCTACCCATTAATGATCAGCCAATGACAATAGCTGATGCACTTGCACTGTCCGGCTGGATTGATTCTAATGCGGCAGATCCTAGTAATATTTATGTGATTCGGGGAAGTTATACTCGCCCAGAGGTTTTTTGGCTGGATATGAAAACGCCTGATAAAGTATTACTTGCCGAACATTTTAGTTTGCAACCGAAAGATGTGCTTTACGTATCTGCAGCGCCAATTACTCAGATAAATCGTGTGCTTGATCAAGTGTTGCCAATTGTCCAAACTATCTGGTTTACCCAGAGTATTGTTAAGCAATCAACGAAGAATAGCTGATACATAGAATAGAGGATATGATGAGTACAACGTCGACGATACAAGGAGCTCATGAAGAGTACGGTGACATCGATATAGCGGGTTTGTTACGAGAGCTATGGGGATATAAGTGGTTGCTTTTATTTTGTATGGTACTTGGTTTTTCTATAGGTTTACTTTGTGCCATGCGTCAACCTGCTTATTATCATTCCAATATGCTGATTCAGGTTGATGGTACGAGGCAGAATAAGATGGTGTTCGCTCAGAAATTTTTTTCTGATGGAAGTGGGGATTCAACGGCAACACAGGTTGCTTTAATACGTTCGCGTTTTATTTTGGAGCCCGTTGCCGAGACTCTCGGGCTTAATACGAGTGTGAGTCAACGTTTTCCCTCGGTCTGGCAGCGTACGTTTTCCTGGTTATATCAACAAAACTTGGAAGTTTTAGCATTTCATGTGCCTGTTTCTGAAATGAACAAGTCTTTCCAA
Organism: Legionellaceae bacterium; assembly: GCA_029212465.1. GTDB lineage: Bacteria > Pseudomonadota > Gammaproteobacteria > Legionellales > Legionellaceae > JAALKW01. The sequence goes on along the minus strand of JARGNV010000035.1, from coordinate 7,861 downwards.
GTTGTGATCAAGGAAGGTAATAAAGTTGCATTGTACAATAATAAAAGTGATTTAATCTTAACAGGTGAAATGGGGAAGCTGTTAACTGACGATACGAACACTGTGCAGCTCGAAGTTGCGAAGGCTAGTCTGCCAGTTGGGACAGAGTTTAATATAAGAAAACTCCCTCTTGCGAGCGTGGCCACTGCTTTAGCAGGGCAATTAAGTATCGATGAAGAGCCGGGGACAGGGATATTAGAGCTTTCGTTGACGGGGACTAAGCGTGCAGAAATTCCCAAAATTCTTAGTACGATTGCTGAGGTGGCTCAGCTTAAAGCTTCTCAGAGAAAAACGGAAGAAGCCTCTCAGACTTTAGAATTTTTAGAGCATCAATTACCAATTACACAAAGGCAGTTGGAAGCTGCTGAGAAAAAGCTGAATGCTCATAAAGTGAAGAGTGGAAATATTGATCTTAAGTATCACACACAATACCTGTTGGGACAGCTATCAAAGTTAGATACAAGGTTGAGTGAGCAGCAGCTTAAAGCAGAAGAAATGCGACAGAAATATAAAGAGGAACATCCTATTTGGACTACCTTTAATAACCAAGTAGCTGCTTTGAAGAAACAGCGAGCAGAGTTTGAGTTGGCTTTAAAAAAACTACCTGCTCCTGATCAATTGACAGCGAACTTGATGAGAGATTTGGAGGTAAAACAAGGACTATATTCTTTGCTTCTAAACAAAATTCAAGAGCTTTATGTACATAAGGCTGGAATTATGAGTGGGGTTAGGGTGTTGGGTAATGCCACTACACCAAATGCGGCGTTTAGTACCAAGACAAGTGCTTTTGTCTTGGGGGGGGCGGGGTGTGGTTTAATGTTGGGTGTTTTATTTGTGTTGATTCGGAAGTTTCTATCCCCTCTTGTAGAAGATCCACACTGGGTTGAGCGTACGTTAAACTTACCTAACGTTGCGATTATACCCTTTTCTAAAGCTCAGACAACGCTCGCTCTCAAAGGGCCAAGAAAAAGTTTGCCGCTCTTAGCACAGTCAGACTCTAAAAACGTTGTAATTGAAGCGTTGAGAAGTTTGAGGACAACCGTTCAAGTGACACTTCCTTGTGCCGAGAATAATGTGATCTCCATTTTAGGTATTGCACCGGGGGTTGGTAAAAGTTTTGTTTCCGCAAACTTAACGTATTTATTGGCAGCTGCAGGCAAAAGAGTTGTGCTGGTTGATACCGATTTGCGTAAAGGAACATTGCACAAATATTTCTCATTAGGTCCTGCGCCTGGTTTGTCTGAGTTGTTGCTGGGTGATTTGGAGCTGGATGATTTGCCTAGTAGCAATTCGGTCAGTGAGAATCTTACGGTGCTTACAAGAGGACGTTACCCTAAGAATCCTTCCGAGCTTTTAACCGGGAAAAAGTTTGAAACAATCGTTAAGACGCTTTCAGATCGATACGATATCGTTTTGTTTGATACGCCTCCTGTCTTGTTGGTAACCGATGCGGTGGTAGCAGCAAGGTGTTCTGCAACCAACTTTTTGGTGATGGGGGCTAGTGCGCATCAACCCAATGATGTAGAAATTGTTATGAAGCGTTTAAAGAGCGCAGGTGTTTCTTTGGCAGGTAGTATCTTTAACTTCCATAGAGAGCAGTTGCGTGGTAGTTATTATGGAAAATATTACAATTATTCCTATTATGAGGCTGATTCGACGATTGAAGAGTAGCTTGGTTAACTTTTTTGTTGTGATGAGTGGGGCATGAAGCATTTTGGATGGTATTTCTTTTAGCCTGCTCTATATTGCCTGGAACGTTGCTTTGAAAAATAATTATGATTATGTGATTGTTGGTGCAGGAATTTTAGGACTGACTATTGCTTATGAGCTACTGGAAAAGAATAATGCACTACGTATCGCTATCTTTGAAAAGGAACGTGATGTTGCTTTGCATGCTAGTGGGTTAAATAGTGGGGTTATTCATTCGGGTATTTATTATGGTCAGGATTCTTTTAAAGCCAAATTTTGTCTTATTGGCAATGAGAAATTGCGGGCGTTTTGTCAAGACAATAGAATAGATATTAACTCCTGCGGCAAATTAATTGTCTCGAAGGATGCGAGTGAGCTGGCGCGGTTAGAAAAGCTATACGAGAATGGGTTGAAGAATGGTGCGATGCTATCGCTCCTTGATGTGAAAGAAATGAGAGAGATTGAACCACATGCTAAGACGTATGAGCGTGCTATTTGGTCACCTAACACAGCTTCTGTTATGCCTAAGTCTGTTTGCAAAGCGTTACAGAATATACTAAGCAGCAAAGGCGTAATTTTTTATTTTGGTACAAAAATAACGCAAGTAGATGTCACAGCAAAACAGTTGAGGAGTAGGCAGGGAGATACCTACTCGTTTGCTAATTTAATTAATTGTGCTGGGTTGTATGCCGATAAAATTGCTGAGTATTATGGGTTATCTGATAATTATTTAATGATGCCGTTTAAAGGCTTATACTTAGTCTCGCAGTCACCTCAGATTTCATTAAAAACTAATGTTTATCCTGTACCAAATGAGGCACACCCTTTTCTAGGTGTTCACTTCACTATCACTGGTGATGGCAAAACAAAAGTTGGGCCTACTGCACTGCCTGCGTTCTGGCGTGAGCAATATCAACCATTTGGTCGTTTTTCATATCAAGAATTTTCTCAAATTGTGCGCTGGTACTATAAGAGCTATCGTTATAATCATTTTAACTTTCGTCAATTACTATCAAATGAGGCGAAGTACGTGTTTAAACAGAACATGCTAAATGAAGCGTCTCGAATGGTTAACTTACGGCTATCAAAAAGTGTATTCAAGTATACGAATCCTGGGATTAGAGCTCAGTTGTATGACAAGCAGTCCAATCAGTTGGTGACAGATTTTGTGTTTAAAAAAAAGAAGAATTCATTGCATATTTTAAATGCTGTAAGTCCTGCATTTACTAGTTCTTTTGCAATAGCAAATTATTTAATTAAGGAGTATTTGAATGACTAAGTTATCTGGAGCTAAAGTGCTAGTGCTTGGTGGCGCGGGATTTATTGGTTCTCAAGTTGTGCGAGAGCTTTTAAAGACAGATGTGAAAGAAGTGATTGTGTATGACAATTTTGCACGAGGCAAACTAAGTAATCTTTCTGATTGCTTGGAAGATAAGAGATGCTCTATCTTTCCATTTGGTGGTGATATTAGAGAGGTTGATATTTTAGACAAAGCATTTGAGGGAGTTGACTTTGTTTTTCATTTAGCAGCTATGTGGTTATTACATTGTAAAGATTTTCCACGAACAGCATTTGATGTGAATGTTGCGGGCACTTTTAATGTGCTTGAAGCGTGTGTCAAACATAAAATTAAAAAACTTATTTACTCGTCCAGCGCCTCGGTGTACGGTGACGCAGTAGAATTGCCAATGACCGAGTCTCATCCTTTTAATAATAAAAACTTTTATGGTGCTACTAAAATTTCTGGAGAGGCAATGTGTACGGCTTTTCACGATAGGTATGGGCTAGAAGTCATTGGGTTAAGATACATGAATGTGTATGGGCCAGGGCAAGATCAACACGCGGTGTATTCTGGTGTAGTGCCGATTATGTTAAATAAAGTTGACGAAAATGTGGCTCCCGTTATTAATGGTGATGGTTCGCAAGCGTATGACTTCATTTATGTAGAAGATGTTGCACGTTCAAATCTTGTTGCCCTGGAATCTAATACACCGTATGGGTTTTATAATGTTGGTACAGAGGTTCAAACGACAGTAAGGCAGTTGTGTGATCTGATATTGGAGTTGAAAGCCTCTTCATTGAATGTCATTTATAAGCCCTATGATGAAAATGATGCGCGGCAATTGGTAAAAAATCGTATTGGTTCTGCGAAAAAAGCTTCTGAGGATTTGGATTTTATGTATCGGTATGCTTTGAAGGATGGACTTAATAAATTGATAGCTTGGCGTGATACAGGGAGATATTAAGATGATCGAGCAAGTTGAGAAAATGAATATCCCTATTACAAAGGCTATTTTTGATCAGGCAGAGCGAGAGGCAATTGTTAAGCCACTGGCATCTGGTTGGATTGTTCAGGGACCAAATGTTCAGGAGTTTGAACAGTTGTTTGCGAGTTATACTGGTGCGAAATATGCAAAAGCTGTGAGTAGCTGCACAACGGCATTACATTTAGCTTTAGTTGCGTTGGATGTTAAAGCAGGTGACAAAGTGGTCGTCCCCTCTTTTACCTATGTAGCTTCAGCAAACGCAGTTGAATACACAGGTGCAGAGGTGGTTTTCTGTGATATTGACTTGAAGACTTTCAATATTGATATACAGCATTTAAAAGCTTTATTAGAAAATGATTCGTCAATAAAAGCGATTATGCCGGTTAATCTTTTTGGACTGTGTGCAAATTTGCCTGAGATTCAGAAGTTAGCACGAGCGTATGCTGTAAAAGTTGTAGAAGACTCTGCATGTGGGTTTGATGCTTGGATTGAGGACAAGCACTCTGGAACTTTGAGTGATATCGGGTGTTTTTCTTTTCACCCCAGAAAGTCTATCACAACGGGTGAAGGGGGGATGATTATAACGAATGATGAAGCGCACTATCGTGTCATTTCTCAGCTTTGTGATCATGGTGCGTCTAAATCAGATTTACAGCGACATAGGGAAAAAGGTGGTTCTTTATTACCTGATTTCACTCTGCGTGGATATAATTATCGGATGACTGATTTTCAGGGGGCACTTGGGGTCTGCCAAATGAAAAAGGCATCAGATATTATGTCTGGTCGTCGTTTTGTAACAGGAAAATATAATCAAGCGTTAAAAGAGGTTAGGCAATTAGTACAACCTTATGTCCCCGAACATTATACGCATGGCTTTCAATCATATGTTTGTCTATTTACGGGTGGGGAAACGGTTGAGAGCTTTGCTAATGATTTAACCATTGAAAAAATTGATGCGTTAAACCTTAAGCGAAATCAATTTATGGAAAAGCTTGAGGTGAATGGTGTGGCTACGAGGCAAGGTACTCATGCTGTACACACGTTAAAGTATTATAAGGATCGTTACCAATTGTCAGCTACAGACTTTTTAATGTCTTATGCGGCGGATAGGCTAAGTGTAACGCTGCCTGTTTATGCAGGAATGGACGCATGTGAATTTGAATATGTGATTACGCAAATAAAACAAGCATTATCCTAGGATAAAGTATGTGTGGGATAACAGGTGTAGTATCGCTTAAAAAGCCATCCGTTAATGTGGCTTTTGCAAAGCCCATGGCAGATAAAATTGCCCATAGGGGGCCTGATGATGCCGGGTATCTTTTTTTCCATACAGGTACTCGGCATTCACGAGCGGTTTCATTTTATCAGAATCTGACGGATGATAAATTTAAGCAAGTCGATGATTTGCTACCTTCTATCGATAGCAGTTCTGCAAAAAGAGAATTGTTGGCGCATGACTGGGACATTTATTTAGGGCATCGGCGTTTGTCTATATTAGATATAACGCATGCAGGCCATCAACCCATGAGTGATTTATCGAAGAATGTATGGCTGGCATATAACGGAGAAATTTATAATTTCAAAGAGATTAAGGCAGAACTGCAAGCACATGGCCATCAGTTTAAGACAAGTACTGACACGGAGGTTGTGATTTATGCATACATCCAGTGGGGGATCGCTTGTGTTGAAAAATTTAATGGTATGTTTGCCTTCGCCTTGTATGACAACTTCAAGAAAAAAATTTATTTAGTAAGAGATAGATACGGCATTAAGCCTTTGTATTACACGCTAACTCGAGAAAAAACTTTAATATTTGCAAGTGAAATTAAAGCAATTTTGGAGTACAAAGAGTATGAGGCCGCTATTGATACTCAGGCTTTATTGGAATACTTTACTTTTCAAAATATATTCACTGATAAGACGCTTCACAAAAGTATCCATCTTTTGCCTGCTGGAAACTATCTAACAATTGATTTATTGCAGCAGGAAAATAACTTTCCTGTACAAACACAGTATTGGGATTTTAATTTTAGTGAGCCATCCGAGCTAGTATGTGATGAGCGTGAATATATTGAAGAATTGGACCGTCTTTTTTCGCAGGCTGTAAAACGACAATTAGTAAGTGATGTTGAGGTTGGAAGTTATTTAAGCGGCGGGATGGATAGTGGTTCAATTACCGCTGTTGCAGCCCAACACTTACGTTCTATGAAAACATTTACCGTTGGGTTTGATTTGACTTCTGTTTCTGGGTTGGAGCTGTCTTTTGACGAGCGTGCTAAAGCAGAAGCGATGTCGTATCATTTTAAGACGGAACATTATGAAATGGTGTTGAAGTCTGGAGATATGGAGCGCTGCATGCGTGATTTTTCATATCACCTCGAAGAGCCAAGGGTGGGTCAGAGTTATCCGAACTATTATGCCGCTAAGCTAGCTTCTAAATTTGTAAAGGTTGTTTTAAGCGGTGGCGGAGGAGATGAGTTATTTGCAGGGTATCCGTGGAGATATTATCGGGCAGTAGATAACAAGAGTTTTGATAGTTATATTGATAAATATTATCAATTTTGGAAAAGGCTGATTGATAATGAGCAGTTAAGGGTGTTGTTTTCACCTGTTGCAGGTGAGGTGGATGGTGTGTGGACGAAGGATATCTTTCGAGAGGTGTTCAAGCATAATCACCATTCTCTTTATACACCGGAAGATTATGTGAACCATTCACTCTACTTTGAAGCAAAAACTTTTTTGCATGGGTTATTGGTTGTTGAAGATAAGCTTTCAATGGCTCATTCGTTGGAAACAAGGTTGCCGTTTTTAGACAACGATCTGGTAGATTTTTCTCAGAGAATACCCGTTAACTTAAAACTTTCTAATTTAACTCAGGCGCTTAGAATTAATGAGAATGAAGCTGGGGACAAAGCAGCGCAGTATTTCGAAAAGACGAATGATGGGAAAATATTACTTAGAAAGGCAATGAGCAAGTATATACCAGAAGAGATTAACCGTGCTGTAAAACAAGGTTTTAGTTCTCCAGATAAAAGTTGGTTTAAGGGAGATAGTATCGAGTTTGTTAAAGAAAAGCTTTTGTCTGATGATGCTGCAATATACCGTTTTTTTGATAAAAATTTAGTTGATAAGCTACTTGGAGAGCACTTATCAGGAACAGAAAATTATAGGTTGTTTATCTGGTCGTTGATTAATCTAGAAGCCTTTTTGGAGCACTATGCAGTTTCGCATTGAGCTTGGATGAAAATACTTACAGGGTGTTTTTTTATGGGAGAGAAAGTATGCCAGGGGCCGTCTCCTTCCTTTTTGACTGAAGAGGAAGCTATCCATTCGGAGTTGAATTTGTTGTTTGAACGAATGTGTAAGCTGTGGGAGGAAAAGCAAGCAGAAAAAGATAGACTATGGTCGAGGACCTTACCTTTTGCTGATTATTTTGTTGACCGATGGAAGAAGGCCAGAGCGCTTGGTTTTGGAGAAAATGCGAGTATATATGATAGCTCCCTAGTTATAGGAGACGTTAGTGTTGGTAAGCATACTTGGGTTGGTCCTTTTACAGTGTTGGATGGCTCTGGTGGTTTGACGATTGGGGATTGTTGCTCTATTTCTGCGGGGGTACAGATTTATACACATGATACGGTTGAATGGGCACTGAGTTCAGGAGATAAAGAGCCTGTGAGGTGTGCTACTTCTATCGGAAATAATTGTTATATTGGGCCGAATGCTATTGTTGCAAAGGGCGTTACCATTGGTGATTTTTGTGTAATTGGTGCTGGTAGTCTTGTACTTAAAGACCTTCCAGGTGGTTCGAAGGCTTATGGCACTCCCTGTAAGGTTGTCGGGAGTTAATTGTAAGAAGATAAGTATAA
>JARGNV010000002.1:68529-116418 GCA_029212465.1 Legionellaceae bacterium | reverse complement strand
AAACTATTTAGCGAACGCTGCTAAAGATAAAATTGATGTATTGGCGCCTGAGCCTGCTCCTCAGGCTAAAAGCAGTGTTTTCAGGGAATGTGTTAGTAAAATGGGACTTGAAGGCCTGCGCAGTGTGTTGGCTTTATTACGCGATGATGAGGCAGAAAATAAATTTGCAGCACTGTTTAAGGCAAGGTCCGCATTTTATTTGGCTTGTGAAAAAGAAGAAAACTACCTTGAGTACTTAGAGACCTTTTTGGCGCACTTACAAAGGCATGAGCATTTTCCATTTAGTCGCGTTGGGCTTGCCTATCACTCCAGTCAATTTGATAATGCGTTGCTTCAGGTTGTAGCGCTTTTGAATCATGAGGCAGCGTTTGATGAGGTGGTGTTAACGGATTGTCTGCAAAAACCTGACGATTTGTCTGCATTGCTGACGCGACTCATTCATGAGGCGAGCGAGCATAATTGGCAAGCAATTATATTAATTCCTGAGCTTCAGGGTGATGGCGTCGTTAAAGATGCAGAACATCGCGCCTTAAAAAATCAATACTCACTGCTCAACGACATTATTTTGAATAATAAGCGCCTTGCTAAATCAAAGGATGCGCTGGAAGTCATTAAAAAGGCGACTACTTTTGAAAAAGGCGTGCCTGCTGCAGCGTCTTCTTTGTCAGCATCAGGAGGTATGGGTGTTTCGGGTGGTGATGGCATGGGCGAAGAAAAGGGCGACGAGCTTCAAGGCTCGAGTGTACCTGGGGCCGGGCTGGGTGCGTCAGTTGTACCGTCTGCAGCCAAATTCCAAGCACGCCTCCAAAATTTTTCAATCGAAAATGCCGGAAAAACTTGGCCTTTTCGACGAGGGGGTGCTTTAAGGCTACAAGTACAGCAACAACAAGAGTTGCAACAACAGCGCGAAGTACAGCAAGAAAAAGAAAAGGTTACACATCGCACAACAGAGCAAGTGTTTTTTGAAGAGCTTGTTACTTATGAAAATATTGATAGATTGCTTGGTGCAGGCCCGAATAGTGTTTGGAATAAGTTTTTAGTAGAACACCCAGAGGGTATCCATTTACCATCCGCACGACTCAAAACACCTGCTGAAAGTGACTTACAAGGTTTTTTTCATACCTGGGTGAATGTAAACCCACAGGTTAAAGCAAAGCATGCTATTCAGAAGATAACACGTGAAGCAGCAGAGATGTTGCTTAAAAGCCACAGGCACTTAAGCTCTGGGCTTAAGGTAGATAATTTACCCAGAGGGTTTTTCACTCAGCGCTCTAAAGATGATGAGCTGGTGTTGTGTTATGACGCAAATCTTGGTTATTTATCGGTTCCTACCAAACTAACCTTAGATTTGACGGCGCGTCCTTTGGCTGCAAAAGCATGGGAAGGGGATTTTCGTCAATTTAACATTGATGCGTATAAAGACGATGTCGACACGCGTGATTTAGCAGACCCTCAAGTTTGGGAGGAGATTTTATTATTTGCGCACCTCCAACCTAAGAAAGTGGATTATGACGATGAATTTGACGCGTTTATTCAAGCGTTACCAAGAACTGAGCGCAAAAAATACACGGATAATAAGCAGAAAATAAAAGATAACTGGCATGTTTTTGTTCAGTGCTTCCGGTATGCGGGAGATGCAGGTGTTGCTCATTTTTTAGCGGTTCCTGTATATGATTTGGCCATTCAGCCGGTAGATACCGTGCATTATTTATGTCAGAAGCAGGCGTCCGACTTACAGGGCTTTGCCAAGTATTATTTGCAAGACGAGCGTGCTGTACGGGCATTGGGGCAAGTGTACTACCAGTATGGCGACAATGGTGTAACGGTTCTTTTAAGAAAGCTTCAAGAAATAGAATATAAATTAGGTGCGCCGTTTTTTGATGAGTTCGTTGCGCATGTTTTAAATCGCACGGATAACTTTAATGTATTGATGTCTTCGGACGCGGTGCGTGCATTTGACAGCATGATGGAACGTTTGAAGCTGCCAGACTCAGCGCCACAAGTGAATCCAGAAAGAGATGCCTTTGTTCAAATTATGCAGAAGCATATGGCATCGGTCGACTGGGAGCAATTCGAAAAATTATGGGGTGGATTTGAGTCTTTTGTCAAAGAACTCGCGCAATTGGGGGTTAAACTGGAAGGGCACGAATTTGACGATGTCGAGCCTGAAAACATGTTGGTTTGCATGGACCAAATTTTATCGAGTTTAGAGCGTTTATCAGAGTCTGGCAGAAAGGCTTTTTTGAAACGCTTAGGGGCACCAACAGACTTAACTTACGGTGGTGTGCATTATGCACTTCAAAAAGAAGGCTATCAAAATATATCACCTGAGCTGGAACTACATGATTTTGAACAAGGGCACCCTACCTATGCAGCAGACTTAAAAGAGCTGTATACGCATGCGTTTGATGCCTTACAAATGAAACGTGCATTAGCCGTGTCTGGTACGTTTCAACCAGAAGCATTTGACCATGTTGTGGGGCGTTTTGCGACCGCAGATGAGATCTCTAAAGATAACTTAATATGGTTGTTGCATACGCGCTATCGTGTGTTAGCGAATGATATTGATGCCATCATCACACAAATTGAAGCCATTGACCCGCAGTATAAATCAATCATTGCCAGACATTTACAAAAGGTGGTTTATGAGCGTGGGCATAAGCATGCTGCAGTTTCTTTAGCAGCGTTGCAGGACGCATTGCTTGCTCTTAAGCTTCAGCCGGCGCTGTTGCAATCACTATGCTTGAAACATCCGAATGGTACATTTCTTGAGGCCCTGACTATTTTGCATGAAACGGGCCGTTTGGGGGGTATTGGTGCGTTAGTTCAGTTATTTGATGCCCCCCTAGATAAGCCTGAAGTGTGTACCGAGTTATTGTCATGTCAGGCTTATAAATTGGCAACGCTGTTTGAAGCACTTGACCCGCAGAATATGGCCGATTTTTATGCGGTTGCAGAAGCGTTATCTCCTACCGTCATTCAAGAGTTACGTGTGTTGATGCCGCAGTTATTGTCCATTAATACCGACACCTCAGACCTCGCTGCATTAACGCCCGAACGCTTTCAAGACGTGCTTCAGTGCATACGAGATATGATAGCGAAACCAACACAAGTCAGTGCGTTGCGTATGGCGTTGTTGACACAGTTTGAAGCGTTAGATATTGAGTTTAAATACTCTAAGAGTGGCGCGTTTCGTGCAGTAAATGATGAAGACTCAATTATCAATATCAACATGTTTGTTGATCACAAAACGCGGTTAAAAGCATTTCTTAAAGGGCACATTGCTGTTTCTGCGCTGGAAGGTGCAAATACAGAAGAAGAGCTTGCGCCAATGATGCGTTTTTTGACTGGCTTGCAGATGAATAGGACATACTTAAATGAAGTTGAACCGCTGCTTGCAACGCTTGAAAAAACACCAGCAGAGAGATACTGGACAGCATCATATTTTAAAGGGCTCCTGCGTGCATTACAGCCGGAAAGTGCAGATGTTTCATTTCCGATTTCTTTATTAAAGGTTGTGATTGAAGGCAGACAGGAAAAACAAGGCGATGAAGTGGTGCAAATTGGGCCGCTTTGCGCGAAAAAACTAAACGAGGTTGAAGAAAATTTTCCTGAAGCATTAGTTGCACCTTTCCAGAAAATCTTGAATGAAGCCTTTAATAGTGAAACACGCGAGGGTTTTAATCGTGAACAACAAGCGATGTTATGCCGTATTGCTTTAAAAGAATATGAGGACAGCGGCAACGTTGGCGTCATGTTTGAGCTGAGCGACTTGTTATCAAAAGCTCAGTATGAAGGCAGTCGAACGTATGCCTTAGACATGCTCGCAAAATGTAAAACAGTACATCGCTTAGAGCAGCAGCGTGATAACTGCCGTTGGTTACTGCAACATTTAAATGGGGCAGAGATTAGGCCTGAAACAAGAGATGCGCTACAAAACACATGGCCTGAAGTGGGTGAGTTGTGGTTGAAGGCGTTGAGTGCCAATGATAGTGAGCAAACCTTATTTGACGTTATCAAGGTAGATTGCTCAGCAGACCCTAACCGACAAGCACTCTTGTTACACATTATTGCATATAGCAGTTTGAAAGAAGGACTCGTTGATAGCGATTTACGTGCCTACACACTGAGCCAAAAAGCACCTAAATTGGTACGTGCTTTGAATGCACTCGATGATGAGGCCTTGTTTCAACTGGCGAGTTGTTATCCAGGTCAACCAGCACCTAATACGGATGATATCAGACGCTTAATGAAGCGGCATGAGACAGAAGGCGTGTCTTTTGAAGCGTGCCTGGAAGATTTTGCCCAAAACCCATACCCTGAACCACGGCTTGACTATGGCGATGTTTCTTTAACGAGAGATGCAGACTTACAGCGCATGATTGCTGAAACGCGCGTCAGTGGCACATCACAAAAAGCGCCTTTGTCTGCAAGACAATCAGCAGAGTTAACACTTATTTTCATGCAATTAAAGCGGCTTGAAGCAGGCACCGCTTTTGTTAAGGGATATGAGAAGTCGATTCGAGAAATGACCGATGCGGAGCGCGCGCAGGCATTTAAAGACTTATCCTTAGAACTGCAAGACAACCCTCGAGATGCGGCACTGCGTGCACAGGTATGGGCACTCTTATTTGAGGTGATGGGGAGCAGCACTAAAAAGTACCCTCATTTAGCACAGCAATTTGCATTGATTGCGAATGATATTGGTGTAACAGCGAATAAACGGGTATTGCAGTTGGCAACAGGAGAAGGGAAGAGTCACTTTGTTGCGATGCGTGCAGCGCGCCATGCAGCCCTTGGTAAGCGCGTTGACGTATGTACCGCAAAACGAACCCTTGCGAAGCGTGACTTAGAAGATTATCACGCATTTTTTGATAATTTAGGCTTTAAAACCGCCTATATTCACTCCAAGTCACCTAGCTCATCTTATACAGATGCCCAAATTTGTTATACCACGTTGGGTGATTTATCGCTTTTTCTGGATGAGCAAAAAGATAAAGGAAAGCCCATTGTTATTGAGCCCAAAAATCGTGTGGGGCTGTTTGATGAGTTTGATTTTATTCGTTTTGAGGAAGGTCGAAAAACAGAATATAACTTTGCGCGTTTAACCGGTAAAACACCGAAAGAAATGACATGGTTTTATCAAGGTGTGAATCGCTTTTTTGAAGATAAAGGCTTTACGAATCGAGATGCGATGACGGTTGATACATTAGAAAATCTCTATCAGTATTTATGTGGCGTTGCAAACGAAGATCAGCAACTGATGTTGCATCAAGTATTAATTGAGCCGCTCCAATTGGTGCAATGGCTGCAAGCAGCCTGTGAGGCAGGTGAGTTGAAGTGGGGCGAGGGCTTTACCGTTCGTGAGCTCAATATTCAGGTGGGTGAAGAGTTATACCCTATGCGGGAAGTGATTCCTGTGTCTCAAGATAACCAAGCAATGCAAGACTCAACCTTTAGTGGCGGGGTGCATCAGCTTGCTGGAACCAAGTTAAATACTGAGGCAGAGAAACACAATCAACCGCAGAACTTCCACATTCATCCTGAAAGTATTATTTTGAGCTCGCAAGTAGCGCCTCATTTAATGAAGACGTTGTGGTCTAAGTGGGAAGGTTTTTCAGGCACCATCTCAGCCGCACAAGCAAGTCAGCTTCACGAAGAAAATGGAACAGAGGTGTTGCATGTGCCAACGAACCAACGCGACTTAAGAAATTGGCATAAGCCAGAGTTTTATGCAAATGATACTGAGCGAGTGGCGCGTTTGGTTCAGCAAATTCGTACATGTCTCAGCAAAAAGCAATCTATTTTGTTTGCGTGTAAGAATGATACAAAAGTCAACGAGTTGAAAGCGCTCCTAAAGGGAGACGAGGAGAGAGCGGGGCTTTTAACACCGGATGAATGTGAGCAACTCATTTTCTATACCAATGAAGAGTTACGTAGTGCGTCTGATGTATTAGACGATAAGCGTCAAAAAGAAGCATGGCATGGCGGTAAAAAACAAAATGGTATTGGCTTAATTGCTTCAGGTTTTGGTCGTGGGGATAACGTTGAAGTAGAAGCTGTCTTTTTGTTTGACATCAATGATAACAATGAAAAACTACAAAAAGGCGGACGTACTGCACGAAATGGTGCAGAAGGGGAAGTGTTTCAGTTTTATATAGAAAGTGAACTGGAGCAGGAAGAAAATAGATTACTCCAGTTGCTAAACTTAAGTCTTGAAGCGGATGAGTCTGAAGACGAGGATGCATCACATGCCAGTGGGCAGTCAAATGCATCACTGCGTGAAAACTTATTGCGTGTAGAAGGTGCGACTGAGAATGAAAGGCGCCTGGAGCGTGTTCTGTTGTTACGTGAATATTTATTTGCACTTGATAACGCGCCGAACCTTGGTTATCGCGATTTAAAAGCAGCGTTCTCTGATTGGGGTATGAACTGCTTAGGGTCTGTTACAGACGATGCGGTACGAAAAGAAGTGACCTATGCGTTTAGTGTGCATATGAAGGCGTTAGATAGAGACTGGCTTGAGGTGTTGAGCCAAACAGACTTAGATGTGGATGAAAAGCTTCAAGCTATTCACCAGAAAATGCTTGATAGAGCGGACATATTCCGACAAGACGCAGAACGTAATGAGCTAGACTTTGACGAGCTAGCACTTGATGCGCCACCGCCTGTTCATATTGAGTTGGTTGTACCACCACCGGCACGTAAGCCGACAGCACATGAAAAAGCAGTCGGTGTGATTTGTGGCGTGATGCAGCGGTTGAAAGATGCCGACATAAATCACCCATCACTTTATGAAATTCCGGGTATTTTAAGCAAGCTTGAAAGCATGACGACCCCCTCAAAAGATGAAGCGACGCTCAAGGCGCAGGTGGAAAGGCTCCAAGCAGCGCGCATCAAGTATTTAGAGGAACAACTGAAGGGCTTCGAGAAAGAAAGGGAGGTACGCCGTTTAGCAGGTCATCCCACTGAGGCGTTAGATAAGGACATCGCAGCGTATGAGTCAAAACTTCATGCCATACAAAATGTCGGGAGGATAAGAAAAATATCGCTGGAAGACCTATCTCAAATTTTTGAGGCGTTACAACAAGATAAACTCGTTGAACTCGCTGAAGAAGTAGCAGATTGTGACGATTTAGAAACACTGCATGCGACGCTCGCGCGTGGGTTACGCCAACTACAGACACCCTCACCACACGGTACCTCTGTAACAGCTGCAATCGAGTCGATTAAGCCTGAAGCATTACTGGTAGACGTTTCACCTGAATTGCGAGAAGCGTATACAACGGTGATGCGAGGGATTGAACCATCATTACAAACAAGTATTGTGGGGGCTTTGTGTGCACCTAATGTGATGGGGACTCATTCAGCACAGGAGCGCATCGAAAGAGCGCTTCCACTGTTAAGTTACTTAGAGCGGTTTAACGCAACAGAGCAGACTCGCTGGGGGGATGCATATGTAACGAGCGTGATTGGGGTGCCCTTAAGTAAGGAGCAACAAGCCATATTAGATGCACATCTTAGTTTTAGCATTCCCATGAGCTATGAGCACTTCCAAGCACTTTCACAGTTGGCAGAAATGACGCATGGCACGCCACATTCATTTGGGGAGATGTTTAGGTTATTAGAAGAGACGGTTGAAAAAGACCCAGAGAATCGTTTGCGCTTATTAACGAAGTGGGAGTCTTGGGCCAAAAGCTTATCTCAAGCGGAAAAACAAGCGTTTCTTATTGATTTTTGTGGTGCCATGCAGCAATTTAAAGAAGGGCAAAACTGGGATGTATTGCTTGGCTTGATTGATAAGACACATAAATGGTGGAACAAGTTTGGAGAAGATAAATATCGCCCCGATATTATGAGGCTGTGGCATAACCTGGCAAGACATGGCGCCTCTATCCGTGACTTTGACGACTTCTTGCACTTAAGTCGTACGTCTACAGGCCTTCTTGGGGATAAAGACCCTATCTTACAAGGTAAGTCTTGGTTCCAAGTGTTGAATTTGGCACTTGACATGCTTGAGCCCGAACGACTCACACGTCATAAGCGGCAGTTGGCCGAGGCGTGGCGTGCAAGCACGCGTGATAATCTTAAAAAAGCGGCGCGCACGGAGATATTTGAGCGTGCTTGTCATGGACTGAATCTTGCGCACGCACACATTGATAGTTTTGATGAAGCAACAAAAGAGGCGTGCCATGTTGCGTTTTTAAGTCTGGATGGACTTCGCTTTGAAAACTTTACCTTGTTTGTAGAGGCTCAGGATGCACTACTTGAGGCATACCCATTTATATTTACTTTTGCACTTCGTTATATCGCAGATGAAGATATACCCATTGCGCGTGCAACGCGCGTACGAGAGGTTGTACTTGCATGGGCGAATGATGATGCGCTGAATGACAGTCAGGTAAAAACTTTATTAAGTCAGTTAGATGCATTACAAGACGAAGTATTTATCAATTTGGATGACGCCAGATTTGCGGAAATCATGCGTCTTACTGAGGAGCACAGGGTTTTATTTGCAACGTATCCTGAGCTGTATGCGAGTATGCTCCACTTTAGTATTCAACCGGATATTTCACTTGAGTGCTTGGGTGTATTAGCCGACTTGTTGGTTGAAGCGGGTCAATTCAAGCAGGCACACCCTGAACTGCTTACTTTTGAACCTGCAGCGCTTGCAGGCGCTATTGGTCAGCATAGTACCTCATCTCTTGAGGCTTTAAATGACAGACTGACGATGCTTCGCCAAGTACATCAGGCAACCGATGACAATCAGACCTTGTTTTCAGAGGTAGGCGAGGTGTGTGACGCTTTGTTTGTTTGTGCGTTTGATGAAGAGGTGCCACCTGCGAATATGCTGCCATTAATCACTTTATTTAAAGATATGGCGGAGTTCAAACAAGCACACCCAAGGCTTGTGAATGCACGGTTATTGGCAGGAAGTATTATTGCTCAAAGAATGCGAGATGCTGGAAGGTTAGAAGTACTCGATGAGAAATTACAATTTTCCAAAGATTTGACCGACAAACACCAAGCGTTGTTTGAGAAATATCCTCGCTTACATGAAGTGTTATTGGATTATGCTTTTGATTCCAACATGACACGCTCAACGCTTGAATGCCTCAGTAACTTATTGGTATGTGCTGGTGAGTTTCATATGACACATCCAGAGATTCCACTAGACCATTTAATCGATGGTGTGAATCAATTGAAATGGAATGATACATCTGACGTAGTATTAAAGAATGTATATGAGTTGTTCCAGGCTAAAACATCAGAGCAGCCTTTGTTTGATGGGGCTGCAGCGTATCTTACAAACCATAAGCGCGCGCATGGAAATCGTGAAGCAGTATTGCAAGTAATGAAAATGTTCTATGCCGCACGTGGTAAGCACCGTAGCGATACCACGGGCATGTTAAGCGAGCCTGATATTGCAGAATGCTTCGCGTTTAAAGCGAATGAGTCGAATGCCGTGCGTGAAAGACGCGTGATTTGGACGCACTTACTCGACCAAGAAGTGTTCTGTGAAGATGATGAAGGTGCTGATTTAACGGTGCCACATCGCTGGACAAATGAAAAAAATAGTGCCCTATTAGATGCATCGTATGGGCAGTATATGTCACATACAAAAGCGGTGTTAGCTGCTCCTTCAGCCAAGCCTAAGTTGCGCAAGTTACGTGACTTAACACTGGGCCAGCAGGCGGAATTGTTAAGACTTTCAGATGAATTGGGTGTTATTGTTAAAAAACATACACAACCACTCAAAACGACTGAGGAAGTGAAAGCGCAAGTAGATACACTGAATCAGTCATTAACCAAGCTTTCTAAGCAATATAAAGGCAGCTGGTTTAAATCAAAATCGCGTGTATCACAGTTAAAAGATTTAACAAGCGATATGGAAAAAGCGTTGTCAGACTTATCGGCAACCGATCAGACCGCATCAGCTGTTTATGTGAAAGTGCTAGAGACACTTCGAGACGCCAAAAAGGCTGCGATGCAAGAAGATATTCAAGATAATGAAAAGCGGACGCTCAAACTCAACTGGACAGGGCGCAGCCGTTATTTCAATACACTCAATCAAATGCAAGATGCAGTGTTACGTCAGTGGACGGAAGACTTAGATGCTGTGCAGCGGTTTAAAGTGTATAAAGCGCATCATACAACAGAGTTTAGAGATGCACTTGAAGGCTTGAATGAAGGGCTCGATGCGCACATGAAGAATCCTGCACGTGTCGCACCGAGCGACCCTAAATACGATAGTGTTTTATATCGTATTGCACGTTTCTTTGGTTTGTTTACAGACGAGCGCGCTGTCGACAAACTAAAAGACTATGTGACAGCGTTTGAAAAGTTTGAGGAGGGTGTGCAAAATCGAAAAGCTGTGCAAGACCTGACAAATGGCGTGCAGGAACTGCTCCCAAGACTCCCTGGCTATTTGAAAACATTAGCAAATGAACTGCTTGCACGTAGCGAGGCGTTGGCACAAACCTTATCTACTGAACTGGATGATGATATTCGAGATACATTGGATGATGGTAGTGGGTTTGAACTGGGGTGAGGGATCTCCCCAAATGGCACTTGCCAAACCAAGGAGATCCAGAAAGTGGCTTCGCCACTTTCTGGATGACGGACGTGGGGGGCTGGATGACGAGCATGGGGAGGTAAAATTTATTACGTCTTACTCACATTATGCGCCGACGCAGCTGGGCGTGTGAGGGTTGAATGATGGATAAACCAGTATACAGCTGCCACCATAACACCACCAACTAAAGTTGCAAATGCCCACGTAGGTGCTGCAACAAGTGCTGTGGGTGTGCCACTTTTTTGAATGCGTCCTGCATCTTTTGCAACAGCGCCTGCAAACAAGACGTGTATGAGGGCGTTAATGAGCAAGATAAGCAGGTAAAAGGTTTGAATTGAGTGGCTGTACTGTTGGGCAATTTCTTGAAGCATGACAAACTCCTTGTAGTAAAAAATAGGCTCATCATCATAGCAGAAAAAATGCGTTGTGTCTGAGCAAACATCCTGCTTGCATCTCTCAGAATATCCGGCATACTTTTTCACGCTATCAATAGGATGCATGCATTTTAATAAGGATGTTAATATGCCGACTTACAGTCAACACTCATCATATACAGCGGTGCAGCAAGAGTACAGACGTTTACTCAAAGCGCACCTTGATGGACAACTCAATCATTTTTTTCAATCGGCCCCATCGACAGCCTCATCAATAGAGGCTTTGTATCAGATTTCCGATAAAGGGAATGCGCTGATTGGTTCCGTGACAACTGTTACTGCAGCCGTAACGATGGTTGCGGCAACGGGACCTGTTGCTCCCATAGCAGCAACTGCTGCAACGATTACAGGTGGGGTTTTTGTTCTGGTAAATACTGCCCATCAAGCCTATAAAATGTTGCACAAAGAAACGCTTCCCAAAGATGGTGTTTCGTTTGATAAAAGCCATGTCTCTTTGGATGAGCATCTCTTATTGTGGCGTGTTGCTTTATACAAAGTAGCTGACATGCTAACGCAGCGCTACTCTCACTTCATGATAGAAAACATAGAGGCAACCGAACTTCCGGATATGGCGGAGTATGGTGCTGAGCGCATCATGAAAAAAATTGAAGAAGACTTCAATGCCCTTCGAAAAAGTGCTCAGCCGATTGATATGAGCGCTATCAAAGCAATACTTGATGTGAATCACTTGAGTTCATATTTACTCGATGAAAGTGTTAATTTATCAACCTTCCATACAAAAAGACTGACCGTAAAGACAAGCTTTGGTTTTTTCAATAGTGCACATGACTTACCTGTAAAATGGGCTTATGGACGTGCTAATGTTGCGTACTATACATTTGACCCAACAAAAAATAGCGTGGGGTTTCATTACTATAAATCGCCTCGCCAATCTAACTACGATTACAATACCACGCTTGATGCCTGCGGATATGCAACGCTTTCAACGACCGATACAACATTTCAGAAATTCACTTATCGTAATAGCCGAAAGTTAAAAAAAATAACGAGTGCACACAAAATACCGCAAATCACGCCCCATTTTTGTATTCCATATCCGGTATCGGCGGAAGAGGTTTTGGCGTATCAGGCCTCGATTCAACAGGCAATGTCTACGCCTCCTGAATCGCTTAATCGTTTTTTATCAAACCGGCTAGGGGTTAGAGTCATTGCAAGTTGTCATGATGACCGGTTAAAAAACTTAGACTTGTCTCATGGAAATTACGAGGATGTAGACTTTAGTCATGCCACCCTGTCTGGTGATTTAAGACATAGTACATGGCACAATGCCCAACTAGCCTATACACAATTTATTGAGTGCTTGGTTGAAAATGCGTCTTTTCAGGATGCTGTTTTAATATTCTCTGAGTGGCATTGTATCTACCTTGAGAGCGTCAATTTTTCGAGTGCGATGCTTTGCTCGGCCAAAATTATAGATTCTACAATGGGAACACTTATCCTGATTAATTGTGACACACGTTTCATGGTGCTCGAAAACGTACAAACCCACAACCAGGATGATATCACAGCATATCTCGCAAGCTTAGCGACACAGATGAATGATACTTACAAAGCGTTACAAGAAGAGCAAGATGCACTTGCCGATGAGCTGCAGACGTTTAAGCTTCGACAAGAACGTATCAATCAATCATTAGACGCGCGTGTAACGCAACTTGAGCAGGGTCATATTCAAACGCAACTAGAGAGCCTCATTCAGCGTTCAAGAGAATTCGCAGAAGCATGTTTTGAGCAGGGCCAAAATATTAATCATGTCGCCTTGAATATAAAACAAAAAAACATGAGTGAACCTAGAGAAATGCTCTATCAAGATGCACTGATAGACTTTCATGGTGGGGAGCAAACGGTGCTTCTCATTCATGGCCCTATTTTATCAGGAAAAACCTTAGGCATTTATCGTGCATTAGCCCATTTCACAGAGTACCCACCCATCGTTATAAAGCTCAAAGAAGTGTATGAGCATAGTAATTTTTTGGTGGCGGCATTACGTACGCGTTATTCAGATGCGGAAATTGAGCTTTTGCAAGAGCACACAAAGCAAACAGTGATTCTGGATGGTTTAGATGAGTGTCGAAATATTGATTTGTCAGAGCGTTATATCCTAGAAGAGTGTCTACAGTTTACACAAAAGTGCAGTGCACCTTGGAAAATTATATTGGTTACGACGACAGAGGCGTTGATTTCAAACGGTAATCATCATGAAAAATTCAGACTTGCAAGCGGTCGACCGTTTGCATCATACGGTATTGAATATGAAATTATGTCTCCCAATCAAGAACAGGTTCAAGTTTACCTGAGGACCTATTACCCAGACAGCATAGGGTTTATTCAAGAACGATTGGCACGTATCCCAACGCTTATTCAAACTGTTGGGATGTTGAGTATTGCTTGTGACTTACTCAGCGAAAGTAAAGATGTCTCAGAAGCGCTGAACTCACCCATTGAATTTATTGAATCGTTTATGGTGCACTGGTCTCGCAGTGCGTTACACAAAAAAGCGCATCCTAAATTAAATGCTGAAAGTATCCAATTGTGTATTCAAGACTATAGCTTTGCGATGTATGTTCAAGGTACACCGTATATCGCAAGACCTAAAAAAGAGCGTAATATACTTGTCCAAGCTAAAGCGCATGATGACGCTAATACAAATACGTTTAACTATTTGTACGAAAGTGAGGTGTGGAGGGCTGTTTCAAAAATATCACCCATCGTATTTGTTGAACATGATAACGAAATACGCTGTTATATTAAGCCGCCTTTCAACTTTTATGGTTTGGCTAAAAAGCTGATTGATACGTTGTATAACAGCCCTACCCCCACAGAGGCGTCGGCTACATTAATAGAATGCCTTGAAACATGGAATCATGCGCATCTAACCCAGAAAGATTACTTACCTGTTCTGGATGCGTTGTATCGACTTGCACAACAACCTAAATACGCATCTCATATCACTGTCATGTTGCATGGGATGATTACAGCAAGCCGAGGTCCTGCAGGAGAAAGATGGTCAAAAGCTGCATCAAACGCCATTACCCTCCTTTTTATGCTTGATAAAAATGCAGCACGTGATTTACCAGCGGATGCTTGGCGAGGGATTCATGTACCGTACGCAAAATTGCCTGGTGCAAACTTAAGTCACCTTGACTTAAGTGCCAGTGATTTTTCTTACGCCTACTTATATGGTGCTAAACTTGCTTTCACAAATATGTCACGTGCGCGCCTGACACACACCATATTTTCAGAAGCACTGTCGCAAATTGATATTGGTGAGCGTCCTGAGCGTATCGCTATTTATCCATCTGAAGATCCTATTATTGCTTATGTGATTCCTAAAGAGCCTGGCTCTGAACAGCGTGTGATTAAGCTGATTGATAAGCATGGAAAAGCTTATACGGGTATTGACGCGCATCACACTGAAATTCGTGACATGGCCTGGGGTGTGATGCAAGGAGAAGATAAACCCTATGCCGCACTAGCAACCACAAGTGTGTATGGCAGAAGTATTCATATTTGGCATATTGAAGGGAGTCAATGGAAAAAAATATGCTCTTTCAGAACAGATAAGTCGATGCGCATTAATAGCTTACACTGGCATGAAACAGGTACTTTATTGGCGTCAGGTGGTGAAGATAACAGGCTGCGCCTTTGGAGTCTTAAAAGGCAGGAGCTTGTTTTAGAGTATCAAACAGAGCATGCCATCCAAAGTGTACTATTTGGTAAGGATAAATTATTTGTTGCAGGGAACGAGCGCTTATTTCAAGTATTTACACTCAGTAATAACGAGCCAGAGCTCAGCACCCCAATGCTGCCTGATGTCACTACAGATATCTTATGTCTTGCTTTATCTCCCGATGAGAACCAGCTTGCTATGGGATGTGCGAATGGAGAGATTTACCTGGTTGACTTAAGTGATGATAACGAACCCTACATACAGTGCACGGGGCACCGAGATGCAATTAATGCAATTAGCTGGAGTGCGCCGTGTTTAGTATCTTCAAGTCAAGATGGTACCATGAGCGTATGGGACCCAATAACGGGGCATAAAAAAGCAACGTATCATGGTGATGGTAGTGCGATCACGCAAATTATTTGGTGTGAAAGTCGTCACGAAATTATTGTGGCGCAGGCACGCAGCATTGCTTTTTTTAGCCCTTATTTCAACGCTGAACTTGCACCTTCAGAACATCATCTGCGTCCCAATACAGCGATTGCAGCAACGCATGGTTGTCTTGCTACAGCGCATAATGACGGGTGTGTTTGGCTTAGAAGTACGGCATCCGCTATAAGTTTTAACGCAACACTACTACTAGAAAAACATCCTCAAACCATTACGCACCTATGTTGGTCACCTGATGGCGATTATCTTGCTGTGGGAGATCAATCAAATCATGTTTATTGTTTCAGCATTCTTATTCAAGACGATACGATTGGGCATGACCCATGTGATGTGTTGATATCACTTGAAGCCCCTATTCAAAACATGTGCTTTGAGAATAATGACGACAACGCATTACAACTCGTTGTGACAACTGAAACACACGTTCACACACATACGATGAGTGGCAGTGTGTCTCAGGTTAAGACGCAAGATAGTATCATGCAGCAACGGGTGTATGCGCCTGACAATAGCGTTTATGCATGCATTAATGAAGCGCAAAGAGTGTGTGTTTTCGATGCATATACACACACCGAGCTATGGAAAGACCCGTCTGTGCAACAAAACCCCCGTTTTATATGGACGCAGCAAGCATCAACGAATTATTTAATGATTGCCACTTCATGTGATTTGCGGGCTTTTCAGGTTGTTTCTGGAAAAGTTGATAAGCATCCTACTAAAACAATGTCTTCTGGCATGATGCAGTGGGGTGCCACACCACAACATCTTTTTTTAATGAGCCCAAACCGCATTGATATGCTAAATTTAGAAGCTTGGCTTTCTCCAGTACCACAGTCACCTATTTGGGTGATGGGTTGGGGGTTTATGCACCTGCGAGAATTAAGTATTCATGGCGCAACACTTGATGACGCGACCAAATCGTTACTACAAGCATCAGGTGCCATTGTGTCGGCAGCTTCTTTTTTTAGCAGGCTCAATGTAAAGCTTCCTTTTTTCACGAGCGATTCCAAGGTGACGACGCAACAGACACCACCAACGCCAAGCGTGCGCTTGCGTCGCGATTTGCGAGTATCGAGATCTAAGTCTGTGTGGTGGTTAGAACGCAGGAACAGCGGTAACCAAGAAGTGACTCGGGGTAAAAGGTTAAGTATGACTGACTCATCATCGCAAGACCAAGACCAAGACCAAGAGCCAACAACGAGAGATAGGAAGTACGACAGAAGTGTCAGCAGCAGTGATGTTGTGTTGCACATGAAGTAATTTTTTTGCCACGAGGCCCTGTCATGCTGCGCGGGCATCACAAGGTCTCGCGACCTTTTTAATTAGTTGTTAAAGGAAATTCAGGGTTTTTCTTTCCTTCGGGTGGGTCGTTACTCAGAATTTGGTCTGGGTCTGGCGCTGCTTCTTCATCGTCCACATACAATGTGCCGGCGGCAATGGCTTCTTCACCACGAATTAAGTAATTTCGGTGTTGTAGGTATGCGTCTCGCATAAAGGCGTAGGAGTCGGGTGCTTCACGCATGAGTCTATCAGTATCAAACATACGAGAGCGTAAATCGACATAGCGTAGCACTAAAAGACCTTCAATAATTAAGTCTTTGTGAATATAGGGATAGGGGGTAAAAAAAGTATAATCAAAGATGAGCCCCATGCCATCTCGGATAGTACTTGGCCCAAGAAAAGGAATAACAATATAAGGAGAGTGCTTATCACCCCATTTTGCAAAGGTAATACCTAAGTCATTTTCGTGCATGGGCAAAGTACACTGGCCTGCCACATCAAAAATCCCACCAATACCCATGCTGCTATTAATGATAAAACGCCACGTATCTAAAATAGCTTGCTGAAAGTCGGCTTGTAGCACATCGTTCGCAACGGTTGGGAGCATATTGATGTTGTTATAAATATTATTAATACCTGCGCGGATGGGGGCGGGTATCGCTGCAACGTAGAATTTTGTTGGGGGCTGCACAATGTGTTTATCAAATTGTGTATTAAACGCAAAAATCTTTCGGTTAATTGCCTCGTAGGGGTCGTCAGGATTAGGGCCAACAGTAACACAGCTTGCAAGTCCCAGAAGGGCTGCGGCAAGTGATACTTTTTTGATGGCACTTATTAAATGACGAGGCATGGTATATATTTTTTAGCTTATCTTGAGGATTAAAGTGTATAGTAGAACAGAATCGGGTGTAGGTGTGAAGGGCTCTTCCGTGTAGAATAAAGTTTGTTTTGAATGATTGACAGATTTGGAGTGTTTGTTTTGGACGAAATGGCTTTAGCAAGTTTAAATGAACGGCAGCGCGAAGCAGTGACTGCGCCCATGGGAAATGTGTTAGTTTTAGCGGGTGCGGGTAGCGGAAAAACACGTGTGTTGGTGAGCCGTGTGGCTTATTTAATTTCAGAGCATGATCTTTCTCCTTATGCCATTTTGGCAGTCACGTTTACCAATAAAGCAGCCGGTGAGATGAAAGCGCGTTTGCGTGAGATGTTGCCTTATGGTGCAGAGGGGCTCATGGTTGGTACTTTCCATGGCTTGTGTCACCGCTTACTGAGGCAGCATCATGAACAAGCAGGGTTGCCAGAGCACTTTCAAATTTTAGACAGCGATGACCAATTGCGTTTAATCAAACGCGTGATGGCATCTCTTCATCTTGAAACCGACCAATGGCCTCCTAAGCAAGCGCAAGCGTTTATTAATGCACGTAAAGATGAGGGACTTCGTCCCCCGCATGTGAAAGTGCCTTCTTATGGCCCGGGCCGCACATGGCTTTCAGTGTATGAGGCATATGAAAAAGCATGTCGCGTGGCAGGTGTGATTGATTTTGCTGAGCTCTTGCTGCGATGTCATGAATTGCTGCGCGATAATACCGAGTTACTGGCGCATTACCAAAACCGTTTTCAAGTGATTTTGGTCGATGAGTTTCAAGATACCAATACCGTGCAGTATGCGTGGATTCGCCTGCTTGCAGGCGTGAACACCAGTGTCATGGCGGTTGGTGATGATGATCAATCTATTTATGGTTGGCGTGGTGCAAAAGTTGAAAATATTCAGCGATTTTCCAATGACTTTTTAGGCACAAATGTGGTGCGGCTTGAGCAAAACTATCGTTCAACAGGCACGATTTTGTCTGCCGCAAATGCACTCATTACGCATAATACAACACGACTAGGTAAAAACTTGTGGACTGAGAGTGATGATGGTGAAAAAGTCACTATATATGGCGCCTTAAATGAACTAGATGAAGCGCGCTTTGTAACTGAGCGGATTGAAATGGCCATTAATGAAGGTCGCTCACCTGATGATATTGCCATTTTATATCGCTCTAATGCGCAGTCTCGTGTGCTTGAGGAAGCCCTGTTGCGCGCAGGCGTTGCATATCATATTCATGGGGGGGTACGCTTTTTTGAACGCTCGGAAATTAAAGATGCGCTAGCATACTTACGTTTAATGACAAACGTTGAAGATGATGTTGCTTTTGAGCGTGTGGTGAATTTTCCAACACGTGGTATTGGTGAAAAAACGCTTGAAACAATAAGGCTTGAAGCGCGAGAGCAAGGGGTGTCATTATGGCAAACTGCGTTAAAGCAGCTGGGTGAGGGTATTTTTTCATCTAGGGCCGGCAATGCACTCACAGGCTTTTTGCAGTTAATCGAAAGTATGCAAGAGAAATTATTAACAGAAACGCTTGAAACGCAAGTTGAAGGCATGCTCGATATGAGTGGTGTGCGTCAGCATTTTGCAACCATGAAAGGTGAGCGCGCAGAGGCAAAGCGTGAAAATATAGAAGAGTTAATGCATGCAGCAAGGCAATATGAAGAAGAGCAAGAGGCATTAAGTCCGTTTGAGTTACTGAGTGACTTCTTAGCGCATGCCTCGCTTGAAGGCGGTGAACGCCAAGCAGATACCAGTGTGCCCCATGTTCACTTAATGACACTGCATGCAGCGAAGGGCCTTGAGTTTCCGTTGGTTTTTTTGGTGGGAATGGAAGAAGGGCTGTTTCCTGGGCGGCAATCTGCAGAAGATGAGGCGCGTCTTGAAGAAGAGCGTAGGCTTTGTTACGTGGGCATGACGCGTGCGATGGAAAAGCTTGTGATTACGCATGCAGAAATTAGACGTCAGCATGGACGAGAAGAATATCACAGGCCTTCTCGCTTTTTACAAGAGTTGCCGAAGAACCTACTCGATGAGATTTGTGTGGGGCGCAAAAGTTATACGCCTATGGCAAAAAATCGGGTGCAGAGTACAGCGCCTGTGTATCAAGAGGACGTACCAGGCGGATTTCGCTTAGGCCAGGAAGTAACGCATGACAAATTTGGTTCAGGCGTTTTATTGGCGTTAGAAGGCAGTTGAGCCCATACACGACTTCAGGTGAACTTTAAGACACATGGAAGCAAGTGGCTGGTTGCAGCGTATGCAAATCTTGCTTGAAATTAACAGAAACAGATGCTACGTTCTGTTTCGCAATCTAACTGCGATAAGGGGAGAAATATCGTGAAACGAATTAATCTACAAGCAACCGTCATAGCAAGTGCTTTGCTGTGTGCTGGGGTGACACATGCAGTAACAGATGCGGCGATGGCAGCACCACAAAAAAAACAAGTTGAGCAGGTGGTGCATGATTATTTAGTCAATCATCCTGAAGTGTTGTTAGAGGCGTCTCAGGCACTACAAAAAAAACAACAAGATGAAATGCAGCACGTTGCAAAATCTGCCATTTTGAAGAATGCAGACCAAATTTTTAAACCTGATGGTGCTTTCACAGGAAACCCCAAGGGGAACGTCACCATTGTTGAGTTCTTCGACTATCAATGTGTGCACTGTAAGCGTATGAAGCCTATTATTGGTGAGCTTTCTACCAAAAATCCAAAACTGCGCGTGATTTATAAAGAATTACCTATTTTTGGTAAGCGTTCAGAAACAGCATCTCGTGCAGCGCTTGCAGCAGCCAAACAAGGTAAATATGCAGAAATGCAAGCGGCATTGCTCAAAATTGAAAAACGCCTGGATGATGCTTTGGTCATGTCAACGGCACAATCCGTTGGTCTTGATATGGCGAAATTAAAGCAAGACATGCAAAGTCAAGCAATTACAGATGAGCTTGCAATGAACCAAGCATTGGCTGAAAAACTGAACTTAATGGGCACGCCCGCGTTCATTTTGGCGTCTACACCGAATGGTAAGTTTGATGCAGAGCATGAGCCAACCTTTATTCCAGGGGCTGCAACACTTGAATCACTTCAAGATTTAGTAAGCCAAGCAGGTAAGTCGTAAGTTTTATGGGAAAGCCAACAACGTTTCAGGATATTATCCTGACACTTCAAGCGTTTTGGGCGGCAGAAGGCTGTGTGGTTTTACAGCCGCTCGATTTAGAAGTGGGGGCCGGAACGTTTCATCCGGCTACTTTTTTGCGTGCCATAGGCCCTGAGCCTTGGCGCGCTGCCTATGTGCAGCCTTCAAGGCGACCTACAGATGGCCGTTATGGTGATAATCCGAATCGTTTGCAGCACTATTATCAGTTTCAGGTGGTATTAAAGCCGTCTCCCATTGATATCCAAGAAAAATACTTAGACTCATTGCGTGCATTGGGTGTTGATGTATTGTTGGATGATATTCGGTTTGTTGAAGATAACTGGGAGTCACCGACACTGGGGGCCTGGGGGCTTGGCTGGGAAGTGTGGCAAAATGGAATGGAAATTTCCCAGTTTACTTACTTTCAACAAGCAGGTGGGTTGCAATGCGCGCCGGTTACGGGTGAGTTAACCTATGGCCTTGAGCGTTTGGCGATGTCTATT
Organism: Legionellaceae bacterium; assembly: GCA_029212465.1. Taxonomy (GTDB): domain Bacteria; phylum Pseudomonadota; class Gammaproteobacteria; order Legionellales; family Legionellaceae; genus JAALKW01. Next base: position 95,480 of record JARGNV010000002.1, on the reverse strand, counting down.
TTAGGGGTGGATAACGTTTATGACTTGCCGTGGTGTGTGACTGGTGACACAACAGTCACGTATGGTGATGTGTTTCACCGGCAAGAAGTTGAAATGTCGACGTATCACTTTGAGCTTGCAAATGTGCCTTGGTTATTTGAGCAGTTCGATGCCTATGAAAAAGAGGCGAATCAAGTGCTTGAAAAGCAGTTGCCTTTGCCCGCTTATGAGATGGTGATGCACGCCTCTCATATATTTAACATATTGGATGCACGTGGTGCACTGTCTGTGACAGAGCGTCAGCGTTATATTCTTCGAGTTCGTAATTTATCTAGAAAGGTTGCTGAAGTGTATTATGCGGCGCGAGAAGCACTTGGGTTTCCACTGATAAAGGTGGCTGAAGATGTCGCGTGATGTTTTATTTGAAGTAGGTCTTGAGGAGTTACCTTCAGGTGCGGTACCTGTACTTGGAGAAGCACTTGCAGCGTATGTTACCAAAGGGCTTGATGACGCACGTCTATCCTATGGTGACGTGACCTCATTTGCAACGCCCCGGCGGCTTGCTGTTTGGATTCAAGGGGTGCAATTAGAGCAGGCACCAAGAGACGTGTCAAAAGAAGGCCCTAAAAAAGAGGTTGGTTTTAATGCAGACGGCACACCGTCTAAAGCATTAGAGGGGTTTGCGCGCTCAAATGGCGTGTCTATTGAAGATTTGGTGGTTCGGCACACGCCTAAAGGCGCGCGATTTGTTTATGAAGCAACAGAAGCTGGATTAAATGCAGCAGAATTGTTGCCTGGTATTGTCAAAAACGCACTTCAAAAATTACCGATTTCAAAGCTCATGCGTTGGGGTATGGGAGAGGACAGCTTTGTGCGGCCGGTGCACTGGGTGGTTTTGTTGCTCGGTAAAGAAGTGATTGATGTGTCGTGCTTTGGGTGTACGTCTACTCGAGAAACGCGCGGGCATCGTTATCATCACCCGCAAGCAATTACACTCGATTTTCCCGCACAATATGCAACTAAATTGCGTGAGGCTTTTGTGGTGGCTCACTTTGCAGAGCGGCGTACGTTGGTGTTGAGTGCTGTTAAGCAATTGCTTGAAGGGCGTGATGCAGAAGCCCTTATACCTGAGCGGCTACTGGATGAAGTGACCTCTATTGTCGAGTGGCCTGAGGCATTGTTAGTAGATTTTTCGCCTGAGTTTTTAGATGTGCCGCGGGAAGTGCTGATTGAATCAATGCAAGTGCATCAAAAGTGTTTTGCAGTCGAAGATAAAAAAGGCGTGCTCTTACCGCACTTTATCACAATCTCAAATATTAAAAGTACGAACCCATCGCATGTGATTCATGGTAATGAGCGTGTGATGTATGCGCGTTTGAGTGACGCTGCATTTTTTTATACTGAAGATAAGAAGCATACGTTGTTATCACGTGTTGATGCGATGCAAAAGGTGGTGTTTCAGGCGAAACTTGGTAGCTTATATGATAAAGCTATGCGGATGGAAGTAATAGCAGCAGAGATTGCACCGGTGCTTGGCTTGAATGCTGAAGCTGCACTGCGTGCAGTAAAGCTCTCTAAGTGTGACTTACTAACGGGTATGGTGAGTGAATTTCCAGAGCTACAAGGCACAATGGGGTATTATTACGCTTTGTATGATGGTGAGTCCGAAGATTTAGCGCAAGCACTCAAAGAGCAATATTTGCCACGTTTTTCATCAGATAGTTTACCTGAGAGCACATTAGGGCTTTTATTATCACTGGTCGACAGGTTAGATACCTTGGTGGGTATTTTTGGCATTGGGCAAAAGCCAACGGGTGAGCGAGATCCTTTCAAACTAAGACGCCACGCGTTAGCGGTGATTCGTATTTTGAACGCACTGCCAGTGTCGTTGCCACTGTCTGTTTGTTTAAAGCATGCAAAAGCCGCTTACGGCACATTGTTTGAAACAGACAATGCGCTTGTTGATACAGTAAAAGCGTTTATTTTGGAGCGTTTACCTGCATTTTATCAAGGGATTGCGGTAGGGCGCGTGCGAGCAGCACTTGCTAAGCAGTCGGACTGCTTGCGTGATTTAGACGTGCGTGTGCATGCGTTGGAAGGCTTTGAGAAGCGGCCTGAAGCAATCGCACTGGGCGCTGCATCAAAGCGTGTCACAAAACTGTTAAAGCAGGCAGATTTAAACGTTGGTGCTGAGAATACGCCAATGGTAGATGAGGCACTGTTTGATGTGCCTGCTGAAAAAGCCCTTTTTGAGCGCATTACATCCCTTGAAGCGTTTGTAACAGTACAACATGCAGAGCGCGCGTATGGTGCTATTTTGCTTGAGCTTGCTTCACTCGAAATACCAGTGAATGCTTTTTTTGAAGATGTGATGGTGATGGTGGATGATGCTACACTAAAGGCCAACCGCTTAAAGCTTTTAGCACGGTTACAAATGCTGTTGCAGTCGGTTGCGGATGTTTCATTGTTGCAGAGTGGTGCGTAATGCGATTAATTATTCTTGATAGAGACGGGGTGATTAACCAAGACTCCTTAGAATACATCAAATCACCGGATGAATTCATTTTTTTGCCGGGCAGCGTCGATGCCATTAGGCGACTATGCGCTGCAGGTTATACCGTTGCTATTGCAACCAATCAATCAGGGATTGCGCGTGGTTATTATGATGAGGCCACACTGCATGCGATTCATGATAAATTACTCAGCCATGTGCAAGCAGTAGGCGGCGAGATTGCATCGATTCAGTATTGCCCGCATATGCCCGACTCGGGCTGTGCCTGCAGAAAGCCAATGCCTGGCATGTTATATGCGATTGCAGAAGCGCTGGAATGTACGTTAGATGGCGCCATTATGGTGGGAGATAGAATTACAGATATTTTGGTGGCACGTGCTGCAGGCATTCGCCCGATGGTCGTGCGCTCGCCTATGACAGACAACGCGCAGTTAGCTGAATTTCCAGGGATATCTGTATTTGGTTCGTTGGCACAATGCGTCGATAATTTATTGAGCCCTGTATGGCAAGAAACCCTCAGCAAAGCTTAAGCTATGAGGTGTTACATATTCCCGATAAAGGGCTTGCCTTGTGCCTTGAGGGATGTGCGCCAATCGTGGTTGATTTTGAAGAAACCATTACAAAACGCTGCCAAAAAGGCTTGAAAAAGCCCGCTATTTTAAAGGCTTGTAAGCCAGCCCCTGAGCTTAAAATATTGGATGCAACCGCAGGTTTTGGGCGAGATGCAGCGTTACTTGCATCAAGTGGTGCGAATGTCACGATGTGTGAGCGTGAGCCGTTATTAATTGATTTGCTGCAAGATGGTCTAAAGCGCTTACCCGTAAGTAGTGCTTTAGACTTACGTCTTGTGCCAATGGATGTTATGGATTATTTGCCAACCCTAGAGCCTGACGATTATCCTGATATTATTTATCTTGATCCCATGCATCCAACACGTACCAAATCGGCAAAGGTGAAAAAAGACTTGCATGCGCTGCAAACATTGCTAGGCGAGTCTGATAATGTAGTGAACTTATTGACTTTTTGCAGGGCATATGCAACATTGCGTGTTGTATTGAAGTGGCCTGCTAAGCGTCAGGCGCTTTTAACGCCGAATTATGTGGTTGAAGGCAAGACCGTACGGTTTGATGTGTATCTTGCGAATAAACCTGTAGAGTGATGAATGCTGTTGGGGTGTTAGATGTTAAATAGCATGACGTTTGATGCGTTTTGTGCAGAGCTTGAAGTCGATATTTTACAGACAACGCATGATGCCATTTGGGAGAAGCATTACAAACAAATAAAAGACTTAGAAGCGCTTGTAACATCAGATGAAACGGAAGGATTAACTGATATTCAAAAGCGTGATTTACGCCACTTATTAGGGCATGCTGCTTGGGCTGTGAGTGCCAAATTAGGCGCACAGGGTGAAGCCGAAGCCTTAAAGTTGCTCGACTTAGCATCAAGTAGTGCTGTACTTCCTGGGCTGATAATTGATTGGCCAGTTGAGGTGTATCTTAGCTATGTACGTAGCGTTATTTGCCTTAAAAGTGGCCGCATGATTGAGGCAAACGATGCAATGAAGGCTTGCTTTCAAGGGGCAAATATTGCGAAAGGTCATATTCCACTTCCCCTAAAACAGCATATTTACAATCAGTGTGCGCTGGTTTTTATAAAAAATGGATGGATGAGAAAAGCGAATATTGCTCTTAATCGGCTCGACACGTTATCTTCTACCGTTGTTAACCTTCAGAAAAATCCGTCTTATTTTGATACGGCAGACTTGATTGCGGCGGCGGAAGGTGACGTTGAGTTGCGAACGCATCGCACCAAAGCATATTTTCATCTTCAGAATGAATCGGTTGACTTAGCGCTTGAGCACTTGGAAAAAGTGGTTGATTACATTGATCCATTTAAACGCCCCTTAGATAGAGCTGCGAGCTTGACTTTGCGGGCAGCATGCTTTTCATCGCAGAAAAAAAGTGGCGAGGCGTACACCGATTTAAAGCGTGCATTTGGTATGTATGAAACGTGTTATAGCACGCCTCATATTGATGCATTACGAACACTCATTGATTTGGCGGTTGCGGCGGCGAAAGTAGAGCGGCCTAATGTGTTGTATTTGAAGGCTGCACGTGTGATGCAAGAAAAGCTGGGTTTAAAGGATGAACATCCATTAAGCCAAGCACTAGATGCAGCTCCTGAAAAAGGTACAATGGCCGACGAGCACTACCGACTCGCTTGTGATATGTTACAACATCAACGTCTTTTCTTATTTACGCCCTATCAAAATAAGGCATGCCACGTGCGTGCCTTGCTTTATCCGTTGTGTTTTATGGCAAAGGCGTTGCTCAGTGTTGCACGAATTTTATATGCGGCGGTGCAAGGCTCTGTGCGAGACATGAGCTTTGAGGCAGGGGCGTTACTAGTGAATGTGCTCAATGCGGTTATTTCACTGGTTGCACTGGCTACGCGAACCTTTCAAACAGCATTTAAATTAGGTTATTTAGCCAATACCCCAAACCTTGAGAGTGCGGCGCTTAAGGAAAAAATAACACACTTTGAAACGCTACAGGCAGATACAAAAGCACACCAAGAGACGCTCACGCTCAGTGCGTGAACGCTATAGGGACATATCTATTGTAGGCCCATCAAGCAAACGAATGCTTTGATGCCGATGAAAAGCGCTCATTTCTTGTTTGTTGTGATGCATAATCTTCTGGCACTGAGTACATGACAGGCTGTATACCCAGTAGTTCCGACTTCATATCAGCAAAGGTCTTCTCCATACCGGTGGTTGTTGGCGGCACAACCGCCTGATAAAACTCAGCCTCGGAGGTGTAGAATATCATAACGCGTGCTTCGCGTTGTTTTTGATATTGAATAGGGTCTTCTTCAGCATCTTTGTTTTCTGAGTCTGTGAGTGCTGCCTCGTTGATAAGCTTGCAATATTTGCCGTCCTTAAAGGGGGTTTCAGCGATAACAAAAATGGGGCAATCATACAGAAGCGCCAGTTTTTCAAGCATTTCATCGCTGGTTAAGTCTTGCGTATCTGTGTCTTTTTGACTGGTTTGTCTTGTGAGTAATACATGTGCACTTGAAGTCGTGCTTGTCATTTGCTCGTGCTCTAGAAAGCGTTTCAACTGTTTATGTACTTGAAATATACTTGTGGGTTGAGCACCGGCTAATGTGTTTCTGATTCTTGCAACGGCTTCAAGCAAGCTATTGTCGAAGTTAGTGCTATTTTTTATTTTGTACTGTAAATTATACAACGCATGCTCGGTGGGCAAGAGCTCTTCTACACGTGTCCCCCCTCTTTTTAAAAAGGATTGTCCAGACACCTGCTTTGCTTGTTCTGCAAGTGCCGCTTCCTTTGCTTGTTTTGCTGTTACGTAATCGGCAGCCCACTTACGCACTCTTTCCAGCACTGTCGTTGCTTCGGCATCAACAATGGTTGCTTTATGAATGATTTGCGCACTTAAGAGGGTTAATAAAGCAAAAGCACCATTCGCAAAGCCAATGTTTTCAATTTCATCTTCGGAGTTGGGGCTTGTTTTAAGAATGCCTTCTACAAAAGTTAGGCTTGTAACAAGCGCCGCGAGTATCATACCGGTCCAAAAAACAATGCGATCTCCGGCGACCTTTCGGTTACGTCGTGCGCTAATGTCTCGAAAGAGTTGTTTACGTAACCTTCTTGCATTGTCTTCAAGCGCTGTGCCTGTTGTGTTAAAAATATCACAATTTTCATAATAACATTCGATAATGTCTCTACATTTACTGTCTGTATCGTGGTGAATTTCTTCGCCAGTTGATTCAAGCAAAGAGGTGATATAGCTACTTTTTAAGTGGTCCATGCCGGGTTTTTTGAGGCTTCCGGTTGCAGCGCCTCTGGGTTGTGAGGTGGCCCAACTATAGAAAGCATCTCCGGCCACAATGAAGCAGCCTCCCACAAAAAAAAGACAAATGGCACCCGTACGTTTGGCCATGGTTCCAAATGGTGCTTCCTCACCTGCGTGATTATCTGGATCGCGACCGATGCGCTCACGTAAATCCTGGCGTGCACGTTCCCCACGTGTGTGGGTGTGTGATGTTCTATTAATAGTAGCGTAGTTTCCTGATGAGGCTCTAGTAATGGTTGCGTTTCTGGAGGAGCCGCTTCCATCTTCGTTTCCGCCTCTTCGTGCTGCATCCTCATCAACATTACCTATATCTGTACAACCTAGCATAAAACATCCATTGTCTTGTTAAGTCCCCATTCATGCTAACAGCTTGCAAGCAAGAATCAATAAAAATTGTAAAGAAATTGTAAGTGGAGCATGTGTGAGTGCTTATAAAAAATACGTTTCTAACAAATGCTTGGTTGCAGCGTGTTATCAATTTGATACACTGCATTTATTTAAGGAGTGTATTGCGTGAGCACAACGTTAGCTGACAAAACCGAGTTTGATGACTTAGTCACTTTAATCAGAGATACCAACGCCCATATAGAAGGCAAACTCACACTTGCAGACCAAGCACAAATGGGAACGAGTCATGCAGCGTTAGAGCGCACCGAAAAAGCACTGCAATTCATGGAGGAGTTACTTGCGTATTATGAGCGAGAAGATACAACCATTTGTAATTCTTTAAGGGCAGATTTGTGTGATATTCAGCCACCACTTTATCCTGTTGCGGGGCTCTTTAATATCACTTTTACGCCTTGGTGGTGGAAGGATTTAAGAGACGGAGAGGAAGCGTTTGATGTGCTAAATAGGCTGTTTAAAAAATGGGTGGATAACTTTGAAGACAGAAAAATGTTGGCAGACGCATTGATTCAACTAAAACAGCTAGGTGACCAAGTCAAAGCACGTATAAAAATGCTCCAAGAGGAGCTGAATACCTTAAGAGTGAATGCTGGGGAAGACGCCATGTCTGGAGTATCAGATGCACATACTGATATCCATTCGGCTTGGCTTTGGCAAAAGGCCACAGAGGGGCTTTCTTTTTTACAGCGCTTTGTGGTTCCACCGGAAGATAACCAAAGCGCACAAGCAACGAAAACGCCTGAGGTGTGAGTTAAGCAATGGCATCTTGTAGGTTAAAGTCTGCCAAAATACCGGGTGTAAATGGGTTTAAACCATTGGCTGTTCGCAATAGATAGCGGCCTGAGTCGCCATTAATTTCGAATAACACATGCAGGCTTTGGCTGTCTTTTTTATCCATGAGTACGTTCAGTTTTTCAAGAAGCTTAAAGAATGCCCAGGGACCTTTTTCGTTGAGTGCGTATTGTTGGCCTTCAATCGAATGTAAAATAAGCTCGGCATTTGATTCAGGCCAGTCAAAATCAACCACTGATTCTTCCGATTGTGTATCACGAAGCCGTGTACCTCCCATAGCTATTTCAAGCTCAGCTATGACTGGGTCAAGGTTCATTTTTTGCAAACTAAAGTGAATGTGACTGCTTTCGCGGCCCGCAGGAAAAAACATCGCTGTAATCACATTGGCACGAATGAGCTGTTGCACTGTGTCACTTGAAATAGGCAGCACGTGTCCATCTGCTTCTTTAAGTGGCCACTCGGGCTTTGAGGTATCTAGAAATGGTTTAATGTAGTCACTGACAAAGCTATTTAAAATACCATTTGTTGCAAAAAAGCGATCAAAGTCGTTGATGGCAACATCATGCTTTGACTGAATTGCAAACGGATAACGGTTGAGTACGGCGCGTTGATACTCAGGAAACACCTGGCGGCGCCATTGCATATTAATAAAGTGTCTTGCATCAGTGATGAGTAAAAACCACGTATCATCCGCAATTTGTTTGCTCCATAAACCAATGGGCTCTGGGAGTTGTTTTGCGGTCTGATAAAGAGATGATAAAGCGTTACGTGGTCCTGCATTCTGAAAGCGTGCCTTAACCAGTGTGAAGGCTGTGCGCCCCTCGTCTTGTGTAACGGCAAGTGTGCTTAAAAACTGTTGCATTTCACGCGCATCAAAAGCTAGGTCGCGCAGTGTTGTCTCACTGATAAGATTGAGCGCTGTAAACTGGCTGGCAACGGTTTGGTTAAAAATCGTGCTTTTTTGATCGAGATCAGGGCGCGTATTGGTTTGAATAAAGCGCGTAATTTCGCGCAGCGTATCTGATTTATCAAGCGCACTCAAGCGCTCGCGTGCTTCAGCATAGTTTTGAACATGCGTTGGGTTGGTGCGTTTGATAAATTGTTTCCACCAGGTCAGATAATCATAAGCATAGGCTTGCTCAAGCAATGCTGGAAGCTTGCTCAAGTCTTGGCGTTCTAGAACCCAGTTATCTTTTTGGAAACGTTCTGCGTGCTCTGCGATGGTGACACTTAAAGTTTGATAGCCTTGTTTAGTGAAGTAAATAGGGACCTCACGATTCCCCACCATAAACCCACCCCATCGAATAGGTTGCACGTCTTTCGGAAAGGTTTCTTTTAGCAGTGAGTAATACAAATAGCCTGCAGGCAAAGCATTGAGATAATTACGGTTATCACGTACAAGTTGCTGATTAATTGCAATGGGCTTTTCGGGTGCAAGCAGTGTTTTTTCGAGCAGGGCATGATGGTTTGTTGTGTCTTCTGTTGGCGATGCTTGTTTCCACGTTGCTTCAAACCATTCGCTGATATGGTTATCGGTACGCTTGTCAGGATGGCTGAGAGCAATATAAGTTTTTAAGGCGCGATAGCGCGCCATAGGGGTTTGTTTTGGATCGTTTAACGTTTCTTCAACGAGCTTGAGTGTATTGGGCAGAAAGCTATCTTGTAGTTGTTGGGTTGAAGTGGTTTGTAAAGTGGTTTGCAGATGTTGTAGTGTTGGGGATGAAAATTGATGTAATTTGATTTGCTCAAGCGCGTCAGATGCTTTGCTAAGGTGGTAGAGCGCTTGGTCCTTTTGAGGCCCCCCTTGGTGCTTGGTATCGTAGGCTAATAATTCTTTTGTGACATCATCTAGTACACGAGAAGATGCAACATGATGGTGTATGATAAACGCAAATGAGAGCCCAACAATAGTTGCTGTGATGCGAAGCACATGCTTTTGTGAGAGGGCAGGCCTTGGCATGGCGCGTTGTGTTTGTGCTTGAAAACCACTGAGTGCGCCATCAATAAAATAAGCACGATAGTTACTGGCCTGTGGCACTTGGTCGGGTAAGGCGAGTGCATATTCATGGCAAATTTTTTGATTAAGGTGGTCTTGGCTCATGCCGCCTTGTTCTGCACTGGTAAAGTAAATGGCCGATATCTTGCACATTTGAGGTGATATTTGCCGAATCAGTGTTTGGATTGCAAGGTGAAAGCTTGCGAGTTGTAATGGAAATTCTCGAATGAGCATGCGCTTTAAGCTAGAGCGTGCAGGGTGAATTTTAGCGAGTACATCTTGATTTAATGATTCAAGTAAGTGGTTAAAACGTGCATGATAATTGTTTGCAACTTGATTGCCTTTTCTTCCCCAATCGAGCGAAAAACCAAGCGGCATGCCTTGGTCGAGTCGTTTATCTTGCTGAAAAAAGTCACAGAAGCCTGCGAGGCTATCAAGCTTTGTAAATACAAACGCTGTATCAATTAAATAGCCAAGCGCTTTTCCAAATCGTTGTGCGAGTTGCGCGTGACCGAGGGTTTTCTTTGCAATTTGAGTGGGGTCTTTTTCAAACAAATCATTCATATCAATGGCAAGTAGTAACCCGCTAATTCTTAATACTTGGTTGAGTTGCTTTAATGTATCTTCAAGTAAGCGATTACTTTCATGCAGCCACGACTCATTGAGCTCGATGATAATGCCCGCATCGTTATAGTAAATATCGATACTATCATCCGCATCAATGGTTGTATGCTCGAAAGCACTTTGACGCAGTAGGGCGGTTTTTCCATGACGCGTTCTTCCAATGAGCAAAAGAAAAGAGAGGGTTTTTCTTTTCGCTTTCAGTGGGGAGACTATTTTTTTGAGTGCATCTGTTAGCGTAACGAGTGATGTATCCATTAAGGCCCTACATGTGTCTGTTGAAATCGTTCATTTAAAATGGTTTTTGCTTTGTGCTCAAGTAATGCCTGACTAAAGAAGTACGCGCCAATCAGTACGCCACATGCAAGACAGGTACTTTTAATCCATGGTTTATGATCAATTTTTACGTTTGTCTCAGCCGGTTTAGGAGGTGTAAAAAGACGTACTGGTTTTTTTACACGGTTGGTTTGAATCAGTTCATGTAGTGCTTCAATCAGGTTATCAAGGGTTTGTCGACCTGTTGTACTCACATGATGCTCACCTTCAAACCCTGAAATCAGGCAATAATATGCGAGTTCAACCAAATCTAGATATTGATTGGGGCGTGCTTTGATGTAATCAACCAATTCAAAGAAGCGTTTTTCAGGCCCTGTATTATCTTGTGATGGAGGCGTAAAGGCTGAAAATTCAGCCGGCTTTTCAAAGACACGTAAATAGTTTTTACCAAGTAACTCGTCGACAGTTGCGTGAATGAGGTATTGAGCGATAGCAGAGAGCTCTTCTGCGCACTCCAAACTTAATAGGCGACTTTGAAAAGCCTTCAACTCATGGTCAAGGTTATCCCACACAACTTCAATGGGCGGAAGCGTGTGGCTTGTACCAAGACGTTCAAGCAAAGAAAACAAAGGGCCTGCTGCAGTTAAAAAAGCATTGGAAGTGGTCGGGGTGCTGAATAATTTAGAGCGATAATATCCTGGTTGCGTTTTAAGCGCCCCTGTTTTTTTGAACTGGGTGATGAGAGACGTTGAACAGGGACTGGTCGACATGTCTTCCCCTAAATAATGTACTCAGAAGATAATACGTTATCTAATATTAAATGAGAAGGGGAGATTTTTTGAAGATGGTTTTAAATTTAGGGAGTTAGTTGGTCTGTCACGGCTTCTTCCTCTGTTTGAGACAGCAGAAGGTAGGTGACAGGAATTATTATGAAAGCAATGAGGTATAAAAGGCTGCGTGAAAAACTTGCTTTTGCTGCAGGTCGTACTGTTTCATGTGACGGTATGTTGGGTGGTGTTGTGTCTCGAGGTTCTGAGTCAGGTGATAGTGTTTGTACGAGTAAAGTAAGTGCTTGTGTATCTGCTTTAGACGCTTCAAGCGTTACTTCCATCTTGGTTATCAATGCTTGAATTTTTTGGAGTGTTTTTGGCTCTTTTGTCCAGAAATCGACTTTATTTGTTTTTTCATGAAAAAACTGTCCAATCACGGTTGTTTTATCGGTACATTTTTTGAGTAGCGTGAGGTGTGTCGATGTTGCGTCTAGGCCCTCAAGGTATGCATAGACCTTTTTCTTCAGCTGTGGGGCGTGAGCAAGGCATTGAATAGACGTTTTGGTGAGCTTGAAGTGCTCAAGCAGTTGACACAGAATATCACCTGGAATATTGGAATTTGCCATGAGTTGAATAAATGTATGGGCGCAAGCATCGGGTTCTTCAGGGTGCTCGCATAAATGTTGTATATAAGGTCTGAGTACTTCAAAGCGTTGCTCTTGAATAACAGTGATGGTATCTGGTTTGTCATGGGGGTATTGCGTGTTCGATGATTGCGGCATATGAGTGGAGCAAGGTTACTTCAATTTTTAAAATATGCCGCACAATATCTTCTTTTTTTGTATTGTACAAGTACAAACTTTTAAATCTAGGCACTGAACCTGCTTAGTGCTTTGTGATCGCTAAGCTTTTTAAAATGGTCAGTGCTGCATACAGCTGATAATCATCATACAACAAGGCTTTTTCATCCACTTTAGATTTTTTGTTAGGGCTTTTAATAACCACTTCTTTGGTCCCATTTTTTAGGTGACCGTGTAAGTCTGCTTCACTAAAGTCTGCCAGTGGATTTTCTTTTTGTTTTTTAGGTACCGCAATTTCTTCAATGGTAATGTCAGGCTTAATGCCCTCTGCTTGAATCGATACCCCTGATGGTGTGTAGTAAAGAGCGGTTGTGAGTTTGATACCACTTTTACTATCGAGGGGTAAAACAGATTGAACAGACCCCTTACCAAAGCTTGGTTTACCCACAATAACTGCGCGTTTATGGTCTTTGAGTGCACCTGCAACAATCTCAGAAGCACTTGCAGAGCCACCATTAATAATAACGACCATAGGGGCATTTCCAAGTACATCGCCTGCATTTGCAACGGCGGTAAAGCGCGAGCCGGGTAAACGACCTTCTGTATAAACAATAAGCTCTTCTTTTCCATCTGGTTTTTTATCGATGAAGGCATCTGCAACTTGAATGGCCGAGTCGAGTAGCCCACCTGGGTTATTCCTTAAGTCAAGAATAAGGCCTTTTAATTCACCTTTAGATTCACGTTTGAGCTCATCAATGCTATTGAGCATGTCTTTAGAGGTAAGTGCTTGAAATTGAGCAAGACGAATATAGCCGTATTTGTTGTCTAGCAACTTATTATCAACACTTTTAATTTGAATATTTTCACGCACTAACTTAAAGACGAGTGGTTTTTTTTCACCTTTTCGTAACACCGTTAGTGTAACCGGCTCACCAATTTTACCACGCATTAAGCCAACGGCTTGTCTTAAATCAATGCCTTGCACTGCATGAGTGTCGACTTTAACAATGTAGTCTCCCGATTTAATACCCGCTTTAATCGCAGGTGCATCAATGAGTGGCGTAATGACTTTAATAAGGCCATCTTCCATGGTCACTTCAATACCAAGGCCACCAAACTCGCCGCTAGTAACGGTTTGTAATTCGCTAAATTCTTCCTCGTTAAGATAATTAGAGTGTGGGTCAAGGCCTGCAAGCATGCCACGAATTGCATTATCAAATAATTCTTTATCGCTAACAGGATTCACATAGTACTGTTTAATTTGTGCAATGGCGTTTGAAAATCGTTGCACATCTTCCATGGGGATACCAGAAGGCTCCGCTTTTTTAGGAGGCAGTGGCGTGGGTAAGGCATAAATCGAAAGAGGGAATGACAATGTTGTGACAAGAAGTAGCGTGCATTTGAAGCGGGACATCAGATTGTAGTGCATAGTGTTCTCCTTGCTCGATGCCATTGCATCAAGATATCCATTCACGAGGAGGGACGGCCCTTCCTCGTCTTCTTACTTCGAAGTATAGACCGTTTTCGCGGAGTCCACCGGTATGTCCGACTGTTGCAATTTGTTCGCCTTGTTTAACAGATGCTCCAATCGTTTTGAAGAGTGAGGCATTATGCGCATATAGGCTCATGATGCCATTACCATGATCAATAATTAAAAGTAGCCCGTATCCCTTGAGCCAATCACTGAAAATCACTTTCCCCGGCAGAACCGAGGTAACAGGTGTACCCTCATTAGCAAGAAACACTAAGCCTTGGTTTAACGGTTTTGTTTTGGGGGAAGGGTGATGAATGGGGTTATCTAAACGCTTACCTTCGAGGTTTAGTTTAGCGGAAAAGCGTGACTTTTGAGGGTGTATGCTGAGTTTTTTAAGAAGAGACTGTAGGCGTGCTTTGTCTTCACGAAAGGTTTTGAGCTGTTCATGTTTTGTTTGAATTTGTCCATCGAGCGTGTTGATTAAGCGTTGTTGTTTTTGTTTCATTATGTTCAAACGCTTTTGCCGAAGTGTGAGTTTTGTCTCGAGTGCATGTAGCTCTTTTTGCTCAAGGGAAAGCATTGCTTGTTGCTTTGAAAGACGTATGCTGGTTTCACGTACCTGCTCGATGATGTGTTGATCAGCCTGAAACAGGTAATGATAAAACACAAAGAGGCGTGACAGTGTGTGTGGTGTCTCTTGGTGAACGAGCCATTGCCATGGATGAATGGCACCTAGTTTGTGTCTTGCACGGACGTGCTGTGCGAGCACTTTTTCTTGTGTTTTGAGTTGCTGATTGAGCGCCTCGATGTTTTCTGTTAGGGACTCAATCTCTGCTTTCTTTTGTGCGGTTTTGGGGGCCAACTGATGCAGCGCATGCAAGTCTTTTCCCATTTTTTTTTCGGTTTGTGCGAGCTTCTTATAAAGCATTTCTCGGGATCCTTCATCTCGAGATAGCTGTTTTTTGATGCTCGTCATACGCTCTTCGAGTTGATTCAGCTGTGTTTTTGTAGATGAAGCATACCCATTGCTTGACAGTGCGAGCAATAAAACACAACAGACTAAAGCGGTACTCATGGCGCTGAACCACAGACTAAAAGTGATTGACCACTCATTATTTTTGGTGGTGTTATGTCGAGCAGGGTCAGTAAAGTTGGGGCAATATCAATGAGTGAACCTTGTATATCTTGCTTGAAGTGCCAACGTTTATTGCCAACATAAAGCAGTGGGACGGGATTAGTGGTGTGGGCTGTATGAGGCTGCTCAGTTTTTTCATTAAACATTGATTCAGCATTGCCATGGTCTGCTGTAATGAGTAATTGACCATGAACCGACTGAAGCGCTTTTCCAATTGCATGCATAGCATAGTCAAGGTGCTCAATCGCATCACAAGTAGCTTTAAAGTCACCCGTATGGCCTACCATATCGGCATTGGCATAATTACAAATAATGACATCATGTGTTTGGTTGTGAATGGCATCGAGTATTGCTTGTGTAACCCCTGGTGCGCTCATTTCGGGTTTTAGGTTATAGGTTGCGACCCGAGGAGAGGGCACAAGGACTCTATCTTCTCCATCGAAAGTTGCTTCTGTGCCACCATTTAAAAAGAAAGTGACGTGGGCATATTTTTCAGTTTCAGCAACACGCAACTGTCGCAAGTGATGGCGAGATAGTACTTCTCCGAGTGTGTCTGTTAGGTTAAAAGGTGGAAATGCAGGTGTGGTATCCAAGTTACTGGCATAGCGCGTCATACTGACAAAGTGGCTTAAGTGAGGGTGGGTGTTTCGGGGGAAGCCCGTGAAGTTTTTTGCCGTGAGTGCTTCTGTTAATTGCCGTGCTCTATCGGCGCGAAAATTAAAGAAGAAAATGGCATCGCCTGCTTCCATGGGTTTTGCATCTCCGATGCGAGTCGGTGGCATGAATTCATCAAAGATACCATCTTGATAATAGTGCTGAATAGCTTTCGTAGGCGTTTGAAAATGCGATGCAGCAAGCCCTTTGGTTAAGCACTTATACACTGACTCGATGCGATCCCATCGTTTGTCTCGGTCGAGTGCATAGTAGCGGCCAGAAATAGAACGAATAGTGATTTTTGGTGATTTTTCAATAACTTTTTCAAGGCGTTCGATGCTTTTAAGCGCACTTTGTGGTGGAGTGTCACGACCGTCAAGGAATAGGTGTAGCGCAATGTGGTCAAACTGACGTTGCTTGCATAGGTTTAAAAAAGCAAATAAGTGGTCTTCATGGCTGTGAACGCCACCAGGTGATAATAACCCCAAAATATGGAGTGTTTTCTTTGTTTGCTTTAGGTGGTCGATGGCTCGAGTGAAAACTGGGTTTGTATTGAAAGTACCGGTTTGAATCGCATCATTAATGCGCGTGAAGTCCTGAAAAATGACACGGCCTGCACCGATATGCATGTGTCCGACTTCTGAATTGCCCATTTGTGTCTCAGGCAAACCAACTTGTTCTCCTGATGCTTCGATTAATGTGTGCGGTTTATGTTGCCACCAGTCATCCCATTGAGGTGTATGGGCTTGTTTGATGGCATTATGTGCTGAATGTGCAGAATAACCAAAGCCATCAAGGATCATAAAAACCAAAGGGGGGGTGTTTAACATTTTAGCTCTTAAACTTTTAAGATAAAGAGGTTAGACTATAGGCCATTTTTTTCAACGGATGAAGTATCTTGAAGCAAAAAATACCACAGCATGTTGCGATAATCATGGATGGCAATGGACGCTGGGCTGAAGCGCAAGGGCTTCCACGTTTTGAAGGGCATCGTGCTGGTGCTGAGGCCGTTCGAGGGATTGTGAAAGCTTGTTCTGCAAAACATATTTCAACATTGAGCTTGTTTGCGTTTGGTCAAGAAAACTGGGCACGCCCTGCAGCAGAAGTTGGTTGCCTTATGGATTTGCTGTTTGAATTTCTTGAGCGTGAACTTGAGGAATTATATCAAGAAGGTGTGCGGCTTAGATTTTTGGGCGAGCGGGAGGCACTCGATGATGTGTTGCAAACACTGATTCAAACCAGTGAGTCACTTACAAAAGATAACACAACACTGAACTTAAATATTATGTTTAACTACAGTGGGCGTTGGGACTTGCTAGGTGCTATGCGTGATCTCGCACACCGCGTTCAGTCGGGTGCGCTTTTGCCTGAAGATATCAGCGAAAAGGTCATGACTGATGCACTTGTTACATGTGGTTTGCCTGAACCTGATATGCTGATTCGAACGAGCGGTGAGCAACGGATTAGTAATTTCTTTTTGTGGCAGTTGGCTTATAGTGAGTTGTACTTTACAGATGTCGCGTGGCCTGAATTTACCCCGGACGAATTTGAGAAAGCATTGACGTGGTTTGCTTTGCGTGAACGACGTTATGGCAAAACTTCGCGCCAAATGATTGAGGAAGAAAATGCTTAAAAAACGACTTATTACGGCAGCTGTTTTGGTGCCACTGCTTTTATTTGCCATTCTTTATGCACATCCATTGGTGCTGCTTGGGCTGTTGGTGTTTGCGTTAGGGCTTGCCGCAAATGAGTGGCAAATTTTAATTCCGGTACTCACAATACCGCATCGCGCTATATTTTGGAGTCTTTTAGTGGTTGCGACACTTGTATGTTGGTTGTGTTTCGCATTTTGGCTTGTAATAGGGCTTGTTTTTTGGGCCTTTGTGGTACTCGCTGTATTGACTTACCCTGCATCCCAGCGCGTTTGGGGCTTTCCTTGGTTGGTTGCCTTGTTAGGGTGCGTGTTTTTTCCTTTAGTGGGTGTTTCAGCGGCGGGATTATATCAGCAGTCGCATGGTGCAGGCCTCATTATTTATGTGTTGGCTTTGGTCAGTATTTCAGACTCAGGCGCTTATTTTGTTGGGAACTGGGTGGGGCGACATGCTTTAATTCCACGCGTTAGTTCAGGCAAAACGATTGAGGGGGCACTAGGAGGGTTGCTATTGCCTATGGGGGTTGCACTCATTGGATATATGATGTGGTCACCTGCGTCTGCACCGATTTGGTTTGGACTTGCACTGTTAACGGTTGTGATGTCGATGTTTGGTGATTTGACAGTGAGTATGTTGAAGCGCAGACAACATTTAAAAGATACGGGAACATTGCTACCAGGTCATGGAGGTGTACTGGACAGACTCGATAGCCTGCTTTCAGCGTTACCGCTGTTTTATGCAGGCTACTACTATTATGTGTTACCTGGGCTTGCATGATGTTTTTGACACTTATTTACTTTATGTTGGCGTTGTTTTTATTGGTGACCATCCATGAGGCAGGCCACTTTTGGGTGGCACGGCGCTGTGGGGTACAAGTACTCCGATTTTCTTTTGGGTTTGGCCCTGTACTTTTTTCAAAGTGCGATAAAAAAGGCACAGAGTTTGCTTTTTCACTCATTCCTCTTGGCGGGTATGTGAAGTTTTTAGGGGATTCAGGTGAGGAGGTGCCGTTAAAAACACGTGCATATACGTTACATGCGCAACCTATTTTAAAACGTATTGCAATCATCGTAGCCGGACCTATGGCCAATTTTTTGCTGGCTTTTTTAATTTTTTGGTGCGTTGCAATGATTGGCATGTTAACGTTAGCACCCGTTGTGGAGGATGTATTACCACAAAGCCTTGCGGAGAAAGTTGGGTTTGTGGCGCAAGATGAAATTCAAACCATGAATGGAGAGCGTGTTCGAAGTTGGCGTGATGTACGTTACGCATTGATGCCGCATATGGGTGGAAAAGGTGTTTTGGATGTGGGGGTTTTATCAAGGGTTGACGGGGTAAAACGTCGCCTTCAGGTACCTTTGGGCGATTGGGCAATACCGTCGCCTCAAATAGATCCATTGCAGCAATTAGGGCTTACACCTGCGCTACCTAAACTGTTGCCACGGGTTGAGGAAGTATTTCCAAATACACCTGCGATGAAAGCAGGACTTCAAGTGGGGGATGAAATACAAGCAGTTGATGGGCTAGTAGTTGATGATTGGCGTGTGCTTGTGACCTATGTAAAGCGCCATCCACATCAAACGGTTGTGTTGTTGGTAAAACGTGGCGCGTTAGAAAAGCGCGTGACCGTTCAACTTGGCGCACAAACGAAGGCAGGGAAGGAAGAAGGTATGCTGGGTGTTTTGTCCGGTGCGAGTACACGCGCAAAAGATTTGTTGTACGTGCAGCGTGAAGGCCCAATCGATGCGCTTGTAACAGCCTCAAAGCAAACGTGGCTGTTTACGGAGGCAAGCCTTGTTGGGATTGGGCGTATGCTTTCAGGGAATGTACCGCTTAAAAATTTAAGTGGTCCTTTAGGGATTGCAGAAGGAGCGGGGCATTCGGCACGAGGAGGACTGGTTTATTATTTGTTTTTTTTAGCACTGCTAAGTGTTGGATTAGGCGTTTTAAATTTATTGCCTATCCCTATTTTGGATGGCGGGCAGTTGATGTATTCCCTGGTTGAGTGGGTAACGGGTCGTCCGTTATCTGAGCGCTCTAAAATGCTGGGTGTTTTACTGGGACTGATGGTCTTAATGACCTTAACTGTGATTGCATTAAGAAATGATGTGATGCGATTAACAGGGTCATAAATCTGTGTTGGATGTAATAAAAAAACATGAAAAAAATGAATGGTGTTAAAAAGAAAATGCGTCAAACTCTTGCTGTATGGAGTTGTTTTTTAATGCTTTTATGTTCTTTTGGACTGGAAGCTGCTTCATCTTATCGTTTTGTTGTGCGTGATATTAAAATTACAGGACTGCAAAGGGTTAGTACGGGAACGGTTTTAAATTATTTACCCGTGCAGGTGGGCGAAGAGATTGGGCCTGAGGCGACGCCGCGAATTATTCGTGCGTTGTATGATACGGGATTTTTTCAGTCTGTCGTGCTTGAGCGAGAAGGAAATACGTTAATTGTTCAAGTTGTTGAGCGGGCAACAATTGGTTCTGTGTCTGTTAAAGGCAATAAAGATATCCCGAGTGATAAAATGAAGGATATTTTAAAAGAGCTTGGCTTGGTAAAGGGGCGTGTTTTTCAGCGCGCATCGCTTGAAAGGCTCGAGAAAGAAATGAAAATCGCGTACAACGCGCGTGGAAAATACAATGCTCGGATTGAGTCAACGGTGACCCCATTGGCTGAAAATCGTGTTAGTGTTCAAATTGATATTTCTGAAGGACGTGTCTCCCGAATTAAAGAAGTTAAAATTATTGGGAATCACGACTTTACAGAAGAGCAGTTGAAGTCTGAAATAGCGCTCTCTGGACGTAGTGTATTCACGTATTTTACAAAGAAAGATCAATATTCTAAAACAGCAATGGATGCATCCATTGAGGCATTACGCTCGTTTTACTTGAATCATGGTTATTTAAAATTTACGCTGGTTTCGTCGCAAGTGTTGCTTTCTCCAGATAAGAAAGATGTATTTATTCATATTCACATTGAGGAAGGACCACAGTATCATTTTTCAGGTTATGCCTTTTCGGGACAAACCATTTTGTCTAAAGAAAAATTAGATGCCTTGGTTGATATCAAGGCGGGCGATGTGTTTTCGCGTAAGAAAGTCACCGAAGGGATTTCTGCAATTAGTCTTGCATTGGGTGATTTAGGATATGGTTTTCCTGCTATCAATGCAGACCCGCGTATTAATGAGCGAGATAAAACAGTTTTTATTACGTTTATGATTGACCCTGGTCGTCATGTGTATGTGCGTCGTATTAATTTTCATGGTAATACAAAAACAGGCGACTACGTACTTAGAAATATGATGCACCAAGACGAAGGTGGCCTTTTGTCGCTGCACAATATCAAAGAGTCTGAGCGACAGTTACGTTTGTTAAATTATATTAAAGATATCAATATTAAAACGACCCCTGTACCTAAAGCTAACAACTTAGTTGACTTAGATGTAAGTCTTGAAGAAAGTCCATCGGCAGAAGCAAGTGCATCGGCCGGATACGGTACAACAGGTCCACAATTTAACGCATCCATTAATCAGTATAACTTCATGGGAACGGGGCGCACGGTTGGATTTACTTTTAATGCAACCTATTGGGGACTTGATTACGCATTTAATTACTATAATCCTTTCTATACCAACACAGGTGTTGGGCGTGGCTTAGCGCTTTATTATCAAACAGTAGACCCTCGAAAACTCGACGTTGCACAATATAGTGCAGATCGCTTTGGTGGGGATGTGAATTATAATATTTTGCTGAGTGAGCGCAGTAGCTTGCAGCTTGGATATGGTTATCAAGCTTTGAATATTCTGAATACCGGTAGCCTTTCTCAAATTCAGGAGTTTGAACGCATTTATGGTCGGAACTTTTATCAGCTTCGTATTAGTGGAGGCTGGAATAAAAATAGTTACGATCAAATGCCTTACCCAAATAAAGGGGTGAACCAGCAAGCAAGTGGTTTGGTGGCACTTCCTGCAACAAGAGATTCATTTGAATACTTTAAGTTGGGGTATCAAGCACACGCTTATAAACCGCTCATAAAAGGGTTTATTGCAACGGTATTGGTCAATGCTCAATATGGTAACCAGTTTGATAGTACGGGCTTGCCATTTTACGAGAACTACTTCGCTGGGGGTATTGCAATGCCTGGTCAGGTGCGTGGTTATGAAAGTTACTCGTTAGGTCCACGTGACAGTAATGGCACAGCAATTGGCGCAAACTTATTGTTGAATGGTAGCGCCGGGCTAGTTTTACCGTATCCTTTAAGCCGGGAAAGCTTAAGAACCACCTTGTTTCTTGATGCCGGTAACGTATTTGTTGCAGGTACTCCCAGAATTTTGGCGGGAACTAATCCAGGACCGATGCGGTATTCTGCGGGTGTGTCAGTTGAGTGGCGTTCACCATTTGGTCCATTGGTCTTTAGTGTTGCTGAGCCTTTGAATAAGCAACCGTACGATCAGGCTCAGCCATTCCAGTTTACGCTGGCATCTGGATTTTAAGGCGTGTCGTAACGCATTTAGAATTGTGATAGCATGGTGGCGAATTTTGAGAGACTGGCTTGGGGCGTGTCTTCATGGGGTTTTGTAAGATAAACATTCATTAACGATAGTGAAGGAGTAAAAACATGAAACGATTAAGTGGTGTATTGTTGGCATTGTGTTTTTCTGTGAGTTCAGTTGGGGCGTTTGCGGATGCACCTAAAATTGCAGTGGTTGATTTACAAAAAATTATGCAAACCTCCGATGAAATGAAAGCGATTCAAACGAAGTTAGAACAAGAGTTTAAGCCACGTCGTGACAAGTTGATGGGAATGGAAGCTGATTTAAAAACAGATATGGATGCCTTTAAGCGTGACAGTGCGGTGATGAACCAAGCAAAGCGTAAAGAAGCGGAAGAAAAAATTGTAGCCGCTCAGCAGCAATTTGAGCGCGAAGGGCAACAGTATCAGCAAGAATTAAGTACAGCGCACAATCAAGCGATGGAGCAATTTTATAACAAAATCAAAGCAGCCATTGCAAAGGTAGCGCAAGATAAGAAATATGACTTAGTGCTTCAAAAAGATGCTGCACCATTTAGCATTGAGAAACTTGATGTGACCGACAAAGTCATTGAAGCAGCACGTGGTGCCGCTAAATCTTAATTGATAACGACTTGTTTAAGTAAGGATTTTGTATGACTTCAGAAATTGATATCAATGCGATCATTGCGTCTTTGCCGCATCGTTATCCTTTTTTACTTGTTGATCGAGTACTAGACTATAAGCCGTTTGATTATTTAACAGCTATTAAAAATGTAACGGTTAATGAGCCCTTTTTTCAAGGCCATTTTCCGGGAAACCCCATTATGCCTGGTGTGCTTATTCTTGAAGCCTTGGCACAAGCGGGTGGGCTTTTGTCAAATTTTTCGAGAACACCAGCGGAAGGTCATGCGTTTCTTTATTTTTTTGCAAGTATTGATAACGTAAAGTTTAAAAGCATGGTCACACCTGGCGATCAATTAAAATTGCAGGTGACGCTTACCCACCAAAGGCGTGATTTTTGGCGAATACACGGTGAAGCGTATGTGGGTGATAAATTAGCGTGTTCAGCTGATTTAATGAGTGCTTCAAAAGAAGTGAAGAAGGAAGCAAAAGCGTGATTAGTGCACAAGCAATGATAGACCCTTCTGCAAAAATTGCAGAGGGTGTCACTATTGGACCCGGAGCTATTATTGGCCCTGATGTTGAGATTGGTGAAAATACGTGGGTGGGGCCACACGTGGTCATTCAAGGGCCTACGTCTATTGGAAAAAACAATAAAATTTTTTCATTTGCATCAGTCGGGGATGAGCCGCAAGACGTTACCTATCAAGGTGAGCCAACACGTCTTGAAATTGGCGATAATAACGTGATTCGAGAGTTTTGCTTAATTAGTCGCGGAACCGTCAATGGCGGGAGTATTACGCGTATTGGCAACCATTGTTTATTTTTAGCTTATTCTCATGTTGGGCACGATTGTAAGCTTGGCAATTACGTGTCTATGGTGAGTTACGCGGCTTTGTCAGGGCATGTCACGGTAGATGATTATGCAACTATTGGCGCATATTCTGGCGTGCATCAATTCTGTAAGGTCGGGGCATATGCTTTTATTACAGGTGCAACCTATATTAAAAAAGACGTGTTACCGTATGTCATTATTTCGGGTCAAGATACCACTGTTTATGGCATTAATATTGTGGGATTGAAGCGTCGAGGGTTTTCTGCTGAAGCCATTGATGCGTTAAGACGGGCCTACAAAGTCGTTTTTCGTAAAGGTTTGACGGTACAACAGTCGATTGCTGATTTAGAAAAAATGCTAGATGAGTTTCCTGAAGTATCATTGATGATTGATTTTTTAACACAATCAAAACGCGGTATTGTGAGGTAGGTTGTTTATATGCTTGACCCCCATCTTTTAAGAACGGCACCGGATGAAGTTGCAGAGCGACTTAGAACTCGTGGTTTTACGTTTGATGTGGCTGAATTTAAGGCACTTGAAGCAGAGCGAAAAGCACTTCAAGTAGAAACTGAAAATTTGCAGTTTGAGCGAAATCAGGCGTCGAAAAAGATTGGTGGGGCAAAAGCGCGTGGTGAAGATATTGCCCCTTTGCTTGAAGCTGTGGCGAGCTTAGGCGATACGCTTGATAAAAAGAAGCAGGCATTGTCAGCACTGCTTGAGCAAATTCAGGCACTCACACTTGAGCTGCCTAACTTGCCAGACGTGTCGGTGCCTATTGGGCGTGATGAAGCAGATAATCAAGAGGTTCACCGATTTGGTAAGCCTCGTGTATTTGAGTTTGAGCCGAAAGCACACGATGATCTAGGCGAAGCGCTGGGAATGATGGATTTTGCAATGGGCGCAAAGTTGACCGGCAGCCGTTTTTTGGTGATGACGGGTGCACTTGCAAAATTACATCGGGCCTTGATTCAATTTATGTTAGATGTCCAAATTAATACCCATGGCTATGAAGAAATTTATGTACCTTATATGGTGAACCAAGATAGTTTATTGGGTACGGGACAATTGCCTAAATTTGGCGAAGATTTATTTAAGCTAGATGGGGAGCTTCCCTACTACCTAATTCCTACAGCTGAAGTACCTGTTACAAATACAGTGCGAGACACAATTTTAAGCGAAGCAGAACTACCAAAGCGTTATGTGTGCCACTCTCCTTGCTTTCGTAGTGAGGCAGGGTCTTATGGAAAAGATACCAAAGGCATGATTCGACAGCATCAGTTTGAGAAGGTGGAGCTTGTTTGGGTCACAAAGCCTAAAGATTCGGCTGATGCACTTGAGGCGTTGCGTAGGCATGCGGAAGTGATTCTTGAGATGCTTGATTTACCTTATCGCACAGTTGTTTTATGTACCGGTGATATGGGTGCTGGCGCTCAGAAGACCTACGATATTGAAGTATGGCTGCCAAGCCAAAATACGTATCGAGAAATTTCATCTTGCAGTAATATGGGAGACTTTCAGGCAAGGCGAATGCAGGCCCGTTATCGCGCAGGCAATGATGTAAGTCTTGTACATACTTTAAATGGCTCGGGGCTTGCGGTTGGGCGTACACTGGTTGCACTCTTAGAGAACTATCAAGATGAAGTAGGTACTATTCATATTCCACTTGTATTACAACCGTACATGCAAGGGTTGAGTCAATTAGCGGTCTAATGGATGATAGACACACTATGGTGTGTTGACATTTCGTTTTACTGCCTACTTGGCCCTTTATGCGGGCCATCCAGTGGTTTTAAGTACTAATTTGACTGGATACCCCGCATAAAGCGGGGTACGTAGGGAAGAAAAAAGTAATTTTGAGGTATTTCAGCCAATTGCCAACACACCCTAAACATATACTGCAACCGTTGCCATTAGCAAAAAGCCGATAATCACAAAACTGAAGTCACGCAAATTACAACAGCGCTGCACCATCACACAGCGCTCAAGGCCATGTAATGTACCTAGATATAAAAATGTACCTGCAGAAATGGCCATGAGGAGTGGGTCAATAAATGAGTGAGTTGATACATCCTGACCAAAATACCAGCCAATACTAATGCCAAGGGGTGTCATGAAGGTGAAAGATAGGAAGAGTAGAACGGCCGTGACAGGTCGCAAGGTGCTTTTGTTGAGCTGAACGGCAATCGCAAAACTTTCAGCCCACTTATGCGCGATGATGGCTAAAAAGAGCATAATTTGCATGGAATATTCCTGGCTTATGCCAAGAGCTGTTCCCAATAAAAAGGAGTGCAAAGAAAGCATGAGCCATGCCATTACTGCGAATGCGGGATGCGTGTTATGATGGCCATGGTGGTGATACAGTGCTTCTCCTAGGTGCTCAAACCATAAGAATAATAAAAAAACAATCCCTGTAACGAGTAAAGCCAGCGGGTAGTGGTATCCAAGCTTTACAAAAATTGCTTGAGCTTCCGGCAGCATATGTAGCAATGCTGCGCCTAAAAATACACCTGTTGCAAGGGTTTCACCAATCGGAAATTCGGCGTGCGCATCGTTTGTGAGTCGTTTCTTGAACGGAAAGTACCCTGCTACAAGCGTCATTGTAAGAATGCTTAAAGCAAAAAATAGATTGAGGGTTGCGGCGGTGAAAGTCATGTTTGATTATTCTCATAAAAGGTTTGTGCAGGGGCTTGTATGCGAATACAAAGCGATGCGGGCTGCATGTTTAATCGTACTACATTTGCGTCAATATGCGCTTTGAGTATTTTGCGTGTTGTCGCATCAAACTCTCCAATTAAATCAAGCGTGAGCTTACCGTCTAAGTAGTGTAGAAGACAAGCTTTCATTTCAGGCATATCTTGCCAATGGCTTAATAGTTGTGCCTCAAGGGTTGCACGATTAGGGAGATGCAGACATGGACTTGTGACTTCATCGTCTTCGGGGTCAATGTGTACGGTGACATCTTTAATTTTGGGTAGTGTGTTCATCAGTGTGAAGTGAACGTTTTGTGCAATAAAATGGCCCTCTGAGACTGAAATCATGGGGTTCACCTGCACATGTACATCTACAAAAATGTCACTACCCATGAGTCGTGTGCGAAGTTGGTGTACTTTGGTAACACCATCTGTTTGTTTGATGATATCTTCAATTTGTGTACGAAGTGCAGCATCAACACCGGTATCAATAAGTTCTTTAATACTACGCCAGCCATAATCAAAACCCATCTTGATGATTAAAATACCAACAATAAGCGCGGCAATGCTATCAAGTATTGGATAGCCAAGTAAGCTGCCTGAGATACCGATTAACACCACAAGAGATGAGGCTGCATCTGAGCGATGGTGCCAAGCATTGGCAATAATCAGTTTAGACTGAATGCTTTGCCCAATAAAGCGCGTGTACCAAAAGAGCATTTCATTGGCAATGATTGAAAAGGCTGCAAGTGGAAGGGCCCAAACTGCTGGATGTTCAAGATCATGTTGACGAAGGTGCATGATAGCATCCCACGCAATGGCAACGCCTGTTAATACCAGCAGTAGTGCAAGCACGTAGGTCGCTGCAGTTTCTATGCGTTGGTGACCGTATGGATGTGCATCATCGGCCTCAAGGCTGCCATATTTAGAGGCAACAAGCACCATGCCATCAGTAAATAAATCGGAGAGTGAATGAAAGCCGTCGGCAATTAACGCGCTGGAATGAAAGTAAAAGCCCCCGAGTAGTTTGCTAACGCCAAGCAATGTGTTAATAGCTGCACCGAGTAGTGTCACAAACTTTGCTTTTTTGTAACGGGTATTGGCCGGTGTTGTCATAGTATATTCAATACAATTGAATGTGCTCGTGATTTTATCAGATGGCGCGCTGGGTTTCTATGCTCAATGTTATTCTTGATATGAGTCTCATTTTATATGAACTTATACAAAATGGAATTATGGGTTGACGTTACATGTAGGCTTCGGTATGATTCCTCGCTCTGTCCTGGTGATGGTTTTTCGGGGTGTAGCGCAGCCTGGTAGCGCGCCTGCTTTGGGAGCAGGATGTC
>JARGNV010000002.1:61820-68519 GCA_029212465.1 Legionellaceae bacterium | reverse complement strand
AATGAGCGCCCGTAGCTCATCTGGATAGAGCATCGGCCTTCTAAGCCGAGGGTAGCAGGTTCGAGTCCTGCCGGGCGTGCCAAACGTCAAATCGTAGTGTATAGGTATTGTGATAGAATGAATTGTTATGGTGGGCGTAGCTCAGTTGGTAGAGCCCCGGGTTGTGGTCCCGGTGGTCGTGGGTTCGAGCCCCATCGCTCACCCCATTTAATTCATTGTTTCTCTGTAAGTCCTTTACAACATACCTCCTCCTGTTCGATAATTCACACCTGTTTGCGAGAGTGGCGGAATTGGTAGACGCGCTGGATTTAGGATCCAGTGGGGTAACCCGTGAGAGTTCGAGTCTCTCCTTTCGCACCAATATTTAGGGTAAAATAACTGCCAATGAGGTGATTAAGATGGCTGTTTCTGTTGAAGTATTAGAGGGTTTGGAACGTAAGATAAATGTTTTAGTTCCATCTGAAAAAATTGAGAGTGAAGTGAGTTCGCGTCTTAAAAATATGGCGACTCGAACAAAAATAGATGGTTTTCGTCCAGGAAAAGCACCACTTCAATTAGTAAAGCAACGCTACTCAAGCGATGTACGGTTAGATGTCATTCGAGACTTATTACAACCATCACTCTACGATGCCTTGAAAGAGCAAGCATTAACACCGGTTGCCTCTCCTCGTATTGACCCAGGTCCTGTCGAAGAAAACCAAGATTTTAGCTATGCTGCTATTTTTGAAGTATTTCCTGAGTTTGAGATTAAACCACTTGGTCAGCATGAAATTGAGTTGATTCAGGCGGAAGTCAGTGATAAGGATGTAGATACAACAATTGAGAAATTACGTGAGCAACACAAAGAGTGGAAAGAAGTTTCGAGAAAAGCTAAAAATGGTGATAAGCTCATAGTGGATTTTGATTTGTATGAGGGGGATACGCTGATTCCAGAACAGGGTGAAGCACGTGACTTCGAAATTATCTTGGGGAAAGGTGATATTTTACCAGCACTCGAGACAGCACTGGTAGGCGCTGAAAAAGATAAGTTAGGTGAGTACACGGTAGATTTCCCTGCCGATTGGCATGATGCATCTTTTGCAGGTAGAGCGTTAACGTTTAAATTGACAGTAAAACAAATTTTAGAAGGTGTTTTGCCTGCACTTGACGATGAGTTAGCTGAAAAGCTCAATGTGCAAGAAGGCGGTATTGAGGCACTTAAAGCAGACATTAAAGGGCATATGTCACGTGCACTTGAGCGTCGTGTGAATGAGCTAAATCGAGAGTCAATTTTTAATGCATTTCTTGACTTAAATCCTTTCGATTTACCAATGAGCCTAATTGATGAAGAAATTGCACATTTAAAACATGAGTTTTATCATGAAGTCTTTGGTAATGAGCATTCAGATGATGAAAAAATTCCAGATTTCCCACGTAACCTCTTTGAAGATAGAGCAACAAGACGTGTTCATTTAGGACTTTTGTTTGCAGAATATGTTAAACAAGAACAAATTACGGCGGAAGAAGAGCGCATTAATGCAATGATTGAGAAGGCAGCTGAAGCTTATGATTCGCCTGATGAAGTGCGTCAGTGGTATCGTGATGATGCAAAACGCATGGCTGAAGTTGAAGCATTGGTTATTGAAGAAAAAGCAGCTGAAAAGTTGGTTGAAGATGCCAAAATTACACATAAAGTGATGGAATATGAAACGGTCATGAATCCACCAAAACCGGAGGAAGCATTGGCTGAAGAAGTTAACGATGACACAGGAGAGTCAGCATGATAAAGAATACATACGAGCAAGAGGTCATTCGAAATGCCAGCGGGCTTGTGCCTATGGTTGTTGAGCAAACCTCGCGTGGCGAGCGCTCGTATGATATTTATTCACGACTCCTAAAAGAAAGAATTATCTTTCTTTTAGGAGAGGTTGAAGATCACATGGCAAATTTGGTGGTCGCTCAATTATTGTTTTTGGAATCTGAAAATCCAGACAAAGATATTTCTTTGTACATTAACTCTCCGGGTGGTGCGGTGACCGCGGGACTTGCAATTTATGACACCATGCAATTTATTAAGCCTGCTGTGAGCACTTTGTGTATTGGACAAGCAGCGAGTGCGGCCGCATTATTATTATGCGCAGGCGCACCCGGTAAGCGTTACTGCTTACCCAACTCACGCGTCATGATTCATCAACCTTTGGGTGGGTATCGTGGACAAGCAACTGATATTGAAATTCATGCAAGAGAAACCTTGGCGGTACGCGAGCAGTTGAACCGTATTATGGGTCACCATGCAAGAAAAACTCCTGAAGAGATTATGCGTGATACAGAGCGTGATAATTTCATGAGTCCTGAGGCGGCTCAGAAATATGGTTTAATTGACGGGATACTTCATGGGCGTGAGGTACACACGGCGGTATTGGAGGAAGCGTAAATGAGTAAATCTGAAGGTGGTGAAGAAAATAAAGTGCTGTATTGCTCTTTTTGCGGAAAGAGCCAGCACGAAGTAAAGAAATTAATTGCCGGTCCTTCGGTTTTTGTGTGTGATGAGTGTGTTGATTTATGTAATGACATCATGCGAGAGGAGCAAGGGGCTCTTTCTGAAGAAGAGAAAAAAGAAACAGCATTGCCTACCCCTAAAGAAATTGCAGCTTTTTTAGATGAATATGTAATTGGTCAAAAACACGCAAAAAAAGTATTATCCGTTGCTGTTTATAATCACTATAAGCGCATGAATAAACCACCTGAGGATGGGGTTGAGCTCGGTAAAAGTAATGTGTTGTTAATAGGGCCTACTGGTTCTGGTAAAACGTTACTTGCGCAGACACTCGCGCGCTTATTGAATGTCCCCTTTACAATGGCTGACGCAACCACCTTAACTGAGGCTGGTTATGTGGGCGAGGACGTTGAAAATATCATCCAAAAGCTTTTACAAAAATGTGATTATGACGTTGAAAAAGCTGAGCGTGGTATTGTGTATATCGATGAAATTGATAAGATTTCACGCAAAGCGGATAATCCATCTATTACACGAGATGTTTCAGGTGAAGGTGTGCAGCAAGCGCTCCTGAAGTTAATAGAAGGGACAACCGCGTCTATTCCACCTCAGGGTGGGCGCAAGCATCCTCAACAAGAGTTTTTACAAGTTGACACATCTAATATTTTGTTTATTTGTGGTGGTGCATTTGCGGGTTTAGACAAAGTAATTCGCGGGCGCAGCGACAAATCAGGAATTGGTTTTTCGGCTGAATTAAAAAAAGAAAAAAATACCCAAACTTCAGAAAAAATATTAGAAAGTCTACAAGCAGAAGACTTAGTGAAATATGGATTAATCCCAGAGTTTGTTGGACGTCTGCCTGTAGTTGCAACTTTACATGAGCTAGATGAAGATGCGCTTATTGAAATTTTAACCAAGCCTAAAAATTCATTGGTTAAACAGTTTCAATCGCTATTCAAGATGGAAGGCGCAACGCTTGAATTTCAGGAAGATGCATTACATACGGTTGCAAAGAAAGCTTTGGAGCGAAAAATTGGCGCACGTGGATTGCGTTCTATTCTTGAAAATATCTTATTAGACACCATGTATGAACTACCGTCTCTCGAGGGCGTGACCGGTGTAGTTGTGAATGAAAAAACGGTCAGTGAGCATCATGAGCCGGTGTTGATTTATGGGGGCGATGAAGAAGCCAAACAAGTTGCAGCAGGTGGTGAGAAGTAAGGGATATAAATCATGGCGAGTGAACATGAGTCGAGTAATGAGCACGAGCAAATTGAAGAAAAAGTGAGCCTGCCCGATGTGGTAGGCCCCTTACATTTGCCCGTTCTACCATTAAGGGATGTGGTCATTTATCCAAGTATGGTGATTCCACTATTTGTGGGCCGTGAGCGTTCTATTCGAGCGCTAGAAGCTGCAATGTTGGATGATAAACGCATTTTTCTGGTAGCACAAAAAGAATCTAGTGATGATGAGCCAGATGCAGACCATTTGTATTCAATGGGCACTGTATCCAGTTTGCTACAACTCTTAAAATTGCCAGATGGTACAGTGAAGGTCTTGGTTGAAGGGGAGTCCCGGGCGAAAGCAAATGACTACTTGCAATCACAGCCGGATGCGGACAAAGAAGTGCCTGATGCGCCTCATGAAGCAAGCGAATTTATGACGGCTGCATGTGAGGCGGTTGAGGAATTTTCTGAAGCATTTAAGCAGCCCGAACTTGAGATTATGATGCGTTCGCTGATGTCTCAGTTTGAACAATATATTAAGTTAAATCGAAAGATTCCACCGGAAGTATTAGGTTCACTCACAAGTATTGAAGCACCGGGTCGTCTTGCGGATACGGTGGCAGCGCACCTTAATTTAAAGGTTGAAGATAAACAAACCTTACTCGAAACATTGGATGTTGGTGTGCGACTCGATCGCTTAATGGCACTGATTGAAGGTGAAATTGATTTATTGCAGGTTGAAAAGCGCGTTCGAAACCGTGTGAAGCGCCAAATGGAAAAAAGCCAGCGCGAATATTATTTGAATGAGCAGATAAAAGCCATTCAAAAAGAATTAGGAGAACTAGGCGAAGAAGGCAGTGAACTTGATCAATTAGAGCGTGCAATTGAGCAAGCAGGCATGCCTAAAGAGGCTAAAGAAAAAGCGCAGTCTGAGTTTAAAAAGCTAAAACTTATGCCTGCGATGTCTGCTGAAGCCACAGTTATTCGAAACTATCTAGATTGGATGCTGGCCGTTCCCTGGAAAAAGCGTAATCGTATTCGCTTTGATTTGGAAAAGGCAGAGTCCCTGCTTGATCAAGACCACTATGGCCTTGATAAGGTAAAAGAGCGTATTCTCGAGTATCTTGCTGTACAGCAGCGCGTGAAGCGCTTAAAAGGCCCTATTTTATGTTTGGTTGGACCACCTGGTGTGGGTAAGACGTCGTTGGGTCAGTCAATTGCTAATGCGACAGGTCGTACGTTTGTTCGTATTGCTTTAGGTGGTGTGCGGGATGAAGCAGAAATTCGGGGACATCGCCGTACGTATATTGGTTCGATGCCAGGTCGAATTATTCAGAAGCTATGCAAGGCAGGGGTTAAGAACCCGCTGATTATGCTCGATGAAGTCGATAAAATGGCCATGGACTTTCGAGGTGATCCTGCATCGGCATTATTGGAAGTGTTAGATCCAGAACAAAATGACACCTTTACCGATCATTATTTAGAAGTGTCGTATGACTTAAGCGATGTGATGTTTATTGCAACGGCAAATTCCCTTGAAATTCCAGCGCCTTTATTGGATAGAATGGAAGTGATTCGTCTGCCTGGTTATACCGATCAAGAGAAAATACATATTGCCGAGTATTATTTGATTGAAAAACAGTTAAAGCTGAATGGTCTTAAAAAAGAAGAATTGAGCTTTTCATCAGATGCAATACGCGAGATTATTCATTATTACACGCGTGAGGCAGGCGTGCGTAATTTGGAGCGTGAAATTGCGAGCATTTGTCGAAAGGTTGTCAAAGAAATTTTAACGCATCAGCGTGTTAAAAAAATAAAAGTGTCACCGAAGCAGGTTGAAAAGTTTTTAGGGGTTAAAAAATACCGCTATGGGCTTGCTGAGTCGCGTAATCAGGTAGGACAGGTGACAGGGCTTGCATGGACCAGTGTGGGAGGAGAGCTTCTTACCATTGAGGCAACCATGATGCCAGGAAAAGGTAAAACCCTGCATACAGGGCAGTTGGGTGATGTTATGCAAGAATCGATTCATGCTGCAATGACAGTTGTGAGAAGTCGAGAGAAGGCACTACATTTCTTAGAGACCTTCTATGATGAACATGACTTTCATGTGCATGTGCCTGAGGGGGCGACACCCAAAGATGGCCCAAGTGCGGGTATTGCTATGTGCACGGCTTTGGTGTCTGTGTTAACGCAAATCCCGGTACGTGCAGATGTTGCGATGACTGGAGAAATTACGTTAAGAGGACAGGTACTTCCCATTGGCGGGTTAAAAGAAAAATTATTAGCAGCCGATAGGGGCGGGATTAAATTTGTTCTGATTCCTTGGGAAAATAAGAAAGATTTGGCTGAAATCCCGGAAAATATTTTGAAAAGAATAGACGTTCACCCAGTGAAGACGATAGACCAGGTGTTAAAGTTTGCGCTTGAAAGAGATCCATTTAGTGCATCTTTACCATCAAAGAAGTCGTCTGGTAGCAAAGAGTCTAAAAAAAGTTCAAAATAAAAGTAAAATAAAGATTTACAAGTGACAGAATAAGGGGTATATTTTCCGTCGTTGTTGCCCAGGAATGGCGGGGCTTCGAAGATGTTTTTAGTTGACGAAGCCGTGGTAAATATATAAAGTTTACTACGAGTTTGAAGGGAAACATAACTAAAGGGGAAATCTATGAATAAGAGTGAATTGGTAGATGCCATCTCTCAGCGTTCTGGGGTTACAAAAGCTGATGCAGCTCGCGTGCTCGAGACCTTTACTGAAACCGTTACAGATGTACTGAAAGCGGGTGATCAGGTTGTATTGACAGGTTTTGGCTCGTTTTCAACGGGCGAGCGTGCCGCACGTACAGGCCGTGACCCACGCACCGGGAAGCCGATTCAAATTAGAGCTGCTCGTGTTGCTAAATTTAAAGTGGGTAAATTGTTAAAAGAAGCGGTTCAAGACAATTAAGTTTTCGGGTGCTTAGCTCAGCTGGGAGAGCATCGCCCTTACAAGGCGAGGGT
>JARGNV010000002.1:37498-61756 GCA_029212465.1 Legionellaceae bacterium | reverse complement strand
ATACCGGCCTGTCACGCCGGGGGTCGCGGGTTCGAATCCCGTCCACTCCGCCAATATTGCGCGCCCTTGGGCGCGTTTTTTTTAACATGGAAAACCTGGCATGCTACAGAAATTAAATGAACGTATTCAGGGATTGATAGCTTGGGTCATTATTGGCGTAGTTGCATTGACCTTTACGCTGTTTGGTGTTGATTCTTATCTTCAGGCACATCATGCCTCAGCCATTGAAGCTGAAGTAGATGGTGAGTCGATTTCAAAACAAGCATTTGAGCTTCAATATCGCCGCATGCGCCAAGCACAAGAAGCTTCAGGCATGACAGACGGCGCGGAGAGCGAGCTAAAAAGACAAATTCTAGATGACATGATTGCAACACAAGTTAATACGCGTGCAGCGCATCGCTATGGGTTTGCTTTTGATGCAGCGCAAGCGAATGCGGCTATTTTACATATTCCAGAATTTCAAAAAGATGGCCAATTTTCCCCAGATCGCTATCAACAAGTGCTGAGCAATGCGTTATTTACAGCACAATCATTTCAAGAAAAAGTGCGCCAAGGCATGTTATTAAACCAGCAACGCTTTGCATTTATGGGGACAGCGTTTGCCTTACCCGATGAAATGGAGAAGTTCGTCAAACTATATGGACAAACACGCGATTATCGTTACGTACGCATTCCATCTAATATCTTTCTTAAAAACGTGACTGTTTCAGAAGATGAGATCAAAACGTATTACGAACAGCATAAGAATGAGTTTCTTGCCCCAGAAGAAGTGCAGCTGGATGTGATTCGATTATCTATGCCAACAGTGCGTGAGGGCTTTAAGCCAACAGAAGTGGCGCTTAAAAATTATTATGAGAATAATCAGGGTAATTATATGGCTCCTGCAAGATGGTACGTACGCCATGCGCTTATTGAAAGTGCAAAAGATGCGTCAAAAGCAGAGAGTGAGGCAGCGCTTGCTCGCGCAGAAGCGTTATATAAGACATTACAGGCTTCTCCCGATGAATTTGAGACGCGTGTCAAAGCAGCTTCTCTTGAGAAGCCTGGTAGTATGCAGGTGGGGGTATTGCCTTGGATTGTTGCGGGTGAATCGGATTTAGACTCAGAGCTAATTCACTTAACGACACCTGGAGAACTGTTAGGCCCTGTTAAAACAGATGATGGCTATGAAATTTTTCAACTGCTTGCTTATGAGCCTACAAAAGTGCAACCTTTTGACGAGGTGCGTGCAGATGTTCAAGAGCATTGGCAAGCACTGCATGCGCAAACAGAGTATGCCCGTTTGCTTGAGGAGTTATCTGATAGAAGTTACCAAACGCCCGACTCTTTAGCGGAAGTTTCTGAGAGCTTAAATTTGCCACTAGAACAAACCGAGCGTTTTTCAAGAGATGGAGGACATGATGCATTGACTTCGTCTCCTGAGGTAATTAAAGCAGCGTTTAGCCATGATGTGTTAACGCTTGGTAATAATAGTGCGCCAATTCAGTTGGATGAAGATACCGTGGTGGTTGTACGAGTTAGAGAGCATGTGACAGCACAACAAAAACCACTGAATGAGGTTGCCTCAGATATTAGAAATCGGTTGCGCCACACTAAAGCGCAAGTAAAAGCAGCGCAGCTGGGTGAAACATTGCTACATACAGATAGTAGTCATGTTTTAGATGATACCCCATTTCTAAGGCACCACTTAACTTGGCAAGATGTAACACAGGCAACCCGAGATTCAAGTCTTTCCCCGGTTGAAGTTAATCAATTAGCGTTTACTTTATCTGACGCAAAACGACGTGCAGGCTTAGCGCTTGCAGGTGATTCTGGTTACGTTGTTGTAGAACTTAAGCAGTTAGTTGATGGTAAAATGAGCTCTCTTGATGTCGAGCAGCTTGCAAGTGTCTCTCAACAAATAGGCGCCAATTATGGCGCAATTGATTATGACCTGTATGTGAATCAATTGATTGATCAGTCTAAAATTGTGCGTCATTAGGGACTGCTGGCCTTTCTCTGATTAACGTGGTGGTTGGTTCGAACCAAGTCATCGGGGCAAAGGCCAATACTTCCTACATGTGTTTTATCCTATATCTATTTGATTTTATTTACCTTTCATTGTTTTCAAATAACTCATGTTAGTGTAAAATGCTCCAGAATTTACCATTGTATGGAAAATATGCTGATGTTTGACAAAACAGAGAAAGACAATCGAGGTATGCACAATAATAATGTCATTTATCGTCTTGTTGGTGCTCTGATTTACTATAAAGGTAAACTTGAAGCAGATCCCAGTGCAGCTAATTTAAGCGAAAATGAGCTAAAAGCAGCTTTAAAAGAAAAGGTTGCAGATAGCCGTTTTCAAAAAGATCTCCGTAGCTTAGGCGGTGTTGATTCAGCTACTTTTAATGAGCTTTTGGATGTGTTTGTTGATGCGTTGCCGAAGAAAGTTACCCAAGAAGCAATGCCCATACATGCTTATCCAGCGGCTTTCTTATCCTCATTGCTTGGACAGCCAACGGTTACGCATAGAACGATTTACCATTACGAGACAGTGGATGTACATTGTCATCGGTGTCGTCGCTCCTGTTGTAACTGTTCTCCTGCAGGCGACTCATTTTGGTTTTGGATGTATTTATTTAATTTGGGCGGCAGTCGAACGACGGTTGTACATACGAATCAAAAAAAGGAAAGTGCAGCAGATGTGATATTTGGTTTGGTTGTGTTTCTTACGGTAATCATGACGATTGCCTCAGCTGTGATTGCTGCCATTTATTTATTTGGACAAGTTGCAGATATCATTGAGCGTATTAGACACAATGAAGGGGTTTCTTACGCTTTGCTGTCGTTTACCCTGTTGACTGCAGCAGCAGCAGGTTCTTTTTTTGGGGCTACTTTAAGCGTGCCTTTAATTTTACTTGCAGCAAGTGCTGGTAATCCTGTGGGATGGAGTATTTTCGGTATCATTTGCTTAGGGATGGTGTTTACCTCGCTTGCTCATGCTTTTTTATTGAATGTACCCGCGTTTGCATCTGAAAAAAATTTTCAAGACAATTTTGGTAGCAATAGCTTTGTGACTAAAGATTATGGCCGTGTTCAATTGACAGAAATGGAAGAGAAAAATTTATGTGAGAATGAGGGATTAGATCCTATCAAAGTACGTCTTGCCATTGCTCTTTTAAGACATGAAATGGGAGCGGGTGGTGTACCTAATAAATATGGAAATCATGCACTCTTTAACCAGTCTTGTCGTACTAAAGAGCAGCAAAAATGCTTAGATATTATTCGAGTATTAAGAACTGGCCATCTTGATGATCAAGCGTTCTCGCATGGCGAAATTAAAATAGGAAATATGACGGTTAATATGTGCCTTACTTCCAAAAAAACCAAAGAAAACGAATCTGGAAATGGTGCTCAGAAAGACTCTGGAAACAATGGGCAACAGCCTGAATTACAAGATGAGCGTGATAAACATGGATTATTTAAGCCAGATCCCCCTGTAGTTGTGCCGGATGAGAGTGACAGACTTTACGAGGTGCCGCCTATTTAAAGGCGCTGATTGAAAGCGCCCCTTCTCAAGTTTTACTTGAAAAAGGGCCGTGTGCTTTTTAAGCCTCGTCTAAGTTACAGCCAGAGACAGCGTGATAACCTGCATCGACATGCATCACTTCACCTGTCACACCAGATGCCATATTAGAGCATAAAAAGGCTGCAGCGTTACCGACTTCATCTGCTGTAATGTTACGTTGCAATGGTGCAACGCCTGAATAAGCATTTTGGATTTTTCTAAAATCTTTAATCCCTGCTGCAGCAAGTGTTTTAATGGGGCCTGCAGAAATAGCATTTGCACGTAGGCCACGTGGCCCAAGGCTTGCAGCCAAATAGCGGACAGTCGCTTCAAGGCTTGCTTTAGCAACACCCATCACATTGTAATTTGGTACGGCTTTCTCTGCACCAAAATAGCTTAAGGTTAATACTGAGCCTTCTGTGCCTTCCATTAAGGGAAGGAACGCTTTGGTTAAACCAATGAGACTGTATACACTGATATCATGTGCAATCTGAAAGCCTTCACGATTTGCGTTGGTAACGAAGTCACCACCAATTTGGTCTGCTGGTGCAAATGCAACTGAGTGAACGAGTGTGTCTACTTTATCCCAATACTTTCCAATTTCGGTGACGGCATGCGTGATGGCATCATCATGGGCAACGTCACAAGGAAAAGTAAGGTCTGAGCCAAATTCTGCGGCCATTTTTTGAACACGTGACTGTAATTTTTCATTTTGGTAAGTAAAAGCCAACGAAGCCCCTTGAGCATGAAAGGCTTTGGCAATGCCATAAGCAATTGAACGGTTACTGGCGAGCCCAACGATGAGCGCTTTTTTTCCGGTTAAAATGCCCACACACCTCTCCTTAACTTGAATGAAGTTGTACTAGTTTAATAATTCTCGAATTTTCGCTTGAATTGTATCGATAGCAATATGATTTTCACCACCACGTGGCACAATTAAATCAGCATAGCGGCTTGATGGTTCAATAAATTGCAAATACATCGGACGCACCGTGGTTTCGTATTGGTGTAATACAGACTCAACCGAGCGATGTCGTTCAACAACGTCTCTTTTGAGTCGTCGTATTAAGCAGACATCTAATGGCGCCGACATAAAAATACGAATATCCATAAGGTCACGCAGGGTTTCTTCACTGAACAGTAAAATACCTTCAACAATGATAATGGAATGTCCGCCAACAGTACGTGTTTCAGGTAAACGCAGGTGCTTTGAGTGTGAGTAGATAGGAATTTCAACTGAGCGCCCTTTTTGTAACTGTCTAATATGCTCAGCGAGTAATGCGTGATCAAACGCATCAGGGTGGTCGTAATTAATTTTCTCACGCGCTTCAAACGGTAGGTGGCTGTTATCTTTGTAATAAGAGTCTTCAGAAATAATGACGACTTGGTCTGAGCCGAGCCCGTTTACGATGGTGTTAGCGAGTAAACTTTTACCTGAAGCAGATGGGCCTGCAATACCTAAAATAATCGTTTCTTTGGTCATGGACTTGGGTTAAATTCGGCTAAAAATTTTGTCCAGATAGTACGAGGTTTTCACCAAAAAAACAAGACCAGCCCTCTAAAATAGTTGACCTTTTTCAAGCCATTCTGTTTAATAACGACCTAACTTTGTAAGGGGGAGCGAGCATGGCAGAAATTGACAAAGATTTTATAACGAGAACCAAAGACCGTCTGGTTGGTAAATGGGATAAACGTGCGCATAATGCAAGCAAGGCCTATAACTTTTTCTTGTCTCCTAATACGCCACTTGGTGAAACAACGCCTTGGTTTAATCCTTTTAAGCGTGGACATTTTGAAGGATTTAAATCAGGCGAATTTATGGATGATTTAAAAAGCCTTATTTTCAAACCCATCATCTTTTTTGGGTTACGGTTAGTGGAAATGTTTAATGTCGTTTATTACTTTTTGGCTTTTCTTTTTTATGCGGTTACGTTTAGACCAAGCCAGGCCGTTGACGCAATCATTGATTCGTTAGAAGCGCTCGTTGCAACACCTATCCTAGAAATATATACAAGCCTTGAGATAGCACTTCAAATGGGTTCGTTTGCAATGCGTTGTATTTTGAGTGTGTTTGATGTGTTAAAGCTTGATGAGATATCTCGTATGCCATCGGATGTAGTCGATAGCACGAAAGGCGATGGTTTAAGCCCCTATCTGATGTTGAGTTAAGTATTTTGAATATCGTTTGTTAAGGGAGACAAAAGCATGGCTGTAAGTCCTACTTTTTTTAATCAATTAGATGTACGACTTGATGCGTCGAGGCGGGAGAGGGTGCGTACGGCAACGTATTTATATAACCATAGTGCTGAGCCAGCCAAACCATTACGCGAGGAGAAGTCATACTGGTTTGAACCTTGGGAGCGTCATAACTTTACAGGATTTAAGCGCTATAGTGATTTTTCAGATGATGCAGCGAGTTTAATCATGAAGCCATATGTTTTTTCAGCGTTAGCGGTGTATGAGGCACAGAAATTCTTTTTGTGTTTTCCGGCAGCTGTCGTGCAAGTCGTGAAGTTATCTCCAACGGGTCTTGCAAATAAGCTGTTTGATATGCTTGAAGCGGTTGTGGTTGGTGTGGCTTGTGTGGCGATGGCAACCATTGAGTTTTACTTACAAGCAGCCTCTCTTGCGGTACGACTTGCAATAACAGGGCTTAATTTTATAGGACTTGAGCCACCATTGCCTAAAAATTCTGATATGACAGATGCTGAGCACATTTTGGCCCCGTAATCGGTTATTTTTCTAACCTTCTAAGCAACACATAAACGGCGCCATATCCGCCATCACGCGGGCATGCGCTATGAAAAGCAAGCACTTCAGGTAGTTGCTTTAGCCAGTGATTCACGTGATTTTTAAGGATTGGGGGCTCATGAAAGCGCCCCCCTTTACCGTGAATTATCAAAACGCATCGCATGTTTTTTCCGCACGAGGCGTGAATAAAATGTACTAAAGTATCTCCCGCCGTATCTAAGTAAACACCATGTAAATCAAGGGTTGCTTGCGGACGGATATGGCCTTGCTTTAACGCTCGAAATTGTTTTGGTTGTAAGCGCTCTTTACCAAAGCTTAAGCAGGTATTGGCATGTATTTCTGAGGTATCCCATGGGTTGCTGAGGGCAGAGGGGACGGTTTTTTTTTGAGGCGGATGCGGTTGTTTTTTTCGAGTGGGTATTGCAGGGGGAGGCTTTTTGTAGGTGTGGCGTTTATCTGAGGTGCGTAAGGGAGTCACGTTTGCCATGGCTTTTTTAAACAACGATGCGTCATCTGAATCCATACGTCTACCTATGTGGGGTTTGTTTGCGTATAATAAACCATTTGGGAGCAAATAGGTGAAATCTTACCTTGAGGCCACTGCGTCTTTTGAAACCATTACTGACTTTCTACGATTTGGGCTGTCTGAGGCGAATAAAACCCCGTTATATTATGGGCATGGCACAGATAATGCCTGGGATGATGTGTTGGCATTAGTGCTTGGGAGCTTATCACTTCCGCACGATCTTCCTCCAAACCTATTGCATGCACGACTTACGTCCGCTGAGAAGAAACACCTTGCAAAGCAGCTTGAGCGACGAATGCGTGAGCATGTACCAGTCCCTTACTTAACGAACACTGCTTATTTTTTGAATATGCCGTTTTATGTAGATGAGCGGGTTTTAATCCCTCGTTCTCCCTTGGCAGAATGCATTGCAACACAATTTTCGCCTTGGATTGATGCGCATCGTGTACAGCGCATTTTAGACTTAGGAACAGGCAGTGGGTGTATTGCAATTGCGTGCTGTCATGCATTTCCTGATGCATTGGTTGATGCGGTGGATGTGTCGCGTGAAGCACTGGAAGTGGCCCAAATGAATCGTGTGGAGCACGGTGTAGAAGAGCAGCTGCACTTGCTTCAGTCTGATTGCTTTGATGCGTTGCCACATGCAGCTTACGATTTGATTATCAGTAATCCGCCTTATGTCGGGCTTGATGAGATGAAAACTTTGCCAAAAGAGTATCAGCATGAACCAACACTTGCGTTGTGTGCAGATAATAATGGGCTTGCAATTGTTGAGAAAATGCTTTTTTCGGCCTCAAACTACCTGAGTCCGGAAGGTATTTTGGTGATGGAGGTTGGTAATAGCGAAGTCGCTCTAACAGAGGCTTATCCAGATGTGCCTTTTACTTGGCTCGAGTTTGAGATAGGGGGAAGTGGCGTGTTTTTACTAACGGCGGAACAACTGAATCAATATTTTAAAGCATGAGCGGCAATACACTCGGAACACTGTTTAAAGTCACGACGTTTGGAGAAAGTCATGGCCCAGTCATTGGCTGTGTCGTAGATGGCTGCCCTGCAGGCTTTGCACTGAATGAATCACTGATTCAGCCCTTTTTAGACGAGCGTCGTCCCGGACAATCGAAGTATACCAGTCAGCGTCGAGAACCGGACTGTGTAAAGATTTTATCAGGTGTATTTGAGGGGATGACAACAGGCGCGCCTTTGATGCTTTTGATTGAAAACACCAACCAGCGCACATCTGATTATGCGGCAATTCGAGATGTATTTCGTCCAGGGCATGCTGATTTCACGTATCACCATAAATATGGCCATCGTGATTATCGTGGTGGGGGACGCGCATCAGCACGTGAAACAGCTGCACGTGTAGCGGCTGGTGCGATTGCGTTACTTTATTTAAAACAACATTACGGTATTGAAGTGATTGGGTATTTAGAGCAAATGGGCGATGAGATTTTAACGTTTGAATCAGAAGCGTATATTCATCAAAACCCGTTTTTTTGCCCTAATTTAAAACAAGTTCCTGCGCTTGAGGCGCAAATTGATACACTGCGTCGTGCAGGAGATTCAATTGGTGCACGTGTTGCGGTGGTTGCAAGTGCAGTGCCTGTGGGGCTTGGTGAGCCTGTATTCGACAAGTTAGATGCAGCGCTCGCACATGCGATGATGTCGATTAATGCAGTGAAAGGGGTTGAAATAGGTGCAGGTTTTAATGCGGTGACACAGCGTGGCAGTGTCCATCGTGATGAGATGCGCGCGTCTGGTTTTTTGAGTAACCATGCAGGTGGAATACTTGGTGGAATTAGCACCGGGCAAGCAATTAAGCTTAGTTTGGCT
This sequence comes from Legionellaceae bacterium, assembly GCA_029212465.1. Classification (GTDB taxonomy): domain Bacteria; phylum Pseudomonadota; class Gammaproteobacteria; order Legionellales; family Legionellaceae; genus JAALKW01. Next base: position 53,096 of record JARGNV010000002.1, on the reverse strand, counting down.
GTTAAACCAACTTCAAGTTTGGTGAAGCCTGCAAAGAGTTTGAATATGCTCGGAGATGAAGTGGATGTTGTAACAAAGGGCCGACATGACCCGTGTGTTGGCATTCGTGCGGTACCTGTTGCTCGCACCATGATGGCATTGGTGTTGATGGATTATATGTTACGTTACGAAGCATATAATACTTGCCATAATATAAGTAATAATCAGTAAACAATGAGAGTGTGATGAGAAAATTGAATGTAGCGATTGTTGGGGCAACAGGTGTTGTGGGTGAAACCTTACTGAATGTATTGGATGAGCGAAAGTTTCCGGTTGCTGAATTATATCCTTTGGCCAGTGCGCGCTCAGCGGGTAAGACAGTTTATTTTGGAAAGCGTATGTTAGATGTTGAGGATGTAGCGACATTTGACTTTAGAGATGTTGATATTGCTTTTTTCTCGGCCGGAGGCGCGGTTTCTAAGCAATATGCACCAGAAGCTGCAGCAGCAGGCTGTGTTGTGATTGATAATACCTCGTGTTTTCGTTATGACGATGATGTGCCATTGGTCGTGCCTGAGGTGAATCCAGAGCGCATTGCAGACTATACCAAGCGTGGAATTATTGCGAATCCTAATTGTTCAACGATTCAAATGCTGGTGGCTTTAAAACCGTTGTATGATGCAGTTGGTATTACGCGGGTGAATGTTGCAACGTATCAGTCGGTGTCGGGTACAGGCAAGAGTGCTATTGATGAGCTCATTGGTCAGGTGGGTGAGCTTTTGAATGGTCGCTCGGTGAAAAAGCCGAAAGCGTATTCAGAGCAAATAGCGTTTAATGTATTGCCACATATCGATGACTTTGAAGACAATGGCTATACGCGAGAAGAGATGAAAATGGTGTGGGAAACCCAAAAAATTCTTGAAGATGATAACATTCAAGTCAATCCAACTGCTGTGCGCGTACCAGTTATTTATGGGCACTCAGAAGCCATTCACCTTGAATTAAAAAAACCTTTAACGGCTGAGAAGGCGCGTACATTACTGAAGAAAGCGCCTGGCATACAGGTGGTTGATCATACGCCAAGCAAGAAAAAATACCCAACGGTTATTTCGCATGCCACAGGGGTTGATGATGTGTTTGTTGGCCGCATTCGAGAAGATATTTCACATCCCTTAGGGCTTAATCTGTGGGTCGTTGCAGATAATGTTCGAAAAGGCGCTGCAAGCAATGCTGTACAAATTGCAGAGCTTCTGCAACGTGATTATTTATGACTTATACTCATAAGTATTATGGCGAATAGACTGAAGCGTTTTTTACGTGGCACAGATGATGAAGCGTTAAAAAAGAAACGGCTGCTGCGCAAAGACGAAAAAGATACCGGTGATGAAGATGAAGGGGGTTCCGGGCGTTCAGGGCGGGGCGATCGGAAACCGCCGTGGGAGAGCTATCTTGGTGAGGATACCCCAGAGCGTGAAAATGCGCGGCGAAAAATAGAAATTACAGGGCTTATTGCAACGACAGGCCTTGCATCTGAAGCGCGCCGTGATAGAGATGCGCCACGTAAAGATGCAAGCTATGACGAGGGTTTGGAAGGGGCGCCTGAGCATCCTCTTTTAGGAGATAAGCAGCAGTATGATGGGCTTGAGCCAGATGTAAACCCACTGCCTGATTTAACATCTCCTGAGGGTCGAGAAGAGTATCAATTAGAGCAACAGTTAAAGATGCAGAAACGACAAGAGTTACAAGATAGATTGACGAACAAACCCGAATTTAAACCGCCAGGCCTATAGTGAGGAGTAATGCATGACCCTTGCAAATGATATTCTCCGAGGTCAAATGCCTAATTTTGATGCTTATCTTCGTGAAGGTGAATCACTAGATGATATGGATGAATATGGGTTTACGCCACTGATTGAGGCAGTGATTGCAAAGCAGCCAGCCATTGCGAAAGAGCTGCTCGCGCGCGGTGCAAACATTAATGAGCAAGATGTGAGTAAACGAACGGCATTACACTGGGCGGTTGATAATGACGATGTGAAGTTTTCAAAAGCACTGCTTTCTGCAGGCGCAAACCCTAACGCATTTACACGGGCAGGGCTTTCTGTGCTGGTCTATCCTGTGCTGCGCGGTCAGCATGATATTAAGCATTTGTTGTATCAATATGGAGGAAAGCTTGATTTTGCCCTGGATTTTATTGCGGCAAAATTGCTGGGGCACCGTTTTGAGCTGAAGGGAGATGTCGACATCCTAACGGCAGATAATAAGTTTATTGAGGTGAATTACGAAGGGTTTATTTTAGAGTTTACGGTGGCCATCATTCGTGACTCGCTCATGCGATTTACAAGTAGCTATTCCACAAGACACCTACGCCGGTATTTTGGCCTGTTGTATGGTGTGATAGATGCATTTGAAGTAGCGGATGAGCTTTTGCAGTTGCAGCGCCAATCGTCCTTGAGTGAACAGCATCGTGCTCGTATTGCAGAACTGATTCAAGCGCCCCTTTTAATTTTACCGGCGGCCAGTCGCGGGCATGCTTTTTGTTTTGTGCGGCATGGTGAGTGGTGGGCTAAAATTGATAGAGGTGAAAATAGCTTGAAAGAAGGTACTGTCAATATTTATCGAATGAGGTATCCGAACGCATTGACACCTGAGTTTGTGCATAACTTTTTATATAAGCGTCAACCAAGGCAATTTTTCCATGAAAAAATCAATCAGTTGTTGGGGCTTGAGCCCGTTTTGAAGATGCCGCTCTCACCGCAAATCACGGGGAATTGCTCATGGGCGAATGTACAAGGAGTTGTGCCAGTTGCGTATGCGCTCCAGCAACTTGGTATCTCTCATCCTTTTTCAGAAGAAGACGCCATGATGATTTACCATGCGTGGGCTGCATGGGATAAAGATAGGACCATTGATGAATGTATTCAGCGATTTTATTTAGCAGAGAAGGCACGGCGTGCAAGTATTGCACAAATGTTGGGGGCTGTACTGTTTCAAACCTGTGATGCTTCTTTACCACATCACTTGGTGCGAGCTGAGAAAATTTTGGCGATTTTAGATTTGCCAGAATATAAGTATATTCTAGATAGCTATCTGCAAATTTATTGTGTCGATACACTGACAAAAAAGGGGAATAATTTATTAAAAATTTTAGATGACTGTGGCATTAATCCAAATATTGGGGTAACCCCCATCGCAACACCGCTTGATAATGCGGGGCATCAAAGCACATAAGTGCTTCCATTCAGTTTTGAAATCAGTGAGTAAGGTAAAACATGGTATACGAACAAGTTGTTAAGCTATTATCGAAGAGTGGTAATGAGAATGTATCTAATAATGAGAATATATCTGAGCAAGAAAAAAAGGCCATTGCATTATTGAAGTAACATCCAGGCGTAGCGCAAACAGTTGACCCAATAGGAAGAACACTTTTATTTTGGGCGTCACAATATAATCAACAAGCCGTTGTACATTATTTGCTGAAACAGCGAGTTGATTTAGACAGAATGGTGTCTTCGGCTGATAAAGATTACCGCTGCATAAACGGGAAAACACCAATACACATTGCTTACGATAAAGGACATTACGATGTTGTGAAGGCCTTATTGGATGCAGGCGCCAAGGATATAGCGTTTCCGGGAGGGGGTTTTTACATTACTCTGAAGGTAAAGCTATATACCAAGAGAATGATTGTTACTTGATTCATAGGGCAGCTAGAGATGGGAAATTATGGCTCCTGAAGCATTTATTAGACTGTTACCCTCATTTACTGGAGCAAAGAAATGGCAAAGGAGAAACGCCTTTGCTTGTTGCTGTGAAGCATGCATTTGTTGCAGGCGTGCATTATTTAGTATCACAGGGGGCTTCTCTAGATGTAGCCAGCGAAGCGCAAGCTGTTTCGCAAAAAACAGCTTTACATTGGGCTTGCCAACCAGGCTGGTATCAAGTTGCTGCGGTTTTAATACGCGGGGGAGCTAGAGATACGCCATATAATGGCGAGTATGTGTTTCATCGACTGATTCTAGATAATCAACTTAAACTTGTCCAAGCGCTATATGAGCGGCAACCCGAGCTATTGTATGTACGAGACCGATACACGCAACTACCTATTGCACTTGCCAATGATAACAATTGCTTTGAAATTGCGGCATTTCTTCATGCTAAAATGGGAGAAAATGATAACACTTTCGACATTATGCCTGCCCCAAGCGTACCGCAGGAAGACTTGAAAATATCAGCTGATAATGTGAATGTACGAGACGCAGGCGGTATGACACCATTAATGCGTGCGGTGTGTGCAGGAAATGTTGGAAAAGTCAGTACGTTATTAGTCACTCATACTATTGCACTTGACATGGCGGTAGAGCAGCCCGACACAGACAAGCATGGTCGGACTGCTTTACAGTTAGCGTATAAGAAACAATGTATCATTATTGTGAGTATGCTGCTTGACGCAGGTGCAAAGGTCTGCCCGGAGCTTCGCACCACGGACTTCTGGTGGCTTGCTGCAAATATGGCTGAAATTAAAACAGTTGAGCGATTATTGGATACTTACACAGTTAGAGGCGATGAGCGTGAACGGTGCCTGAACAGTTTAATACAACGAGAAGTGTTTAAAACGGAGGGAAATCGCATGTGTATTGCAGCAAAGCATGGTTACAACCACGTGCTTCAATACTTAATTGCGCAGCAGGAATCTGTTAACACGCCTTTGGATGCGCCTGGTAAGACGTCTCATGGCAAAAAACCACTCGACTTTGCGCTTGAGGCAGGTCACGACAGGACAGTTAGTATTCTAAAAGCAGCAGGCGCAACGCCTTCACCAGAGAAACAACCATGTATAACGGTGCTATCAATGTTTGCGACTTGTAATGAATCGGGTTTAGATGTGTCTGATGAAGCAATGGCTGAAAGTGCATTTGGACAGGGCTCCTATACAGCGCAGTGTATAGCGATACGGTGAATCTCTCCTATACTCAAGAGAGATAGACTTTATGCTTGAAGGATTATGAAAGGGCCCGATAAACTGCAAAAGCTTGTGCCATTTATGCCGTTTGTGGTATCCGTTATTTTGATGGCTGGTGCACTATGGATAGCACTGTCGCCTTATCAACCTGGAGCATTTATAGCGGTGCCACAAGAAGTCTGTAAGCGGCTTGATTATATTCGGTATGATATGAAGGGACGTTGGTTTTCTAACCAGTCTTCTAAAAATCATACTATTATAGTGGTCGATATTGATAGCAAGAGCATACTTCAGGAGGGAGTATGGCCATGGCGTTATGAAAGGATAATCGCGTTACTTAAGCACTTACATGAGGAAGATGTGTCAGCGATTGTACTGGATGGTATTTTAGGCCGGGAAGAGAAAAATATTATAAAGCACTTGAGAGAGAAGTTAGTGCAGGAGAACGTGGGGCATGTTGTTTCGAGTGAGCAGTTAAAGCAGTTAGAAGTATCTTTTGATGAAAATCGTCGGCTTGTTCAGTATATATCCGATAACCCCAATATTGTCCTACCATTTCTTTTAAGTCGCACACCTCATACGCAAGGTGCGCTTCCAAAGCCCTTTATGACGTTAAGTGACGAAGCACTTAATACCAGTAGCATCCTAAACCTGCCGGGTTACTTGACTAGCTTCGATGCGTTACAGCGTGCTTTAACACATACAGGGTTTATCTTGACGCAAGGAGAGTGGGACGGTATTACGCGGCAACAATTACTGATAGCGCGTCATGGCAATCGGGTGTACTTATCATTGCCTTTAGCGGTTGCAAGTAGCTTATATCCCGAGAAGAAAGTGCATATTAGGACGGTAAACTGGTTTGGCTCAGAGTATATTGCATCAATTCAGTTTGGAGATAAGTTGATTTCAACGGATAAAAATGCACGCATATGGATCCCAGGGTATAAGGGGGGGGCGAATATTCGACATGTATCTGCGGTTGATGTTTTGAGTGGCAAGGTGAGTAAAGGAACTTTGAAGTCTGCTGTTGTTTTTTTAGGGCCAACTATATCAGGGTTACAAGACATAGATAATAAGCAGTATGCTTCTGCACTTTTATCAAATATTGAAATACAAGCAACCGTACTTGATTCAATTCTTAACAAAAGATTTTTATATACGCCTTACTGGAATAAGACTTTTGAAGTGGTTGCCATTTTATGTGTGGGAACTATAACGGGTTTGGTATTTTCATTTTTAAGCGTTGGAATAGCCATTTCTATCGCTTTTTTATTACAACTCACATTGCTTGTTATTAATACGTCATTTTTTTTAAACTATGGGATGGTTTTTTCATTGGCAGCACCCTTGTTGCTAGGGGCTTTAGTGCTCGTCACAAGCACAGCACTGGCTTTTCTTTTTGAGCGTGGAAGAAAGGCGTATTTACGGCGGGCTTTTGCTCAATATGTACCACCAGATTATTTGAAATTATTGATGGATAACCCAAGCGCCTATGGGTTTGAAGGGAAGTCGGTAGAACTGACGGTATTGTTCGCCGATATACGCCACTTTACAACCATTTCAGAGCACTTAAGTGCATCAGATGTTAAAAAAATGCTAAACAAATTTTTTACACCTATGACCGAGGTTATATTAAGGCATGGGGGGACAATTGATAAGTATGTGGGGGATATGGTAATGGCATTTTGGGGTGCACCGATTGAAAATGCCCTACATGCAGAGGCAGCAATTAATGCATCACTTGAGATGTTGGACAAAACAGCGGCCTTACAGAAAAAGTTCCATGAGGCAAGGTTACCTGAGATAACGCTTGGGATTGGCTTGAACACAGGCTTGATGAATGTGGGCGATATGGGCTCTAAATTTAGACGGTCATATACGGTGATTGGTGATGCAGTGAATTTAGCTTCGAGACTTCAAAGTGCAACGACTTACTATGGTGTCTCGCTACTCGTTGGGCATGCCACACAGGTGAGCCAGACACAGTTTGTGTTTCGTATGGTTGATAGCGTCAAATTTAAGGGAAAGCATGATGCTGAAAAAATTTATGAAGTAATATGCCGCAAGTCGGATTTAACAGTAGCATTATCTGAAGAGTTAGCAGCGCATGAAAAAGCACTGGCAGCCTATTTTGCAAAAGACTTTGCATTGGCATCTACTTTATTTAAAGCATTAACAAAGCGTTATCCCAACACACAGCTGTATGCTGTATTTTTAGCACGTATAGCGCAGTTTGAGCAGCACCCGCCAAGACCTGGGTGGGATGGTGTGTATGTGTTTAACGAGAAATAGTTAAATATGAAAGGATTGACCACGTACGACAAAGCCTTTAAAGCCATCTTTTTCTGCATTAGGCAAGGGGTCATTTCCGTAGTCATAGAGCCACATTTTATGCTTAATATGCGTATCTAGGGTATTGAGTTCGGCATAGGTTGCATGTTGGCCACTGGCAAAGGATTGCACTTCACAATCGTGAAAGATGAGATCTGACATTTGATAAATAGGCATGAGCTCATTGGGTGTAAAGCGCGTGTCTGTTGATATAAATACTTTCTTGCCTGGACCTGTAATGAGTAGGCCAAAGCTTGGTAAGGGTTTGTGATGACTCATACTATGAGTCACTTGAATCAATTGAAACGTATATTTTTCCCAGACAAACGTATTATCATGTATGGCCTGGACATCAAAAAAACTCTCCAAGGTTGCCATTTCGGTCTCGAGTGACGACATCCCACCAGAGAGGACATGCTCCCAGAGGGTTGTTTTTAAATTCGGGCTGATGTAAAGCTTAGGTTTTTTTCTATCAACAAATCGACTGGAGAAGCCGAGCCATTCGAGCCCACCTACATGGTCGGCGTGTAAATGGCTGATATATACGGCTTCAATATCGGTATGGCCCATCGCTTGTGACAGCAGTGCATGCCTAATATCAGAGCCGCAATCAATTAGTAAGTGATGCCCTGATGTACTTTCGAGCACCATATTAGACTGGTAGCAGTGATGTGCGGTTACTAGTGCAGAGGATACTCCAAGAAACGTCAGTTTCATTTGTGGTCCTTTTTAGAGTTGACACACTCAGGAAGCAGCGTCTACTTTTTAAGTAGAGCATGCTTCAATGATAGATATTGTCTATGACCAAATCAACCGAAGGAATTACGCGTCGGCAAGTGAGCACTTTCTTATCTAAGATTGACTTATTTTCTGGTTTATCAATGGATGTCATCCAAGAAATGTCAGAAGCTTTTGAACTACTCTATGTTAAAGGAAACACCATACTGATAAAACAAGGTGATAGTTCGGATGCTATGTATGTTTTGATGTTTGGTTTTCTGCGAGCCATTAAGAACGAGGCTTGGGGAGCAAAAAAGGTTATTGGTGAATTGGGTGCGGGCAGTGTTGTCGGTGAAATTGGTTGTTTGTTTGATGAACCGAGAACGGCTTCTGTTTACACGATAAGAGACAGCGTGTTACTCAGAATGACTCGAGATACGTTTGATACGTTACTTGAGAAACATCCGCGAATTATGATGGGGATTGTGAGTCAAAGCGTTAAGCGGTTGGTGAATCCAGAAAAATATAGCCCTAAAAGAGATATGTCTTGCTTTTGTTTAATGCCCGCAGGAAATTACGCTGCAATAGAAAGCTTTGGTCAGGCGTTTGTTGAACAGTTATCAAAGTATGGCAATACCCTATTGCTGACCTATGACACGTTCAAAAAAATGCATGGTGAACATTTAAACTCGGCATTAATTGAAAATGGAGAGATATTTTCGTGGTTTCAAGCATTAGAGTCTGAATATCGGTTTCTTGTGTATGCTGCAACGGAAAAAGGTCCATGGGCAAAGCGATGTATTCGCCAAGCGGATAAGATTTTGTTGGTCGGGCAATATGGTGATAATCCAGCACTTGGGGAAATAGAGCAAATTTTATTGACACATCAAAAAGAGACAACGCCCACTACAGAGCTGATTTTATTGTTTGAAAATGGCAACAAAGCGCCGACTGAAACCCATCAATGGTTGAGTGTACGTCGTATGATAACGCACTATAAAGTGCGGCAGTCTCACATCAAAGATTTTGAGCGTTTAATTCGATTGATTACAGGTAATGCGCTTGGCATCGTATTTTCTGGAGGTGCCTCTTATGCGCTTGCACATGTGGGGGTGATTCGAGCCTTGGCCGAAGCCAATGTTTCAGTTGACTATATTGCTGGTACGAGTATGGGAGCTGTGATTGGAGGAGGGCTTGCAAAAGAGTTTGATTATCAGACGATGACGGATATGCTGATTGAAGTACTCGCAAAATTTCAGAAGGGGCTTGATTACACGTTTCCTATTGTAGCGTTGTTGAGAGCAAAAGTATTAGATGACTTGTTGCGATTATCATTTGGTAACGAAACAAATATAGAAGATTTATGGCAAAAATATTTTTGTGTTTCAACGAACATTGTAAAAAATAAACTGCAGGTGCATGAAAGCGGCTCACTATGGCGTGGCGTGCGTTCAAGTATTTCTCTACCTGGCATTCTGCCTGCTGTGCTTGATGAACATCAGCAAATATTTGTAGATGGCGGTATTTTAAATAATTTGCCAGTCGATGAAATGAAAGAGAGACTGCAAGGCGGTAAAGTACTTGCGAGCTCTATTATTCGCCGGAATGATGCACCATCGACGCTGAGTTATGAGGAATATACGGCTTCTGGTTGGCATTTATTATTTAAGTACTTTTTATTGCCGAAATTGAATAGGAGTGCGGAAGAACGTGATAAAAACTTCGTAACTATTGCATCCGTTATTCAAGACTCCATGATTGTTGGGAGTAATAATCATCAGGAATCAATGATTCAGCAAGCTGATTATAATGTGATGATGGACTTGAATGAGTTCAGTATTTTAAGCTTCTCAACAATTCAAGAAATTATCGATTCTGGCTACCAGCAGGCACTTAGGGCTTTAGAAACGATAGACTTGTCGGCTTATAAGACGGATGTATAAACAAATGGAAAAACTAGGGTGTGTTGACAATTCACATACCGCCTACGTGCCGCGGCTTGTCCGCGGCATCCAGTAAGGTCTAAATCACTGGCAAATTTCGTTATACAAGTCACGCCATTCTGGGTTGTTCTTTTCAATTAAATTTATTTTCCATTGCCTTGGCCAATTTTTGAAACGTTTTTCACGACGAGCTGCCTCGATATATAATTCATGTGCTTCATAATAGACAAGCATATGTACGTTATACTTAGCGGTGAAGCCAGAAATAACTTTGTTTTTGTGTTCCCATGTTCGTTTAATAAGGTCTAACGTAGAGCCGACGTAAAGAGTCCCATTGCGCTGACTTGCAAGCATATAAACATAAGCCGGACGCATCATACTTCCTTCATAACCTTTATCTGCAACAGTGTGTCCTGAATTTGGTAATTTCTCGATAAATTCTAGTGCAATTTTGCAATCATGCACTTCACCACCTGTTATTTCAAAATCAATTGGTAATCCGTGAGCATCAACAGCCATATGAATTTTTGTTGTATTTCCAGCAACCGACTTACCAATGGCTTGTTCTTCTTTATTGGGTAAGCCCGCACTGTGTTGATGAGCCTTGACAATACTGCCATCAATAACTTCCCATTCTAAGTCAGGCTCTTGAACAAGCGCTTTAAAAATTTGCATCAATTTATTTTGAGATGACCATCGGTTAAATTGTTGATAAATTGAATTCCAGCATCTAAAACTTGCCGGTAAGTCTCGCCAAGGACAACCAACGCGCATACGGTATAACATTGCCTCTACGACTAGACGTAAATTAGGCTTGTCATAAATCCTTTGCTGTAGCATCATCTCCCTCAGCTTCGACCAAAGCTCATCATTGAGCATAAGTCTAGCCATTGTAAACCCATTTTATACTTGGTGTCAGAACCGTTATATTATGGGTTTGCTCTTATTATTCAATGCATTGAGATAGAGTCGATTTTAGTTTGACCATCTACTGGATGCCGCGGACAAGCCGCGGCACGTAGGCGGTATGTGAATTGTCAACACACCCTATCTAAACCCAGGTTATCTACGCAGCAATGCCGGCTCGCATAAAGCGAGCCAAGTAGGGCCCTTACTTGCGTCACTTATAGTGAAGGCTCCTCAAGTAAAGGCTTGGGAAGAGTATTTAATCTGATGTTTGATTCTCAGTTTGCTTCTTTGAGCGAGTCGCTCCCTGACTCTGCTGACTGCGTGGCTTTCGTTGGTTTGATTGCGTGCTGCCCGATTGCTTGTTTCCTGATGGTTGTTTTCGTGTATTCGAACGTGATGACGTGTTTTGGGGCCTACGTTGTGAGTTAGTAGAAGATATTCGTTTTTTAGAGCTCGCATGACGTCTGTTTTGCGAGTGTTTAGATGGCTCTTCAGCTGGGGCCGGTGTTTCGGTTGCTCCAAATACAGAACGCCATAAGCGTTTTAACACACTGACTTCATCTGGCTGCAGTGCTGTTTGACTATAAGCCTTAACAGCTGGCTCATCGGCTTTGGGAACAGCCTTGTTGCGTACAGGTTCAATGGTTGGTGGTGCTGCGAGCGCATAGCTTGGTTTTTTACTTTTATGACCATCTTCTTTGATGCAGGTGATTTGATATTGTGGTGACTGCATATATGGATTGGCTACCATCACAACGTGTGCTTGATGTCGCCTCTCAAGTGCTGTAATTGCAGGACGTTTTTCGTTCATGAGATAGGTTGCCATTTCAACCGGTAACTGCACCTGGATCTCAGCAACTTTTGTTTTAAGCGCCTCTTCTTCGATGAGACGAATAATTGATAAGCCATGAGATTGTAGGCTACGCACATGGCCTTGGCCCTCACAGCGCGGACAGACTTCTTGTGCATTCTCACCTAGCGACAAGCGAAGGCGCTGACGAGACATTTCAAGTAAACCAAAGCGCGAAATACGACCTACTTGAATACGAGCACGGTCAGCTTTCAATGCTTCTTTAAGGCGGTTTTCGACGTCACGTTGATTTTTAGCGCTGCTCATATCGATGAAGTCAATGACAACCAGTCCGCCCAGGTCGCGTAAACGAAGCTGACGCGCGATTTCGTCTGCCGCTTCAAGGTTAGTGTTGAACGCGGTCGACTCAATATCTGCACCACCGGTTGCTTTGGCCGAGTTGATGTCGATAGATACCAAAGCCTCAGTTGGGTCAATCACCAGTGCTCCACCTGATGGCAGTACGACTTGGCGTTGATGGGCTGTTTCAATTTGCCCTTCAATTTGATACAGGCTGAACAAAGGTGTTGGGCTATTGTAGAGCTTTAAGTGAGGCAAAAACTCAGGTTTTACTTGTGAAATATATTGCTTCGCTTTGATGTATGCAGTGGTTTCGTCGATGATGATTTCATCAATAGACTGGCGCAAGTTATCTCGAATGGCGCGTGTAATGACATCCCCTTCTTGATGAATCAAGCAGGGTGCAAGCTCACCGAGTTGCGCCTTGCGGATAGCGTGCCATTGGGTACACAGCATATCAAGGTCGGCTTGTAATTCTTTTTGGCTTTTTCCAACGCCTGCCGTACGGATAATAACACCCATATCTTCATCAATGGTGAGGGACTGTAGCGCTTCTTTGAGCTCATCACGTTCTTCGCCCTCTATACGTCTTGAAATCCCCCCTGAGTGTGGACTATTGGGCATTAAAACGAGATATGATCCTGCGAGTGTAATGTATGTAGTGAGTGCCGCACCTTTTGTACCGCGCTCTTCTTTATCCACCTGGATAAGTAACTCTTGCCCTTCACGAATAAGAGTTGTGATAGGAAGCTTTTCATCTTCTTTGGGGGTTTTACTAAAATATTCAGGTGAAATTTCTTTGAGTGGTAAGAAACCTTGTCGTTTAGCACCGTATTCCACAAAAACTGCGTCGAGGCTTGGCTCTCTACGTGTGACAATGGCTTTGTAAATATTCCCCTTTTTTTTCGTTTCAGTTGGACACTCGACGTCTAGGTCGTACAGTCGATTGTTTTTGATTAAGGCAACCCGTACTTCTTCCGGTTGCGTGGCATTGATGATCATTTTTTCCATTACGGACATCATGAACCCCTAAGTTTAAGGGCGCGATTTGCCTGTGTTCAACTACGTGAGAGGGCTTGAGTATCTGAGACGTGAAATTCAAAATAGTCCTAGTTTTACGTTGTTTTTCTCTTACGTTCATTGAGTCAATAGTGAATCAAGGAAAACGCGCGTTATTTCTAATAAAAAATGGCTTTGTCTGAGCCATTCGCTGGTATATGCGTTATAATTCTTTTGCGGTAATCCGCATGACAAGTAGTATACCAAGAAAACAGGGTTTGGGGAACAGATGTATGATGAATAAGGTGTCTTATAAGACCGTCGGCGCGGAAGAAAGTGGTCAGAGGTTGGACAATTATCTAATTCGTATTTTAAAGGGTGTGCCTAAAAGTTACATTTATCGCATTATTCGTGGTGGTGAAGTACGCGTGAACAAAAAGCGTGCAAAAGTAGCCTTACGCCTTGTAACAGGAGATTTAATTCGTATCCCACCTGTGCGTATGCGCGAAGCATCTGACAAAATGGTCGTGAGTGATGGTTTATTTAAACAGTTAAGCGATTGCATTTTGTTTGAAGATGAAAAGCTTTTAGTGCTTAACAAGCCAGCAGGGATGGCTGTGCATGGCGGGAGTGGGCTGCAGTTTGGTGTAATTGAAGCATTACGTGCCATGCGACCAGATGCCCATTATTTAGAATTAATTCATCGTCTCGACAGGGAAACGTCAGGGTGTTTGTTGATTGCGAAAAAGCGTAGCATGCTACGCCAGGTTCAGGCATTGTTTGCCTCTCGAAAAGTGCAAAAAAATTATTGGCTTTTATCGCAAGGCACATGGAGTGGGAAGCAAACGGTACGTGTAAATTTACCGCTACATAAGAATGTGTTGCAGTCTGGTGAGCGGGTGGTACGCGTTGATGAGGCAGGTAAGCCTTCACAAACAACGTTTAAGTGTCTTGAGAACTATAACGATGCATGCTGGCTTGAAGCGCGTCCTAAAACAGGGCGCACACATCAAATTCGGGTGCACGTTGCTTCACTGCAACATCCTATTTTAGGAGATGCGAAGTACGGGGCAGAAGTGTTCAACGCACACGCCAAAAAGCAACTTGCAAAACGACTTTATTTGCATGCAAGAGCAATTCAATTTACCCTGGAAAATACGCCGTATGTTTTTGAAGCAGAACTCGATGCACAATTTGACGATGCGATTCATTTTTTCCGCACACACAAAAAGACAGTTTAAGCCATGACGTTGCCTTATCAGTTGATTGTGTTTGATTGGGAGGGAACTTTAGGGGACCCACTAGGCCATATTCATCAAGCGCTTGAAACCGAGGCAGCGCAGCTTGGGCTTGGGCCCTATGATGTCGTTTTAGCAAGGCGTTATGTATCTCTTGGTTTAGACAAGGCCGTGCGGAAAATTTTCCCCGATTTATCGTTGCATCAATATGAGCGTTTGTTACTTGGGGTACAGCAAGCATTGGTATCTAATCAGGCAGCTGCTTATCTATTTGAAGGGGCGAGGGCCTTAATTGAAAAAATTCATGCAACAGGTGCAGCGCTTGCGATTGCAACCAATAAGGGGCAGCAATCGCTAGAGCGTGCTTTGCAGACGCTGCACGTAGATGCTTTTTTTCGGGTAACGCGTTCTGCGGGACTGCTGCCTGCAAAACCATGCCCTGACATGCTAGAGGATATTTTAACGGTGGTTGGGTGTTTACCACATGATGCGTTGATGGTTGGAGACTCAGTCTCTGATATAGAAATGGCAAAAGCGCTTGAAGTTCCAAGTGTTGGCGTTGATTTTTATTATCAACAAGCGGATGATTTAAAACGTGCAGGTGCTCTTGAAGTGTTTAATACGTTTATGCAAATTGAAGATTATCTCGGATTGTAAGACAAGGGGAGAGGAAGTTTCGTGAGTATATTAACCACTTTACCTAATTCATTAACGCTGGCACGTATTGTATTGATTCCTGTATTTATTATTGTATTTTATCTTCCATGGCCCTGGGCGCATGCGGGAGCTGCCATCATTTTTATGATAGCAAGCTTTACAGATTGGCTGGACGGATATTTCGCAAGAAAGTTAGGGCAGATGACATCGTTTGGTGCTTTTCTAGACCCAGTTGCCGATAAGCTACTGGTTGCGTCGACATTATTGCTGCTCGTTGGCGCAGGAGACAGAGGCTACATTACGTTGCCTGCTATCATCATAGTAGGGCGTGAAATTGTGATTTCAGCGCTCAGAGAGTGGATGGCTGAAATTGGGGATAGAGCAAGTGTTGCGGTGAGTTATGTCGGCAAAGTGAAAACCACAGTGCAAATGATAGCTTTGATTTTGTTACTTGCTTTTCCGCCGGCATTTTCGATGTCAGGTATATTGGGAATACTGGGTGTTGTGCTCTTGTATGTGGCAGCCATATTAACGATTTGGTCGATGGTTGCCTACTTGATTGTTGCAAGACCTGTATTGCTCAATAAAAAATAGCTTTTATTGCTAAATGCAGGGTTGACAGAAGAGCAGTTTCGGGTAGAATTCCCCCTCGTTGATGCGGGAATAGCTCAGTGGTAGAGCACAACCTTGCCAAGGTTGGGGTCGCGAG
>JARGNV010000002.1:0-37321 GCA_029212465.1 Legionellaceae bacterium | reverse complement strand
CCTCGAGAGCAATCTCGTGCCGGTTCGACTCCGGCCCTGGGCACCATACTTCATGTTCCTTTGTGTGTGTTTTAAAACAAATCACTCGCTACTCTAGCATAACCCCCTTTAAGTATGTTTTAATCTCTCCCCAATAATATTGGTGTCCTTAACGCGAGAGGTAAAGCATGACGTTCCTTGTAACAGAGCAGTGCATTAAATGTAAATATACTGATTGTGTTGAAGTATGTCCTGTTGATTGTTTTTATGAAGGTCCCAATTTTTTGGTGATTCATCCAGATGAGTGTATTGATTGCGCGCTATGTGAACCCGAGTGTCCGGTTGATGCCATTGTTTCGGAAGATGACCTAACAGATGAGCAGCGCCCATTTTTAGAATTGAATGCGACGCTTGCAGAAGCATGGCCTAATATTACAGTTCAAAAAGATGGACCGCCGGATGCAAAAGAATGGGAAAATAAGCCCGATAAATTGCAATATTTAGAACGAGAATGGTCTGAAAAATGAACTTGCTTGCCATTGATACGTCAACGTCGCGAGCATCTTTGGCACTCCGTTTTCAAGGACAGTTATTGACATCAGAAGAAGTCAGCACGCGGCAACATGCTCGTGTTTTGTTAGTGATGATTGAAGCGTTGTTAGCTGAAGCAGGTGCGGGTTTTGATGCGTTGGATGGCATCGTATTTGGAGAAGGGCCAGGAAGTTTTACTGGCATTCGTATTGCATGCAGTGTGGCGAAGGGGCTTGCATACGCACATGACTTACCGCTTTTTCCGGTAGGGGGGTTGCAGGCGATTGCCTACGATGTGCGTCGATTTGAAAAGCCAGTGCTTGCTGTGTTAGATGCGCGAATGAATCAGTTGTACTGGTCATTTGGAGCAGATACGAAGGTAGTGGTGAGTGCTCCTTGCGATGTGCATGTACCTAAGAGAGCCGAGATTATTTTGGCAGGCACGGGTTTTGAACCTTATCTTAATCAGTTGCCTGAAGTGTTGCGTGAGGCAATTGTGAGCCAACATAATGTATTTCCAGATGCAAGTACAATGATAGAAATAGTTGAGTTAGGTGGTGTTGAAGCAGTTTCCGCTGAAAAAGCAATGCCTGTGTATGTGCGTGATCAAGTGACAGGAGGTGTGCATGGATAAAAAATTATTAGTCATGCTCGCATGCCCCCTATGCCAGGGGAAATTATTGCAAAAGCAAGAAGAACTGATTTGTGGTTTTGATAGGCTTGCATACCCTATTCGTGATGGCATTCCCGTGATGCTTGAGCAGGAAGCACGCGCATTGACGCTTGAAGAGAAAGAAGCTTTGTGAGCTGATCAAAAGTTGGTAAACTGCTTATAAAATAAATGTTTTTTGATGATTTAACGGGCACGAGTGGCCAGGCTGAATTTTGATGTGAAACGGCCGCTTGGGTTTACATATGGAGAGCGATGTGTTGCTCATGCAGACAGGAGTGCTGCCCCATGTCATACCCTAGCATGGCGTTTAATATTTGGAAGTGGGTGTTTTTTTTACTCAGCCCGTTGCTTTTTTTCTTTGGTTGGAAGCTGGTTGTTAAACCCTATGAAATTAAGCGGTTGCAGCAAGAGGCCGTGTTAACAGCAAATAAGCTAGTCGATGGTTTTTCAGCTCGCTCTCTTGAAAATTTAGCCTCGATTGAGGCGCTTTTTACCGATGCCGAGAAAAAGCAATATAAAGCGTATGATGTATTCATTGACGACTTAAATTCCCAATTTCAGAAAATTCACGGGCTAGAGTCTTTTATATTACCGCCTGTGGGAGACGGCAGTAGCGCATTGGTTTTATTCAATCCTTACACCTTGGACAGTCAAGGACGTATGGCAAAAGAAACGTGTGATGAAGCGTTGATAACACACGCTAATCAATTGAAAATGTACAGAAAAATGACACTTATCCCCATGGATGGTATTTTGTGTGTGTATAGTCCACGGCTACACATGTTTGCTGTATTAAATTTAAAAACAACCTTAAAAGAGCATTTAAAAAAAGAGCGTATGAAAGGATATTTTCTTGCTTTAATGGAAGGACAATTGCCCGAGCTCATTCCTTCTGCATGGGATTTTTCTTGGATTCACTCAAAGCAGTTTTCTTTTTTAGGTACGGAGTGGAAAATTCATGTATATCCGAGTGGCGCTTATATTAAATCAAGTTTTAGAGGCGGTTTTCGTCTGTTTTTGATGGCTGTTGCTGGGTGCTTAGGGCTTTTTTTATGGTGGGGTGTTGTGCTGCGTCAAAAAAAATCGGTTGCGCTTGACCCCAACTATGTTGCGCATTTGAAACAATTAGCCCTATTTGATGGCGTGACGAACTTACCTAATCGAAGACATTGCCTTGATCATTTGAATACGGTGTTAAAACGTGCCATGAGACGCCACGCCCCTTTTTCAGTGTGTTTCATGGATTGTGATGGTTTTAAAATAATTAATGATAAGTATGGACATCATGTAGGCGATTTGGTGCTGCGACATATTGCAGATGAAGTGTCTCAAGTAATACGGGGTAACGATTTTTTCGCTCGCTTTTCAGGCGATGAGTTTTGTTTAATTCTGGAAGATACAACCGATGAAAAAGGTTTAGCAGCGGCACTGAGCAAGTTATTAGAGGTGGTTGCAACGCCTATATTTACAGGAGAACATACGATTTCAGTCACAATGAGTATTGGTGTGGCAGTGTATCCTGAGGCTGGACAATCGGTTGATACCTTGTTGAAGCATGCAGATGAAGCAATGTACACTGCGAAGCATTACAAAAAAAATACCTATGTTATTTATCAGGCTTGATATCATCTAGTTTTGCACCAATTCGTGCTTGCAAAAATTTATCCTTGGGAGAGAAGGTGCCGGAGAGTTTAAAAAGTCTACGTGCTTCTTTGATATTACCCTGCAGTACGTGGCATTCGGCATAGGTGAAATAGGCGTATGCCTTGTTATCATTATCAGCAGTCGCGCGTGCGAGTGCATAACAAACAGGTAGGTCGTTTGGAAAAGTGCGATGCGCTTGGAGCAACAGTTGCGCGGCATGCCCCGGTTGGTTTGCTGCAGAAAAAGCGTCTGCAAGTGCGGTTGTTAAGGCATAGTTCTCGGGGTGATCTTTTAACAGTAATTGAAGGCGTGCAATGGCATCTGTGTGCTTTTTAAGCTTGGATTCAGCTTCTGCCAGTGCAATTTCGTAATATAAGTTATCGTGGTGTTCGGCAACGAGCGTATATAAAATTTCCGAGGCTTTTTCAGCCTGATTCGAGTAAAGGAGTGTGAGTGCGCGTCCGTACAGACAAGGATTATTATTACTTTCAAGTGTTGGGCAGCGACTGGCGTAGTAATCTAACAATTTTTTAGGGTGTTTTGAGGCGGTGAGGTTTCGGATGCGTTCTTTGGCGAGTTGATATTGCAAACTATCAGTGTTTGTATTGGTTGTGTGACTATTGGTACGGTGTTCTGCTTCTGCGATTCTATCGTCATCTAATGGGTGTGTGCGTAAAATAGCAGGAACATTCGCGGAATAATAACGTGAACTTTCTTGCATACGCTTAAAAAATTGAATCATGCCACGGGGGTTGAACCCAGCACGTTTTAGCATGTCTATGCCAATTCGATCGGCTTCTTTTTCGTTGGCACGGATAAAGTTAATGCTGTCTTGGGCAAAGCCACCGAGCGTTGCCATGACAGCACCTTGACCCAGTGCCGGGTTAATAGCGCCAAGCGCGATGCCTGCGAGCAGTGATGCGAGCATTGGAATTTTCATGCGTCGCTGGTGTTCAAGCATATGATATAAGTGGTGTTGCCTCACATGTGCAATTTCGTGTGCCATAACCGCTGCAAGTTCATTTTCATGTTCGCTGATTAAAAAGAGTGTGCTATTAATACCAATGTGTCCACCAGGACCTGCAAAGGCATTGATGTCATCAGATTTTACAATAAAGAAAGTTGGCGATGGGGAAACATCTGTTTGTGCACTAAGCTTTTTTCCGAGCTGGTTAATGTACTGATTGGTTAAAGGGTCTCTTAATACACTGCTTGACCCATTAATTTGTTCGACAAACTCTTTTTCGAGCTCATCAAGCTCATTGTTTGAGTAGGGTGAGAAGGCAAAATTGGGCGTTAAGAAGAAAAATAGGTATAAAAAAACACAAAACAATATTGTTTTTGGTGGAGGAGATGGCCTGCGGTAGGTGTTGTATCGCGTCATGAGGCTACTCAAAAATTGAATAATTTGTTATCATACACACACTTTTTTCACGGTGACTGAATTATGCACGAACCATTCATGCAAGCAGCGCTCAAACAAGCCTGGCGAGGACGTGGTGTTGCAGCGCCTAATCCGGCTGTTGGTGCTGTTGCGGTGACTGATGGAAAAATTATAGCACAAGCTTTCCATCCTGAAATGGGGCAGCCGCATGCTGAGCAGTTATTGTTTCAACAACTGCCTGATGATTGTTCAAATATGACGCTGTACGTCACACTTGAGCCGTGTAATCACTGGGGGCGGACACCTCCTTGTGTAAAAGGCATCACGAGTCGACGCTTCAAACAAGTGGTGTATGGGTATCGTGACCCGAACCCAATCGTTGCTTCTAATGACACACCTAAGCAGCTTTTAGCGTGTGGTATTGATGTGCTGCATTATCCTTTACCAGAAATTGATGATTTTTATGCCAGTTATACTTACTGGATGCAAACGGGCAGGCCTTGGGTGACCGTTAAAATGGCACAAAGCTTAGATGGAAAAATTGCCGGCAAAAATGGTGAACGTGTCCAGTTATCGAATGCATTATGTGCTGAGTTCACACACAAAGCGCGCTTACATACCGATATTATTCTAACAACGGCTCAAACGATTCAACACGACAACCCCTTGTTAAATGCGCGTGTTGGTCCACGCGTAATCAGCAAACCTGTAGCAATCCTAGATAGGCAAAAACGACTTACACAGGATGCAAATATTCATAAAACAGCGAAGTCATTACACCTGTTTCATGGCGTATCTGATGCGTGTGAGATTGACTTAAAAGCAGTATTAGACAATTTAGGGCAAGCAGGTTATCACGATGTATGGGTTGAGGCAGGTGGCCGGTTATTTAGTGCGTTACATCGTGAAAAACTGGTGCAACGTACAATTTTATATGTAGTGCCAGTGCAGCTGGGAGAGGAGGCAACGCCACTTTATCAGGGTGATAATCTCCTAGAAGGTGCAGAAAAAATCACCTGTGATGTGTTAGGTGATAATTTTAAACTGACCCTAGATTGGCATAAATAGAGGAGTGGATATGTTTACAGGCTTGATTGAGGCATGCGGTACTTTGTTAAGTCGAGTACCGAACGCGTCTGGTATGCGCTTGGTGTTTGAAACCAACTTTGACGACTTGCTAGAGGGTGAAAGCATTGCGGTAAATGGGGTTTGTTTAACTTGGATTCCCAGTGAGACAGGCTTGCTTGCTTTTGATGTATCTCCCGAAACAGACGCACTCACAAACCTTGGTCACTTACAGGTGGGAGATAAAGTCAATCTTGAGCGGTCTCTACGTGCATCTGACAGAATAGGTGGTCATTATGTGAGTGGCCATGTGGATACAACTGCAACACTTTTACGGATGCAGCCACAAGGGGACTATATTGAAATGGAGATAGATGGTTTTACACCTGAACACATGCGCTATTTATGTCGTAAAGGCAGTGTGGCACTTGATGGTGTAAGTTTAACAATCAATGCGATAGGTAATAGTTCGATTACGGTCATGTTGATTCCGCATACCCTAGCAAAAACTACATTGTCTACATGGCAGGCCGGGCAAAATATAAATGTTGAATTTGATTATATTGCTCGCGTCGTGGTTCACCAATTGGGTTCTTTATCAGATTCGACTATACTGTCGCTTTTTGCACGGCCCAATGAGGGCAAAGAGGTTTTGGTATGACAAGCTTTTTCTCCTCAGTTGAGGAAGCATTACTTAGGCTTCGCAGCGGTCAAATGATTATTTTGACAGATGATGAGTCACGCGAAAATGAAGGGGACTTAGTGTTTGCAGCAGAGTATGCAACGCCTGAAGCAATTAATTTCATGACACGTTTTGGTCGTGGGCTTATTTGCTTGCCAATGGCAGGCCACTTAATTGATAAGCTTGACCTGCCCATGATGACAGCGCGTAATCGCTCTCCTTATGGCACAGGGTTTACAGTGTCCATTGAAGCATCTAGTGGGGTTTCAACCGGTATCTCAGCAAATGACCGAGCACATACCATTCAGGTGGCAATTGCGGATGAAACAACGCCCAAAGATATTATTTCACCCGGACATATGTTTCCATTGCGTGCACGACCAGGTGGTGTTTTTGAGCGTCAGGGGCAAACTGAAGGCAGCATTGACTTAATGCAACTTGCAGGCCTTAAGCCTGCCGCTGTTATTTGTGAAATTATTAATGAAGATGGCACCATGAGTCGTCGAGATGAT
Organism: Legionellaceae bacterium; assembly: GCA_029212465.1. Classification (GTDB taxonomy): domain Bacteria; phylum Pseudomonadota; class Gammaproteobacteria; order Legionellales; family Legionellaceae; genus JAALKW01. The sequence goes on along the minus strand of JARGNV010000002.1, from coordinate 30,851 downwards.
TTGCAGCGTTTTTCAGAAGAGCATCATATTCCGATGGTGAGTGTGCGTGATGTGATGGATTATCGCGTGCAGCGAGAATCACTGGTTGAGGCGGTTGCAACCAGCCGTATTCCATTGCGTACGCATGGGGATTTCACCATGACTTCATTCCAAAACCAAATTGATACCGCAGAGCATTTTACCTTGGTGAAAGGCCCTTTTGACGTCAATGCAAGTCCGCTTGTAAGAATTCACTCAGAATGTATTACAGGAGATGTATTCGGTTCTACCCGGTGCGATTGTGGTGGGCAACTTGAAGCTTCTCTTGCAGAAATAGCAAAAGAAGGCGGGGTTTTGGTGTATTTGCGGCAAGAAGGGCGAGGTATTGGTCTTACTAACAAGCTGAAAGCATATGCACTGCAAGAAAAAGGCTTGGATACCGTTGAGGCAAATGTACATTTAGGGTTGCCTGTGGATAGTCGTGATTATGCAGTTGCGTTTCAATTGTTGCGCCACTTAGGCTTAAAGCAAGTGCGCTTGTTGACCAATAACCCCACTAAGGTAGAAGCCCTTGAGCGTTATGGGATGGCAGTGATAGAACGTATTTCTTTAACGGTATCAGAAACGCCTGAAAATCGCGCTTACTTAAGAACAAAACGTGAAAAAATGGGCCATTTTTTAGAATTAGATTAAGACAAGGCTTAGAGGCAGTAGGGCAAATATAATGACTAAATTTTTATTTATTACCGGTGGTGTTGTTTCTTCTCTTGGTAAGGGAATTGCAGCGGCATCGCTTGCGGCAATTCTTGAGGCACGCGGATTACGCGTAACGCTGATTAAACTTGATCCCTACATTAATGTAGATCCAGGTACGATGAGTCCTTTTCAGCATGGCGAAGTGTTTGTGACACGTGATGGTGCTGAAACAGATTTAGACTTAGGGCACTACGAGCGATTTGTTAGAACGCCCATGACCAAGCTTAATAATTTTACGGCAGGGAAAGTATACGAAAACGTTATTAAGAAAGAGCGGCGAGGGGATTACTTAGGTGGCACTGTACAAGTGATTCCACATATTACCAATGAAATTAAGCGCTCTATTCGCTTGGGTGCAGAAGGGTTTGATGTCGCCATGATTGAAGTAGGGGGCACCGTTGGAGATATTGAGTCGTTACCTTTTCTCGAAGCCATTCGTCAAATGCGAACAGAACTGGGTTCGGAGCGTGCTTTATCCATACACTTAACACTTGTGCCTTATATTGCGACAGCCGGTGAGACAAAAACGAAACCGACACAACACTCGGTGAAAGAGTTGCGCTCTATCGGTATTCAGCCGGATGTCTTAATTTGCCGCTCTGAGCAACCGCTTTCAAAGCAAGATAGAACCAAAATTGCACTGTTTACGAATGTGGAAAAAGAGGGTGTCATCTCATTACAAGATGCCAGCAGTATTTACGAAATTCCAATGATTTTGCATGAGCAAGGCTTAGATGAGTTGTTGGTGAAAAAATTAGGACTTGGTCCACTTGAGCCTGCTAACTTGCATGAATGGGAAGCGGTGGTTAAAGCTGAAGCATCTCCTGATATGACAGTTAAAATTGGAATGGTAGGGAAGTATACTGAGCTTAATGATGCTTATAAGTCGTTGAATGAAGCACTGCTTCATGCAGGCATTCACACCAAAACACGCGTTAAGATTGTTTATATTGATGCGGAGCAAATAGAGAAAGAAGGTCCATCACAACTTGATGATGTTGATGCTATTTTAATCCCAGGTGGTTTTGGTGAGCGTGGTGTTGAAGGAAAAATACAAGCGGTTCAGTATGCGCGCGAAAATAAGCGCCCCTTTTTAGGAATTTGCCTTGGCATGCAAGTTGCGGTGATTGACTTTGCACGCCATGTTGCAGGTTTAAAAGATGCCAACTCATCAGAGTTTAATAAGAATACGCCTTATCCTGTCGTGGGGCTCATTACAGAGTGGTTGGATGAGGAAGGTCAAGTAAACTTGCGAGACGAAAGTAGCGATTTAGGAGGCACCATGCGCCTAGGCGCACAAATTGCAAACCTGACCGAGCATTCATTTGCCGCAGACGTCTATGGAGATAGCCGAGTACTCGAGCGCCATAGACACCGCTATGAAGTGAATAACCATTATGTAGAAACACTCATGGAGCATGGTTTAGTGGTTGGTGCGCGCTCTGTTGATGGTGAGTTGGTTGAAATGGTCGAGCTGCCAAATCATCCTTGGTTTTTAGGGTGTCAGTTTCATCCTGAGTTTACATCTACACCACGTGACAGCCACCCGTTATTTAAATCTTATATTTTAGCGGCACGTACGGCACACGAAGAAAAGGAGTAAGGTATGCAATTATGCGGGTTTGAGGTTGGGCTTTGGCAACCGTTATTTTTGATAGCTGGGCCCTGTGTGATTGAAAGCGAAACCTTAGCACTTGAAACGGCCGGTTTTTTAAAGTTACTTTGTGACGACTTAAAGCTGCCTTTTATTTATAAATCATCGTTTGATAAAGCCAATCGTTCATCGGGCACAAGTTATCGTGGCCCAGGCATTGAAGCAGGCCTTCGCATTCTTGAGCAAGTGAAGCGAGATGTAGGCGTACCTGTGCTAACCGATGTGCATGAAGACACACCGCTTGATGAAGTGGCGAGTGTCGTCGATGTCTTACAAACCCCTGCTTTTTTGTGTCGCCAAACGAACTTTATTCAAAAAGTTGCAAAAACCAATAAGCCTGTGAACATTAAAAAGGGACAATTCTTATCACCTTCTGAAATGAAGCATGTGGTAGAAAAGGCAAAAGCGGTTGGTAACGAAAGCATTATGGTGTGTGAGCGAGGTGCGAGCTTTGGTTATAATAACTTAGTGTCTGACATGCGTGCCTTACATATCATGCGTGAAACAGCATGCCCTGTTGTATTTGATGCAACGCACTCGGTGCAATTACCAGGTGCCGGAGGGGGGGCATCAGGTGGGCAGCGTGAGTTTGTGCCAGTACTTGCGCGAGCGGCTGTTGCAGCAGGTGTGTCGGGGGTGTTCATGGAAACACACCCAAATCCCGATAAGGCGTTAAGCGATGGTCCAAACAGTTGGCCTTTGCATCAAATGAAGCCACTACTGGAACAGCTGATGGCATTGGATGCTGTGTTTAAGCAGTCTGGTGAGCTTGTGTTTTAAGCGAGTACGTATCCCGCTACCCGGTCAATTCGTGACATCAATTTATGGGGATATGTATTATTTGCGGAGAGACAGGGATTCGAACCCTGGGAAGGTTTCCCTTCAACGGTTTTCAAGACCGCCGCAATCGACCACTCTGCCATCTCTCCGGGCTGAGAATAATAGCCCAACGGCCAGTAGCTTGCAACTATATTTTGTTAGAAAGTGGGTGACTTTTACGAGAGCCCCGCTTATATATCAAATGAGTTAGCTGTATTGGATGGGTCGAGCTCATCGACATCTTTTTTTAGGTCTCGTATTTGTTCTCGCATGCTAGCACTTTTTTGTGCGGAAAAACCTGCGTTTTCAAGGAGTTTGTTGAGGCCTGCAAGAAAGCTTCCAAACCAGCCATGCTCGAAAGTTTTTGCGTTACTTTCAACAAATGTTTGTAAATGCTCAATGTCTTTTGCAAGCGCTTCAAACTGCTTTCTATCGCTGTTATTTATGCTAGGTATCCAACATTCACCACTTTCTTTTGCTTTATTATGCGCTGCTTGATACAAAAGTGCGTTCTGCCTAATAGATTTCACTTTTTCTATGGCTTCTTCATAAATATCACGTGCCTTATTGGTAGTCAGGTGCGCGCTTTTTTTACTTTCAAGTTTCGCGATCAGTTTATCAGCTTGTGTAACAATAGCCGCTAACATATTTTCCATTTTTATACCTTGGCTAATATGTGTGGGACGGGTTGTGGCATTAGTAAGCTGTTCAATGAGAAACAGCATGCTTTTTAAGTCTTGTTTTGACTTTTCAGAGAGATTTTCTCTATGCGCTTGCATGTACGTTTGTATGCCGCAAGCAAGCTTTGAGCCTGTTTCTGCATACACGCTATCTTCCTTAGGGCGTTTGTTCCCCCAAGCGTTGAATTGCTGTCGAAGACTTTGCTCTGTATTATCAATGCTCATTTAATTGCTCCTTGATATGTCATAAGCTATGGGTACTATCAGAAGACAGAGAGTCTGTATCAGAGTTGTGTCGCGTTTCAGATAGTGTGCTTCTCATTTCAGGTGCAATATGCTCAGTAGATGCTGGCTTGTCTGCGTCTCTTAGAAAACTGCTCATTGCTGCAGTCAGTGCTTTATGGTTGCCAGTGTTGGCCAGCGCTTTAGCCTCTTTAATGAGGGCTTGTAGCAAGTTTGCTTCAAGACTACCTTCGTGCGGCATCCAAGCACCATTTTTCTCTCTTTGTATGATGAGCGCTTCCTGTAATTTTTTTGCTTCTTGCAATAATGTTTGACATCTTTGTACAAGTGACGCTGCTTCGTCTGCTTTTGCTTGACTTGAGAATATACCCTTTTCTGTGCTGGTCTTATGAAGTTTCTTCATAATGTCAGGCAGGTTTGTTTCAAGTTTTTTAAGACCTTGTTCAAGTTTAAGCCCGTCGTTAATACGTAGTGGCTGACCAAGTGCCTGGTTATGATTTTCGACAGCTGTTAATACGCGACTCAGATGCTCAGCGAGTTTTTTATCATTGATGGTATTTGCATGAACGCTTGACGCAAAGTGCGATGATTGCTGCAAAAGTGCTTGAGGCGTGATGGTATTTGCACCTTTCTCAAGGTCAGCCAGCCATTTAAGCGCCTGATGTTGGTATTGATAACGGGTTTGACTCAGGGCTTTTTTCTCTGAGGCTAAAGATTTTCCGCTAACCTTTTCTGATACTTCGAGTTGCTCTATCTGTTGCGTGAATGCATCAATTTTTTCCTGCAAATAAGCGCGCAAATCAGATTTTTCATGGTTTAATGTAGTTGCTGTGTCTGTTGTTGTGTCAAATAACGGGATTTCTTTTTCATCAATAGCGACTTGCTGTTGAATGGGAGCCATGTTCTCTTGAATGGCGCGCATGCTGTCTCTTCTGGATGAAAAGAGTCCAAATGGCTCTTTGCCAACAAAGAAGCTTAAGAACGCGTTGACACCTTGAATGAACAAATTGGCAGTTTTGGTGAGTACTCGATTGCTTTGGATGGTGTGTGCTACATCTTTATTGTTGAGATATTTGGCCATTTTTTCATAATGGTCGGCTAATGCTAGGTTCTCTGCTTTTCTCTGTGCTGTACTAAGCGTTGGACGTTTTTCATCCCACGCTTTAACCGCTTTAATAAATGCATGCATTTCATCTTTTAAATGCTTGGGTGCGTTCACTTTTTCGGTCAGTACTTTTTCGAGTGATAAGGCATGCTTAAGCACAACGCGATTTGCGTCTCTTAACTTTTGCTCTTCTTGAATGCGGGTTGCATGCTCTGATGACTGAGTGAGCGTATCGGCTTCAGTGAAAAAAGAGGTCGCATTGCTTTGGATAGTTTGCACAAATTTGATAGCTTGCGCTGTCTCAGACTGTTTCAATGCATGGTCAAGTGCTTGGTCAATTGCAAAAGCATGCTCATATTGAGCGGTTGCATCACCTAGTTTGCATGCCTTAGCAAATGCATCGAGATGTGTTTGTACCGTTTCAATGAGTTTGAGTTGCTCAACACGCAGCTCAACAGGCGCTGTTGCAACACGGTCTCTGAGTGTTTCTAATTGTTGGCTGAGTTGTAGTGCGCCATCTTTTAAGTTGTTGGCACCAGAAAGTGCATCAAATTGCTCAGCTAACACGTTATCTTCGGCTTTTCTTGCCGCTTTCTGTGCATCGGTGTGCGAGGTTGCCAAGTCAAAAAAATAAGATTTAACTTGATGCTCGAGTGCTTTTTTAATGTTTTGAATGGCCGCTTTTGTGTCGTAGAGTGATACGTCGTCAAAAATAGGTGTGCGAGACATGCTTTGCATGACGTTCATAATTGGCCTTACGTTCTGAACTCGACGGATAACACCCGCATGTTTTTTTCTGAGTGTATCGAGTGTTTTTGCATGGTTTTCTACTTGGTCTTGTAAAGTTTCAAATGTTTCAAGTATTTTCAATCGATTGGTTTCTGTGTTGAGTTCCTGCATGAAGTTGCGAATTGCGCCTGTGGTTTTTCCGACATCCACATGAAACTGATTAATATCGTCTTCTGCATCAAGCACTTGTTGTTTGCTCAGTAGGTTCGGCCCCATAAAGCTGTCATCGTTGTCTTTAGCATAAGATAAATCATCTATTCGTGCTGAAAACTGACGTGCACTTTCATCCAGTTCATCGAGTCGTTTTTGGAATGCTTCAGTTGCTATAGTCATGCGCTCACCTGCCTAAATATGCTCATATATTTTACAGTATAGATCAAGGAAAGAATTTTTTTGTGTTCGCAAAAATATCTCTAAGGGGTATAATGAGCGCCTTAACTGGTTATTTTAATAAAAAGCGCGTTTGTTTGGATGATAGGGTTGATGAAAGCAATAAAATATTTAATGGTGCTTGTTGTGTTTGTGGGGTTGGTTGGATGTAAAACGCTCACGGGACTTTGGCAAGATTTAAAAAAAGATGATGAAGATGACGGTCCATTTAAAGGCCAGTCTGCAAAGCAGCTGTATCATGACGCTGATGTTGCCTTAAAGAAAAAAGATTATTCTGGAGCGATTAAGCGGCTTGAAGCAATGGAGACAATGTATCCTTTTCATGATGATGCAGAAAAAGCAGAGCTTCGTTTAATTTATGCGTATTATGAGAAAGAAGATTATTTATCGGCAGGCGCTGCGTCTGAGCGTTTTATTCATTTGTATCCGCGTGCAAAACATGTGGACTATGCATATTACATTAAAGCGATGTCAAACTTTCATCAGTTGCGAGGCCCTGTTGCAACCATTTTGCCGATGGACCAATCGTATCGTGACCCGGGCACACAATCGCAAGCGTATTCTGACTTTGCAACGCTTGTACAAGTGTTTCCTAATAGTGAATATAAGGCAAACTCAGAACAGCATATGGTTTATTTAAGAAATATGTTTGCGAAGTCTGAGTTGAATGTTTCAAAGTATTATTATGAACGCAGGCGCTATGTGGCTTCAGCCGAGCGTGCCAGCTATTTAATTCAAACTTATCCGCAAGCACCCAGTGTAAAAGAAGCATTAGGTGTTTTGTATCATGCCAATAAAGCGCTTGGGCTTAAAGATGCCGCCAAAGATGCCTTGAATGTGTATCAAAAAACATATGGCGGCAGGCCACCTGAGGTCAGTTTTTCGTAATTGATAGGAGTTTATATAAATGGCAGCACCTTATATATTAGTTTTATATTACTCAAGACATGGTGCTGTTGCCTCGCTTGCACAGCAAATTGCAAGAGGGGTTGCCCAAGTAGACGGCATTGAGGCGAGACTACGCACGGTGCCCTCGGTGTCGCCCACTTGTGAAGCGGTTGATGCGGCTATTCCCGATGAAGGTGCGCCGTATGTGTCGTTAGATGACTTAAAAGGGTGTGCAGGGCTTGCTTTAGGGAGTCCGACGCGCTTTGGAAATATGGCGGCTCCTGTTAAATACTTTTTAGATGGTACCTCACCACTGTGGCTTGCAGGCGATTTAGTTGGAAAACCCGCCGCTGTATTTTCATCAACTTCATCGATGCATGGTGGCCAAGAAACCACACTGATAAGCATGATGCTGCCTTTAATGCATCACGGTATGTTGCTGATGGGGCTCCCTTACACAGAGGCAGCTTTAAGTACAACAGAGCGTGGTGGCACCCCTTATGGTGTAACGCATGTTGCAGGGATGTCGAAAGATGCGGGTTTAACCGAAGATGAAATGAGTCTTGCTAAGGCACAAGGCATGCGACTCGCTAAGGTTGCACTACAAGTGATGCCAAAGGAGTAGTACATGCGGGTCATTAGTTTTAATGCCAATGGCATTCGCTCAGCGGCACGCAAAGGCTTTTTTGAGTGGTTAGAGGCGCAGCAAGCAGACTTTGTGTGTATTCAAGAAACCAAAGCGCAACACGCACAGCTTGTATCAGATGCAACTTTTTTTCCGGAAGGCTACTATTGCGAATATGTAGATGCGGTTAAAAAGGGTTATAGTGGTGTTGCAATTTATGCGCGCGAAAAGCCAACGACGGTAGTAAAAAGCCTTGGCTTTGAAGTAAGTGACGTTGAGGGGCGGTACTTGCAGTTTGATTACCCTGATTTAAGTGTGGCCTCGATTTATTTGCCATCGGGCACCACAGGGGATGTACGTCAAACCATCAAATATCAATTTTTAGACGCGTTCCAAACGTATCTTGATGCATTGCGTGCAGCCGGGCGCCCGTGCATTGTGTGTGGTGACTATAATATTGCGCACCATAATATAGATATTAAAAATTGGCGCGCTAATCAAAAGCACTCAGGTTTTTTGCCTGAGGAACGTACGTGGCTTGATACCTTATTTAATGAAAAAGGGTTTGTGGATGCGTTTAGAGCGGTTAACCAGTTGCCGCATCAGTACACCTGGTGGTCAAACCGAGGCGCCGCGCGTGCAAACAATGTGGGCTGGCGTATTGATTATCAGGTGATTACACAAGCGCTTGCGCCATTTGTTAAAGATGCGATGATATCGCCTGAACCTTTTTTTTCGGATCATGCCCCTTTAACCATTGATTATGACGAGGGATTTCGTGCTTAAAATTGCGAGCTGGAATGTAAACTCAATTAATGTCCGACTTGATGCAGTGCTTGAGTGGCTTGATACATCAGGCGCTGACATATTAGCGCTGCAGGAAACAAAAGTGCCTGACGACCGTTTTCCTCAAGAGGCGTTTATTCAGCGTGGGTATCAGGTTGTCTTTGCTGGACAAAAAACTTACAACGGTGTGGCACTGATTAGCCGAGCAGATATTCAAGATGTACAAAGCGATATGCCAACTTATGAAGATGCACAAAGACGTTTTTTAGCGGCAACCATATCGGGTGTGCGCGTCCTTAATGTATATGTACCGAATGGGGCGGCGGTTGGGACGGATAAATATGCTTATAAGCTTGCGTGGCTTGCGCACCTCAAGCAAACCATTCAAGAAACGCTAAAAGCGCATCCGAAGTGTGTGGTGCTCGGTGACTTTAACATTGCACCTGAAGATGCAGATGTGCACGATCCGGCGCGTTGGGCTGGTTCCGTTTTAGTGAGCCCGCCTGAGCGTGAGGCATATCAAGCTTTGTTAGCAGAAGGGTTTTATGACAGTTTTCGTTTGTTTGAGCAACCAGAGCAAACCTTTAGTTGGTGGGATTATCGCGCAGCAGGTTTTCGACGTAATCATGGGTTACGTATTGATTTGGTGCTAGTGAGCGAGGCATTAAAAGCGCTGTGTGTTGAGAGTTGGGTAGATATTGAGCCACGCAAAGCAGCACGTCCGTCAGACCACGCACCCGTATGGGTGGTTTGTCAGTAAGACTGTTCAAATATGTTACTATGAGTTTCTGCATTGTTTTACCTGTTTTTTAAATTAAATGCTTTTTTAAAAGGGCAGAAATAGCCTCTAAAAAAAATATTTTTTTTAAAAATCAAAAACATTTGATATTTCAATAGGTTAGTTAAAAATCAACCAATTTAGGTAAAGAAAACGTAAAGAAAAACCAAAATAAGCTTGACAATTTGTAAAATTGCTTTACAATATTTGTTCCATGTGGTTAATTTAATCACATTGTAAGTTGTAAGTTGTAGTTTTGTAATTTGTAATTTGCGATTAGTTTTTTTTTAGGAGTATTAAGTTATGCCAAGCTATAAAATTGACACACAAAAATTCAATGAAACACTGAAAACAATGTTAGACGACGCACAAAAAGTTGAGTCGTTAAAAACAAAAGAAGACAAAAGTGCAGAAAAATTGACAACAGCTCAAAACGAAGCACAAACAGAAGCTGCTGCTGCTTTAACCAAAGAAGCAAAAGCAAAAGATGCTAATGCAGCTGATGTAGAAGTAAAAGACTTGACAGCTGAGCAACAAGCAGAAGCTAACAAGAAAGGGCTTGAAAAAGTTGCTAAAGACTTGAACCCACTCTTTCTTTTTGAAGTGCGTGTTAACGCTGCTAAAGATGCAATGAAAATTGACAACACACAAAAAGATAAAGATGGCAAAGCGATTGACGTTGTTGAAGAAAAAGACCTTGAAACTTTCAAGAAAGCTTTTGCTGACGCTCAAGCAGAAATGGTTGCTGGTTACAAGAAATTAGGTAACCCAACAGCTGCTGAGAAAGCGAAAGATATCGCGCTTAAAATCATCGGTGCTGTGCTTGTTGCTGTAACGTTATTTGTTCCATACTTCGCAAACGTTGGTGGATTCAAAAACCTTATGGACCGTACTTTCTTCTCTGGTGCTCAAACCGCAGAAAGCAAAGACGCAGCAAAAGTTACTGCTGATTTAGATAGCCCATTCGAAACAGTTCCTGCTCCTGCTCCTAAGTAAGGCAGTAGTTGATTGTTTTAAAGCCCCAGCAATTGGGGCTTTTTTTTGTCTGTTGTTTTTTTTTGCGAGGGAAGGTGCCCGATAGGGCGGATGGGGGTAGATGTCATACCGAGTTAAACCAACAAGAATCCAAAACCGCCATTGATTTTTTCAACGTGCATGTTAAAATAACACGCTTGATTATAGAGTGATTATTTTAAGAGAGTTTTACCGATGTCAATTCATCCAGATTATGAAGTGATTAAAGTGGTTTGTAGTTGTGGCCACACATTTGAAACCCGCTCAACGCTTTGTAAAGATTTGAGTATTGAGGTGTGTTCTCATTGTCACCCATTCTACACAGGGCAACAGCGTGTAGCGGATACAGGTGGGCGTGTTCAGCGTTTCCGCGATAAGTATAACCTCAAAAAAGCAAGTGCAACTGACGCGAAGTAAGTATTGAGTGTACTGAATGCAGTGATAAAAAGGATAAAGCGTTAAGCGATAGGCGCGACATAAGACGCCTTATTTTTAAAAAACATCCTGGCTGCATTCAAAACTAAACTAACCGAGTAGCCATTTTGACTGATGATTTATTAAAACAACGTGCGTTACACTACCATGCTTTCCCTTCTCCGGGAAAGCTCTCGGTCACCCTAACTAAACCTACAGAATCTCAAGACGACTTATCCTTAGCCTACACCCCGGGTGTTGCAGAACCTGTTTTGGCAATTGAGAAAACACCTGAGGATGCTTACTGCTATACCGCTAAAGGTAATTTGATTGCTGTCATGACCAATGGCACCGCAGTGCTTGGTTTGGGAAATGTTGGCGCGTTGGCCAGTAAGCCTGTTATGGAAGGAAAGGCGGTTTTATTTAAGCGTTTTGCAGACATTGACGTATTTGATATTGAAATGGATGCACCCGATCCGCAAGCATTTATTACAGCAGCCCGCTGTATTGCTCCCACCTTTGGTGGCATTAATCTTGAAGATATTAAAGCGCCCGAGTGCTTTGAAATAGAGCAAGCCTTAATTGAGCAGCTAGACATCCCAGTTTTTCATGATGACCAACATGGCACCGCCATTGTGGTTGCTGCAGGATTGTTGAATGCACTGGAACTGCAAGGCAAGTCCTTAGCCGATGCAAAAATTGTTTGCATTGGTGCGGGTGCTGCAGGCATTGCATCTATGCGACTTTTAGTGGCTTTGGGTGCAAACAAAGCAAATATGTTGCTTCTAGATAGCAAAGGCGTCATTCATGCCGGGCGTGAAGACTTAAATGCTTATAAGTTTGCATTTGCAACGACGCGTGAAGAGCGTACACTAGACGAAGCTTTGGTGGATGCGGACGTATTTATTGGTGTTGCAAAACCTGATTTGTTAACACCTACACTCTTAAAGTGTATGGCGCCCAAAGCCATCTTATTTGCATTGTCTAACCCAAATCCTGAAATTAGACCTGAGTTAGCGCGCGAAGTGCGGGATGACTTAATTTTAGCAACAGGTCGTAGCGATTATCCAAATCAAGTAAACAATGTATTATGTTTCCCCTATATTTTTCGCGGTGCACTCGACGCACGTGCAACGTGTATTAATCAGGCTATGCAAATTGCAGCGGTAGATGCAATTCGTAAGTTAGTGCATGAGCCTGTCCCTGAAGATGTCAAATATAATTATCCAGGTGTTCAGCATTGGGAGTTTGGTCCGGAATATATTCTTCCAAAGCCTATCGACCCACGTTTAAGGGCCTGCGTATCTCGTGCTGTTTATGATGCGGCAGTTGCAAGTGGTGTGAGCGCGCTTGCAACCGATGTGAGTGAATAAATAAGCCTGGTTTGGAAAGGAGACACCATGTTATCAAAAGCTAAGCGTGCCGCGCTGGTTGGTTGGATTATTTGCGCAATGGGCGCGGTATTTTATTCTTATGAATATTTGCTGCGCATTATGCCAAGCGTCATGGAGCCTGAATTGCGTGCTCACTTTGGCCTGTCTGCAACGGGGTTTGGTGTTTTTTCAGCCTTTTATTATTACGCATATGTACCTATGCAATTGCCCGTTGGGGTTTTTATGGATCGCTGGGGGCCAAGGCGCTTGTTAACGCTTGCGTGCGCTGTATCGGTGCTTGGTATTTGGATATTTGCAGGCACAACAATTGTGAGTTTTGCAGCAGCAGGACGGCTTTTAACGGGATTTGGTTCAGCATTTGCTTTTGTGGGCGTTTTAAAACTTGCAACCATTTGGTTGCCAGAAGATAAACTTGCGATGGTTGCAGGAATTGCCGCAGCACTTGGTACGGTTGGCGCGATGGTGGGGGATAATCTCCTGGGCGCGATGGTGTTACAGCTTGGTTGGCAGCACGCCGTGAACTTAACTGCACTGTTTGGTTTGGGTGTGATTGTACTGATGTGGTTTGGAATCCATGACAAGAGAAAAAATCTCGAAGAAGATGGCGGCACAGTGTCAACCTTCCGAGAAGGCTTATTAGATTTAAAGTATATTTTAACCAGTAAGCAAGTTTGGATTAATGGCGCTTATGGTTGCCTGATTTATTTACCAACCACTGTGTTTGCAGAGCTCTGGGGTATTCCTTATTTATCGCATGCGCGTGGATTCACCTTGCCTTCAGCAGAATTCGCAAACTCATTAGTTTTTATGGGGTTCATGTTTGGCGCACCCATTTGGGGTTATGTCTCTGATAAGTTGCACCAGCGGCGTTTACCCATGTTTATTGGCGCATTGGGTGCTGGTATTCTTATGACGCTGGTCTTGTACTTACCGGGCGTAAAAACCAATACTTTATATGTGCTCATGTTTGTTTTGGGCTTATTTTACAGCGTTCAGGCGGTTGTGTTTGCAGTGGGGCGTGAGTTAAGCCCGAAAGAAGCTGCTGGAACCGCAATTGCTGCAACTAATATGTTTGTGATGCTGGGCGCTATGTTTTTGCAGCCACTTATTGGTCGTTTACTGGATAAAAGCGTGATGTCGCGATATGGCGAGACATTATCGTCGATACAACTGGGCACAGATGGCATGCGTGAGCTGTATATCGCGGGGGATTATCAATTTGCAATGATGGTGATTCCAGCAGGAATTTTCATTGCTGCAATTTTAACTCTCTTTTTGAAGGAGACGCATGCACATGCGGGATGTAAGCTTAAGTAGTCGCCGGCAACTTTATTTGGGTATTACCATTTGTTTGGTAGGCGCCCTGTTTTATTGTTATGAGTTTTTATTACGCATTTTACCAGGGACCTTGCAGGGTGAGTTAAGTGCCGCATTTGGACATATTTCCGCAACCACATTTGGCCAACTTGCAGCACTGTATTATTTTGCTTACTCTCCGATGCAGCTACCGGTTGGGATGCTGATAGATCGATTTGGACCACGCAGTTTGCTATCGTTTGCTTGTTTATGTTGTACGATTGGCTCTTATCTTTTCATGATGTTTTCTTCGCTATGGCTTGCAGGTGTTGGCCGCGTTTTGGTGGGGTTTGGTTCATCATTTGCGTTTGTGGGCGGATTAACCTTAATGATGCATTGGCTACCTCGGCGTTATTTCTCGCTGGCAACAGGGCTTATGACAACATTGGGTATGCTTGGCTTGATGTATGGCGGCATTAAGATTACAGCGCTTGCACAAACCCTTGCGTTAACCGAAGTGCTGATGCTAACCGTAGTTGGCGGAGGCATTATAACTGTTTTAATCATTTTTGTTGTGCGCGATGGCCCGGGCGCCGAGCATACACAAAAACACCAGTTATCTGAGTTTTTCTCACAAGTGTGGCAAGTGCTTATTTCAAAAGAAGTCTGGCTTATTGGGCTTGTGGGTGCATTTTTATATACTTCTTTATCTGTTTTTGGCGAGCTTTGGGGTAAGTCTTATTTAGAGCAGGCACATCATTTAACAAAGCTTGAGGCTGCCAAAGGGGTTTCCGCCATGTTTTTTGGCTGGGCTGTGGGAGCGCCATTAGGTGGTTATTTTTCAGATAAAACAGGACGACGTACACTTTTTTTAGTGGGAGGCGCCTTTTTTGCACTGCTTTGCATTAGTAGTATCATTTATCTGTCCAACTTGTCTTATGTAACGCTGATGGTATTGCTATTCTTATATGGGGTGTTTAGTGGCACAGAGATTATTGCGTTTGTTATGGCCAAAGAAAACAGTGGCGCTGAGCTTTCGGGTACTGTATTTGCTGTGATTAATATGATTGTCACGTTAGGGGGCGTTATTTTTCAGCCCTTGGTTGGGTTTTTGCTCGACTTACATATTAATAAGGCGCTTATAACCGATGCAGTGGTGTATAGCGTGGCTGATTATCGGCGTGCACTGCTTGTGCTGCCAGCCTCATTGATTGGTGTGATGCTAATTGGTTTTTTCTTAAAGGATGCCACCTCTCGGTTGAAGTAAAAAGTGCCCACTGACAGGAGCATAGGTAATGTTGAAATCTAAACACTCAGTGTTGATTGGGTGGCTTATTTGCGGTGTTGGTGCACTGTTTTATTCTTATGAATACTTCTTACGTATCACACCTAGCGTGATGGAACCTGCATTGCGTGCGCATTTTAGTTTGTCGGCACTAGGGTTTGGCGTTTTCTCCTCTTTTTATTATTACTCTTATGTGCCTATGCAGCTACCGGTTGGACTTTTGGTAGACCGATGGGGGCCAAGGCGCCTATTAACGGTTGCATGCGCTGTATCTGTTTTGGGAATGTGGTTTTTTGCAGCCACTGACTGGGTAAGCCTTGCTGCAACTGGTCGCTTTTTAACAGGGTTTGGGTCGGCGTTTGCTTTTGTTGGTGTGTTAAAGCTCGCAACTATTTGGTTGCCAGAAGATAGGCTTGCACTGGTTGCAGGGCTTGCAACGGCTTTAGGCACCATGGGGGCCATGATTGGCGACAATCTATTAGGTGCTATGGTTGAACAACTCGGGTGGAAAAAATCGGTAAACCTTACGGCGCTGTTTGGTGTGGTGCTATTAGTTGTGATGTGGTTTGGAATTCATGATAAAAAGCAGCATTCAGAAGAAGATGGCGGAACCGTCAGTAGTTTTCGTGATATATGGGTTGATTTAAAGCTTATCTTGGGCAATAAACAAATTTGGTTGAATGGCGCTTATGGGTGCTTGGTATATCTACCAACCACGGTGTTCGCAGAACTGTGGGGTATTCCTTATTTATCGCACGCATATGATTTAAGTTTGCCCGCTGCTGAATTTTCGAATTCTATTTTATTTATGGGATGCATGGTTGGTGCACCACTTTGGGGGTATTTATCAGATAGGATAAAGCAGCGTAAATTGCCGATGCGTATAGGCGCTTTTGGGGCTGGAGTGACCATGACATGTATTTTGTATCTGCCGGGTGTGCATGGCAATATTTTATACTTTATGATGTTTTTGCTTGGGATTTTGTATAGTGCGCAGGCCATTGTATTTGCAGTGGGACGCGAGTTAAGTCCAAAAGAAGCAGCGGGTACCGCAATTGCTGCAACCAATATGTTTGTGATGCTTGGTGCTATCTTCTTACAGCCTTTGGTGGGGCGTATTCTTGATTGGTGTGTACTTGCGCATTATAAAGGTGAAGTTGCGTTACATTTATTAAGCTCAGATGAAATCAGGCAGCTATATACAGCAGCCGATTATCAGTTAGCAATGGCTGTGATTCCTATTGGTATTTTTATGGCAGGTATTCTCACGTTCTTTTTAAAAGAAACGCATGCGCATGCAGCTTAAAAATTGAATATGTACGTATCGTCGAACTGAACGCAAAATACTTGATGGGGAAACGTTTGCTCCCCCATTTTTACCCAACTGGGCTTATCAAGGTTGAGCGGTATGATTTTTTAAATCTGTTTGGACCTCTTCAAGCTTTGTGAGTGTTTCATTGAATGATTCAAATGCTGCTTTTTTCGGGCCTTTAAAGAAATAGTTTTCTCGGGTCACGCGTGCTTCAGGTGTGCTTGAACAAATATATAAGTACTCAAGAAACCAACGAATACCAGACTCAAGGGTGTGCATAATATAGCCTGCCATCTCTGATGCTTTTTTGCACTCTGCCCAAGGTTTGTATAAATTCGTTAATTTCATATTATTAAGAAGCTCATCTAACTGCTTGGATAATGCATCAGTATCTGATTTGTTTTTATCTAAAGCTTGCGTTATTTTTTTACACAGTTCATTGACTGCTTCAAAGTCTTTATCTTGGGTTGCGGTCATCTCGGCTAAATCATTAGTCGCTGCTTTAAAGTTAGCAATTAAAGTTGCCGTTGTAGTTTTCTCTGATACCTTATCGTGAGCATCTTTGATGTGAGGGTTATGGGCGGCAGCAGGCGTTTTGCTTGCCGGGGAGAGTGCTTTCCCAGTTTGAGAGTGATGAAGCGTGCCAGGAACAGCTACCCAGGCATCATTTGCAGCGCCATCCTCGTATGCCGCACGTAGCTCAGGTGACACGGCTCCCAGCGTTTGAAGGGCTGTTTCTTCCCCTTCTGCATTCAACCGGGCGATAAATACATGCAGGTTATTGAGTGCTTGCATATAGTGACGGGCAAGTGGTTGATTACTTGCTGTTTGAATACCTCCCCAAAAAGAGGGTTCAAGATGAGGCGCATTCGCTAATCCTTCGTCAAAATAGGTTGTATTTTCGTGGTTTCGGACTGGCAGCATTAAACTGTATCCTGCGCCAAGTGCACGATATAAATCTGCGATTGCACCGTCAGCAACCTGTTGATCGGCTTCGCTTGTTCCCCATTGTTCAAGGCTTGTGGTGGGTAGGCTTAACACAGGGTATTTTGCATGGCCCAATTCATTCGCAGCGTGAGCAAGTCCTCCGCCAGATTTAATAGAGTAGAGGGTTGTGTTTTTGGTATGGTGAGATTTATTGCCAGGAAAAATAAAAACACAGGGATGCGCATTGTTTGTGTTGCACAATGACTCATAGCTTTGTCGGTTGACTTTGCCTTGGATATAAATAATTTGTCTCATTACGAGCCACTTTAAGTAATTAATCAGCTAACATTATAATCTTTTTTTTTGCCAAAACTATAGTTCAAAAGGTTTTTATTTATTTGAAAACCGCAATCAGTTCGCGCACAGCAATCCGCTTATGTCCTTTGCAACTAATATTACGACGTACAGGAAATGCGCTGATGCGAGCTTCTTGATATAAGTCGCGTGTAAACGGCGTATCGTGGTTTGAAATAATAACTGGCACACCGTTTTGTGCAGTTTCTTTTGCAAGTTTTGCCAACATAATTTGTTCGGACTCACCAAATTTTTGTCGCGTATAGGCTGTAAATTGACTGGTTTTAGACAAAGGCGCGTAAGGTGGGTCGCAATAGACTACATCTCCTGGCTTTGTGTTTAAAAAGGTTTGTGTAAAGTCAGCTTGCATTAAAGCTGCAGCTTGGCTTTTTTGATAAAAAAACTCAAGCTCTTTTTCGGGGAAATAAGGTTTTATATAACGACCAAAGGGCACATTGTATTGGCCTGATAAATTGTATCTGCATAGCCCATTGTATCCGTGACGATTTAAATATAAAAATAAAGCAGCTCTTTTGCGACTGCCGGGCGTGCTTTGGTTAAATTGAATGCGATATTGGTAGTAACTGTCTACTTGGTTATGCTTGTCTGAAAAAAAGCGCGCACAATAGCGAATAAACCGTGGTCCTTCTCGTTTTAAGTGCATGTAGAGTGAGATTAAGTCGGCATTGGCATCAGTGAGTAAAAACTGTGCGTGTGGTGCATTCAAAAAGACGGCACCTGAGCCTGCAAAAGGTTCAACAAGACGCATACCCGCCGGTAAGGCTTTAATGATATGGTCAAGGCAGCGGTATTTTCCACCGGCCCATTTTAAAAAGGGTTTAGTTCTCTGCATTGGCCCAGTTTTCAAGTTCTAATCGAGGGACCCTTGAAAATTCTTTGGTATTGTTTGTGACAATAGTAACATCAAGTGATAGTTCATGCGCTGTAATTTTATGTAAAGTACGCTAAATATCTTGGTGCGTGCAGATTTGAGATAGACGACGTGTGCTATGTGCGACATCTCCATCAGAGATGTCGCAGTTTTGGTATTACGCCTTATCTTCTTCGGTAATACTCAGAATAACAATGTCTTCAACGGGCACATCGGCATGTCCTAGGCGTTGCCCTGTTTTAACTTTCGCGATGCTATCAACAATGTCCATACCATCAACGACTTCACCAAACACACAGTAACCATAAGTTTGTGGGTTCTCACCGGTAAAGTTTAGAAAGGTATTGTCAGCAACGTTAATGAAAAATTGTGCAGTTGCTGAGTGGGGATCTGATGTGCGTGCCATTGCAATGCTACCACGGGTATTTTTCTTAGCATTTTTGGCTTCGTTTTCAATCGGTTTTTCTGTGGGTTTTGTTTCCATATCTGCGTTTAACCCGCCACCCTGAATCATAAATCCGTCAATCACACGATGAAACAACGTATCTTTATAAAAGTCGCTGCGAATGTAGTTCAGAAAGTTCGCAACCGTATTGGGTGTATTTTCCTCATCGAGTTTCAGGCGAATATCGCCCATAGAGGTTTGAATTAAAACCATTATGTCTCCTGTTATTACTTGTGATTAAACGAAATAAAAAACGCATTCTATCATGTCATCTTGTTTTATCCAAAGCGCCTCGGGTATGATGCAATGCATGCGGTGATAAAAAAAGGATATTGAGCAGTGAGCGATTTAAACCCGTTATTAAAGCCTGTGTGGGGTGCTGAAAAGTGGATTGCCGAAGGATGGGACGCCTTAACAGCTGCCGAGAAAACCGAAGTAACAGAGCGCGTAGAAGCACTGTTTCCAGATGGCCTACCTTTTAAATTAGTACACGATAAAATACTGTATATTTATGCGTTTTCACTCTTGGCGCAATTAGAGGTGTTGGCAATTCAAGTGCCATTAAAGTTTGAGCCTCAAATGAAAAATCCAGCGTTTAAGGCACGCATGCGTCAGCAGCTGGTGGATGAAGTGTTTCATGGGGTCGTGTTTACACGCATTGTCTATGAACTTGTCGCACCTTATGCAATGCCGCCTGCATATGATGATGGAATAGAAGATTTATGTAATTTCATTCGTGAGGAAAGTGAGCCACAAATGGCGCTTGTGCTGCTAAATTTGGTGGGAGAGGCGTTAATCGAAGAGATGTTTCGCGCTTTTTATCAGGCAGGCGTCGCACCTCATGTGTTTTCAGTTATCTTAGAAGATGAGCACCGTCATGTGTGTGAAGCTGAACTGTATCGCGAACTGGGGTTGCCACCACGTAAAGCATTAAAGACAAAGCTTGAAATACTTGAGCAGAAACTGATAGCAAGTTTATTTTCGAATACATTATATATGCGTGCGATGCTTCCTTTAATTAGTGCAGAAGGGCTTGATAGGTGCTTTAACATCGTGGATGAAAAGCACAAGCAGCAATTAAGCACATTACGGTTGTTGCCTGGGGTATCGTGGCAACTATTTATGAAAAATCGACAGTTTATTTTTACTGCAGCCAAAGATTTTGAACAGCATAATTATCCTATTGAAATGTCTGCAACACGCCAATTATTAATGACGCAATGGGACGATCCCTCCGATCCAACCATGGTTGCAGAGTTTGATTTAAATATTGACTGCTTACATTTTTTTGAAAAAAAATATCGTCCAGAAACACTCACTATGCTAATGGTGCAAGCAGTGAGTCAAGCGTTGTCAGAACATGCATTGTATCGTACTTATTTAAGTCATTATCGCTTGTATCAGTCTGATAAAGCTTATGTTGCGTTGGTTGTGAAGTTGCCTGACTGTGGAGACCATTTGGGGACGATGGTGTTTTGTGAGCCGCATAAAATGTCGCTAAATGCGCTCATTGCACGGGTGAAGCAAAACCTTCAGATGATGGTGTATTGCTATCAAAAAAGAATGGCACTCGAGGCGGCTTACCCAGAGCTTGTCCTATTAATGGATGAAGTCATGTATGAGGCTGCAACAGGCGTGTATCCTTACCCGATGCCAGGTAATCCATTTGTGTCGGTTAGTAATAATGGTTTTGCCGGATACGCACGTGCAAAATCTCCTTTGCGCGTCAATGAAGTATTAAAGCTCACTTTATTGGGTGTGCAGCGCAAGCCTGTTTGGAATGAGGCTTCTGGAAGTTTTGAGCCTCAAGATAGTTTACCTGTCTCAGTGAGTGCTGATCACCGTGTGTTTAATGGGGACGTACCTGTGCCGGAGTATTTAACGGAAGCCTTTCATCGAGTATTTGACGCGATGTTGGATACCTCAGATGAGGCTCAGGGAGTAAAGCCTGCTCATATACGTCGTCTCACAAAAAAATTCGATCTGTTTATAAAAGCAGATCCCAAAATAATGTATAAACTGTTGGTTGCCTTACAAACGGTGTGGCCTGACTTTATCGACTTGAATGCGTGGGTAGACGTGGTGATAAAAGCGCGGTTAGAAGCCTAAATACAGTAACCCTAATGCGCTCATAAGTAGCAATAAAGGAGGGAAGGCGCCACCTGGTACTACGAATGGGCTTTTAAATTTTTTCCGACCAAAAAGCGCCATGAGGGCTGGGAGTATAATAAGCAAAATGACGCAGAGCACACCTGCGTAGCGTAGGGCGCTGAGGTATGCACCCGGAAAAAATAAGACCAAACACAATGGCGGTAAGAACGTGATGATAGCAAGTAGCAGCCCTTGCTTGCCGCGGTGCTTAAGATTTAAGCCATCAGCCAAAAAGCTCATTAAACAAAGCGCTACGCCTAAAAATGCGGTGAGCATGCAAATGGATGTAAAGGTGCGGAAGAAGCGGTCAATGGTTGTATTGTGTACGGCATCTGCAAGCTGATTAGCAAGGCTTGTGGTCGGGTGTGGGTTGCTTGTCAGTGACATTAAACCATGTTCGCCATCTGCAGGAAGCGCTCCCATAATGACAGCATCCCACGCAAAGTAGCAAATGAGTGGAATGAGTGAGCCAATTAAAATGACGTATTTAAGAGATTTTAAGTGATCGTTGAAGTATTCGCGTAAGTTGGGCACGATAATGGCAAAACCAAACGAGGTGATTAAAATCATGAGGGTGCTTGGAACGGCATGAACGTTGCTTTGTTGCCAGTAGTCGAGCTTTACAAACGGTGCGATAAAGACAACCAGCAGCAAGTAAATGCTAAGCTTTCCAAACATGAGCACTCGATTTGTCCAGTCAACTTGATGAATGCCCCCATAAACAATCAGACCAAAACCAAAGGTAAAGAGACAGGTGCTTTGCCAGTCGACAAGATGAATATGAAAGCGCATTAAAACGCCTTGCAACACATCTGAGCCCCCTGAGATATAGGCAGATAGCAACGCATATAAGAGCAACAGGTAGGTTGCCCATGTTATAACAAGCCCGGGAACACCCAGGGTTTCGTGAGCCATTGACAGCATATGTTTGCCGGGTGCGACGTATAAATTGACCTCGAGAATTAAAAAGGCACCTAACGCCATAATGAACCAACAAAAAACGAGTGCAATGGATGATGGGATGAGTCCTGCTGCAGCATTTGCCATGGGGAGTGCGAGCATACCACCACCAATGGATGTTCCTACAATCAGTAGGACACCGCCAATAAATTTAGAAATCATGCCGCCATCCTACTTGGTTTTGAGGTGTTCAGGAACTGGCGGTGGAGGCGGTGGTGTTTTGCCGGCCCACCACTGGATTTCAATGCGTCGGTTATAGGCGGTACCGTGAATGATTTTATTATCGCCCACTGGAAAACGTGCTCCAAACTCTTGTGCGGTGAGGCGTTGTGCAGGAACGCCTTTGGCCCATAGGAACGTTATCATGGTTTCTGCGCGTGCTTTTGAAAGGCGGTCTTGTAGTGAGCGCTTGCCGACGTTGTCGCTAAAGCCTGCAACAATAATTTTACTGCAAGGAAAGAGGCGAATGAGTTTTGCGATGTTATTGAGACCATTAAATTCGGTATCGTCAAAGTCTGGGCTATTAAAGAGATAATACTTATCAGTGGGTACGATAAGGGTCATTCTATCTCCCCGTTGTACAAACTGAATGGCTTCAGCACCTAGGTGTCGAATGGTGGTACGTGCAATGGTGTTTCGTTCTGCACGCGAGTGAAACGTGGGTTTTTCACAAGCGCTTGAATCAAGTTTATCAGGTTGGAAGTTATTAAAAGGCGGCTGATATTGTAGACAACTGTTTAAACATCCGGTGAAAGTCATGAGCAATAGGCATTGTGTGAGTGTTTTGATATTTATAGTCATCTTATGCAAAGGGGTGTCAACAATGTATTGAACCTCTATTATGATAGAGTTTGGAGGTGTTGCGCAATCAAAATAATGGAGGATATGTGTGAATGCATTACTTATTATTGATATGCAGCTTGATTTTATGTCGGGAGGTCCCCTCGCTGTACCGAGCGCGGAAGCATTGATTCCTGTGATTAATCGTTTGCAACCTCAGTTTGATGTGGTTGTTGCCACACAAGATTGGCATCCTTTACAACACAACAGTTTTATTGTGAATGATGCCAATGGATCAGGCGTTTGGCCTGTGCACTGTGTACAAGGAACAAGCGGTGCATCCTTTCATCCGTTGCTTGAGACGCATGCGGTTACAGCAATTATTCGAAAAGGAATGAATAAAAGCATCGATAGTTATAGCGCGTTTTATGACAATGATCATGTACATAGTACAGGCCTTGCTGGGTATTTACGTGAGCAAGGTGTGAAGCGTATTTACTTTTGTGGCTTATGTGCGGATATTTGTGTATATTTTTCGATTAAAGATGCGCTTCAAGCAGGATTTGAGTGTGTATTAATTGAAGATGCTACGTGTGCGCTTGATGCAGATGATTTTCAAGTGAAGCGCGGACATTTACTTCAAAAAGGTGTTATCAGCATGCTATCCTCTGACAATTTATTCAATTTGGACATTAATTTTGAGCAGAATTGAAGCTAATGGGCACGAATTTTTAGGCGCGTTGACACTTGCGGCATTGGGTGTCGTTTATGGCGATATCGGAACGAGCCCTTTGTATGCTATGCGTGAATCTTTGGGTGGTTTACCAATTAACTTGACGGATGTATTGGGTGTGCTCTCCCTGATTTTTTGGTCCCTGACGCTCGTTATTTCAATGAAATATTTATTTTTATTGTTTCGTGCAGACAATGACGGAGAAGGCGGTATTTTAGCTTTACTTGCGCTCAGCAAACATACAGGTACCAATCGTATTCGATTTTTCTTTGTGTTGGGTATTTTAGGAGCAGGTCTCATGCTGGGTGATGGCATGTTAACGCCTGCTATTTCAGTGATGAGTGCCATTGAAGGCGTGAATGTTGCTTTGCCACATTTATCCAGTTTTGTTTTACCCATTACATGTGCCATTTTGGTTGCGCTTTTTGCGATGCAGTCTTTGGGGACTGCACGTATTGGTAAGTTGTTTGGGCCGATGATTTTAATTTGGTTTGTCACGATAGCGCTTGTAGGCGTGTTGCAAATTATTAATAACCCAGTGGTGCTGAAAGCCGTGAACCCTTGGTATGCCATACACTTTTTTCAGGTGAATGGATGGAAGGGGTATGTGCTACTCGGAGGTGTCTTTTTGGTCGTCACAGGAGGAGAGGCACTGTATGCTGATTTAGGCCATTTTGGGAAAAGTCCTATTCGAAAGAGTTGGTTTTTTGTCGCTTTTCCGAGCTTAGTGCTTAATTATTTTGGGCAGGGTGCTTATTTGTTAAAGCATCCTGAGGCGATAGATAATCCTTTTTATCACTCAGCTCCCACCTGGTTTATGATACCACTGTTGGTCATTGCAACCTGTGCCACGATCATTGCATCACAAGCGGTTATTTCGGCGACATTTTCGATGATGCGTCAGGCAGTCTTACTGGGCCTTTATCCACATCTTTCAATTATTCAAACATCTGATGAAAAGCGCGGGCAAATTTATGTGCCTCAAGTTAATATGATACTGGCGCTTGGTACATTGTTACTTGTTTTGGTGTTTAGACACTCGAGTGACATGACTCATGCTTATGGTATTGCGGTGAATTTAGAAGGGCTGCTGAGTTTATCTTTGGTGGCTTATGTCGCATTAAGATACTGGCAATGGCATGTACTCAAGTTGCTGAGTGTGTTTTTGGTGTTTGGTGTGATTGATATTGCGTTTTTGGGGGCGAATATTCAAAAGCTTTTTACAGGCGCATGGATTCCCGTTGTGTTTGCAAGTATTTCAGCCTTTGTGATGTATACCTGGAATAAGGGGCGTGTGTACCTTGAGAACAACTATTATGCCAATAAAGAAGAGGTGTCGAAAACACTGCGTCAGTTTGATTATAAAAGTTTAACCCACCTACCTAATACAACGGCTATTTTTATTACTGATATTTACGACCAAAGTGGGGCAACTTTTTTAAATTTTTTAAAATTGAATCGTACGTTGCCTGCGCATATTTTGTTGGTTAAATATCAAGTAGAGCACATTCCATATGTATCGTCGGTTGATAGGTTTGAAGTAAACTGTTTAAAAGAGAATATTTGTGAACTGACGTTGCATTATGGGTTTATGGATGTCGTGTCTATTCCCCAAGCACTGTATCTTGCAAATGAACGTGGGTTTTTGCCATTTGACGTGAATGTAGATAAGGCACGCTACATCATTGAAATTCCAAATGTACTGGCATCGCGCGCGCAACGCACCTTATGGTTTTTCTGGCAAGAAAAGTTATTTGCATTTTTAGTGAGAAACTATGCGGCGAATTTTAACATAGAGTTTTATCAGTTACCTTATGATAGAACTGTTGCGATTGGCACTTATTGTCTAATTTGACGGATCGCAGTCAAACTACCCCAATTCCACCAAATTGCTTTGGGGTAGTGTTTTAAAATCATAGCATCTTTGGTGATGAGAGGGGCTGATTCGATATATGTTTTCAATAGACAGGTTTACGCGTATTTAAGGGGCGAGGTCATCATTGTCTTCTGTATCGGTGAGTTCATCGCCACTGATAATAGCGCTTAAGTGTTGTTCGTAGCCGGCCAAGTGTCCGGTGAAGATATGTGCCTTGATGGCATCGAGGTATTTTGTAATCTCTGGGCTATTATATGGTGCATTGATTGAAACAATGAGATTACCAGGGTCACCAAACTCTCCTGGTACATGCTCTGCTACAATGCCTTTATTTTGCAGTGTTGTTAAAACGCGCCTGATGTGTGCAGTGTGGTTTGTTGATGCGTGAATTTGGATAGTACCATCAATATGGGGCGTAATGCTCAGGCAATCTTGAAACGTATTTGAAGGAATGCGCCCGATAAATGTATGCGTGACTCTAGGTGCAACTGGTTGTGTGTAGGTTATTTCATATACGGCTGGCAGGTTTGGATTGAACATTTCCTGGTTTCCATGAGCAAAAAGAGCTATCCTACTCTATAGTGCTCTTTTTTTCAACAAAATGATGGTTGAAAAAAATCCATTAGACAGCCGTGCTTTATAACTTCAGATTAAAGCTTGGTTAGGCTATCCGCAATTGTGTGTGTCAGGCGCCTTAGGTACAACCACCTGAATGTTAATACCACGAATAGTTGGGCTATTTCGTACTTCTTTCAAATAGTGGATGAGTGACATATCACTGACTTTCTTTTTAATAGTTGATGCATGACGGAAACGAAGTTGGCCATTTTTGCGAAATACAAATCCCATATGAGAAATATTCAGATTTGAGCCGACTTTTTCTTTTAACTGCCAGTCAGGCCGTACTATCTCAATGATGGCGCCATTTGGAATTTGATGAAATAAAGCATGATTAGGGCGACCTTTTTCATCAAAGAGGGTTGTTAAAGGAATGTAGGGTGTGGATACGGTCGTTGCTTTTAAACGCGCACCTTCGTGCTTGAGTGCTTCGTGCTGTTTTTTTTGCGCTTTTGCGGAAGTATTGGGTAGGCGAATACGATTTTCAGGGAGCTTTGCATACCAAAGCGGTTTATTAATGGTTGTGGTTGCCATCTTTGCGACGGGTTGATTGTGGGGGTCGACGAGGCTTTGGGTGATATCTTTTAAAATGCCCGCTTTTTCATTATTGAGATTCCAGTCAAGAGACGCAAAATGATTACGGGTGACAAAATCAACCTGTCCATTTTTATAGCGAATTTGCTTGATGCATTGCGTAAAGCTATTCATGTTAGAAGCAAGCGCAATTGCAACGACTGTGTCTACGTAGGTTTCACAATCAAAAGCGTCTACACGATATAAAGGACCTTGGTCGTATGTCGCATTGGCTCCTTCTCCGAGTGCATTGCTTTTGTAGGGCTTATGTAAAAAAGCGCGACTGATTTGATTCAGTCGCGTTGGCATAGGTGTCGGTTTGGCGCCCAGCGTATGGTATAGTTTCTGAATGGTTTTTTCAGCCTCGGCATAAGTGGTTGTTTGTTGTTCAGGGCTTGCAAATGTTGATTGAGACAAAAAAAATAGGGGTACAATCCATAAGGTTGTGTTTAAATGATGCGTTTTATGATTCATAGAGGCATTTTTTTTAGCAACGGATGCTATATAGCATAGCGCGTTACAGGATTAAGGAACATATATGTTAAATGCCATTTGGCTATCGATGATGGTGTTGTCAGTTGTGGTGGGTGCTATTCAGGGACGACTTGGCTTTGTGGTGCAAGCGATTACTGACTCGGCGAAGTTTGGTTTTGAAATGGCGCTTGGGCTTGCAGGTATTATGGCGCTTTGGTTAGGCATTATGGGCATTGCATCGGCATCTGGCTTAATTCACAAAGTCGCACGCGTTTTAAGGCCTGTGATGCATTGGCTTTTTCCCGAAGTGCCTCCAGAGCATCCTGCAATGGGTGCTATGATCTTAAATTTATCGGCCAATATGCTTGGACTTGCAAATGCCGCAACACCTTTTGGTTTGCAGGCTATGAAAGAGTTACAACGTTTAAATACGCATGTGCATACAGCAAGCAATGCTATGTGTACTTTTTTGGCTATTAATACATCGAGCGTGCAGTTGATTCCGGCAACGGCCATGGCATTGCTTGCAGCCAATGGCAGTGTGCAACCCAGCAGCATCATTTTAACAGCACTGATTGCAACAACGGTCTCGACGATTGTCGGGATTGTTGCAGTAAAACAGCTTGCGAAACTGCCGTGTTATCGCATCAAGCCGGAGGACGAATAACATGGGTCCATTTGTATCACAGTTAATGAATTGGATTATGCTTTCATTTGTGGTGGGGATACCACTGTATGCAACCGCTAAAAAAGTGGATGTGTTTGATGCCTTCATTACGGGGGCAAAGCAAGGTTTTGAGCTTAGTGTACAGCTGATTCCTTACTTGGTGGCCATGATGGTTGCAATTGGTATGCTGCGCGCTTCTGGATTTTTTGATGTGGTGTATGGATTGCTTGCACCTTACTTGGGGAAAATCGGTATTCCAGCTGATATTTTACCACTTGCGTTGGTGCGACCTTTTTCTGGCAGTGCTTCAATGGGAGTGACTGCAGAAATTATTCATGCCAATGGGGGCGATGCGTTAGTTTCTAAAATTGCAGCAACCATGATGGGGAGTACAGAAACCACCTTCTATGTGGTGGCTGTGTATTTTGGGGCTGTGAGTATTCGACGTACAAGGCATGCTATTCCTGCCGGGCTTTTAGCTGATTTAGCAGGGATTCTTGCATCCGTGTATGTGTGTCGTTACTTTTTTACGTAACGTGTTTTTCAGGGGCCAAAATATCAGCGCCTTCCAGTGCTGCAAGCTCAATGTTTGCTTGCGCTTTAAAAGCTGCTAACTCAGTTTCAGGGATTGGAAGGGCTGCTGGCAATGAAACTGTTGCAGGATTTTTGGGCTCATTGTTTATACGAAACTCATAGTGGCAATGAGGGCCGTCAGCAAGGCCCGTTTGCCCGACATAGCCAATGACATCACCCCGTTTAACAAAGTCGCCGCGTTTAAGCCCCTTTTGAAATTTTAAAAGATGTGCATAAAGCGATGTATAGGGTCCTGCATGTTGAATTTTAATTTTATTACCATAGCCACTGTCATAGCCAATGTTCATAATACGCCCGTCACTGGTTGCGCGAATGGGCGTGCCAATGGGGGCTGCTAAATCAATACCACGGTGCGGACGTCGTCTTTTAAGAATAGGGTGCATGCGTGATAAATTAAAGCTTGAGCTAATGTGACTAAATTGCACGGGGTAGCGTGAAAAAGCTTTTCGAACGCTTTTCCCTTCCGGTGTAAAGTAGTCAACTTTGCCTGACTGAGTTTGATGCCGAATGGCTTGATAAGTTTTACCCTGATTCGTGTAGGAAACAGACAAAATGTCCCCAGTGCGGATGCGTTCATCATTAATATAATGTACATCGTAGTGAATTGTGAACGTGTCTCCTTCTCGTAAATCTTTGGAAAAGTTAATTTGCCAAGATAAAATATCAGCCATTTGTTGGATAAGGGAGTAAGAAATATGTGTATTTTTAGCGGTGGTGTAGAGGGAGTTTTGAATCGTGCCTGTGACGGTTTCAGGTTTTGTATAGGTTTCGTAGGTATGTAATTGTGTTTCAAAGCCTGAATCAGTGTGCTTTATAATGAGAGACTGGCTTTTTGATATAGGCAAAATGAGTTGCTCCAACTCATTGTTTTCTATTAAAAATTGAACCATTTGGTTTGGTTTGATTTGAGTTAAGGTTTTAGCATGTGGATTATTGTGCATGACGTCATGCATGCACTGGGTGCTAAGCCCCATATATTTAAAAAGTGTTGCTAGTGAGTCTCCAGCTTGTGTTTTAATTGCTTGCCATGAGGGCTCGGTATTGAGGGTTTCGTGTGGCAAAGGCTCGGGAAGGGTTAAGGATTGCTCATCAAGTAGGGCTATGTCATCATTAGATCCTTGCCCATTGAAGGTCCACAAAATAAAAAATAAGAGCGACATGGTGGCAAAAAAAGCAAAAAACTTTTGTAGGCGGTTCACGCGTTTTTTGTGTGGTTTAAAGGGGTATTTCATTTGATACCTTGACTGCGGTTATCGATTCGTTAAGGATAGCCTGGAGCAAATGTCCGGGCTAAGATACCGGTTGAAAACAGTTAGGTCAATATTTAGAGGGTAATTGGGTTATGAAAGATGTGGACAATATTCCAGAAGAATTATTGCGAGGGGTTGAAGAAGTGTTGCCAATGGATGCACTGGCAGACAAACTAAAAAAAGGAAAGCCACTCAAAATTAAAGCAGGCTTTGATCCAACAGCACCCGATTTGCACTTAGGACATACGGTGCTTTTAAATAAGTTGCGCCAGTTTCAGTTGCTTGGCCATGAAGTGATTTTTTTAATCGGTGACTTTACTGCAACCATTGGTGATCCAACCGGAAAGTCTGTGACACGTATGCCGTTAACGCCTGAGCAAGTCTTAGAAAATGCAAAAACGTACGCAGAGCAGGTCTTTAAAATATTAGATAAAGAAAAAACAACCATTATGTTTAACTCAGAATGGCTTGGGGCTTTAAATGCGGCAGACTTAATCAGGCTTGCAGGGAAAGTAACGGTTGCACAGATGCTTGAGCGCGATGATTTTAGTAAACGTTATACAACGAATCAGCCCATTGCTCTTCATGAATTTTTGTATCCGCTGATACAAGGGTATGACTCGGTTGCACTCAATGCGGATGTAGAGTGTGGGGGTACTGATCAAAAAT
Source organism: Legionellaceae bacterium (assembly GCA_029212465.1). Classification (GTDB taxonomy): domain Bacteria; phylum Pseudomonadota; class Gammaproteobacteria; order Legionellales; family Legionellaceae; genus JAALKW01. The sequence continues at coordinate 681 of JARGNV010000002.1, read as the reverse complement.
TTAATTTACTTATGGGGCGTGAGCTTCAAAAACAGTTTGGGCATGAGTCACAAGTTGTTTTTTTAATGCCGCTGATTGAAGGGTTAGATGGCGTTAAGAAAATGTCCAAGTCTTTAGACAACTACATTGGTATTGATGAGCCAGCGGATACCATGTTTGGAAAGCTGATGTCTGTTTCAGATGATTTAATGTGGCGTTATATAGACTGCTTAAGCTTTAAAACCAATACTGAAATTCTTGATTGGAAGGAAAGCGTCAAGGCAGGCGGTAATCCTCGTGATGTAAAACTTGAGTTTTCAGAAGAAATCGTTGCGCGGTTTCACTCGGAAGATGCGGCAAAAAAAGCGCGTGATGCCTTTATCAATCGATTTCAGAAAAAAATTATTCCTGAAGATGTCCCGTTGAAGGTACTTCGGGCAGATGCACCACTTGGGTTACCCCATGCCCTAAAGCACGCGGAGATGACAGCAAGCACATCAGAGGCAATGCGCCTGATTCGAAGTGGTGCTGTGCGAATTGAAGGGGAGAAAGTTTCGGACGTTTCGCACAGTTTAGATATAGATGTGGAATATTTAGTACAAGTCGGGAAGCGTCGTATCGCAAAATTAAAAATTATAGAAAATAATGATTGACAGTCCCGTATAAATCCGTAGAATGCACCACACGCTTTGAGGCGAAGTT
>JARGNV010000001.1:70932-124600 GCA_029212465.1 Legionellaceae bacterium | reverse complement strand
CTTTTATTAAAAACAAAGGGCTTGCTGTTGTGTCTACACTAGAGGAGTATGAGGCAAGTACCGTATTTGAAAAAAATACGATAGAAAAAATAAGTGTGCAGTAGCGCATAAAATACATTTTAATTCCTTTTTAGTTATAATTTTTATTTCCATAACTTACACTAAATAATAATAGATTCATATTAGGAGCTGTCCTTATTTCACTTCCAATTAATTTATGCCTCAGGATGCGTCTTTGCGAACGTTAGCAAAGCAAGTAAGTGTCCTTGAAAGTCTTTAGGGCATCTATATGCCAAACAGGCATTTAATCATATTTTTTGGAATAAAAGGAGTGACAAAAAGCTTAAAATTGTTTACAATAGACCAAATTTGTTTTATTTTTGAGCAATAAATGAGCAATACCGTAACAAGAACAATTAAAAGTTTTACTTTGCGCGCAGGCCGTTTAAGTCCTAGGCAATCGCGTGCATTAAACGTTTGGCTGCCAGAATATACCTTACCGATGCAAGATACGCCGTGGTGCTTAACAAATGTATTTGGTCGCACAGCAGATACTGTGGTTGAAATTGGATTTGGTATGGGACAATCGCTGGTGACCATGGCAAAAGCACAACCTGATATTAATTTTATAGGCATTGAGGTGCATCGCGCGGGGATTGGTAGTTTAGTAGCGGATATACATGATGCAGGGCTCACGAATGTGCGGGTTGCGCCCTATGACGCAGTTTTAGTACTGAAGCAGTGTATTGCACCTGAAACGCTGAGTGGCATTCAAGTGTTTTTTCCAGACCCATGGCCTAAAGCGCGGCACCATAAACGGCGTTTAATTCAGCCTGCTTTTGTGTCTGTGCTTGCAAAGGCGTTAAAGGTAGGTGGTGTTTTGCATTGTGCAACTGATTGGGAAGATTATGCTCATCATATGTTAATGGTTTTAAATGATGAAAAAATGATCAAAAATAAAGCGGTAGATGGTGGTTTTTCGCCTAAGCCTGATACACGACCACTGACAAAGTTTGAGGCGCGTGGTAAGCAGTTAGGTCATGGAATATGGGATTTATTGTTTAGACGGGTATGATATTGCACTGACGGATGTGTGCACTGTGTTGAGAAGGATGATGTAAACCCTGATGTTTTGTAGGTATGTTGTATGACAGATTATTTAATGGAAAGTCTCGCACAAATTGCCGTTCCGCTCGACCTATTAAATGATGGTGTGTCGTTTTCTAAAACAGTAGAAGAGCTGCGTGCATCTTTACTCGATGGTATTTTAAAGCGTGATATTACGTTTTTGTGCTCCAAAAAATTGGAAGAAGTGAAAGGTCGGGTAGTCAAAGCGCACCAAAGAGCAGAGGCTTCTCAGAAAAGAGCAGAGCGTATTGCTCAATTAAAAGCAGTTAGTCAGTTACCAGGCGATAAAGAAATATTAAAAATCGCTGTTTCTGCATCTGAAGCAGCTAAAAAGGCGGTTGAGAGAGCACAAGACGCGTCTCACAGAGTTGCTAAAGAATATGAGCGAGCATTGTCTTTAATAGATGCTGCAAAGGATGCATCAGAAGCACTCAAAGGCGCAAAGAGCGCGCTTAAAGTAGCACAAGAAGGAACAGATGCCTTTCGCCAGGCACAAGAAACCGCTGATGAAGCAGAACAAATTTTTAATGCGGCGCGACAAGATGTATTGATTGCGACAAAGCACATAGAAGCTATAGAGCGATGTGCTGAGGCTGCCGCGAGGTCTGCTGAGGCTGCAACGAGATGTGCGGAAATCTCAACCAATACAGATAGTTTAAGCTTTTACGACAAGAGAGCTGCTGCAAAATCATTGGAAGCAACAGCGACTGCTGCAGAAGATGCAGCTGTTGCTGCTGAAAAGGCGTTTATACCAATAAAAGGGCTCACTAAAACAAAGAACGCTTGTGAGGCAAGGAAGAAAGCAAAGCATTATGCAGAGTGCTCACAGAAGTCGCTTGCCAGAGCGCAGGAATATCTCGAAGCGTATACAGACCCGGTAGCGCAACAAGCTGTAGAAGAAGTGCGCTTAGCCTCAGTGCGTGCTAGAGAGGCTGCATTTCTAGGGAATGAGGCACTTGCAGAAGCGGCCTTTTATGTAGCACGTGCCACTGCAAATACGATGAAAGCACATATTGCTTTTGTTCAAAGTACGCCAGAAGAAAAGGCTGCGAAAGAAGCTGATTTAAGAGAGATGCGTACAGCTCAAAATGCATTGATAGCAAAAGAGCGCTTGGCTCAAAGTGAAAGTGCACAAAGCTTATTAGCGAAAAAACGCGACATAGAAGAGAAAAAATGCCATGAAGAGGTTGCTTCAAAGGCAGAAGAGAAGGCGATAGCCGCAGCACAGTCAACAACCGCGTTAAACAATGAAGTATTTGAAGAAAAAACAGAAAAAGAATTAACCAAAGAAACGATTGTTTCTGTACTGAACTTGATTGTACGGTATGTCGCTGAAATTTTAGAAAAACATCATTGGAATGAGCATTTTTTAGAAGCACTTGGTGTGCCTAATGCAGAAGGTGAACCGTTTGATTTAGAAGCTTCCAGAGCAACTGATTCGCTTCAAGTGCGTCAAGTGAAGAAGTTAATCAATGCATTATACCATTTAGAAACGGGTTTAAAGGTTGTTGAGTCGCAAGAGGTAAAACCTTTAATTAGACAGCTTGTAAACCGTAATGATGAAATCGTTGCTGAAAACGTTGCAAAAGAACAAGGAAAATATGGCATTGGAAGTTGGCTCTATTCAGGGTTTTCAACCTTATCGTTTTATGCGACAGCAGGTACGAATCTTGCAACTTCAAAAAGCGGTAATAAACTGCTTGAATTTTCAAATCATTTGTACCAATCCCTTGATTTATTAACGCATATTGAGCCGGAATTTTTAGGCGCTTTTAAACCTGAATGGGAACGAATAAAAGCAGTTTTGGAATCAGATGCTTTGCAAGAGAAACTTGCGGCTGCAAAAACGTTTGTGGACAAGCAAGATAGCTCAGGTTTTTTAAAAAAGGCGGCATATTTAAAAGGTGTTTTGTTTGATCAATTAAGACCAAAAGCTACAGGTGGGGCAGATTACTCATTGATGCTGCAGCTTTTAACAGGCCTCGGACAGGTCATTGATGAAAAAACAGGTGACTTACAAGACGCTTTTTCAGATTCAGAAGACGCATTATCAAGCCTTAAAAAGTTGATTGTAGGCAGTGGTATGCAAGTGGATATGGCTGATAAGTTTGAGTCATTGGTGCGAGCAGAAATCAAATCACGACCAGCTGCAGAGAAAGCGCGCCTGCAAGAACTCAATCAAATACAAAATAAGCTGAAAAAGGCGTTTGGCCGCTTAAGTGGTAAGCGAATGCTAATTGCAGTTGATTTAGTGCAGTATGCATCGATTGCGTGGTATGCCTCAAGCCTTTTAACAGAGATTGTTAAAAGTACAAGCTCGCTCAACGCGACTTCTCAGAAAGCGATTCGAGACATTATTATCGCATTAAGAGATGAATATTTAGCGGAATTGGTGGCTTTTGCAGATAAGATTGAAGAAGCAAGCCTCAGTGAGCCTGGTAGTATTACCACACCTTTAATTGCTGAGTTAGATACGTATTATGAAAAAATACGTGCACAAAAAGGGATTGTAGATTTAACTGAGTTAGGCCCTCTACAAAGTGAAGCGTTTACAAAAAAGCGTCTTGAAAAAGCAAAGGTACGTCGTGAAGCACATGAAGCAGCATTATGTGATATTCAAGAAGTGTTGATGCCTGCTTTTCAATGTTTAACCAGCGAAAATCCAAGTACGCTTGAATTGGATAAAATGGCAGATGCTTATCGTATTTTACAGCCACACATTGAAGCCATTGATGTTGAGTGGAGTGCGCAAACACTCGCTGCTGTTTATCGAGCAGAACAAAATGTTAAGTTATTAACACAAGCATTTCGTGAGGAACCACCTTATCCTTTGTTAAAGCAAAATGAAAAAGTTATGGCGCTCAAACAGCGTCTAGAAAATTTAGTTAAAACAAAGAAACTAGCGATTCAGCTCACAGATGATGTGGTGAGTGATGCGATTCTTCCCGTGCATCCTGATCTGAAAGCGCCATTTATTAAGACAGTGCCGCAAGTGCTACAAAGTACACAAAATTTACCTGAAAATGGGGAGCCCATAGCCCATATAAGCGCTTGGAAGCAGCATATATATGAAAAGAGACTTGCACTGTTTGCGTCTAAAACCTTTGCAACTGGGCCTGATGCGTGGGTGAAGCCGCCTTCTGATAGAAAACGTCAGCAATATTTAGTTGCTGATAATTCTGAAAACGCTCCAATTAAAAAACTAGGTATGTTGCTTGATGATATGCGAGAAAAGCTTGAAAAATACGCGATTGATAAAGCGTCAAGTGAGGCTTCTCCATTAAATGTGAAGCATATTGCAGCAACCTTAATGGACTTGAAATATTCATCTGAAAAAATCCAGGACTTAAAAGGTGAGAAGTACTGGACGGTTACTGGTGGAGAAAAAAGACAGAATATCGAGTATTCAGTTTATACCATCCAATTTATTGAGTCTTTAGTACAGGCCATTGTTAAAGCTTATCCTTACGGTGAAACGGTGTATTCAACCACTAAGGAGGGTGGTGCGCATTACGCATCTGTTTTTAAGGCGCATACCAAACATTATACAGCACCTAGTAATATGGATGCCTCCGCCTGGGCATATTCTGCGATGCATGCAGCTTTAACCGCACCTGCTCATTTTGAAGCCGTGATACAAGGCCAGCCCGAATTGCCTACCGTCGGCAAGAAGGTTGCAGACAAAGAGGCACGTGCTTTTTCTAACGAGGTTGGTAAGTTGGTGGGTCATGCAAACCTCAAATGGTGGTTTGTGCGTTATCCAGTGCTTGCATTTGATGCTGTCAATATTTTATTTCAGCGACTAACTGGCCAAACTACGGTCGATCAAAAAGCAATGAATGCAGCGAATAAAGCGGCAGGCGCTGCCTATAAATCGATGACTAATCATGGCTTAGAAGGACTCAATGCACATGTATTTCACGAGTTATTGTGCAGTGCAGATAAGCTTGAAAAAGACTTAGGGCTTATGCCAGGCTTACTTTCTTTACCGCTTGAGCGCGCCATAGATGATTACATTAAAGCGTTTTTGGAGCCTTTGAGTATTCCATCTGAGAAATACTTTAAAATTCGCGTCAATGAAAAATCGTACTATGAGCGGAGCAGCCGTGTTTCAGATAGTGTATCGCATGGTCAATTTTTTCATCGACGCTTTGAGCTTGGAAATGTGTACGACCTTGCGTTGGTGGCGCGAGAAGACTTGGTCCTTAATGCAGACGATGCATGTGCCGCGGTTGAGCTTCAAAATTATCTGCGGTCGGGGCAACTAAAACTGAGTCAAATGCGACCTACAGTGCTTCGAATTAAGTCGTGCGTGAATGGCAAAGATGTGTTTCGTTATTTTGTGTATGGGAAGCCTGACGCAGGAAATTGGACCTTCACAGCGCTTGATGCTGAACAGTTTAAAACAGGTGTTGATTTTGAAAGTAAGGGCTTGCAATACCCTTATTCGAGTGATTTATGTGAATATATTACGAAAAAGGGTGGGCATACAGAAAAGAAACTAGTCAAGCAGCGCGAGGAGATGGCGCGTGAAGAAGGGGTTGATAGAGCGCTCGATTTAGAGCTGATGCGGATTCAAAAAAGTAAAGCGTTTACACTGAAATATGCAAATCGCTTATATATGGGTGCTTTAAAAGATGCACTTCGTCCAGCGGTTCAAACGCTTGTCTCAGGAGAAGGCGCATTCGAATCACGTACATTTGATGTGTTGTATAAGCAGCCGGTTGAGGACTTGAGCGTGTTCGATGTGAGTGATGAGAAAGGGTCTTGTCGCCTGGATGCGATGCGTGAGTATATTTCAAACTTAGAAGATTATTTAAAGCCTACCTATGATGAAGCACATGGTTTCTTTTTTTATTTGTTTGAGGACAAAGCAACACATGCTAAAAAATTGGCGTGGGCTAAGCAGTTACGCGCATTGATTGATGATAAAAGCAAGAAGCCGAGCGAGCGTATTAAAGCAGTTCAAGCATTACTTGCTCAAAAAGATTTCCAAAAAGATATGCGTGTATGTAGCCCTTGGTTGTCATGGGCGGGTCTTGCGCGTTGTATTGTATGGCTTCTAAGCTGTGTGAGGCTGTGCTCTTACAAAACAGCAGGCATTCAGTCACTAGACCACGTAATACGTGCGGGGGATGCGATGGTGTCAGAACTGCAGGTGTTTGATGAGCTTTATGCCAAAGATTACAGACGCCTAGATGCCATGTTAAAGCAAGTATCAGCGCTTGAGGGGTATTTAAAATCAAAACACGATAACCCTTATAAACATGCAAAGCGCGCCAAAAGTTATGTGGGTCGTTTTACGCTGTTTGAAGATATGTTCACCCATGCGCATAAACACGCATGGGTAGTGCAGTTGCGACAAATTGGGGAAGATAACAGCCGCTCACCACGGGCACGTATTGATGCAATGCGTGATTTAATGGCAAAACCTGAATTTAAACAGGATATGCTTACATATTGCCCCATGGATGATAAGCTCACCTATCGTGCAGTGAAGCGCATTGTGCTTTGGTTATTATCTTGCGTGGGTTTGTATAGTGCGCCTTGCACGAAAGAATATCGTGCTTTAACGCGTGCAGCTGACAAGAAAACTTCTTTTTCAGCAACACCTTTAATTGACGTTGGTTTATTCAGTGAAAGTGTGCCTTCAACTGAGCGAAGTTATACTGCAGAATCGGCTTTAGAGAAGCTTGGTTTAGCTCCAGCTGCTTAATTGGCTTGCGTCTCTGCGTGAACCCCCCTAAAATCCTACTTTTCTTGTGGAAACATTGGGGAGTAGCTTATGGGATGGGATGGGCCTGATAAAGATAAAACACCATGGGGTTCAAAAGGTCAGCCGCCTGACTTAGATGAGGCGTTGAAGCGCTTGCAACGTCAATTTAAGAAAATGTTTTCAAATGGAAAACCTTCATCAAAGTCGCCAGGTGCTTCAGGATATACCGATAGTGGCGGACCTTTTGTTGCTATTTTTTTGAGCATTGCGATTTTAGTGCTTTGGTTTTTATCCGGTATTTTTATTGTAGACCCAGCAGAAGAAGCAGCGATTTTGCGCTTTGGACGTTATGTAAAAACTGTGGGCCCGGGTCCACACTGGATTCCCCGTTTGATTGAGTCAAAAGTACAACTCAATGTTGAGCGTGTTTCTGATTATTCTTATACTGCACAAATGCTGACGCGCGATGAAAACTTAGTGTCGGTTGCGCTGGTGGTGCAGTATCGCATTGGGGACTTAGAATCTTATTTATTTAATGTGTCGGAGCCTATAGAAAGTTTACAGCAGGCCACTTCGAGCGCACTTAGGCAAGTAATTGGTACCACACGGCTGGACGCGATTATTACGGAAGGTCGTGAGATGTGGGGTAATGACGTACAAGAGTCACTAATTGCCATTTTAAAAAGCTACAAGACAGGTATTAAAGTGGTGAATGTGTCACCTCAGCCTGCACGCGCGCCTGAGAATGTGCAAGATGCATTCGATGATGCAATTAAAGCGCAAGAAGATGAAAAACGGTTTAAAGAGCAAGCACGTGCTTATGAAGCGAGTGTAGTGCCCATTGCAGAAGGGAATGCAAAGCGTATCCTTGCTGAATCAGAAGCTGCAGCAGAGCAGGTTGTGCTACGTGCTAAAGGGGATGTGGCTGAGTTTTTAGCATTGTTGCCTGAGTATTTGCGTTCGCCCGTTGTGACCGGAGAGCGTTTATATTTAGAGGTGATGCAGCATGTTTTGAGTCGAAGCAGCACGATTGTGGTGGATGGTAAAGCCGGTAACTTATTGTATTTGCCGCTGGATAAGCTTGGCGGTGGAGCAAATCCGCCACAAAAAATTGAAGAAACCGTAATGCTTAATCAACGTGCGCCAATGAGTGTAGCGGCCGAGGGTACAGAAAACGGTATGTTAGATGGACGACAAACGACAAGACCGACACAACGGTTGGGGAGGAGCGCATCATGAAGGCGACAAAAATAGTATTGATGGGCATTGCATTATTTATGCTGACCGTGTTACTCGGCTGCTTGTTTACAGTGACTCAAGGTGAGCAAGGCATTTTGCTTCGACTTGGAAGGCTGGTGCTGGATGGTAAAACAAATGAAGTTAAAGTGTTACAACCAGGCCTGCATGCAAAACTTCCTTTTTTTGAGACGACGCGTATTTTTGATACGCGTCTCCAAACCTTGGATATTAAATCTTCACGGATTGTGACCAAAGAAAAGAAGGATGTGTTGGTTGACTATTATGTAAAATGGCGTATCGTAGACTTGCCGCGTTATTTTAAAACAACAAGTGGCAATCTATTGAAAGCGGAAACATTGCTTGAGCAGCAGTTGAATACTTTGCTTAGGGCTCAATTTGGTAAACGTACCATTTCTGATGTGGTGTCTGGCGGGCGTGACGATGTCATGGAAGTGTTACGAGCTGGTGCTGAAAAGGGTGCTAGTAAATTAGGTATTCATGTTGTGGATGTGCGAATTAAAGGGATTGAGTTACCGGCAAATACCAGTAACGCCATTTATCAGCGTATGCGTGCTGATATGCAAAAAATTGCAAATCGGCATCGTGCGGATGGTCAGGCAGAAGCTGAGGCGATTCGAGCCGGAGCAGATGCAAAAGTAACCGTTACAGTTGCACAAGCAAAAAGTGATGGTGAGCGCATTAAAGCAGTTGGGCAGGCAAGTGCTGCCAAAATTTATGCAGAAGCGTTTGACAAGAATCAAGAGTTTTTTGGTTTATATCGTAGCTTAAGGGCTTATGAAGGTAGTTTTAGTAATAAAGATAGCATGTTGGTGCTTGATCAAAGCAGTGCTTTTTTTGATTATTTTAAACATGGTTTAATACGTAAAAAGAATGGGGTAAGCACACATGGCGGGTAAGCGCGTTGTTGTTTTAGGGACGCACTGGGGAGATGAGGGAAAAGGAAAAGTAGTCGATTGGTTAACACAACATGCAAGAGCAGTTGTACGCTACCAAGGTGGGCACAATGCAGGCCATACCCTAAAAATTAAAGGTGAGCAAACGATTTTGCGTTTGATTCCTTCAGGCATTTTACATGCGGGTGTACGCTGCTATATTGGTAATGGGGTAGTCCTGTCGCCAGATGCATTACTCACCGAAGTCAAAGAGCTTGAAGCCAGAGGCATTGATGTACGACAACGACTTTTTGTGAGTCCTGCGTGTGCCTTAATTTTACCTTCGCACATTGCACTAGATAAAGCGCGAGAAGCACAAAGTGGTCGTACAGCAATTGGCACCACAGGGCGTGGTATTGGTCCGGCCTACGAAGATAAAATAGCAAGACGTGGTCTTCGAGTGAGTGATTTATTGCATCCAGAACGTTTTGTTGAAAAAGTAACAAAACTGCTTGCTTATCATAATTTTCTATTAACTGACTATTATCAAGTTGAACCTGTTGCACTTGACGATGTATTGCATGCTTCAGAAGTATGGATGGACTTGTTAAAGCCAATGGTACGAGATGTTGCGTGTGAAGTACAAGCGCATATTCGCGCTGATGATCCTATGTTATTTGAAGGCGCGCAAGGCGCGTTTTTAGATATCGACCATGGAACGTACCCGTTTGTGACATCTTCTAATACGTGTGCAGGTGGCGTGAGTACAGGCTCGGGTGTTGGGCCACGGCAGCTTGATTACATTTTAGGGGTCACAAAGGCGTATACCACGCGTGTGGGAGGTGGTCCGTTTCCAACCGAATTACAAGATGACATTGGTAAAGGTCTAGCAGAGCGCGGACATGAATTTGGCGCTGTGACAGGGCGCGCACGACGCTGTGGTTGGTTTGATGCAGTGCTGTTACGTCGCGCGATTGATTTGAATAGTTTGTCCGGACTTTGTTTAACCAAACTGGATGTTTTAGATGGTATGGATACGGTTCGTATTGCGGTTCAATATAAAAATAAAGCAGACGAGTTATTAGATTATCCACCGCAAGCAGCTGAAGATTACGAAACAATAGAGCCTGTTTACGAAGAATTACCGGGTTGGTCTGAGTCAACAGAAAATTGCGTAACACTCGCTGATTTACCTAAAAACGCGCTTGCTTATGTGCACCGATTAGAATCCTTGTTGGGTGTGCCCGTTGATTTAATTTCGACAGGCCCGGAGCGCGATGCGATGGTGGTACTTCGAGATCCTTTTGAGAAGGCTTAATCAATGATTGTTGAATGGATTGTTAGTTAATATGTGCGGAATAGCAGGCATTGTTGATACAAAAAAGCGAGTCATTGAAGGACTTCACCAAAAGCTATCTGTGATGGGTGAGTTAATTGCGCATCGTGGTCCAGATGCAGATGGCGTTTGGATGAGCCCAACCAAGCAGCTTGGCTTTGCGCATCGTCGTTTGAGTATTTTAGATTTGTCAGAAGAAGCCGACCAACCAATGCGTTCGCCACTGGGTGATGTGATTGTATTCAACGGAGAAATCTACAACTATATCGAACTGCGAGACGCATTAAAGCCACATTGGTCGTTTCAAACAGACTCAGACACAGAAGTTATTCTCGCGGCTTACCGAGTGTATGGTGTCGATTGCGTGAAGCACTTTAAAGGCATGTTTGCCTTTGTGCTTTGGGATGGAGAGAATTTATTTTGCGCAAGAGATCACTTCGGCATTAAGCCTTTTTATTATACATGGCTTAATGATGTCTTCTATTTTGCATCAGAAAGTAAAGCATTATTGCCTTTTTTACCCTCATTAAGTACGAACCGTCAGGCTTTTGTTGAGTATGTAACCTTTCAATATCCAATGGGTGAGCAAACCTTATTTGAGCATGTACAGCAACTTGAACCTGCACATGCGATGTTAATTACACCAACGGGTGTCAAAACGTGGCGCTATTGGGACGTGCAGTATCAAATTGATTACTCACATACAGAAGCATATTTTTCGAGTCGTCTAGAAGAGTTGATTACTGAGTCGGTTGCGTTGCATTTGCGGGCTGATGTTAATGTGGGTGCCTATGTAAGCGGTGGTATTGATTCGAGTCTAATTGGGCTTTTGGCATCGAATGAAAAGGGCAAACCGCTTCCTTTTTTTCATGGGCGATTCCTTGAAGGGGAGCAATATGATGAAAGTTCATATGCGCATGCGGTTGCAGAAAAGTCTGGTTCTGAGTTACACGTTTGTGATATTACAGCGAATGACTTCGAAAATACACTGCAGCAATTGATGTACCACCTAGATTTTCCAGTTGCAGGACCTGGTGTTTTCCCACAATACATGGTGTCTGAAATGGCGGCTAAACACGTGAAGGTGGTATTGGGCGGCCAGGGTGGTGATGAAATTTTTGGAGGCTATGCACGGTATGTGATTGCTTATTTTGAGCAATGCATTAAAGCGGCTATTGAAGGCAACTATAAACAAGGAAATTTTGTTGTTACTGCAGAATCTATTATTCCGAACTTAGAAGTATTAAAAGCGTATAAACCTTTGCTGAAGCGATTTTGGAGTGAAGGATTATTTGAGCCACTAGATAAGCGATATTTTTCTTTGGTGAATCGTGCACCTGATTTAAAAAAGGAAACACAGCTGACAGCAGCTGAGCACGAATATGTGTTCAATAAGTTCCTAGATGTTTTCAATAATGCTAAATTTCAGCGAGCAGATTCATATTTTGACAGTATGACTCACTTTGACTTCAAGTGTTTATTGCCAGGACTTCTGCACGTTGAAGATCGTATGAGTATGGCACATGGCCTTGAAGCGCGGGTCCCATTCCTTTACTATCCTCTGATTGAATTTATGGCGACAATTCCTGCAAACATTAAGTTTGCAGATGGCCGTATGAAACATTTGTTAAAGCAAACTTTTTCGAGTATTTTGCCAGAAAAAGTGCTGAGTCGGAAAGATAAAATGGGCTTTCCGGTACCGCTGAGTGAGTGGATGGGAACAGATTTAAAAGCTTTCCTGTTTGATATTTTGAAGACAGGTGTAAGGCGTCAAGATGGGTTTATTGATTACCAGCAAGTGCTGGTTGATTTTGAGCAGTCAAAGCAGTTTAGTCGTAAGCAGTGGGGCTTTTTATGTTACGAAGTATGGCAGCAGCAGTTTCATGATAAGCAAATGACCTATAAGAAAAAAATACAAAGTCATACTGCTCTGTGTTAAATAACAAATGAAGTGTTAGGAGATAAAACATGCGTGTATTGGTAACCGGGGGAGCAGGATTTGTTGGCTCACATTTAACAGACAGGTTGCTTGCCAAAGGCGACGTAGTGCTTGTTGTTGATAACTTTGAGACTGGACGACGTGATAATTTAGTGCCGCATGATAATTTAACACTGGTTGAAGAGAGCATTGCTAATACAGATGCAGTGATGCGTTTATTTGAGGATTTTAAGCCTGACGTGGTTGTGCATGCAGCAGCATCTTATAAAAATCCAGATAACTGGATTGAAGATTGTCAAACCAATGTGCTGGGTACTGTGAATGTAGTTTCAGCTGCAAAAGCGGTTGGCTGTAATCGTATCGTATATTTTCAAACGGCACTTTGTTATGGTTTAAAGCCAGAAGAACAACCTGTGACACTCGAGCATCCGATTAATTCTCGTGGCAGTAGCTATGCAATTAGCAAAACAGCGGCAGAGCACTATCTTGAGTTGTCAGGACTAGATTTTGTATCATTCCGCTTGGCTAATGCGTATGGACCTCGTAATATCAGTGGTCCACTACCAACTTTTTACCACCGCCTAACGGCAGAAAAACCATGCTTTGTAATGGATACACGCCGTGATTTTGTTTATATTCAAGACATGATTGATTGTGTTGAAAAAGCTGTGATGGGAATTGGGCAAGGTTACTACCATCTTTCTTCAGGTGGGGATGTTTCAATTAAAGAGTTGTTCGACGCTACTTTAAAAGCACTCAATATGACACTCGATAAAGAGGTGGAAGTACGTCCACGTAACCCAGATGATGCTTATACGATTTTGCTTGACCCATCTAGAACACATGCTGATTTTGATTGGTCTGTACGCACATCACTCGAAGCAGGTGTGAAAGACGCCATTGAGTATTATAAGCAATATGGTATTGAGCAAACGTTTACACATTTGCGTATCGAAGAAAAAGAAACTGCGTGATATGTGGAGCTAGAAGTGACATGACAGGTTTTTCGGGAAAGAAAGTTTTAGTGGTTGGTGGCGCTGGTTTTATTGGTAGCAATTTAGTCCGTTTGTTACTTGAATTGAGTCCCAAACAAGTGATAGTAGTTGATAATTTACTATCCGCTGATATTTCTCAAGTTCCGGAAGACCCGTGTGTTCATTTTATACATGGGGCAATTACAGAAGATGCCATATTACAAGCGCTGCCTAAAGATTTAGCATATGTGTTTCACTTGGCAACTTACCATGGTAATCAGAGCTCGATTGAAAACCCATTGAAAGACCATGAAAACAATACGCTCACCAGTTTAAAACTGTTTGACTGCTTGAGTAAATTCAGTGCCGTTGAGAAAGTGGTTTATGCTGCGGCAGGATGCACAGTTGCGAAAAAAACTTTTGAGGATACAGACGCTACTACAGAACAAGAGGAAGTGTCGTTATATCTAGACAGTCCGTATCAGATGTCGAAAATATTTGGTGAGTTTTACGGTAACTATTACTTTATGCGTTATCAAATGCCTTTTGTAAAGGCACGGTTTCAGAATGTGTATGGCCCCGGTGAAATATTAGGTGCTGGTGCTTGGCGGGGTAATGCTAATACCGTATGGCGGAACGTGACACCTACTTTTATTTTTAAAGCGTTACACAAAGAAGCATTACCTGTTGAAAATGGTGGGGTTGCGACACGTGATTTTATTTATGTGGACGATGTGGCGCGTGGCCTCATTGCATGTGCGCTACAAGGTGAGCCAGGAGGTGTATATAATATTGCGTCAGGTGTTGAAACCTCTATTGCTGAGCTTGCATCCATGATTAATGAGTTGACTGAAAATGCGACACAAGTTGGAGCTGAGCCAGCACGCGCATGGGATCGCTCAGGAAAGCGTCATGGGGACCCTTCCAAGTCTATGCGTGAGTTAGGGTTTGAGGCAAAAGTTACATTGCCTGAGGGATTGCGAAAAACCATTGCATGGACAAAAGAAAAACAGAAGTTGATTAAACAATGTATGGCAAACCACAGACGTTATTTGCCCGAAATGAACGCTTATTTTAAAGAGGGAGAGTGAACATGCAGTTTATTGATTTAAAAGCACAGTCAGCGCTTATTGAAGCAGGCCTTCTTGAACGATTTAAAACGGTACTTGGGCATGGTGCGTACATTATGGGGCCTGAAGTGCGAGAACTCGAGGCGGCTTTGGCCGACTTCGCAGGCGTTTCGCATGCAGTCGGTGTGTCGAGTGGTACGGATGCTTTGTTGATTGCTTTAATGGCGCTTGGTGTGGGAGCTGGAGATGAAGTCATTACAACCCCGTTTAGCTTTTTTGCCACGGCAGAAGTGATAGCACTGTTAGGTGCAACGCCTGTTTTTGTTGATATTGAAAGAGATACCTATAATCTGGATGCAAGCTTACTAGAAGCTGCGATTACGGATAAGACAAAAGCAATTATACCAGTTAGTATGTATGGGCAATGTGCAGATTATGCAGCCATCAATGATATTGCAGCACGACATGCATTGCCTGTGATTGAAGATGGTGCGCAAAGTTTTGGTGCAACTTATCATGGCAGGCGCTCATGCGGGTTAACAACCATTGGATGCACGAGCTTTTTCCCATCAAAACCTTTGGGTGGTTATGGTGATGGTGGTGCATGCTTTACAAATGACGTTGAGTTAGCAGAGCGTATGAAGTCTATTCGTGTGCATGGACAAGCGAAACGTTACCAGCATACACGATTGGGTTTAAATGGTCGCCTGGATACATTACAAGCCGCTATTTTGCTTGAGAAGTTTACATTGTTCCCAGATGAAATAGAGCGTAGACAAGCAGTTGCTGCGCGTTATTCAGCCGCTTTGTCAGGGATTGTTAAAACGCCAATTATTCAATACCATAACACCAGTGTTTTTGCTCAGTATACGGTAGAAGTGTCTGCAAGAGAGTCGGTAAGAACAGCATTAGATGCGCGAGGTATTCCAACGGCTGTACATTACCCTGTTGCATTACATGAGCAACCAGTGTTTAAACGCTTGTACTCTGAGTCATTGACATTTCCACACGCCGAGGATGCAGCGCGTCGTGTGCTGAGTCTGCCAATGCATCCGTACTTACCAGAAGCAGATCAGGATAAAGTGATTGGTGCGTTACAAGAAGTGTTACAAGAGGTTGCAGTTGATGCTTAATATTTGAGTAATCTGTCAGCTTAAAGGAAAGTGTTTCAAAAATAATAGGGAGCATACGGGGCATGCCACAACAGTTAATAGAGAAGTTAAATAATCAAGAAGCCATTATCGGAATTATTGGCTTGGGATATGTCGGGTTGCCTCTCATGCTTCGCTTTGCAGAAGTGGGCTATCGGGTGCTTGGCATTGATGTGGATGAGTCAAAAAATGCGCTACTGAATGAAGGAAAGTCATATATTCAGCATATTTCATCTGAACAAATAACAGCTGTTCAAAACCGTATTAATGCAACAAATGACTTTTCAGCCGCAGCTGATGCTGATGCTTTGATTTTATGCGTGCCAACGCCGCTTAATAAATATCGAGAGCCTGATTTAAGTTATGTCTTAAAAACGGTTGATGCGTTGTTACCTCATCTTCGTAAAGGACAAATTATTTCGCTTGAAAGTACAACTTATCCTGGTACAACCGATGAAGAGTTGAAAACACGCATTGAGCAAAGAGGGTTTGAGGTTGGGAAAGACATTTTCT
This sequence comes from Legionellaceae bacterium, assembly GCA_029212465.1. Taxonomy (GTDB): domain Bacteria; phylum Pseudomonadota; class Gammaproteobacteria; order Legionellales; family Legionellaceae; genus JAALKW01. Next base: position 108,641 of record JARGNV010000001.1, on the reverse strand, counting down.
TGGTGTACTCGCCTGAGCGAGAAGACCCGGGTAATGTTAATTTTTCAACAGCCAGTATTCCTAAGGTGTGTGGTGGGGATACTCCAAACTGTGTTGAAGCAGGCCAAGCGTTATATGCTTCTGTGATTAATGAAGTTGTGCCGGTTTCATCGACGCGGGTTGCTGAAATGACAAAACTGTTAGAAAACATTCATCGCTCTGTCAATATTGGGCTTATGAATGAAATGAAAGTGCTAGCAGACAAGATGGATATTGATATTCACGAAGTAATTGATGCGGCAGCAACGAAACCATTTGGATTTGTACCATATTATCCGGGGCCCGGTATTGGTGGACATTGTATTCCGATTGACCCCTTCTACTTAACCTGGAAAGCGCGGGAGTATGGTATGCATACGCGTTTTATTGAGCTTGCAGGTGAAATTAATAGCCGTATGCCACACTGGGTGGTAGATAAAGTGGCTGATGCTTTGAACACACGTGAGCTTGCGCTTAAAAACAGTAAGGTGTTGGTATTGGGTATTGCTTATAAGTGTGATGTGGATGACATGCGCGAATCGCCATCCATTGAAATTTTAGAGCTACTGCGTAATAAAGGGGCTAACATTGCTTATAGCGACCCTCATGTGCCAGTTTTCCCGGCAATGCGTGCACATCACTTTGATTTGCACAGTGTGCCACTGACGTCTGATAGTATTTCTCAGTACGATTGTGTTTTACTGGCAACAGCGCATAAGGCGTTTGATTATGACATGATTGCACGTCACGCACGGTTAATTGTAGATACACGAGGTGGGTTCCGAGCTTACCCTCGTGATAATATTGTGAGCGCTTAATGATGAAAAAAGCACCTTCAATTATTTTGGATAGAAAAATTAATGTTGCCTTGGTGGGCTGTGGCCGCATTGCTAAGAACCATTTAAATGCGATTGCAGAGCACCAAGACAGGCTCACGTTAACCGCTGTGTGTGACAGAGATGAAGATGCCGCTAAAACAGTAGCTGAAGCATACCAAGCAACTCCTTATACTTCGCTTGAAAAAATGCTAGAAGAAGCAACGATTGATTTGGTTGTTCTGTGTACACCGAGTGGTTTGCATCCAAGGCAAACCATTCAAATTGCCGCAGCTGGTAAGCATATTGTCACCGAAAAACCGATGGCAACGCGTTGGCAAGACGGACTTGACATGGTGAAAGCGTGTGATAATGCGGATGTGCGGTTGTTTGTTGTCAAACAAAATCGCCTAAACCCGCCGATTCAGGCCTTGAAGAAGGCCATTGATGCAGATCGGTTTGGAAAAATTTATTTAGCCAATGTCAATGTTTTTTGGACGCGTCCACAGGACTACTACGACCAAGTGTCTTGGCGCGGCTCATGGGAGTGGGATGGTGGTGCATTTATGAACCAAGCAAGCCACTATGTTGACTTGATTCAATGGCTTTTGGGCCCCGTTCAATCGGTGCATGCCATGATGGGAACATTAGACCGAAAAATTGAGGCAGAAGACACAGGTATACTGAATGTCCGGTGGCGGCAAGGCGTGATGGGTTCGGTGAATGTTACCATGCTTACTTACCCCAAAAACTATGAAGGCTCCATCACTATTTTAGGTGAGAAAGGAACCGTTCGTATTGGTGGCTTGGCTGTTAATAAAGTGCAGCACTGGGAGTTTGATGAAATGCTGCCTGAGGATGAAGCAATTCAAGCGGAAAACTATGAGACATCTTCCGTATATGGGTTTGGGCATGTACCTTACTACGCCAATGTTATTAATTGTCTGCAAGGAAAGCCTGCTGAAATTACCGATGGTCGCTCAGGGCTTGCTGCATTAGAATTGCTTGTTGCAGCTTATCGTTCGGCGCGTGATGATAAAACCATTCACCTGCCTTTGGAGCTATGATGTCTGAAATACAAGTACATGAAACAGCGATTGTTGATGAAGGGGCTCAGCTAGGTGCGGGGACACGTGTATGGCACTGGGCGCATGTGAGCGCTGGTGCGGTTATTGGCGAGCGTTGTAGCCTTGGGCAAAATGTTTATGTTGGCAATCAGGTTCAGATTGGTCATAACGTTAAAATACAAAATAATGTGTCAGTTTACGATAATGTCATGCTTGAGGACGATGTTTTTTGTGGGCCGAGCATGGTATTTACAAATGTTTACAATCCACGCTCAGCTGTGACACGAAAGCACGAGTATCGTAATACAGTGGTTAAGCGTGGTGCAACCTTAGGTGCTAACTGTACCTTGGTGTGTGGTATTACTGTTGGTGAATATGCTTTTGTTGCGGCTGGTGCAGTCGTGAATCGAGATGTGAAGCCTTATGCTTTGATGGCGGGTGTTCCGGCGCGTCAAATAGGGTGGATGAGCCGGTTTGGTGAACGACTTGATTTTCAGCCTTTGGAAGAGGGTGTGCTGCAAGCCGTATGTGAACATACGGGAGAAGTGTATCAAGAACGAAATGGAGAGGTGATAGCTGCATGAAAGTATGTACAGTAATTGGTGCTCGGCCACAGTTTGTAAAAGCTGCGGTTGTTTCACGTGCGATGTCAGCTCACAAACACATAGACGAAGTCATTTTGCATACAGGCCAACATTACGATGCGAATATGTCAACGCAGTTTTTTGATGAGTTAAATATTCCTAAACCGACGTATCATTTAAATGTGGGATCAGGCTCGCATGGTGTACAAACAGGTCAAATGCTTGAACGTATAGAAGCTGTTTTGCTGGATGAAAAGCCTGACTGGGTGCTTGTATATGGTGATACTAACTCGACACTTGCAGGTGCACTTGCCGCTGTAAAGTTACATATCCCTGTGGCACATGTTGAAGCAGGCCTGCGTTCGTTTAATCGAAAAATGCCAGAAGAAATTAATCGTATTGCAACTGATAGTGTGAGCAATCTTTTATTTGTTCCGACAAAAGTTGCAGAGCAACAGTTGTTGAAAGAAGGCGTGAATCCTTCACAAGTTTGTCAGGTAGGGGATGTCATGTATGATGCAACCTTGTATTACAATGCACAAAACCTGCATCGAGAAACCATTGTTGACACACTTCAATTAGGTAGCAAGTCGTATGGGTTAGTGACTTTGCATCGCGCTGAAAATACAGATAATCCACAGCGAATGCAGCATATTGTAGATGCGCTTGTTGCGCTTTCCAAGCAGCATACATTGGTGTTTCCACTGCACCCAAGAACGCGGAAAAGTTTAGGTGAAATGAACTTATTAAAGCACCTCGAAACACACTTGAAAGTGCTTGAACCGATTGGGTTTTTAGATATGTTAGCGCTTGAGCAACATGCTATGTGTATTGTGACTGACTCAGGAGGCGTTCAAAAAGAGGCTTACTTTAATCGTGTACCTTGTGTGACGTTAAGAGATGAAACAGAGTGGGTTGAGTTAGTCGATGCAGGATGGAATCGTTTGTGCTCTCCAAGTACTTCTTTCTCTTTATTGAATGATTTTGATGCGAATGATGTCTCATCTCGCGAATCTGGTGGTTCGTTGTATGGGAATGGTGATGCATCTGAAAAGATTGTGAAGCAGTTACTATTAAGCACTTCCAATCAAGTTGAAGCCAGTATGATGGTATGAAACTAAATATTTTATTGTTGTGTAACAAGCCTGACTTGGGGCACAGTGCAAATACAATTGTTGATCATATTGAAGCTTTTGAAGCGTACTCTGATCACAATATTTATGTGTATTCTAATTTAGGCAGCTTCTCTAGAAAATTAGATTTAAATCGTTTTGACGCGGTGATTATTCATTATTCTTCCTCTGTTTTGGGAGAGCGGTATCTATCACCGCAAGCCAAACAACAGCTAAGTGATTATGCTGGAATGAAAATCATTTTTATTCAAGATGAATATCGCCGAATTAATGATGTGGTAGCGGCACTTGCGTATCTTAAAATAGATATTTTATTTACCTGTTTTCCACCTTCTGAGTTTGAGAACATTTATCCAAAGCAGCAATTACCTGCATTATCTAAATATAATAATTTAACGGGGTATGTGCCCAAACGTCTTACTGAATATACAGAACAGCCGTTAATGCACAATCGTTCAATTCACGTAGGTTATCGTGGAAGGCGTCTGCCTTATTGGTATGGTGCACTGGGATATGAGAAGTCTAATATTGTTGAGAAATGGCGTAAACGTGTTCCCCGAGAAATTCTGAACGTAGATATTTCGTTTGAAGAAGGCGATAGAATTTATGGCGAGCAGTGGATTCAATTTTTAAGTGCTTGTAAGACCACGCTTGGTGTTGAAAGTGGCGTGAGTGTCATGGATTTTACCGGTGAGCTTGAAAAGAAAGTTAATGCACACGAAGTAAAATATCCTAAAGACACCTTCGAGCAGGTTCAAGCGAAGTATTTTTTAAAGGAAGAAGGACGCCATCAACTCAACCAAATTTCGCCGCGTTGTTTTGAAGCCATAGCGCTTAAAACCGTATTGGTATTATATGAGGGCGAGTACTCGGGTATTTTAGTGCCTGGCCGTCATTACATTGCACTCAAGAAAGACTTTAGTAACATCGTAGAAGTGTTAGATTTAATCCAAGATGACGCATACTTGCAGCATATGGCTAACACAGCCTACGAAGAAATTGCTTTAAACCCCAAATATAGTTATCAAAATTTTATTAAAAAAGTAGATGATATTTTAAGCAATGAATTTACCGAGCGTGGTAAGTCTCAAGCAGAAGCACCGTATACGTTTCAGCAATTTCAGGATGAGGTAGGGCGTCAGTCTTTTAAAACGAAAGTAATGAAACAAGCCATGGGAGCCTATCAACGGTTACCACTGAATGCACGTTTAAAAATTAGGCGTGTGCTTCGTGCATAAATAATAAGTGAAGTGTTAGTGTGAAAAAACAAAATATACTTTTTTTAGCAGATACAACCCATCAAGCGGGGGCTGTGCTTGACCATATTCGTGCGGTGACAGCCTCAGATGCTTTTGAATGGCATGTGGTAAACCCCCTGGTGATTAAAACACTTGATAAGCTTGATTTTTCTTTGTTTGATGCGGTCGGCGTGCACTTCTCCATTAAATTATATGGCCACTATTATTTGTCATCTGCATTAAAACAAAAGATTCGTGCTTATGCAGGACCTAAGTTTGTTTTTTTGCAGGATGAATACCAAAAAGTGAATGAAATGCAGTCGCTGCTTCACTTTATGCAGTTTGATGTGTTATTTACGCTGGTATCAGAGTCACTGCTCTCTGAGGCTTATCCGGATGTGCGTTTAAAGCATCTTAAAAAAGTGCCGGTGTTAACAGGGTATGTAGATGATGCCATGCACGGTATTAAAGCGCCCCCAATCGCATCAAGGCCGCTTGATGTATCGTACCGTGTGCGTCGTTATGATTATCGTTTAGGTAAGCTTGCACAAGAAAAAATCACATTAGCGACAGGGTTTGCGAAGCATGCTGCAAATACACCTTTAACTTTAGATATCAGCATGGATGAATCTGACAGGGTTTATGGAGATGCATGGTTTGATTTGCTGATGCGTTCAAAGGTTGTGTTGGGAACAGAAAGTGGCGCCAGCATTTGGGATAGAGAGGGTGAGGTTGCCAAAAAGGTGAATCGTTTTTTGCGTAAAAACAGAGGTGCATCTTTTGATACGGTGTTTGAAGCTGTGCTAAAACCTTATGAAGGTAACCTATGGTATGCTGCAATTTCACCCAGAATTTTTGAGGCTGCAGCGGCAAAGACAGCCATGGTAATGTTTCGAGGCGAATACAGCGGTGTTTGTGAGCCTGATGTACATTATATCGTGCTCGAGAAGGACTTTTCGAATATTGCTGAAGTGATCAAAAAAATACAAGATACTGCTTATTTGCAAGCGATGGTAGATAGAACCTACGCCGACTTAATTGCCTCAGGTGCGTATGCGCGTGACAAGCTGAGTGCACTCATTGCAGAAGAATTAAAACTGATGATGGCTGATAAAGCGGCTACTTCACCTTTAGATAAGATTAAGCAGCAATATGAGTATGTGCTACGAAAGCATCGTATGGTGAACCAAGTCAGACGCTTTTATACAGAATCGGGTTTTGTAATTTGTAACTTTTTAAGGATGTTTTTTTGGGAACCAAGCAGTGTTTATGCTTCAAGAGGTGAGTTTTTACGTGAAGGTGCCAAAAGGTATTTTGCGTATGTGCGTCAACGCGTAAAGGGTGTGTCAAGGTGAAGCTATTATTGCTTGGTGCAACAGGGTTTGTTGGAAAAACCTTGCTAAAAACCTTACTGACAAAGCCGGAATATGTTATTCATGCGGTGGTCAGGGAGGTATCCAAAGATGCTTTATCTATTTCAGACCCACGTGTTGTCGTACACACAATAGAAAGCATTACGTCAGATATAGACTGGACACACCTGCTGATTGATTGCGACTGTGTCATTTATGCAGCAGGTTATGCTCATGTCATGGGTAAGCCGGATGAAAAAACGCTGTCCCTTTACTCAGCTGTGAATATGACAGGTGCTTTAAATCTTGCAAGACAGGCAGCAAAAGTCGGTGTTAAGCGATTTGTTTTTATAAGCTCTATTAAGGTGAATGGCGAGTATACCTTGCCGAATGCACCGCTACAGGCAGATAGTCCAGCGAACCCCTTAGATGCTTATGCACGCTCCAAATATGAAGCAGAAGAAGCGCTGTTTAAGTTGGCACATCAAACAGCACTTGAGGTTGTTGTGATTCGTCCGCCATTAATATACGGCCCGGGAGTTAAAGGCAATTTAAATGTGATGATAAAGTGGTTAAAGCGCGGCATGGTGCTGCCACTTGGAAGTGTTCATAATCAAAGAAGCCTTGTGTCGGTTTATAATTTGTCGAGCCTAATTGCTGTATGTGTGCATCATCAAGCGGCACGTAATCAAGTTTTTTTAGTGAGCGATGGTGCCGATGTCTCGACCACAACGCTGTTGAAAAAAATGGGCCGAGCACTTTCTGTGCCGACACGCTTGTTATCGGTACCAACAGGCATCATCCGGCTTGGTTTTCGCTTGATAGGGAAAAGAGGTTTGGCTGAGCGATTACTGGGTTCATTAGCGCTAGATATTACAAAAACGAAAGACTTGCTTGGTTGGGTACCTGATAATCATATGGATACGGTGCTAGAAGAGACAGCGCGCTTTTTTGAGCGTCGATGTATTGAGGAAAATGCATTGTAATTGGCAGTTTTGGCATGGAGTGTACGTTGATGCTCTTTTTGATTTTGCTCCTTGAAGGCTTTATTACTATTTCAGTTGAAATTTTAACAATTCGACAATTACTTCCTTTTTTTGGAGGAAGTGTGCTGATTACGAGCGTTATCATTGGTATTTTTTTATTGTTTTTAGCACTGGGGTATTGGCGAGGAGGCAGTTATCGCGCAGATATTTTCAAGCAGTTGCGTCGTAATTTTAGCTGCAGTTTGATTTGGATTGGTATTGGTTTAAGTTACACCGTTGTGATTTTGCTTTACTCCTTATTGAGCTTACAGTTGAAACTTCCTTTTTTATTGAGCTTATCTTGCTACTTGTTGCTTGTACTCGCACCCATTGTGTATTGGCTAGGGCAGACCATTCCTTTAACGACTCATTTATTTAATCAAAGCCTTTCTGCGGGGCGTATTAGTAGCCGCGCATTGTTTTTGAATACGACCGGTTCGTTTCTTGGGGCGTTACTAACTTCTTTGTTGTTACTGCAATATTTAGGGGTTGCGTGGACAATTGTGATTAATACAGCCCTTTTATTGGTGCTCGTTACATTGCTTCAGTTACAGCATTCATTTTCGCTGTGGCGGTGGGGTGTTTTGTGCATGGTCTTTGGTTTTATTGTAGTTTTAAATGTAAATGCTGAGCATGGCAGGTTTGAGCGAACGAATCAGTATGCGAATTACCGCGTAGTGTCCCCTGATGCATCGAGTCAATTGTTACAGGTAAATGAGTCGAGTAGCTCGTTACTAACGGATGAGAAGAAGGGCTTTGCTTATATTGAGTTTTTAAAAGATATTTTATTTCATCAATATCACCTACGTCATAAAAAATTATTGGTGATTGGTGCGGGTGGGTTTACCCTAACAGCTGCAGGTACTTATGAGAATGATGTTACGTATGTAGATATTGACCCAAGTATTCAGTCACTGGCCGAACGCTATTTTTTAAAGGATAGTATTCAAGGGCGCTTTGTTGGGCAAGACGCGCGGTTGTATTTAAAGCAAAATCATCAACTATTTGATGTTATTGTATCGGATGTTTATAGTCATCAATCGACCATTCCGGCATCGCTTTTAACGGTTGAGTATTTTGAGGACATTGCAAAGCATTTGAACCCAAATGGTATGATGGTTGCTAATATTATTGCGAACCGTGGTTTTCAAGACGATTATTCAAAGCAAGTATTTAATACCATTCATGCTGTATTTCCTTATTGCATGTTGGTGCCGCTTGGGTTTGAAACACCTATGTCGAATGTGATTTATATTTGCTCTAAAACGGCGGAGAAAAAAGTTGTTTACCGAGATAATCGCAATACGGTGACCACAGACTTTTATAAAAGTGTCATGCATGATAAATCCTAACAGCATTGCAACGTGGTGTTAGCATTTGCATGTCATTTTATTGCCTGTATGATGCTTGCATCTAAAGTATGTCATAGAGGTGGGTGAGTGCGTGGATGTCATAATCGATGCATTAAAAGCAACTGATGAAGCACATATAAGAAGCATGGCGCTTGTGCGCTTGCTGAAAGCGTTTGGCTATACCGACGAAAAGCTCCCAGTGGCTGATTTATTAGCACGCTACTATGGTTTATCAGGTGCGTGGGCTGTCGTGTCACCCATACGGTGGGAGGCAACACATAACGATGCGGTGATGGTATCGAGTGAAGCAGTCTCACGCGATGTATTTGATGCATTTCAAGCATTTTTAGCCGAGGCTGATATTGCGCTTTACTACCATGATGCATCCACATGGTTGCTTCAATGTGATAAGCCTCTACCGGAAACAAAGCCGTTGCATGCAGTATTAGCGCATTCAATGCGGCCCAGCCTAAAGGCTTTAGATGCAACCCCTTTTTGGTTACGTTTTCTAACAGAGGCGCAAATGTTTTTAAGTGGGCATCAGGGCGCAGCAAATGGCGTGTGGCTTTGGGGGGGAGGGGCGTGCGATATGCCCATCAAAAAGCCACTATTGGTATTTGAGAATGAGCGCTGGGTGGATGCATTACGTGTACTCTCAGAGGATGTCAGTTTATATCAGCCAACGCATGGACTTGCACGAGACACGGTTTGTTTTATGCCGCAGCATACTGAAAAATATTTAAATCAGTTGGTGGCTCGAAGTCGCAAGCAGGTTGTATCTTGGTCTTTTAATGACACAACATATACCACAAAACCCAAGCGGTTTTGGGCAAGGCTTTGGGGGATGAAGGATGCACATTAAACGTCGAGAAGTGCCTCAAATTTCGAGTGAACTTGCAGATTTTCCACCTGTTTTACAGCGCATTTATGCGTCTCGTGGTGTGACGCAAAAGTCAGAGCTAGATAAGCAGCTGAAAGATTTATTGCCGTTTAATGCGCTACTGAATATTGATAAAGCCAGTGCACGTTTAGGACGTGCACTATCTAAAAAAGAGCGTATTTTGGTGGTTGGAGACTTTGACGCCGATGGTGCAACTTCTAGTGCGCTGGCAGTTTCTGCATTGCGCCTCATGGGGGCACACGACGTCACTTTTTTAGTGCCTAACCGGTTTGAGTTTGGGTATGGCCTAACACCTGGCATCATTGAAGTTGCTAAAAAATGGCAACCCCATTTAATTGTGACGGTTGATAATGGCATTTCAAACTTTGATGGGGTAGATGCCGCAAATAAAGCAGGTATCGATGTTTTAATAACCGACCATCACCTTGCCGCCGAAACTTTGCCGAATGCCTGTGCTATTGTCAATCCAAATCAGCCAGGAGATTTATTTGAAAGTAAGTCGATTGCAGGGGTTGGGGTTATTTTTTATGTCATGCTTGCACTGCGTCAACACTTAAGAGAAAGCGCTTGGTTTGACACACAAAACATGCCAGAACCTAATATGGCGCAATTTTTAGACTTAGTGGCACTTGGAACTGTGGCAGATGTGGTTACACTGGATAAAAATAACCGTATTTTGGTGGAGCAAGGTTTAAAGCGAATTCGTACGGGTTCCTGCCGCCCAGGCATACAAGCTTTAATTGATATTGCAAAGCGTGAAAGAGCAAGCTTGCGCGAGGCAGATTTGGGCTTTGCAGTGGCGCCAAGACTTAATGCCGCAGGCCGGTTAGATGATATGTCGCTTGGCATTGATTGTTTGCTTGCTGAGACAGATGCTGCAGCGCACACCTTTGCGCGAGAGTTAGATGAGCTTAATTTGGAGCGGCGAAAAATTGAAGCCGAAATGCAAGAAAAAGCGCTCAAAGCGCTCGATAAGCTGAGTAGTCTAGGCGATGCAAAGCATTTACCAAAGGCGCTTTGTTTAATGGATAAAACTTGGCACCAAGGTGTCATTGGTATTTTAGCTGGGCGTTTGAAAGAGCGTTATCACAGGCCTGTGATTGCTTTTGCAAAAGTGAGTGACACAGAGCTTAAGGGGTCTGCGCGCTCTATTCCTCACTTGAATATTCGTGATGTCCTTGCAGCAATTGATGCTAAACATAAAGGTTTAATCATTAAGTTTGGCGGACATGCCATGGCCGCAGGCTTAAGTGTTGCGCCTGAACAGTTTGAAAGATTTCGTGATGTATTTATTGATGCAGTTGAGGTTGCCTTAGGCGGTATTACCTTAGAGGGCGTTATCTATAGCGATGGGCCACTCTCTCCCAAAGACTTAACCCTTGAGTTTGCAAATACGCTACAGCAAGCAGGGCCTTGGGGACAACAATTTCAAGAGCCTTTGTTTGATGATGTGTTTGAAGTGTTAGACCAGCGCTTGGTTGGGCAACATCATTTAAAGCTCTTATTGCGCCACATAGAAGGTGGCGAGGCAGTTGATGCAATAGCATTTAACATTGACCGAGAGCACTGGCCAAATCAGCGTGCACAGCGTATTCACGTGGCCTATAAATTGGATATAAACCGCTATCGTGGTCGTGCACGTTTGCAGTTAATGCTTGCAGCTTTACACACATCTTAATGGTGAGAACGTTATTTTTTAAGCTGCAAGTAGCGGATGCCCCCGTTTTTTCAATTGACTTTCCAGAAGCCATTTGTCCACGCATGTTGCCTGCTATTTTAGAAGTGTATGACCGATTTAATGTTGAGTCTTCGGTTTATAAAATGGCGTTCGATTGCTCTGATATGTCGAGTGTTATTCAGATTCAGTCGATGAGTAAGCAGAACTTGGTTGAGCAGCGTGTACAAGCTGAAGCAATATTAGCAACGCTTGCGAGATTTTGTGAGTCATGTGCAATTAATTGGTGCAGTTTTTATCATGTTAAGTGCCAATCAGGTGAAGAAGATTATAGACCTCATATGCGCTTAAAGCAGGCTATGACAAGCTTTATTGAAAAGGAGCGACTTGAAGCGCGAAAAACGCAGTTTGAGGCAGTTGTATTTAGCACATTAAAGGGGGCTTTAAGCGCTGATTTTGCTGCGAAATATGCAATATATGTGGTAGAAGATATACTTAAAAATTGGGGTGAAAATGTGTCTGATACACTACTTGAAGCGTATTTGACGCATCGGCCTCATTGACCTACTTTTGAAGGAAAGCATCCAAGTTGTGGAACACCTCATGACACAATCTTATGTAATTGAACGCATGACAGCTTCTGATATGGCATATGCTGTGCAGTGGGCGGCTGATGCGGGTTGGAATCCGGGCTTGCATGATAAATATTGTTTTTATCAAACGGATCCTAACGGCTTTTTTATAGGTAAACTGGGGGGCATGCCGATTGCTATTGGTTCTGCTGTAATTTACGACGCACAATTTGCTTTTTGCGGATTTTATATTGTAGACCCTATGTATCGCGGTAAAGGGTATGGTTTAGCGCTGACCAAAGCACGCCTTGCCTATGTAGGCACACGTAATGCAGGGATTGATGGCGTGCTGGATATGCTAGATAAATATGCGCGTCTCGGTTACCAAATTGCACATCATAATGCGCGCTATGAATTAGACACACAATTGTTTGTAGATGCAGTGCCTGAGCATCAAATTGTGGATGCGTGCAGTGTACCGTTTGATGTGCTGCTTAAGTATGATAGCCACCATTTTCCAGCGATGCGTGCGCGTTTTTTAAAGTGTTGGATACATCAAGAGGCGTCTTTTGCACACGCTGTGATAGGTGCAGGTCGTGTGTGCGGGTATGGTGTCATTCGACCGGCAACGGACGGGTTTAGAATAGGTCCCTTATTTGCAGAAAATGAAGCCATTGCAACAAGCTTATTAATAAGCCTTGTGCAGCGCGTGAAGAACGGGCCCGTATATCTTGATTGCCCACTGAATAACCCACATGCAATGATATTGGTGAAGCGTTATGACTTAAAGCAAGTATTTGAGACAGCACGTATGTATTTAAAAGGTGCGCCAGACATTGCAATGGATAAAGTGTATGGTATTACAACCTTTGAGTTGGGGTAAGGCATGACACGAGATATGGTAGGGTATGGTGCGTCGGGCCCCCATGTGAGTTGGCCCGGTGGCGCGCGTGTTGCTGTGAGTTTTGTGGTGAATTATGAAGAAGGCGCTGAGCGCTCCCCTTTGTATGGTGATACGGTTGCTGAAACTTATGGAGGAGAGTTTCAGTTGGCTGAAAAAGCCGCGCGGGTGCGTAACTTAAGCATGGAGTCTTTGTTTGAATATGGTAGTCGTGCTGGTATATGGCGCTTGGTCCGGTTATTTGATGCACATGCGATACCACTTACCTTTTTTGTGACGGGATTTGCGCTAACGCAGAACCAAGTTTTTGCTGATTATCTGTGTGCTTCAACACACGAAGTGGCCGGGCATGGATTTCGTTGGATTGACTATGCCACGCTTTCAAAAGAAGAAGAAAAACAGCATATTCAGCAGTGTGTAAAAGTTTTGGCGACTCAAACAGGGCAAAGGCCTGTTGGCTGGTATACCGGCAGACGCAGTGTGCATACGCGTGCCTTATTATTAGAATTGGGTGGTTTTTTGTATGATTCAGACAGTTATGCGGATGATTATCCGTACTTTGAAGGTAAGCATTTAATTTTACCTTATTCGTTGGTGACAAATGACTTTAGGTTTCAAACCGTACCGGGCTTCAGTGCGCCAGATGATTTTTTCCAGCAATTAAAGTGTACGTTTGATTGTTTGTATCAAGAAAATAGTGGTGCCATGATGAGTATTGGTTTACATGCGCGTATTACGGGTCAGCCGGCACGTGCTGCAGTACTCAAACAATTTATTCAGTATATTCAAACCATGCCTGATGTGTGGATAGCACGTCGTAAAGATATTGCGGCCCACTGGGTGGGAATGCAATAATCCGTTTTTTTTAATCTAGCTGTAGCGTTACAGCCATAATTTTCCAGATTAATAGTCTAAAATTAAAGCAAGTAATGTTTTTGAGAGTGTACCATGCCAAGCAAAGCGTTATCCCCTATCGTTTTACACCTTAATCCATCTGTAGAAGAGATAGAGCTCACAGGCATTCAAGAAAAGTACTTAACATCCCAATTGTGTGCTGAAGAGTCATTAACAGTGCTTGATGTGCAGCGTTTGCTTGATTACACAGATATGACGCCACATGTACAGGTGGTTCATTTAGATGAAGCAGGGGAGCTGCAGGCAGCGCTTCAGCATATTCCAACTTCACTCATGATAAACCTAGCTCCTGAAGGCGCTATACCTGAATGGGCATCGGTTGTGGTGACACTCGATGAGTCCACCAAACAATTAAAGTATGCATTGCATACGCGTCGCGCTAAAGAAGCGCTGCAAAAGGCTATTGAAGCAGCATTACCCATAGATGATAGCTATACCGTGCATGGTGAAGTGCTAGAGAGTGCGTCAAATGGTTATACGGCGTTACATGCGATATATGCACATCCTTCTAATCATGTCCCTGGGTCAACGCGTGCAAAAGCACGTCAGTTTGCAGCCATTGATTCGCAAGATGAATCTGCGATGGTGCGGTGGTTATACGAGATTCAGTTAGAAAACATCAGGGTTGAAGACGCAGAGCGTCAAGCCGTGTCAGAGAATATCAGAAAACAACTTCGAGGTGATGGCCGTATTGGCGCATTGTCTCTTAACCCATTCATACAGTCCTTAACTCCCGACGGGGGCCCTTCTCAGGAAGATACAGTGAATGAGCAGTTGGGGGAGTTGAGAATTACTAGCAAGTCGATTATTTTCCCAGCTATTGTGCCCTCGAGCCCTTTCTTAAGCGCTGACTATGAACATTTTCTATTATCGCTTGAAGAAAAGTTTCAGGAAGAAGAGGCACTACATCCGGTGAAGCATTTAACGTTTCAATGTCGTGATAAAGCTGCTCTTGAAGGGCTCATTGCATACGTTAGAATGCATCGAAACGTTCCTTTTGAAACACTGACGTTAGATATTACATCTTTACCATTGGTATCAGATGAAACACGTGAGCAAGCATTATTCTATTTGCAATCAGCCTTACTTGCTTTATCAAACACAAATCTGCAAACAGTGAATATAAAAGACTCAAAATTGAATGTGAGTCTGACCCAACGCAGTATTTATAGAGGCCTTGCAAACTTTGTTACTGCAAGGGCTGTTGCGATAGATGTTGGTGTTCCAGATACATTTAAAGGTGTACAGCAAACAATAGATGAGGTAACAGCGCCGCGTATCCGTGCGAAAAATATTTTACAACTGAATCAAGTAAAAGCCGATGAGTTAAGCAAACTGAAAGTGAAGCGTAAGCTTCGAACGCGTCCCAAATTAGGTGCGCGTGCCAATATTGATAACGTTGATATTGAACTTGAAGAGGAGCAAGAACAAGAGCTGGAGCTAGAGCTTGAACTTGAGGCAGAAACTGAAGCAGAAAAAGCGACAGATACGCTTGAAAAGGATGGGAAGCGGTTTTTATATTTTTCCCACTTTACGAAAGCGCTTAGGACCCGTTTTGAAGAAAAAATGGGTTGGGAAAATGGTCATTTAACTTATAAGACTATAGAGTTAGCACCTGAATTAATCATACCAGGCGCGGGCGCACAAACTGAAGCAGATAGGGGTAAACACTTGGCCATTTGGGAAGGGTGGCTGGGTATTTATGGGGAGGAAGAGGCAAGGCGTGAGGAAACGCCAAAACTTTCGCTTGAGGCGTGCCAGTTCTTATTAGACCATCAAGAGCAGTTTCAGTATGGCCTCGATTTAAAGCGCTTACCACCTGGTTTTCTACTCAGAACAGAAGAGATATACGGCCACACCGAGACCCTCATCCATTATGATAAAAAGCTTGCCGAGCAAGCGGAGTATGACCCACTTAGAGTGCAGGTTAACCCGCCACCTCAATATGAATTACCCACACCTGAGCAATTTGAAGCAGTGTGTAAAGCATTAGGGGAAAACCATACTATTACTCAAAAGTGGCAACAGTTAAAGTGTGGTCCATATAATCGTGTCGAACAGCGCGCCTTCAAGCGCGGTGCAGTTGAACAACTCAATGACACGGAAAAACGTACTTTACTGGATGCATTGATTGTGCACGATGGTTCCACTGCCGCACAAAAACTAAAAGCGCTATTTGCAGCGGTGCCTGATTTAAGTGTCGGTGGATTGTTGCAGCTGTATTTAAAATATGGCGAAGCGGGCTTTGATGCACTGAAAATAGAAATAGATAAAGACCCCGCGTTATTCAAGCAGCTTAATAAAGATATTTATAAAAATACAACAAGTTATGTGCCTGTGCTTAGCAAGGCGTACAAAGATGCTGTTCAAACGATTGAGGGACTAAGTGCGTTTGAACGAAAGTGGTTTGATACACTACTGAAGCAGCATGGCGCGGCTCAAAATAATGTAAATTTGCTCGACCTTGTAAAGGCCTTCATGGCATTTAAAAAAGAGATAGGCCAGCTCGAGACGGAAGGGAATGAGTCTTTGGAATGCTTTGATAACTGTGCGTTTTCAGGGGTTAAAAGTATGCCAACGGCACTCTCACGTATTGTGAGTCTTTTAAAGCATGTTTCTAAGAAAAATCGCTTAGAACAGTGGCGTGAGGTCACTCATCTTGATTTATCTGCCAGTGGTATGATTCGGGCTATTTCTGAAACAGATGATGGAAACGAGTGGGCGTTTATAACACGCCAAATGGAAATGAGCATGGACCACGTCAGAAAAGGAGATAGGGGGGGGCATGTAATTAAAGAAGTTGATGTTGATGGTAATGAGAGAGAGGTTATACCCGCTTATCGTTACAACGGGCGAATTAGTAGGTGGGATTCGCATGAATTTTCTAAAAATAAGCCACGTCTAAGGTTTTTTCGTGAAGTCGCTTACCAAGAAAAAAATGCGCAGCTTTCTTTAGCATTTTACCAGAAGATTGATTTAAAAATTCGAAACAGTGGCTTGCATGAAAAGGCTCAAGAAGGGCTGTATAACTTAATGGCGCGTGTTCTCACAGGACATGAAAATCTTACAGCTTTAGGGAGTCTTCAGCAAATAGAGAAAGATTTTGCCAGAACACTCGAAATACTTAAAGAACCTATTTTGCCACTAGGAATCGATGCAGCGTTTGGTGCGCTTTTGTGGCGAAATTTTTTATGTGAGATACCAGGGTTTCCACTGGAACGCTTAAACCATTTTATTGCATTTGCACGCGCAAGATTCCACTCACCTTTGTTTCTTCCCGGAGTCTTGGCAATTGCAGCTGCAGCAGGTTTTAAGCCTGAAAAAATGGACGATTCTAAGTCAAAAGATGTTCAATTACTACGGTTTATAGAAAATATGAAGTGGCTAATGGACGTTTATGGCGGTTGCGTTTCTGAGGGGATGAAGGATTATAAAGATAAGGCATATACAGCGCATATAGGAAATGACGATAATTTGTTTTTGAGCTATCAAAAAATCGTTAATGCCATCGGCAATTTAGCATTTAAAGACCGCATTGATGAACGTGTACTTAAGCCTTGGGAGGCACGGCACAAGCAGGATGAATATAAGCTGAAGGAGGATGCACGGCCTATTAAGCAAGCTTTGATTCGTTTAATTAGTACCTTTCAGTTACAAAAAGATGGGCTCTCCGCATTTGAAAAACTGGCAGAACACCACTTTCATGACGAACGGTTTAGAGCAGGTCTTGATATTTTACGACATGCTTCAACAGAAAAAGGGTCGCGGCCTGCATTAAGCGCAGATGATTTGGTGTTTATTTTAGAAGAAGTCATGGCATCTACAGCACCAATTGCTGAGATGATGAAAACACTGACGCTTAAAAATGGTAATAAAGTCAGTCAATATTTTGAAGTAGGCTTTTTAGACGAATACATCCGTCCTGTCATATCAGAAGCGTTAAAGCTTAAGTTATCAGAAGTGTTTAGTGACGAGCAAGTACCTCAAGTCAACCAATTATTACAGCAATTTAAGGTGCCGGGCGATCACATGTACTTTGAGCGCATCACCAAACCGTTACTTGCCATTTGTCGAGATTTAACCCCGATTGACCGGACACTTTTTCTGCAGAAACTGACTGCAACTGCTGATTTTTATCGAGATGGACGCGCGCTGAGTGAAGAAGATCATCCTTTTGTTGCGATGTTGACAGAAATTTATCGCAAGCAAGCCTTAGATGGTTTTATTGGATTTATGGCGGCAGAACGTGCGTTTAAGTTAAAAACAGGTCGTAAGGTGACAGAAGCACTTGCTGAGCGTGTCACACTTTATACAAAAACCTTATTACCCGCCTTTAAATATATGGAAGGGCGGGCGGTTAGCGAAATTGAAATGCTACCGTTCATACGTGAAATGCTATTAAGAACCCCTGCTGGGGCGTTAAGTAGCGCTACTTATGCAGCTGAATTTCAGCAGTGTTTAGCGGCACTGAATGCATTGATTAAAGAAAATAAAGAAGCGAAGCGCCCTTTGTTAAAGCTTTTTATGGGATATCTTGCAGATGACTCAGGAAACGCACCATCCTCTCTTCTAGATAGCGTGTTGAAGCTAAGTAGCGTGTTACAAAAACAATTCAGCGCTATTACCGATAAAAGCTTGGTGCTTTCTTTATGTATGCACTTTGACCAATCCAAAGCAGAAGATACACGCGGATTAAGCCCGGATGGGTTGGTTGCATTATTTGATGTGTTGGCTGATTTTGATGAAGCAGAGAGGCTTCGCCTGTTACGCGTTGTAGCAGCGCTTTTGAATGCGAATAAAGGCTATACCCTAGAAGACTTCAAAGCATTTGTGGCCCTTGTAAAAGAAGATAACGCCTTTCTTCAATTTACTATGGGTATCTATGAAAGAGCGCCTTTTCCAGATTTAAAAACGCTGTTGTCATGGCATGCCAAACAAAAAACCTCAAATATTTCATGGAAAGATTCCTATCAGAAGTTTGATATTGAGCCTTGTCACCGCGAGTTATTTGATGGCACACCACCTAAGCCTTTAAATGGCTTTCATAAAGAAATAGCGGATGCACAACTGCTAAAAATGAAAGGCTTTACTGGCAAGATTGACACGGCACGTTGTGAAAAATTAGCTGCTTGGGCGCGTGGTGTGTCCTCACAAGAACTATTAGAGAAATTTGCAACGTTTAATCCAGGGCATTCTGAGTATGCTGAACCCATTGATTATGAAAGCTTGGTGACGTTGGTTGCAGAGCTTTTGTATCGAAGTAAAGGGCGAGATGTCGTTGATTCGAAAGGTAAGATGAAGCTTGGTAGCTCGATGGAGATTAATCCCACGCAATATTTGGCGATTTTAAGCTTACTGAAAACTGATGGGCAGGCGACAGCACAAATTCAAACCGGTGAAGGGAAGTCACGGATTATGATGATTGCGAGTGTGTGTCAGTACGCCTTGGGCAAAACGGTTGACTTTGTGACCAGTGATGTACAGTTAGCACAGCGTGACTTCATTGAGTTTAAGCCTTTTTTTGATATGGTGGGTGCAAAATCCAGTTTGATTTTCTCCGATTCAGATCCATCGATTTATCGAAAACGAGGGATTAATTTTTCCGATCCATCGAGTTTGAATTTATTTAGAAATAAAGCGGCGAGTATTGGTAAGCGTTCGCTTGTGATTGATGGGGATCGGGAAAACCGCGCATTGTTATTGGATGAAGCGGATAAAACTTATTTTGATATGGCGGGTACACGCTTTAATTTTTCGCGCGAGAGTGATGCCAGTATTCGTGATATGACCTGGGTTTATCCATTACTCATACGCTACTTTGAAGAAGAAAAAGTTGTGCTCGGTGGCGCTGGAGAAGGCTTGAAAACTGCGCGCCCGATTGATTTATATTATACAGATGTTGATTTGAGTCGTGAGAAATTTCTCAACTATGCGAAGACCCGTTGCACAAAGTCAGAATATTATCGCTTAAGAGGTGTTTCAGAGGCACAGATTGAGCAATGGCAAGCATCTGCAGTAACAGCAGCGAATTCATTATCGTACCGAAAAGACTTTGCGATTGAGCCAAATGCACTCATTAGAACACCTAAAGGCACGAAGGTCTCGAGTGAGGCGCGTTTGTTTTTTTCAAATCGTATCTCACGCGACTCAAAATTTTCTTTTGGGGTGCACCCGTGTTTACATGCAAAACTTGAGCGCATGCGCAGTCGGTTACCGGTTGATACGGAAAAAGATACCCCACTTTTAGCGGCATTAAGAACGTGTGAGGCAGCCTTTCATATTCAAGATGAAAAACAGATTGTGTACTCCACCACCAGTAAGAATATGCTGGATGATTACAAAGCGGGTTCTTTAAAAGCGGTTACCGGTACCTATGGTTCGATGATTGAACGTCGAGAAGCGCGAGCGCTGTATGGACGTTGTAAAGATGAGCCGATGAGCTTTATTGATGTACCACGTGATAGAGTAATGCGTCGAGTTGATAAGGCGGTTCGACTCACACGAAATAAAAAACAACAACTAGACACTTTAATGGAGCTCATTAAAGAGGCCCGTGAAAAAGACCAGCCTATTTTGATTGTGGCTGAGAACGATGAAGAAAGTGCTGAACTATACGAAGCGATTAATCGTAAGTTTGGGTTTGTACAACGTATTGACAGCCAGATGTCTTTTGAAGAAGAGCGTGCAGCAATTAATAAAGCAGGGATTGCACGGCAGGTAACGATTTCAACCGATATGGTTGGTCGGGGCACGGATATTCAGTTAGATGAACGTGCTAGTGTCAATGGGCTGCGTGTGTTGGGTACGTATTTGCCACGAGAGCGTGATTATCGCCAAATTATCGGACGTAGTGGACGTTTTGGTGCGAAAGGTGAAACACAACTTGTGTTGGATAAAGTACGCCTTAGAAAACGTATTGGCAAACGCACCTTGGGTAAAGGTGGTTTTTATTACAACGCTGAAGCCTATATCAGACGTGAACAAGCGTTAATGGATAGAAAAAAACAATGTGAGCGTTTAATTAAAAATACCGTTGGTGATTTTAAAAAAGCAATCACAGATAACTTTTTTGAAGATATGTTGGTGCGTGCAGGAGATGCACATCAATTAGAGTTATTGGCGATTTGGGCTAATTTTTTTGATAAAACAGATAAACAGTGGAATGAAACGTGGCCGCATATCCAAGGGCTTTTATTTAAACAAACGGTTTCGGTTGCCGAGGTGCAAGCTTATTTAGATGGCTATGCTGAAGCAGTACAAAAGCAGTGGGATGCATTGCGTAGCCAAGTACTTGTGAAGGCTGTTGCGGGTAAAACGGCTGATGACAATCCACTCGATTATTTGCATGCTGCGGTACCGCCTTTAGGTTTGGGTGAAGAAACACAACAATTACTGACGCATTTTTTGCTGAAGGATGAGGCGTCATCTGAGCGTGAAGTATTCGACCATTATGACAGAGCGCACGATGGTCGTTATGTGAAATACACGAGTTGGACGATTCCTGCAAAAGCGTCGTTAAAAGGCTGGGCTAACCTTATTCCGTTTGTAAACTTTAAAGATGCGCGTCCTCCTTTTGCAAATACTCGCGCATGGCTTGCAGGACATGGTCAATTATTTCCATGGCTTCGTGCGGGGCAACACCAGTGGCGTATGTTGGGTGCGTTTTTATTGACGCTGCTTGGTGCGGGAGTTGGGGTTGGTTTAACGTTAACGGGTGTTGCGGCACCCCTTGTGCCTTTTGCAGCATCTCTTGCCGTGTTGGCATTTGGTCAATCAGCGTTTTGGCTAACGACTACACTCATTGGTTTGGTTGCTGCTTGCATAGGGGCTTTAGTGGGTACGCTTGGCGGTCATCTGGTTGATAAGATGCGCGAAAAGCCGACAGATGCTGAGGAAGAAGAAAACTTTAAAGAAATAGCCGAGCCTCAGTATATTTACAAACAGCCAGAGACTCAAAGTTTTGTGAAGCCGGTTGTACCGAAGGCAGCAGGCCCAAGTGTTGCTAAAGGCCCCGGATTTTTTGATGGCTCGAAGACGGGGGGTGCGTCTTCAGGTGATGCGCCGGATTCTGGTCTTCACAATACGCCTGAATGATGCCCCGGGCGTAGAGGCTTGCAATGTCTTTTATAAAAGCTGCAGCATTTGCAAAAGAGGCATTAGGAAGAGTTGATATTGTATGCGCAAATGCGGATATTTATCCTGCTGAAAGTCTTGAATCGATGGTGGATAGCGGCCAAATTTCACCTGAATCGAAGGATGCTCTTTAAAGTTAAATTTTGAATGAGGTTTTATGTTACACGTTGCATTATATCAACCTGAAATTCCACCGAATACAGGTAATATCATCCGTTTATGCGCAAATAGTGGTGCGCAGTTGCATATCATCCATCCTTTAGGGTTTGCCCTAGACGATAAACGCATGCGTCGCGCAGGCCTTGATTATCATGAATGGGCGTCTGTGTTGCAATATCAAGATATGGAAGCATTTCTTGAAGCAAACAAAACACGTCGTATTATTTCATGCTCTACTAAAGCACAAAAAAAATATACGGAATATCATTATATGGAGGATGATATATTGCTATTTGGGCCTGAAACGCGTGGGTTACCAATAGATGTTATTGAGCGGTACGACGCAGTACGTATACCTATGCGACCTGAAAGTCGTAGTTTAAACTTATCAAATGCTGTTGCGATTATTTTGTTTGAAGCACTAAGGCAGCTTGATTTTTAGGGCAGTAGAATCCCGCGTCTCTGGCTCGCAATGGTATGGATTACATAAGCTTTGTCACTTTCAAGGTGATATAAGTAAGCATGGTAATAACAAACAGTCGTTTTACGAGATAATGTTTTGCGCTATGAACGCCATGGTTTGCCATAGTTCTTAAAGCAACCATTTTTTTATGGGGTGAGGCTTTCAAGCGTTGTAGGAAAGGAGGTTTTCCATTTGATTTAAATGGTGTCGGGTTTTTTCCATGACGAAAAAAGGTTTTGCCATAATCGGTGAGCAATTGCTCTCCGGGGAGAATGTCGCGTGCTGTATGGTAAGCAATAAAAGTTAAGCCACAAAGTTGATATTTGATACTTTTAACATTTGCCGAAAGAAAGCGAGGTTTGGTTGTTTTGGGTGCATGGTTAATAAACCTTGTTAAGTTACCAAACTCTGTTGCGTGGATATAAATATTGGAAGCTTCTTTTTCAATTTTATAACTATAATCGAGTCTTTTAATGCGTTTATTAGATTGAATACCACTGTAAACGCCAATGCAATCGCCTTGCTTAATAGCTTTTCGGCTGAATACACCGAGCCCAACATCTGGATTGATATAGCGTAATTCATAGTCATCATGGGCTTTGGGGTAGAACAGTTGGAGTATGTCTTGAGGCATTTGGTACAGTGAATCACCATCAATGACGGGTGGGAGAGTCTTTAACGTGAAGCTATGACAAGGAATCAGATCATTCGAGTAAAGAAACGGTTTGCCGGATAAGGTGCTGACTAATTGGTTGAGTTGATTGAGCGTAATAGACGCTTGGGACTTTTTTCTGTAATTGCTTGAAAAAAAGATAGTTTTAGGGCATTTAATGGTTTCAAACTGTAAAGATGGTTTGATGGTAAATTGGCAAGATTCAGGGTGCGTGGTGTGGAGCAATATGGTGCAAACAAAGGTGGCTGTGTATAACATGCCCTCAAAGTCTACGTATTCGTATTCAAACTGAAAATTTGGTTCGGGCGTGTAAGGTTCATCAAACAAGGGGTGACTAAATGATTGTGCTAACAGGTCTGCTTGGGTGACGTTTTCTTCATTTTCAAGCTGAAATAGCTTGCTTGCCACATCAAAAATAACATGCTTGCACGGGTACGCTGCGTTTGGGTTATGATTTGTGAGTTTTATCTTAACCAAAGCGACATCTTAATATCTTCTGGTAGCGAATTATTTTAATATACGTGAATGTACGTACAAAAAAAAGAGCTTCTTAGGGTGTGTTGACAATAACAAAGTAGATTGGTTGCCGAGGCAGGTGGGGATTATAAACGTAGAGCGGGACAGTATTGGTGCAGATTAGGCCGAGCTCGCTATCGCGTAGAGGAGGGGGATTTTTGTAACATAGCGATAGTAAGAGAGGCCAGTAAACCGACAACAATAGAACTCATTACGATAGAAAATTTAGCTATATTGATGATAGATTCGTTATAAAATGCCAAATTAGCAATAAAAATAGCCATTGTATAACCAATACCAGCCATCAATGATATGGGTATAAGATCACGCAAGCTCACATTGGATGGAAGCTCTCCAATTCCTATTTTTAACCCCATATATGTGCAAAATATAATGCCCATCGGTTTCCCAAAAATAAGTCCGACAAAAACGCCCCAAAAAATTGAAGAGTGCAAAGCATCAGTCACCATACTTGTATCGAGGATAATCCCACCATTTGTTAATGCAAACAGTGGTAATATTAAAAACAATACCGGTTTTTCTAAAATAAACTCCCAACGTGTTAGGGGAACAGAGGCTTTTTCAGTTTCCAGAGTTACTTGTTCAAGTATGGCATGCCCCTGTTCTTTTTTTAAAATATGTTGAGTTTTATCATGCTCATCTTCAAATCGTCTGACAAGTTTTTTGATGTTTTTAATAAAATTTCCAGGATGGAGTTTAGGCCTTGCTGGTACCACTAATGCAATTAAAGCGCCTGCAATAGCTCCATGAATGCCTGATTTTTCAAACAATACCCATAAAAGAAAGCCAGAAAGTAAATATACCCAAAAATTTCTAATTCCGCCTAAGTTAGCACTTATCATTAATATATAGATAATTAAGGCATATAAAAGATAAGTTTGTTGAAGGCTATCACCATAAAACACTGCTATTATTGTAATGGCAACAATGTCATCTATGACAGCAACCGCTGTTAAAAAAGGAAATATTCCTTTTGGTAGTTTGTTTTTAAACATACTCATTAAGCCTATCGCAATCGCAGTATCAGTGGCTGTAGGTATGGCCCAGCCCTTTAAATATTCTGGTGAGTTGCTATTGATAGCGATATAAAAAAAAAGGGGAAAAATTATTCCCCCTATGGCGGCTATTATGACGACGGTTGCTCTTTTTATGTGTGCTAACTCGCCCACAATTAGTTCTCGTTTTATTTCAAGCCCTAAGACTAAAAAGAAAAATAGCAATAAAAACTCATTAACAAATTCTTTTAAGGTAAATTTAATTGAGTGGCTACTAATAGTGAGCTTAAATTGAAGATGCACAATATTGCTATAATAGTCTGAAATAGACGTTATATTAGTCAACAACAAAGATAAAAAGATACATGCAATTAGCAACAATCCTGCAATGGTTTGAGTGTCAACAAATATCTCAAAGGGAGACACCACATTGTCTATTTTTTTTTCAAATAGTGTATGGTACTGGTAGTGATCTGGCATTAGATGATTTCTCTATTTTACAGAAATTAAGCCTACTGTGACCATGACTCTTTTGTCAAACTATCTGTACGTGTTCGGCGACGCTCTAGTTAAATAGTCTGATTCACTCAAAATATATAAATCGTGTTTAACATTTATAGCTTGTCCCTCTCACTATTTGAGTATTGTAGATATTATACCTACACTCAAGTAGAAGATATTCAAAAAATATTAAACGGTTACTTTTAAGTTGTAATCAAACCAGGAGGATAAAATGAATCAAAATATTTTTGAAGGTGATTGGGAAATTGTAAAGGCTAAGTTAAAGAAAGCATGGGCCGATTTAACTGATGATGATTTACTTCATATTAAGAGTAATCAGCAGGAAATATATGGTCGGCTCAAAAAGCATTATGGGTATACGGAGGAAGAAGTAAAAAAGATCATTAGAGATTTTAAAACTAAGTACGGTGTATAACAGGGGGGCAGACTCATGTTGCGGTGGGCTATACTTTTCTTTGTGATAGCGATGGTTGCTGGGATGCTTGGGTTTGGTGCTATCGCTTCTGCAGCAGCGGGAATAGCACAAATACTATTTTTCTTATTTTTAGTTTTATTCTTTGTCTTTTTAATTCTTTGGTTAATTGGTCGGCGTGGTCCTCCACCTTTGGTTTAGAATCATAAGCAACAGAAAGGGAAGTAAAAATTTATTATGGATAGAAAGGTTAAAGTTGCTATTATCGGAGCGGGGACTGCTGGACTGTCAGCTTATAAAGAAGTAAGAAAATACAGCAGTGATGTTATCGTAATTGATGGTGGGCCGTTAGGATCCACTTGTGCCAGATTCGGCTGTATGCCTTCTAAGTTGTTGATTCAGTCGGCTAACTTTTACCATAATAGGTTTTATTTTAAAAGTTGTGGCATACAAGGTGTTGAATACTTATCGGCAAATGTATCTGATGTTTTAGAGTATGTACGAGGTATGCGCGATAAATTTTCTTCTGGTGTTATTGAAGAAACCGAATCTTTGGGTGAGCATTTTTTATTTGGAAATGCTAAATTTATCACGATAGATACACTCAAAGTAGGTGATCAAATTATTCGCGCTGAAAATATTATTATAGCTAATGGGGCCGAGAGCCTTATTCCAGATGACTGGCAAAATTATCAGGAATATCTCTTAACTAATAAAAATATTTTTGAGCAGCGTACACTTTCCAAGGAGATAGGGATTATTGGTGCTGGTAGCATAGGTTTAGAACTTGCTCAACCACTATCTAGACTCGGCATTAACATTTCTGTTTTTAGTTCAGGGGAATTCATCGGAGGGCTTAGTGATCCAGAAGTTAATAAAGTGGCCCTAGATATTTTTCGGAAAGAATACTCTATCTCTCTCAATGAGAGAGTTTCTTTAGCAAAAAGAAAGGAACAGTTATATGTTCAAGCTGAAAAAAATAAAGCAGTCGAACAAGTTATCGTTGCTGTAGGGAACCAGTCAAATGCGACCTCTTTAGGCTTGGAGGAATTGGGTGTTGCATTTGATCATTATGGTATTCCAAAGTTTGATCGCACTACAATGAAAATTAAGAATTGCCCAGTTTTCATCGCAGGAGATGCAAACAAAAAACGGGCATTATTACATGAGGCAGCTGACGAAGGGCGAATAGCTGCTTATAACGCTATTCATGGCGTCCAGTGCTTCAAGCGGCGAACCCCTATTCAAATTATGTTTACTGACCCAAACATTGTGATTGTCGGAAAAGCCTATAAGGAGCTAGAGGCTAACAGTTTTGTTGTAGGCGAAATAGACTTTTCTAAGCAGGGTAGAGCTCAAATAATGCACGAGAATCAGGGCTTGTTACGCATTTATGGGACAAAAGAAGAAGGTTTGTTACTGGGGGCTGAAATGATAGCTCCGGGTGGCGAACATTTAGGGCATTTACTTGCCTGGGCAATAGAGCAGGAGTTAACAGTATTTGATCTGTTGAAAATGCCTTTTTATCATCCGGTGCTTGAAGAGGGCATGAGAACAGCCATAAGAAATTTGAGCGAAAAAGTAGCTAAAAAAGCGACTGGACTTGAGTTAGCCATATGTGAAAGTGAAGCAATTAGCCCACTTGTCTGAATTTACTTATCTAACAGGTTGTGGGGCCATGGACCGGGTAAAAGGGGTAGGCAATTGATCAACAGTTTTTGTAAGTTCGTGGGTAAACGTGCCACTTCAACCGCTTTATTCTATGCCGAGGTGGCAGTATTTGGGGAAAGACCATGGAAGTGAACTTTAAAATTTTAAAATGGTACGAAGAAGCCCAATCCACTTATTGGTTTTATCCGTTATGTTTTTCTTTAATAACAATCAGCATTCTTTCTATATTATTAGCGCTAGACGCATCCGTTACTAACTATTATCCATTTAACGAGTACTTAATATTCAAACTAGATCCGCATAGGGCTCGCAATCTCTTACCTAATATCGTTACTTCAAGCGTTACAATAACCAGTGTTACTTTCTCCATTACTATTTTAATTTTATCTTTAGCAAGCCAACAACTCGGGCCCCAACTGCTCCCCAACTTTATCAAACAAGGAAAAACACAAATAGTACTCAGCGTTTTTATTAGTTGTTACTTATATAACTTATTATTGACGATATTATCGTCGAATCAATTTTTTTTAGAAAAAACAATTTTCTTTTCCCTATATTGTGGCGTGTTGTTTGCCATAGTTTCTATATTTTTTCTTATTTACTTTATACATTATGTATCTAAATCTATTCAAATAGAATTTGTGCTTGCTGGACTATATGAAGATACCCAAAAAATACTTATTCAGCAGTTATCCAATGCTGAAGATAACCGCAATAAAGGTGTCATCCATTTTGAAACGTTGGAATCTGGTTTTTCAATTTTGACTGATACCCATGGGTATATTCAATCCATTAATTTAGAAAAACTTTTTCAATTGGCAAATCAATATGAAGTTATTATTCAAGTATTAGCAAAAACGGGAGACTATGTGCTCAGTTCTTCGGAGATTGCAGTGATATACTCCGATAAAAAACCAGATCAATCTCTAAAATCAGCAGTAAAAAATACTATTCCCTTGGGAGATAGGAGGACATTGGTTCATGACGTTACGTACGGATTTGAGCAAATTATTGAAATTGCACTAAGAGCCTTATCACCGGGAATAAATAACCCGTTTTCTGCTATCCAATGCATTCATATCTTGGGGCAATTGCTAAATGTTGTTAGTCAATGCTCTATACCCACAGGATATATGAGCGATGAAACAAACAAACCCGTCATTATATATAAGTCTTATTCTTATGCAGACTTTGTAAATTTATCTATTAATCCAATTAGACAAAACGCTACACCTCACGTTAGTGTAATTAGAGAATTACTAAAACTTATTCATGCATTACTCAGGAAAAATATACCTCAACCTATGAGAGCAGCACTTAAAGAGCAAGTTGAGGTGATAGTTGCACAAGCATATGAAATGCCGCAATTTGACTTAGGCGAGGATAGTTAAGTCCGTAAATTACTGTAAATTCGAGATGGTTTTTGTAATTAGAGTGCAGCATTGAAACTAGGCCTGGGGAATAGCTTACCAGGTTAGGCAGCTATATACGCGTGTTGGGCTCGTGTTATAGCCTTGTGTTAGTAGATATCGTATGCTTTGGCAGAGATAAGCATGAATTAACAAATAAGGTACATATTGCGTGAAAAAAGCACCAGAATTAAAAAAGGCATTTCAATTGAGCATTCCTACGTTATTTGCTTATTTTCCATTGGGTGTTGTATTTAGTGTGCTTTGGCTAAAGGCTGGGTTTGCAGGCTTTTGGGCGCCTGTTATGAGTGCTTTGGCTTTTGCGGGGGCGGTGCAGTTTGTGGCTTTGTCGATGATGCAAGAGCATGCGAGTGTATTTGCAATTTTGCTTGCTTCAAGCTTTATTGCGTCACGCAACCTATTTTATGGCTTAAGTTTTATTGAACGTTTTAAAACAAAACCGAGGTGGGTAAGGGCTTTTCTTATTTTTGGGTTGGTAGATGCAACCTATGGCATGCTCACGGCCAACCAAGAACAAATGGGGCGTGATGATACGGCTTTCTGTTTCTATGTGACTTTATTTCCTTATGTATATTGGGTTTTGGGTACGTGTTTAGGGCTTTTATTGTATTCTAGTATGCCCGAGATAAGAGGCTTAGATTTTATGTTAACAAGCTTTTTTATGATTTTGGTGGTGGACTATTACTTGCTGGGGCGTGATAAGTGGAGTTTAATCATGCCTATTCTATTTGCAAGTTTGGGTTTTTTAATTTTTCCGAAGCAATATTTATTAGTGTCTATCATTTGCTCTGTGGCGTTCATTTACGTGGGTGAGAGCCGGAAACTCAATACGGAGGGGCGTGTGTGAATCATTATATGCTCACAGTGGTGCTAAGCTTGTGTCTTTTAGCCATTGTGACACGAGCTTTTCCTTTCATGTTTACAGGAAAGCTGTCTGGTAATCTTAAAATGCAACGTCTTGGTAAGCGCCTTACCGCGTATATTATGATGTTGCTTGTTATTTATGAAGTGAACCCGGTTTCGTTTCAATCCTACCCGTTTGGACTGCCAGCCTTGGTGAGCTTGCTCGTTGTTATCATTGTACATTTACTTTTACATAAACCGTTGCTCAGTATGGCGCTTGGTACAACCAGTTTTGTATTATTAAAGCAGTTTTTAGGCTAATCATACGTCAATCTTAAACTATACTTACCCTTAGGCTTACTCCATTGTTATTTTTACGAGCTTTAAGGCAACGCTGTGGGTTGCTCTTATGTGAAGTGATTATCAAAAGGAGTCATCATGAGCACATCAGCGCTACAGCAAGAAATTGCTGATTTACGAGCAGAACTGTTGGCATTAAAGAAAAAGCAAAAGGCAGAGAAAGCGCAAGCTACGCCTGCACCCTCTCAAAAATCGACGCGAAAAAAACGCACTACTGAAGCGCCAGAAGATGCATTAAAAAAAGTAGTCGCATCTGTTTTAGCGCAAGTGAAAGAAGATTATGACAACCTTTCTCCGGTAACAGCCGTTCTTTTATTTGCACTTGGCGCAATGCTTGGCGGTGCTTTGGCTAAAGGACGAGGAGGGCGGTAATGGATAGTCAATTCGACCGTAAACTCAGTCTTTACATGCGTAGTGAACGCGCGATGCTTGCTGTTTGGTTGCGCCGCAAAGCGCGCCAGCTGTTTTGGGTGCTGATAGCGCTTGTTGCTTGTTTAACGGCATTGATATTAGTGGATATTGGTGCATTTCTGACGCTAAGCACTTATTATTCGTCCAAAATGAGTGCTTTCATGTTAGCAGGCTTTAATGGTGTACTTTGTTTAGTGTGTATTGCTTTTGCTAGCAGAAAAGGCCATAAGGCTGAAGAAGCTGCGCTTAAAGATATCCGTGATGTTGCAAAAGATGAGCTTGGTAAAGATTTAAAAGTTGTAACAGATGAAGTGGTTGAGGTAGGGCAGTCGGTGGGAAATGCAGTGCATGGTGTTTCTACTTTTTTTAATGGGGACTTTGGTCTTACTTCTCTTTTAGCAACGCTCCATTACTTTTTGAAACATCAACAAGAGAAGTCGGGGTAAAAGGATCCCTCAGGTCCTGACCCCGAGCGTCTTAGAATTAAATATATCAGAGTGATAGACTCACAGCCCCCTAGAGTATTTCCCGTTACTATAGGGTGTGTTGACATTTGGTTTTGCTGCCTACTTGGCTCGCTACCCAGTCAAGCCGTGGCATAAAGCGGAGTACGTAGGGAAGAAAAAAGTAATTTTGCGGTATTTCAGCCAATTGTCAATACACCCCAATGTATATGGCAACTTCATCTGTATCTGTATAGGCCTCAAAATCGCTCATAAAGGTGCGCTGGTATCCATGAGTCGTAGCAAAATATTGCCAGACAACACCCCAAAGCTGAATAACAGTAGAGGGCATGGGGCCTGCATCTTTAAAAACAAGATAATTGCCTGTTGGCACTGTCACTGAATTAAGATGAGCGGGCATTTCTTCAGATGTAATACCAGCAGTCACGGTATATAAACCTTGTTCATTACTCTCATAGTCTGAATAAACACCAAAGATAGTCTGATTATGGGTAGCGAGGTTGCTCGTATAAAATTGTTGCCACAGGTGCGGTATTTTTGCTGTTTTTTCGTTTGATTCATCACAATTTTGCGTTTTCGTGCTGAAACCGCTTACGGCAAAACTCTCGATGTGTTTAAAAGCTGGTTCTGATACAACTGTCATCGTATTTCTCCTAAGTTGGATGTGTTTGTTACCAAACGCAGTTTACGTAATAGGAGTGACAAGTATTGTCAGTAGTGATTGATTTTTTATTGTTCAGGTATGTGGTGAGTATCGCGCCATTGTTTTAATAAAGTTTGGCGTCTTTTAGTATAATGGTTGGAGAGCAGTGTTACGTCAGTCATTCTATCTGTTCGAAATTGTCTAAAATCCTTTCTTAGCTCACACCATGCAACAACAACGTGACGCTCTTCAAAAAAACCTAAAGCGATGGGCCAAATGATACGCGTTGTACTGTCTTTTTTAACGTCAGTGTAAGCTATTTCAAGTTTATATTCTTTGCGAATGGCGCGCCTAATGCGTGCTTCTTTTTCATCATCAAGGTCTATTTCAGTTTTAGCAGGTCCAATAAGTAATCCTGAAAATTCAAGCTGATGACGTAAATTTTCTGGAAGGATGTCCGAAACTTTTGCGAGAACTTGCGCTGCAGCAACTCTGAGTTTTTTATCAGCTCTTTGAGCGACCCAGCGCGAACCAAGCACCAAAGCTTCAATTTCGTCTTCAGAAAACATTAAGGGCGGTAATATAAAACCAGGTTGCAAGACATAGCCTACGCCAGGCTCACCTTTTATTGAGGCCCCTTGTGCTTGTAGTGTGGCGATATCACGATACAGGGTTCGTAAGCTGATGTTCAATTCGTTTGCTAATGCGTTCCCAGAAACAGGGTAACGGTGACGACGTAGTATTTCAATAAGGTCAAAAAGGCGTTGCGTTCTAGACAAGATGGCTGCTCCAAAAAAATGGGAAAGACCCAATAGAGCGTATGTATTGAAATGGTGGCCAGACCTGGAATCGAACCAGGGACACAAGGATTTTCAGTCCTTTGCTCTACCAACTGAGCTATCTGGCCACACAGGAGCGTATTAAACGCTGACTCGCGGTGAGAGTCAAGTAAAATCTAATTTTTTTCTGCTACAAATCCTGCAGGGGGGGTTGAACCCTCGCCAAAAAAGTATTTTTCCATTTCAGCTTGTAAGAATGCGCGGGCTTTAGGGTCAACCAAAGTAAGGCGATATTCGTTAATCAGCATTGTTTGATGGTTAAGCCACGCATCCCACGCTTTTTGTGAGATGGTGTTATAAATTTTTTCACCGAGCGGGCCTGGAAAAGGCGGCGCATTGAGCGCATCAAGGGTTTCGTTGAACTTTTGGCACATTACTTGTTTGGTCATGAGATATTAAACACACAATAAAGGATGAGTGCTATTATCTAAAAATAGTGCGTTAAGTGCAACTAAAAAGCGCTAGGTTGCTTGGTTAGGCGCTTTTGTTTCACTACTTGCCTGTCCGACAGGAATCGACGCTGCTGGTTCTTCAAGCGCTTTTTGTAAGGTAATAAATTGATAGCCATGTTCACGATACATCTGAATAATGTCTCCTAAAAAGTGGCTATTGAGTAAGTTTGCATGGAGTAAAATGATATGCCTGACGGGTTTGCCATTAGCTCTTTTCTCAGCACGTAATGTTTGCTTCCAAATATAGCTTAAATAGCGTTTTTTAAGTTTTGGTAGATAATTGGGGCGTGAACGATAGGGCACACGATAGAGCTGGCTGTTAAAACGAAAGTCTTTAGTATCAATCGTGACGGGTGCAATGACGTAGTCGTGTTCTGCAAGGTAGGCTTGAACGCGTGCTTTTTTCTCACCACGGCCTTCTGCAAGGTATGGGTATCTGAAATACTTAGGATGGGACATGAGTGGGCTTAATATTTTGTCTGCATGTGCGACATTTTCAATATATTTGTCACTAGACATACTATTTAGGTTTGCATGAGAGTACGTATGATTACCAATGGTAAAGCCTGCTTCGTGAAACGCTTTCAAGAATTCCCATTGCCCTTTTCCAATAGAGCCTGCAATGACAAAACCTGTCGCAGGTACTTGGTTTTCAACCAAGGTGTCTATGATGCTAAAAAACCTGTCATGTTCACGTTTCAGTGCTGCTTCATTATGGCCTGTTGAGCCTACAAGCGGTAAGTCGTCGAGTGTAATGGCAATTTCGCGCAGAGGTGGCTCGCTTGTTTTAGGGGCTTCTGTGGTTGGTGTGTCTGCTAATGCTGGAGAGATATGGGTTGCGAATAACAGGGTAAGACAAGCTAGACAATGTTTTAACATGATGGTTCTCTCTTATAGGGCTTCTATCTGAAAGCGTAGCAACAAATTAGCCAGTTTGCAGAAATACAGTTTTTTGGTCATGATAAGCCATGTTTGTGAGGAGAACGCGCTGTGATAACTGTGGTGGTTTCAGTTTTTAATGAAATGCAGAATCCTTATTTATCCAAAATAATTCAGCAGTTTAAGGCAGACGTTTCTTTTGAGCTTGTTTGTATCGATGGCGGCTCAGCAGACGGAACTATTGAGTGGTTAACACAACAAGGTGTGCGCGTAGAGGTGTTACCACACTCAACACGTGCGGCGCGCCTAAATTTAGGGATGCGGTATGCGAGTTATCCTATGGTGCTTTTACAACATCCACGCTCCATCATTTCGGATGAGGGCGTTGCATTTATAAAAACCAATGTCCAGCAATTAAAGTGGGCGGCGTTTACACATCAATTTGATACACCGCATTTTTTTCTAAAGTTTATTTCTTGGTATTCGAATTATGTACGGATTCAGAAGAAAGGCATTGTATATTTGGACCATTGTGTTTTGATAAACAGGGCATATTTAACAGTTGCTCCACTACCTGATATTGCCATTTTTGAAGATACAGCGCTATCAGATAATTTACGCTGCTTTTGTTCTCCAGAACTGTTACCTTTTAGGGTTGTAACCTCTGCCATTCGCTTTTTAGATAGAGGCATTTATAAGCAGTTTTTATTAAACCAATGGATTAAGTTTTTGTATTCACTTAACGTCGATAGCAAAAAAATAAATCGACTGTATGAAAAAAAACTGAACTTAAACCAGAAGAATTAAAGTTGGTTGTATTTTTTTCAACATGAACTATTGTTAGTAGTGTGATGCTATTTTTGCTACCTAGGAGAGCAAACATGAAAAATGCCAAAAAATGTGGAATGACCTCTGAGTGCTGGTCTGGTTTTTTAGGGCTGCTTGGAGCAGGGTTTATTATCGTTGCAACGATTTTAACGTTCATCACTATGGATGGACTCGGTATTTTAGGTATGTTCATTGTGGGGGCTGTGCTTTGTCGTCAGAAAGGGCATTGTGGGCCACATCATGAACATCATCACCACGATGAACTGTGTTGTTTCGATGAAAAGCCTAAACCTAAAACAAAACCTAAGCCTAAAAAGCCAGAGCTTAAGAAATAAATGAAAAAGTACGCTTCTTTTTTGGGGTGTCTATGGATAGCTTTTTTGTCAACGAAGGCGTTTGCGTCGCTTGACAGCCTGGTGTTCGATGCGGTGAATTGTGTTCGTTTTGAGGTGAAGCTACCTGCAAATCCTACGACAGGGTTTCAGTGGACACTCCAAAATTACGACAAAACGCATTTTGAATTTGAAAAAGATATTTATATGGCATCTGAGCCTAATCTTCCTGGCGCACCGGGGCAGCATGTTTTTTATTTTAAACAAAAAGAACATGCTACATGCCCTCGTTCAACGGTGCTTTGCTTCCGCCACGCGCGGTCGTGGGAGGCGGACTCAGCAACTTGCACTGAAGTGACGGTTCATTTTTCTGAAAATAATGCATTAAAAAATTGACCCATTTCTAGAAAAAATGCATGATACCCAGGCTTTTACATTTTTGATTTTGGAGAGAGATTGTGGCGGTCAATATGACCTTCTACCTAGTCATGGTTTTTTTACTGACTTTCGTGTTGACGGGATTCTTACGTCGGTATGCGTTGTCTCGAGAGGTGCTTGATGTTCCGAATGAGCGCAGCTCGCATACATTGCCAATGCCGCGTGGGGGTGGGATTGCCTTTGTAGTGGGCATTTTGGTCATGCTGCCTTACCTTGAAGGTGCTCACTTTTTAACACAAAACGGCAGCGTTGCTTTAGTCAGCTCTGGCGTTTTTATTGCAAGTCTTGGCTTTTTGGATGATCACGGCCATGTTTCGGGTCTTTTGCGTTTGCTGGGGCATTTTGTGGCGGGTGTGTTAGCGCTCTATTGGGTGGGTGGTATGCCTACATTAAGCTTTGGTGTGATAACGCTCACACCAGGTGCGCTTTTGAATGGTTTAGCCCTATTTTATTTGGTATGGCTCCTTAACTTGTACAACTTTATGGACGGGATTGATGGCCTTGCAGGCGTTGAAGCAGTTTCTGTGTGTTTTGGTATGGCAGGACTTTACTGGTTGACGGGTGATGAAGGATTAATGGTTGTGCCAATGGTATTAGCTGCAGGTGTTTTAGGCTTTTTATGTTGGAACTTTCCATCTGCACGTATTTTCATGGGAGATGCTGGAAGTGGCTTTTTAGGCTTCTTTTTTGGTGTGTTATCTATTCAGGCAGCGCACGTTAATCCGCATTTTTTTTGGAGCTGGATTATTTTTCTTGGGGTATTTATTGTTGATGCGACTTATACCCTTTTGTCTCGACTTGTGCAGCTTGAGAAGGTATATCAAGCGCATTCAAAACATGCGTTTCAGCATGCATCTCGTCGTTTTGGGCGTCATCAACCGGTAACAATTGCGGTGCTTATTATTAATGTTGTATGGCTTTTACCCATTGCATGGTGTGTTGGTTTAGATAAGTTAACGCCTGCAGTAGGTGTGTTTGTCGCTTATTTACCATTATTGGCCCTAGCTACTTTTTTTAAGGCTGGACGTGCCTCTTAAGGTTTTCTTAAGTATATTTCTGTTACAATAAGCGCGCTATTTGTTTTGACTAAGGTTTGTTTGCTTTTTTACGTTTTGTTGCAACAAATCTTTAAGGATTAGGGAGAACATTAACATGTTAATTTTGACACGACGAATCGGTGAAACATTAATCATCGGTGACGATGTTAATATCACAGTTTTAGGCGTTAAAGGAAACCAAGTACGTTTAGGTATTAATGCACCTAAGGATGTCTCGGTTCACCGTGAAGAAATTTACTTGCGTATTCAGCAAGAAAAAGAAGGTGATACGCCTGGAAATACCGAAGAAGACGCGGTTTAAGCGATATTGAAATATCTCGCCTGCGCGAGTTCTCATCAAATAATCATGAGAGCTCGCGCTAGGTTTATTCTTGTGACAGGGTTGTATCTCCTGATGAAAGTGTGTGCATGCTTCCTACTTCATCCTCTAGTAGTAAATAACCACTCTGATTGACACCATGTCCTATTCCCGTAATAACGCCAGTGGGTCCAGAAATGCTGAACTGTTTGTTTTTGAGGTAATCTTTTTCGTTCCAAGCCGTTCTAAAGCTTGAGAACCCATCGTGTTTAAATTGCTGCAAATAGGTATTGATGGTTAATATAAGCTCAGCAATGAGTTCGTTTCGGTCAAAAAACTGTCCTGTAATTTCGTGTAACGAGCACCAAGGCTTGGCGGTGTTGTCTGTGTGGTTGAAGCAACTATTAATGTTAAGCCCCATGCCAATAATAACATCCGCGCTGTTATTGCCTTCTGCAACCATCTCAATCAGTGTGCCAGCAAGCTTTTTATGGCGCCATAATAAGTCGTTAGGCCACTTAATGGCGATGATTTCACTTGTTTTCTTTTGAAGCACATGGTGCATTGCAAGACTTACAACCAGGCTCAAACCTGATAAATGCGATAGATCGCCCTCAATGCAAAGACCAAGAGAGCAATAAATATTTTCACCAAAAGGTGAGTGCCAGTGTCTTCTGAAACGCCCACGCCCATTGGTTTGTGTCTCAGCAATGCAACAGGTTAAATGTTTGAAAGGCGTATTGTTTTTCAAAAAACGGTTGGTTGAATCAATGGAGGCAAACAAATGGTAGTCGGTGTGGGGGGGGGTTGCGTACCAAGCAGCGATTGAATACGGCTTAAAGAAAGCGGAATAAAGGAGGGGCTGATGCAGTAACCTTGTTTCGGTACGCGTTTAATATGTAACCCTAGGGCTTCGAGTTTTTCGATATGTTTCCAGACAGCGGTGCGTGATATACCGAGTATATCACCTAAGCGTTGCCCACTGTGGTATGTGCCATCCGATAGTAAGTGCAAGAGCTTTGCTTGTAGTGGGGTGAGTGTTTTCATAGAGGGTCGTATAAATAGTGAATTTCTTCAATACTTGGATGGCAACACAGGGCTGCAGCGTAACCGATTTTAGGCATAAAAGGCAAAAGTGCCCAGTTTTTTTTGCCAATGGGGTCTAAAAAGGTATAGGCGCTTTGTGGCAAACTGCGTACGGTGAGCTCAGTTGTTGGGTAGGTAAGGCCAAGTCCCACGAGTTTGATAAATGCTTCCTTCTGTGCCCAAACATTAAAAAACATGAGTGGTTTGAGTGGGTTTGGAAGGCGTGCAAGGATTG
>JARGNV010000001.1:42902-70922 GCA_029212465.1 Legionellaceae bacterium | reverse complement strand
TCTTTATTTGAAAATACGTGCTTTCCAATGCCGATGTAGGGTCTTTCTGAAAATCGTTCAATATCGATACCGAGCGGATGGTGTTTGCCAACAGCAAGTAGTGCGTATTCCCCTGAGTGGCTTAGGTTAAATTCAAGTGTAGGATGCTCAGGGAGATAAGGTTTTCCGTGTTTTCCGTAATCAAAGGTTAAAGATTTTGGGGAAACATTGAGGTAGTTGGCAAGTAGCACTCGCAGCATGAGGCGCGCCCG
This sequence comes from Legionellaceae bacterium, assembly GCA_029212465.1. Taxonomy (GTDB): domain Bacteria; phylum Pseudomonadota; class Gammaproteobacteria; order Legionellales; family Legionellaceae; genus JAALKW01. The sequence goes on along the minus strand of JARGNV010000001.1, from coordinate 70,671 downwards.
TCTGAAATGATGCTGATGGTGCTCAAAGTGAAAGCGGTCAGCACGTTTTTTTTCTTCATCGCTAAGTAGGGCTGTGCCAGGTGCAGGAAGTGGGGTATTCAGAGGAAAACAATATATATCAATACGCGAAGGGTTGAGTGTGCAAGTCTTAATATTCAGAGGGATAAAGGGTTTTTTCATCATGGTCTATGGTATAATTATGGGAATGTGGCGTTGATAAGTAGACGCGTTGAGTATAACGCACGTGCGCGTGCTGACCAAATGAGACGAGTATGAGCGGGCAATTTTTAGATTTTGAACAGCCAATTGAAGAGCTGAATCAAAAGATTCAGGCGCTTCGCATGGTAAGTGATGATAACGAGGTGAATCTAACTGAGGAGATTTCACGCCTAGAAGCTAAAAGTCATGAACTGATGAAGCAAATCTTTTCAAAACTTGAGCCATGGCAAGTGGTTCAAATTGCAAGACATCCTCGTCGTCCTCAAATGAGTGAGTATTTGTCAGGCTTATTTACCGATTTCCAAGAGTTACATGGTGATAGGCATGAGTCTTCTGCACCTGCCATTATTGCAGGTCTTGCGCGGTTTAATGGTGAGCCGGTTGTGGTGATTGGTCACCAAAAAGGAAAGCGTACTAAAGAGAAGGTACGGCGTAACTTTGGTATGGCACGTCCTGAGGAATATCGTCGTGCATTGCGCTTAATGCAAATGGCTGAAAAATTTAATTTTCCTATCATGACCTTCATTGATACTGCTGGTGCATATCCTGGTATCGAGGCCGAGGAGCGCAATCAATCCGAGGCAATTGCACGCAACTTGTTTGAAATGTCAGCGCTTAAAACCCCTATTATTTGTGTGGTCACAGGGGAAGCAGGCTCAGGCGGTGCTTTGGCAATTGGTGTTGGTGATAGAGTGATTATGTTGCAGTATGCGATTTACTCTGTGATTTCACCTGAAGGTTGTGCCTCTATTCTTTGGAAAGATCCGGCGCGTGCAGATGAAGCGGCTCGTGCTATGGGGGTTGCGGCTGAAAATATTTTTGAGCATCAGCTCATCGACCGTATTATCAAAGAACCTTTAGGCGGCGCGCATCGTAATCCAGATGCAGTGATGGTTGATTTGAAAAAAATGCTAGAAGAAGAACTTGCAACACTTCGCGCAATGCCTTTAGACGCTTTGCTTGCCGAGAGATATGATAAATTAATGGCGCTTGGGGCGTGTGGGAGTTAAGTGAAACCCAAAAGGCGCGATTACTATCGTATCGCCACTTGGTAGTTGGGTTTAGTGGTGGGCTTGATTCAACGGTCCTGTTGCACCTTTTAGCATCAACGCCTGCGCTTTTAGAAAAGCTCCAAGCGTTACATATTCATCATGACTTAAGTGCACATGCAGATACATGGCAAGTGCATTGTCAGACCTTTTGTAAACAATACCACATTCCCTATACAACACGTGCAGTGACGCTTAATACCACTTCAAATCTTGAGGCCACCGCACGTGCATTGCGTTATCAGGTATTTAATACCTTGATTGGCCCTGCTGATTGTTTACTCTTGGCACATCATGCGAACGATCAAGCTGAAACGCTTTTATTGAATTTATTGAGAGGTACAGGTGTAGAAGGCCTTGCGGCAATGCCTGTAGAAAGGCCGTTTGGCGAAGGCGTGCTGATGAGGCCTTTGCTATGTCAAACACGCGAAGCACTTCAGGCCTATGCGAATTATCATGGCCTCAAATGGGTTGAAGACGAGAGTAATCAAGAGACGCACTTTACGCGCAACTATTTAAGACATGAGATTTTACCGCGTCTTACGTCACATTTCCCAGGTGCGCTGCAAGCCATAAATCGGTGTGCTACACATGCACAAACTGCTACACAACACTTGAATGATTTGGCGCATTTAGACTGTCCAGCTCTTGCTTTAAGCTCAGATACGCTTGCCTTAGAAGCGTTATACGATTTGTCATACACAAGACTCAAGCAAGTGATACGTGTATGGCTGAAGCAGCAACATCTAAAAGCGCCTGATACACATCGTCTTCAGATACTCTTAGACGAAGTGGTGTTTGCAAAAGAAGATATGGTACCCTCTTTTCGACTTGAAAACGTCGTCATACGTAGGTATCGCCATGTGCTGTATATTGTGCGTGACGATATGCCTCTTTCTAAGCCACCACAACTCACACAGGCAATGCTTGCCTCACGTGGCGTGCGTGTGCCGTATGGGGCTGCCATTTCGGTGCGTTTTCGCTCTGGTGGCGAGCGCATGGTGTGGCGTGGTCATACAAGGACGCTTAAGTATATCTTTCAAGCGCTTGGGGTACCGCCGTGGCAACGTGATACAATACCGTTAATTTTTATTGATAACGTTTTGGTTGCCGTATTAGACTGTGCGATAGCAGATGGCTACCATCAATCAACCAGAAGAGAGAAGCATTATGACACCGTTTGAAGTTTATTTTAAACGCATGACCAAGCCTTGGGTGCTTGTCAGTTTTGCAGTGCTGATGGTGTTGTTCTTTTTACATGCCGACAAACCGGTCGCTCTTTTTTGTTACGATTTTAAATTCGGATATTTTCAGCCTGTGTTGGAGATTATTACGAATTTAGGAAGAAAAACACGCGTTTTGGGGGTGCTCTTGGTATTGGCTCTGACTTTTCGTTATATCTTACATCGACGACAGTGGGAGATGCGCGCTTGGTTTTTATGGCTCACTACTTTTGTGCCGAGCCTCATTGTATTAGGGCTTAAGATATTATTTGGGCGCGCACGACCTGAGCTTTTTATTCATGAAAAAATGTATGGATTTCAATGGATTAAGTTTGAACGACTCTATTGGTCATTTCCATCGGGGCATACTGCAACTGTGATGGGGCTTATGTTTGGGCTTTGTATTGTATGGCCACGGTATCGTTGGGCTTTTTTAGGGCTGGGCTTTTTAGTGATGTTGTCTCGTATTCTTTTGTATCAGCATTATGTGAGTGACGTTTTAGTATCTGCCTATTTGGCATTGATTGAAGTTGGGGTGTTGTGCTGGTTATTAAAACGTTATGCACCCCAGTTTATGAGAGAGGTATATGCGTAAATGGTTGATTCAACATTTAAAAATATTCCAGTATCGGTTGAAAGTGGCCAAAAATATCAAACCGATTTAGGGGTTGTCGCGATTAAAGATGGCGTGAAACATCGCCCAGTGAAGCAAGAGCGCCTGCCTAAGCCAAGCTGGTTGCGTGTGCGTAACCAAACAACACCTGCTTATGCAGCGGTTAAAGCGGAGGTGACAGCGCATAAACTTGCAACGGTTTGTGAAGAGGCGAAATGTCCGAATATTGCAGAGTGTTGGTCGCATGGCACGGCAACAATCATGTTAATGGGCGCTGTTTGTACGCGAGCCTGTCGGTTTTGTTCTGTTGATACAGGTAACCCGCAAGGCTGGCTTGATAAGGATGAGCCAGAAAAAACGGCACGTACGGTAGCGTTAATGAATTTAGATTATGTGGTACTGACGTCTGTTAATCGAGACGATTTACCAGATGGTGGTGCGCGTCATTATGCACGCGCAATAGAAGCCATTAAAAAGACAACACCTAAAACAAAAGTTGAAGCACTAACGCCTGATTTTCAGGGTAAACATCGTGATATTGAAGTGTTGTTAGATAGTGGCGTAGATGTGTTTGCGCAAAATGTTGAAACGGTGAGGCGCCTAACCCACCCAGTGCGTGATAATCGCGCGGGTTATCAACAAACCCTAGATGTATTATTGCATGCTAAAACCTATCGGCCGGATATGTTTACCAAAACCAGTTTAATGCTTGGCTTAGGGGAGACAGACGAAGAAATTATTGAAACTATGGATGATTTAATTGCGCATAAGGTTGATATCTTAACGCTCGGACAATATCTACAACCTACCAAAAACCACTTACCGGTGGCACGCTATGTCACTCCTGAGGCTTTTGAGCGCTTTAGAGAAATTGGACTTGAAAAAGGCTTTTTTGAAGTGGCATCAGGTCCTATGGTGCGCTCGAGTTATCGTGCAGATAGAGTGTTTAAGCGCGATAATTTGGGGTTATAAGCAACGGTTCGACTTCAAATTATGTAGTGTTTTATCTGTATAAAAAGTAGGCATATTTTGATCTATAATTAAAATAAACAAGTATTTTGTTGTTTTTTAATTAAAAGGCCTTTTGAATGTCCGAAATTAAAGTCTTGCTCGTCGATGATGATCCTGATCAACATCTTTTGGTTACAGAAGGTTTGTCTGAAACACAGGTTACAGTGCTGTCGGCTTTTTCTCTTTCTGAGGGGATTCAGCTCATTAAAAAAAACTCAGATATCAAGTTGGTATTATTGGATTTAAATTTGGGGGACTCTGTCGGTAGGGATACGTTACTTCAGATGAAATCAATAAGTATTAATATTCCTATAGTAGTGATGACAAATATTTCAGATGTTGCGTTAGAAAAGAAATTACTTGCTAGCGGAGCCCAAGATTATCTTGTTAAAGGGAGTATTGAATACGACTCGTTGCGTTATCTGATTGATAAAACCCTTTTACGTTACCAGGAATATCAAAAACTACAAAAGTCTAATGCTGAGTTGTCTTATTTAATAACCTCAATCAGAAGAGGCCAAGCCGATGAGATATTATCAATGAACTCGCACGCCGGCTTATACAAACTTTTAGATGCTACAGACTTTGAGATGATGCTGAAACAACTAAAAGATCAACAGAATAAATTGTTGTACCTTGCTGAGCATGACTATTTAACAGGTATCCTCAATCGAAGCGCATTTGAAAAGCAATTATGTAAAGCTGTTATGGAAGCGGAGAGGAAAGATGAGGCCTTAGCAGTTGTTAACATAGATATTGATAATTTTAAGCTTATTAATGATAAGTTTGGTCATCTTATAGGTGATAAATACTTAAAAGCTATTGTGAGCTTAATTGAATCTGTCATTGGGGAAACTGATATTTTTGCGAGAGTTGGGGGCGATGAATTTGCTATTTTTCTACCTTGCCTTGAATCTCCAGAAGATGCGGGCACATTTGTAGAAAATATTTATCATGTTATTAGAGATGGCATATGCATAGATGATAAGTATTATCCAATTACTTTAAGTTGTGGAATTGCGTGTTATCCATTCGCAGGAAAAAATGATAATGAGTTACATAGAAATTCAGACTTAGCTTTATATAGCGCGAAAAATGTCGGCCAAAATAATTACTTGTTTTACGACAAAAAAATGCAACTTGCATATGATCGTAAGTTATCATTAAGAAATTTAATTGAGTCACCAATTGATAACCAGTTTACCGTCGCTCTACAGTGTATTTGTTCTACAACTGAAAGTACTGATGTGATATTAGGATATGAAGCATTGCTTAGGGTGAGAGAGAGTGTTAGATATCCATTTTCCATTGAAGAAATCATTGAGGATGCCTTAAAAATGGAAAAAGTTTCTTCATTAACTTGTCACTTGATAAGAGAAATGAGTCATCAGATCCCCAAGCTTATCGACAATGGCTCGAGAATGTTATTCATAAATTTAACTGTTTCGCAAGTATTTGAATCAAGCTTTATCGCTAATGTAACGGCTCTTTTTGAACAATTAAATGTACCTACTGGGCAAATTTGCTTTGAGATGACCGAGGCCGAGTTAATAAAAGAATCACTCGAAAAACAAATTATTCCTAGTTTAGAAAGCTTAAGAAAGTTGGGCTATAAGATAGCGATTGATGATTTTGGTAAAGGATACTCTTCGTTAAGCCGCTTAATTGATTTTCCAATTGATTATTTGAAATTAGACATGAGTTTTACACAGCAAATCGTCAAAAATACGAAAGTTCAGCATGTCACTCAGCTTATTATCGAGGTTGCAAATAGATTAGGCCTTAAGGTGATTGTCGAGGGTGTTGAAAGCGAAGGTCAGCTATTGGTACTAAAAAGCTTAGGGGCTCACTACGTTCAAGGATTTTTTCTGGGTAAACCAAAACTGATTGAACACTTCAAATAGTTACGTTTTCTACGCATAGAATATATTTTTATCATGAAGATGCATCCTTAAAAAGTATTTATTTTTCTGGAAGCAGCACAACTTTAAACCAGTAGTGGCCTATCTGCTTCATAATCTCTACAATACCGGTAAAGTCTATGGGCTTTGATATATAAGAATTGGCGCCTAGATTGTAACTTAAACAAATATCGTATTCAGCGCTCGATGCTGTCATAACAACCACGGGGATGTTTTTTAAGTTTACATCATTTTTAATAACTTCAAGTGCTTTTCGGCCGTCAATTTTAGGCATATTAAGATCGAGTAAAATTAAATGAGGATGTTTTTTATTTTTATTCGACTCATATTTATTGCGAGCATATAGAAAGTCTAATAATTCCACGCCATCTTCAACAAAGTGGGTCGTGTTCATGATGCGTGCCTGTAAAATTGCTTCTTGAATAAGTATTCGTTGGTCTTCTTCGTCTTCAGCGATTAAAATAGAGATTTCTTGTTCATTCATGGTGTGTCCCTATGATTGTTATTTTTTGATGGGATAGTAAAATAAAAAGTTGTACTTTCTCCAGGTGTAGACTCCACCCAAATTCTTCCTCCGTGACGATGTACAATTCGCCTCACAAGTGCCAAGCCAACGCCAGTTCCAGGATATTCACTATTGTTATGTAGTCTCTGAAAGATGCCAAATATTTGATCGAAATACTGAGGTTCAATACCAATACCGTTGTCTTTGACAGAAAACTGTATTGAATCTTCTTGCTTTTCTGCTTGAATGTCTATTTCTAACTTTCTATCGGTACATCGATATTTGACGGCATTTGATATTAAGTTACTAAACACTTGTGAGATCTGATTTCTATCGGCCACAATTGTGGGTAAGTGTTTAAATTTTATTGTGAATTTTGGTTGTTCAGCTTCTTGTGGAATCGTCTCAAGCACTTCTTTGACTAACTGATTACAATCAAAAGATGCAGCCTTGGGTTCCCTCGTATGAACCCTTGAGTAAAGAAGAAGGCTATCTAATAAATTGGTCATTTTATCAGTATTAGCAATGGCACGATGAATAAAGTTTAAATTTTTTTCATCAAGAACATCTTGGTTATTTTTCTCGACTAACTCCATGAACCCTTTAATGGTATTCAGTGGTGCTTTAAGATCGTGGGAAGCAACATGTGCAAACTGTGTTAGCTCCTGGTTAGCATATTGTAGCTCAAAGACTAATGCGGCAATATTTCCAAATAAAGATAAGATGTTTCCATCTTCTTGTGTGAAATCACCAGAATATTTGTCACTTAATTGTAGAAGTCCAATTACATCTCCGCCCCCCCGGCGACAGATAGGGGCAGCTAACCATCCACGCATAGGGGGATGCTCTAAGCCAGAGGTTGTCTTGAGGCCACTAAAATTTTTCCACCTGGGGTGAGAAATCAGCTCTTTTTGGGTCATTATGGTGGCTTTTTTGTTTTTTAGTGCAACACTCCAAATACCTTTTCCTGTGGGCATAACATCATAGGCATTATATTTTTCATATTTTTCCGAGAAGGAGTGAGCATGTACTGCTACTTTGAAGTCTTGATCAGGAATGTAACTAAGTGCCGCCTGATGAGCGCCCACAATAAGTCTTGCTTGTTTGGCAATTAGGTGTAGAGATTCCTCAAATGTCTCCGCGCCATAAGCATTAGACATAGCTTTATCTAATTCTCTGACAGTAACTGCTCTTTTTTCGGAATCATAATCGTTAGAACCGGTCATTTGATTACCCTTACCAGTCAAAGCATGAACTTATCTTAGTGTATCTCATCAAAGAAGAGAAAAAAATCCAAGATATGCTGTACAGGTCGTGATAATATGAAAACAGTGGTTGGAGAAAGTAGTCTTTAATGGCATAATAATCAACCTAAATATATCCTTAAAAAGCAGCATGACTGATAATTACCCTAAAAATCCAGGTGGCTTGCACATTGATTTTTTTCCATCCGATAAATTTGAAACCATGGATAGCAAGGCAAGTACGGAGGTGTATGCGCGAGCAATAGCGCGTAATGTCTTACGTGTACTGATGATGGGCTGGCCTCAGGATGGGTTAAACGACTTAGCATCGTGGGATGTTTTTAATGCTGTATTTGTAGAGCGTGACCCGAGGCTTTTGCGTGGAATGCGTTATGTATTTCAAGACGGATTCCACCATATTTATGAGCAGTTAAAAGATAAAACGCTTAGTGAGTCACAGCATGCGCAAGCAATGCTTTATTTAAGTGATTGTTTGTGTATTTTGCCGTTTAGCGATATTACACCGCATGAATCCATTGAAATACCACAGTGTATTGATGGCAAGTGGGTTTTAGTCGATTATAAAGTCGTACCCATCGAGCTTACACCCCAAACAGGTATTGATAAAGCATATCTTGCTGAAAAAGACCGTGTATTTGCTTATGGTCTTGAGCCGATTAAGCATAAAGACGCTGAGTCGCACTTGATTTTTATGGGCACAACGTATCCTTCAGGACAAGGGTTTTCAACCCAGTTATTTACCGATTTAGAAGGTTTTGAAACAGCGGGCAAAAAGTTGTATCGGTCAGGGCGTGAGCGCATTAAGCGATGGCTTGATAAGCAGTCGCAAAAAACACATGTATGTGGTACAAGCCTTGGTGGGTCTTTATCGCTGTTGCTTGCGATTGATCAAGGCGAAAAATTATCACGTGTTGATGCTTTAAATCCATTTGGGCTGTACAATCCTTGGCGAAAAAGTCGCTTTGACCATTGGGATGAACTTTGTGCTACAAAGAAAGCGCCACCTGTGTATATTCAAAAACAAGGGTGTGATCCGATTTCTTCTTTTGGAATATGGAAAAAAGAATGGAATGTGTTTCATGTGATACCACCTGAGCATCGGCAAGGTCCTAATGCATCTCTTGATCATGCTTTAATTTATGCGGGTTTTTTGGGAACGCAGTTTATTCCGGTGGATGTAGAAGCGGATAACAAGGCCCGTAGATTACGAGATTTTTTGTGCTATGTGCTATTGCGTAGTATGGTGCATTATGGCGTCATGCTTGCTTATCATTATGTACTTCAACCTATTTTGCGATATGCATTGAATCATTGGTTACAAACCAGCTTGGTTGTTGGGGCATTTTTGTTTGCGCCTTATTTACCAAGCATGGTATCAACGGCAATGCTTGTGCTTGCAATTTGCATGGCGGTGCACGATTTGTTTTATATTGTGAAAGATGTCGTGTCCATTCTGAGGGGCACAAATGTGGTAAATCCCCCAGTTTTTCATGCAAAAAATGCACTGAGAAATGAATCACTGAATATTTATACCAATGAAACCACAACAACTTTCAGCGTTAAAGAGCTAGCAGCTTATTATGAAGCCACGACGCACTCAAAAAACCGTGCATTTTTTAATGCAAAAGATGACAGATTGGGCGGATTTTCAAGAGATGAAATGTTAGAAAAAAGTCAAAACCCAGCACTTTTGGATGAGTTGATTGAAGTGACGGCCAGTAAGGCAAAAATTCATCACATCACACGTACCCTTGACTTGTTAGCGCATCAGGATAAACAGGCGAGACAAGCTATGCTAAATGAGCAAGACAATCAATATAGTGAGGTTTGTTTGTCGGTTTAAATTTGCTTTTATATAGAACACGGTGATAAAATTTCCTGTTTTTTTTAGAGAATATTTAAATGGGTAACAAGCGCCATGTTCCTGTCGATGCCACTGCTACAACAGCGTCAACCGCAGCAGTTAAGATTCAAGCTTCAGTAAGAGGTTTTTTTTCAAGAAGAAACTTTAAACTTTATCCTCTATCTACTTCAACTTGCACGGAGTATGAACTCAAAGTTGCTGGAAATGATCCAGATATGGCCGGCTTGCCCATGCATATGGCCCAAGATAAAATTATGGTAGTGGGCACTTCTGGTTTGAGAGTGATAGGGATAGCCTGTGCATTAGGGGCTGAGTGTCCTAAATTGTTCTTAATTGATAATAGTCGGCCTGTCATTCAATTTTGGCAAAATTTGAAGCGGGAGATAGCAACTGCTTCAAGCCCCGCTGGGCTGATGGCAAAAGTTAAACCAGAAATTTGTCCATGCGATGAGTGTCTTCCTGTTATTGATGATGAAACGGGTTACTTGGCAACACTATGTAACCAATACGGATTTGAGCGTATCAAGCGAATGATTGTAAATGCGGTGGTTATTCCTCAAGATTGGAAACATGCCGATACATTTCGGGTACTGCGTAATTTAGCGAATTATCATCAATATGCTGGTGTTTATGTCTATGCTTCAAATATTGTGGCATGCAGTGCCCAGTCGATATCTGAAGCGCACCAAATTTTAAGTAATATTGAGCAGTTAAACCCCGATTTAGCCATTCATACGGACTGGGCAAGAAGAAAAAAGCCTGAAAAAGTATTTTATTATAGGCGAGACCACCATCAGGTAAATGCAGTTTATTCCGCGGTAACGGCAAGTTTGTCCCCCAAAAAATGGCCTGAGGTCTGTGAGGTAGAGTTTGAAGTAAAGCGTAGTGTTGTCATGCTTGTCACGCTGTTTGATCCAGAGCTTGTTCCATTGTTACTGAATACAGATGCCATGAAAAAGGATACAGTGAAGGCAGATGTTTCAGATGAAAAGCCTGAGCTGCTTCAAGGAAATACCCTTTAGGAGAATTTTATACAATAGCCAAATTACCCTTGGTTTCAAGCCATGTTTTACGGTCAGAAGCCCGTTTTTTGGCGAGCAGCATGTCCATTAAAGCCATGGTGTCTGGCTCATCTTCGAGTGTGAGCTGTACGAGACGTCGGGTGTTGGGGTCCATAGTCGTTTCGCGCAGTTGCATGGGGTTCATCTCACCGAGCCCTTTAAAACGCTGCACATTGATTTTAGTGCGTCCTTTTTTAGAGAGTTGTTTAGTCATGCTCTCTCTTTCATCATTGTCTAACGCATAATGCACAACATTTCCTGCATCAATGCGGTAAAGTGGGGGCATTGCGACAAACACATGTCCTGCTTTGACTAGGGCTTTAAAGTGTTTGACGAAGAGTGCGCAGAGTAAGGTTGCAATGTGCGCGCCATCTGAGTCGGCGTCGGCTAAAATGCAAATTTTACCGTATCTAAGCCCTGTTAAGTCATCTGAACCAGGATCAATACCTATAGCAACAGCAATATCATGAATTTCTTGGGAACCAAGGACCAGTGAAGAGTCTACTTCCCAGGCATTTAAAATTTTACCACGTAGTGGCAGGATGGCTTGATAATCTTTGCTACGCGCCTGTTTTGCCGAGCCGCCAGCAGAGTCTCCTTCCACCAAAAATAGTTCAGTTTCTTTCAAGTCTTGTTGCAGACAATCAGACAGTTTTCCGGGCAGAGCAGGCCCTTGAGTGAGTCGTTTTCGAGTCACTTGCTTTGCTTGACGTAGTCGTTTTTGTGCGCGTTCAATGGCAAGTGCTGCAATTTGTTCAACGGCACTGCGATGTTCGTTTAACCATAGGGCAAAAGCATCTTTTACAACACTATTTACAAGTGATGCAATGGTACGAGAGGTGAGACGCTCTTTAGTTTGCCCTGCAAATTGCGCTTCCTTCATTTTAAGGGATAAGACGTATTGGCACGGTTCCCATAAGTCGTCTGCAGTGAGCTTGGTGCCTCGTGGCACTAGGTTACGGAGTTCACAAAATTCAGACAAGGCATCGAATAATCCTGAACGCAACCCATTGACGTGTGTGCCTCCTTGAATAGTTGGAATTAAGTTGACGTAACTTTCAGTCAGTGGAGTGCTTGGTGTTTGTGCCCACACAAGCGACCACTCAATGATGGTTTCTTTCGAGGTAAATTGTCCACTAAAGGGCTCGTCTGGAAGGTGCTCTGTTTCGCTTAACGTTTGATTGAGATAATCGCTTAGTCCATCTTCATAGCACCAGGTGGTACGTTCGTTGTTTAAGTGGTTGACGAGTGAAATGGAAAGCCCTGGGCATAAAACAGCTTTAGCACGTAATAGGTGCGTGAGAGGCTTCAGTGCGATGCGTGTGCTATCAAAGTATTGCGCATTTGGGGTGAAGCGAATAGTTGTGCCGGTCTCTCGTTTTTTTACAGGGCCGACAAGTTCAAGTTCGGTTGTTTTTACCCCATTAGAAAATTGCATGCGGTGATGGGTACTTTGGCGTTTAATATTCACTTCAAGCTGTTCTGAGAGCGCATTAACAACCGATACACCAACACCGTGCAAACCACCGGCAAAGGTATAGTTTTTATTAGAAAATTTACCACCAGCGTGTAGCCGCGTCATAATAACCTCAACACCACTCACACCCAGTTCTGCATGTAAATCAATCGGCATGCCGCGGCCATTGTCTTCAACCTCAATAGAGCCATCTTCATGAAGTGTGACAATAATTTTGCTGGCAAAGCCTGCAAGGACTTCATCCACACTGTTATCGATGACTTCTTGTGCCAAATGGTTAGGACGAGTTGTGTCTGTGTACATACCAGGGCGGCGCTTGACAGGGTCAAGTCCACGTAAAACTTCAATGGCATCGGCGGTGTACTGTTCAGACATAATGCAGTGGCTCCTATGATTTGTGGTGCCTAGTTTAACATGTTTTTAGGGGAAGTGGCGTACGTGCCATTATTTCATAATGTGAGATACCTTGCTCGGGGGTAGATTTCACTAAGCAGACTTCATGTACAAACCAGTGAATAGGGGAAGGCATGTGGCAGGTGAGTGGGTGCGTATAGTGACGTGCGAGTGTGATATGCGGAATAAACTGTCGGCGCTCAGGTTTAAAGCCTTTTTCTAGCAGATGTTGATTTAAGCAACTATGCAGTGTATGGAGTGGTTTGTCAGGTGTTGGATCAAAATACGCGATGTCTGCTTTTGACCAATGAAAGGCCGTGGTAATTTTGAGCTCGAAGGGTGTAATAGCGCAATCAAACATTTTAAGTGCATCATATTCGTTAGGTGTGAGCGCACCTAAATAGGCAAGGGTTAGATGCAAGTGATTTACAAGTGTTGGTGTACAGGGAGTTTGCTGGGTGATGGTTTGTGCTGTTTCATATAATGCGTTTTGGGTGGAGGCATCGGGCCACAGTGCGAAAAAATAGCGAGCCGTTTGTGACAAAGGTTTTTCATACGTGCGCACGCGTTGAATGAGGCCTTTGAGCGCTTCAATAACGGCAGCTTCTCGGATAGCGGTACGGTTCCCTTGAAAGGTATAGCAGCGTGCTGAAGTTGGCTGTTTAAAACCGGCAAAAGCAATCCAAACGGTACCTACCGGTTTTTCAGGGGTGCCACCACTGGGTCCTGCAATGCCGCTAATTGCAACGCTTAAATGTGCGTCACTGTAGTGAATGGCGCCTTCGGCCATTGCACGTACCGTTGCCTCACTGACAGCACCATCAAAATGCAGTGTTTGCTCTGAAACATTTAAGATTTCTTTTTTAGCTTCGTTTGAATAAGTGACAAAACCTCTGTCAAACCATTGAGAGCTACCTGCTATGGCGGTTAAAGTGGAAGCAAGGCTGCCACCTGTGCATGATTCAGCAACCGCCAGTTTAAGGTTGTTTTTTTTGAGTTGTTCGCCTAACTTTTCGGCAAGTTTTAGTTCGTGTGTCATGCGGCCTCGGCGAATAAGTCCGTCAGAAACTGATGCATTGACTGAAAGGCGCGATGCGCTGTCAGCGGATTATATTTGGTACCAAGCACTGGGTCGTTTGCGTCTGGATTTGTAAAAGCATGGGTCGTGTGTCCATACATACACAGTTGCCAGTCGGCATGCGCTTCGGTCATTTCATCACAAAAGGCTTGTACTTGCGGGGGTGGCACCATTGGGTCGTCATAGCCGTGCAGTACGAGTAATTTAGACTGAATAGGGGTGATGGGTTGAGTGTCTGCGCGGGCAAGTATGCCATGAAAACTGACAAGGCCCGATAACGCTGCGCCACTGCGAGCAAGGTCTAGTGCGCAAAGTCCACCAAAGCAAAAGCCAATAGCGCCCGTTTGTGTGCTGTCGACATTTGGAAGTGTGCACAGTGCATTAAACGCTGCTTGAATGCGTTCGAGCAAATAGGTGCGATCTTCAATGAGCGGGGTCATTAAGGCTTTTTTTTCATCGGTGGTTTGACCTGTTTGGCCGTCGCCATACATGTCTACAGCAAAGCCAACATAGCCCATTTCAGCAAGCATTTCGGCTTGTTTTTTAGCAAACGCATTGCATCCACTCCAATCATGAAAGACAAGTACACCAGGGCGCTTTTTTTGTATGGTATTGTCATAGGCAATATACCCGTTTAGGGCTTGTTCATTGTGGTGATAAATATGGGTCTCGGTATGCATGCTGTCTTTCAACTCGATGGTTGTGGGTCTTCAGAGCATAAAATAGTTTATGGGTGACTTCAATGAGGTCTTGCGAAGTCGTTTGGAGCGCGGTTTAATAAAGCAGCGAATTGCTGTTGGACGCAAATAACAAGGAGTGGCACATGTCAGAAGATAGATTCACAAAAATAACACAAAATTTAGGGACAGAACTTGCGAAGTTACATCGTGAAATACCTGATGTGATGAAAGCGTTTGGTGCTTTAGGGCAGGCTTCTGGTAAAGATGGCGCATTGGATAAAAAAACAAAAGAGCTGATTGCGATGGCGCTTGCGGTTGCGAATCATTGTGAAGGGTGTATAGGTTTTCACGCACAAAAGCTCGTAAAGCTTAATGCTTCACGAGAAGAGTTTTTGGAAACACTGAGCATGGCAATTTATATGGGAGGCGGTCCATCACTCATGTACGCCGCAGAAGCACTAGAGGCTTTTGAAGAATTTAGTCAGGCGTAGCAGTAGTATCTGGGGGTGGGGGTAGGATAACCCCATCCACGTGTGAAATCGGTGTGACAGGTTCATGACGAATAACATCACTTGGTTTTACATTTGAGCCGGCACACGGATACTTACGTGCTACGCCAATTAAGGCGACTTGGGACACGGTCATATTGTTTTTATCACTTTCTTGACTAGATATTTCACGATACGTCTGTTGAATGAGTTCATTGAGCATGAGTGCATTAAGTGAAATACCGGCGGGCATACAAAAAAGTGGCGTGCCATGCTCGCTTGCTGCTTGATTGGTAAGCATGAGCGTTTCAGCAATTGATTCGCTGGTTAAACTTAAAATAGTGCGTGCAGAGCGTGCCCAAGTGTGCGCTTGTTTGTCGGCCTTCATTTCCATTTTTGGAATATTGTTTGCAATATTCATGTAGCGCCCGATAGTATCGGCGTGACCGATGCTTGTGATGGTAAGCAGGGTCAGAGGGATGAGTTTGCGTAACATAAAATAACTCCTGTTAGAGGCCATGCGGATTAATCCAATGTGCAGCAAAGGCTATCATCAGAAAAATAAAAAGGGTGAGTGATAAGGCAATACGCCAGGTGAGCGCTTTGACAGTGCGTTTGGTTTTACCGTCGTCCCGTACAAGAAAAACAAGCCCGCTAAAAAGTGTCACCAGAATAATCAGCATGATGACCAGGATAAAAATTTTGGTAAACATTTGGTATACTCCCGAAACGCTTCGTTTTGAGTGGTATTTCATGATTTTGAGCCTCAGTATATCCCGTTTTTGCTCCCGATTCACCTGGCCGCATTGGAGTATGTCGCTATTAGCTTTTTTAGGCATTCTTTTATTTGTGAATCTTGGGGCGTGGCAACTGCACCGTGCAGACGAAAAAAAACAGATACTTGCAGAACAAGCAGAAGCATTGACGCGTGCACCTGAGTTGTGGTTAGGGGAGGCACGCGAAGCGCTACCCTTTAAGCGGATTAAATTTGCAGGAAAGTTTTTGCCAGAGGTGTTTTTCTTAGATAACCAATATCATGCGCACCAAATTGGCTACCATGTTATTTCCCCCATGCTCATGCCAACAGGACGGGTGGTGTTGGTTGACAGAGGCTTTGTTGCAGCGGGTGCTACACGGCAAGACTTACCTGACGTGAATGTACCCAAAGAAATTCTCGATTTATCAGGCTATGTTTATATGCCCTCTAAAAAAACATGGGTGCTTGGTGCAGAGGTTGAACGTAGACACGCACAGCATATGGTCATTGAGGCGCTTGATGTCGATATGGTTAGCCAACTTTTGCATAAATCGGTCTATCCGTTTATCATTCGGCTCGATAAAGAAAGCCCTGCGGGATATGTACGTGATTGGGTAACGGTGGTTATGCCGCCTACGCGTCACTTGGGTTATGCCTTTCAGTGGTTTGCACTGGCATGTGTGGTGTTAGTTATATTCATTGCATTAAATAGTAGGAAAAAATGAAATTTGCGATACGAAAAAAAGTGTTGTTTGCGTTATTTTTAGTATTTTTAGCACCAGGAATGCTTGCCATTCTTTTTTATATGCATCCTGACTGGTTAAGTGGGTTACCGACAAACAAAGGCATATTAATTCAACCAGCAACACAGGTATCTTTTTTAGAACAGGATTCGAAAGACAAGTGGCATTTAGCGGTTTGGTGTCCTCGAGGGTGTGATGAAACTTGCTTGGCAACGCTTGATAAAATGGCACGTGTCCGATTGGCTTTGGGGCGACGTTTGTACCAAGTCGACTTATGGTATTTGCAGGGGCATGCTGGAAAAACGTGTGGAAAAACCAGTGAGGTAGCCCTGACATCTGGCGGTGTGAAGTCACATATTTTATCGACTGAAGAGGAGAGCCGTGTGCCAGTACTTTCAAACCAGGCGAAAGTGCTCTTAATTGACCCTAATGATTACCTGGTGCTTGAGTACCCAGTTGATGGTAAACCTGAAGATGTTTTTCAAGATTTGAAACGATTACTCAATACACGAGAGCAGGCATAGTATGCAATTGAACAAAATACGATGGGCTGCAAGTATTGCAGTGGTTTTAGCGCTTTTTGTGGTGATGCTTGGCGCTTATACGCGTTTAACGGATGCAGGGCTTGGCTGCCCTGATTGGCCTGGTTGTTACGGAAAAATGGTGTTACCCAGCGCAACGGATGTAACGCGCGTTGATGCACAGGCAATGTATCCTGATATTCCTATCGAATCTCAAAAAGCGTGGACTGAAATGGCGCATCGCTATGCAGCTGGCACCTTGGGTGTTTTAATCCTTTTGCTGGCCGTCGTTGCGCGCTTTGGTCCTAAAGAAGCACGTGTTTCAGGTGGATTCTCGGTTGTTTTAGTGGGGCTTTTATTTTTTCAGGCAGCCCTTGGCATGTGGACGGTTACCTTAAAATTATTACCGGTTGTCGTCATGGGGCATTTATTAGGCGGCATGACGCTTGCGGCTTTACTGACATGGTATCGCTGGCATTTAAGTGCTTTTTCAGGCAATCATTTAAAGCGCTTTAGCCCATGGGTTGGTCTTGGCATTGGCGTTGTGTTTTGCCAGATTGTTTTGGGCGGGTGGGTGAGTGCTAATTATGCAGGACTTGCTTGTATTGGTTTTCCTACATGTAACCAGCACTGGCTACCTGCTTTTGATTGGGTGCGTGCATTTGATGTCTTTTCTCCTATTGGTGCTAACTATCAGGGGGGCGCGCTTGATTTAGCGGCGCGCGTTACGGTTCAGTGGGTGCATCGCATGTGGGCACTTGTGACCGCTTTGTATGTAATTGGTTTGGCAGGCGCATTACTGCGCATTATTCAAGTAGGCACTGTGCGTTGCATGGCCATGTTCACGTTAGGCTTGGTGTTATTGCAGTGTTTGTTGGGTGTGATGAATGTGGTCTACATGCTCCCGCTCGCGGTTGCAGTGGCTCATAATGGTGTTGCACTTTTACTTTTGATGAGCATGGTGAGTTTATATTATTTGGTTTCTGGGAGACGTTCATGAGTACAACGGCGACAGAGGTGCTAAGCCGCCCTGTAACCTGGCGAGATTATTTAGAACTGTGTAAACCTCGTGTTGTGATGTTGATGCTTTTAACCGTTTTGGTGGGTATGTATTTGGCATCTCCCGGTTGGGTACCTTTAGACATTGTTTTTTGTAGTTTACTGGGTATTGGTTGCTGTGCTGGTAGTGCTGCAGCCATTAATCATGTGGTTGATAGACGCATAGATGCTTTGATGGCGCGTACTAAAAAAAGGCCTGTTGCACACGGGAGGATGTCTGAAAAGCAAGCGGTTTGGTTTGCACTCATTATAGGTGTGTTTGGACTGACAGTTTTAAGTTGTTGGGTCAATGCATTAACCGCCATATTAACTTTTGTGACCTTAATGGGGTACGCTGGTATTTATACAGGGTATTTAAAGCGTGCAACGCCGCAGAATATTGTGATTGGTGGGCTTGCAGGTGCTGCACCGCCTTTATTAGGTTGGACCGCAGTAACCGGTTATTTTGATGGTCGTGCATTGCTGTTGGTATTGATTATTTTTGCATGGACGCCACCGCATTTTTGGGCGCTTGCGATTTATCGCTTAGAAGAATACAAAAAGGCGGCTATCCCCATGTTGCCAGTGACCCATGGGGTGCAGTTTACCAAGCTACATGTGGTGCTTTATACCGTGTTATTGTTAATTGCGAGTGCGTTACCTGTTGTTGTTGGCATGAGTGGTATGATTTATGCCTTAACAGCAGCTTTGTTAGGTGCGCGCTTTTTATGGTGGGCAATTCGGTTATATCGAGCGACAGAAGGTCGGGTTGCGATGCAAACGTTTCGATTTTCTATTGTGTACTTAATGTTACTTTTTGTTGGTTTGTTGTTTGACCATTACTGGTAAAAGTTGTACTATGGGTCTATGAAAATGCTAAAGAAAAAATCAATTTGGTGGGTTGCACTGTTCATATCCTTGATATTAACGGGTATTTTGGTGGGATCGTTCTATGCAAAGCGCACAGCCATGCTAAAGCAGCAAGCGGCTAAAAATGCGTTTCATGGTACGCTTTTGGATGCGCCACGCCCCGTGCAGGCATTCGCTTTAACCAACACGGATGGCGCGCCATTTAGTCAGAATAATTTAAAAAACCATTGGACCATGATGTTTTTTGGATTTACTCGCTGTGGGTTTGTATGCCCAACCACCATGCAAGAACTTGGCAAAATGTATCGGTTACTGGAAGCTCAACATGTTTCGCCATTGCCACAAGTTATTATGGTGTCTATTGACCCTTCACGTGATGATTTAGCTGGCTTGCGCAGATATGTGACAGCATTCCATCCAAGCTTTCAAGGGGCACGCGGCAGTGAAGAGATGACGCATGCAATGACAAAAGCCCTAGGCGTTGCTTATGCCAAAATTGAAAAAGATCCGAATGCACCTGCCACAGAAGATGACATTGAGCATACGGGGGCTGTTATGATGTTTAATCCTGAGGGTGATTTGGCAGCATTTTTTACCAGCCCGCACCAAGCAAAAAATTTAGCAGCAGATTA
Source organism: Legionellaceae bacterium (assembly GCA_029212465.1). Lineage (GTDB taxonomy): Bacteria > Pseudomonadota > Gammaproteobacteria > Legionellales > Legionellaceae > JAALKW01. The sequence goes on along the minus strand of JARGNV010000001.1, from coordinate 51,262 downwards.
TCAGCTATTACTTCAAGTCGCTAAGTAGTTGTTAATGGGCAGGCCTGACCCCATTTGTTTAACCAATCATCTCTGCCAGTGCATTGACCCAATGGGGTTCATCATTGAGGCAAGGGACTAATGTCAGGCTTTCTCCCCCCATTTTTATCCAGTCTTCTTTTGCACGCATGCCAATTTCTTCAAGGGTTTCCAAGCAGTCGGTGACAAACGCAGGGCATGCAACAACCAGGCGCTTGATGCCTTTTTTGGCGAGTGTTTCGAGTACCTTATCTGTGTAAGGTTCAATCCACGGAGTTTTACCAAGCCTTGATTGAAAGGTTGTGGTATATGTTGTTTCAGGTAACGCGAGAGCGCTTGCCAGTTTCCTACTGGTTTCGAAGCATTGGGCACGATAACAGTTGGTGTTTTTATCTTTGGGCGCAGGACACGCCGCATCACAAATAGTGTTACAGCCTATTTTTTGGAGGTGTCTTATCGGTAGGCCATGATAACTTAAAATTAAATGGTCGAAAGGTGCTTCGAGAAAAGGTTTGATTTGTTCGCTTTGTGCTTTGACAAAGGCTTTGTGTGCGTAAAAGTGATGAATAATATGGAGCGTTGGGATAGCAGGTTTGTTTTTAAAATACTGAAAAACCACTTCAATGGATGAGCCTGTGGTTGATGAAGCATACTGTGGATAAAGCGGAAGAATGGTGATTTCATCACAGTCTTTGAGTGTGTCGAGTGCGTGTTTCAGGGTGGGGGTGCCATAGCGCATGCCGTGGGCAATGAGATGTGTTTGGGCGTACTTTTGTTGTAACTTTTCGGCAAGGTTATTGCTTAATACCCGCAGAGGCGAGCCTTCTTGAGTCCAGATACTTTGGTATGCTTTTGCTGATTGTTTGCTCCTGAATGGTAAAATAATAAAGTACAGCAGAAGATAGCGGATAGGTGCCGGAATGTCGATAACGCGCTTATCCGATAAAAATAAACGTAAATAGTGGCGTACACTTGAGGTTGTAGGAGCCTCAGGTGTGCCCAATTGAATGAGTAAAACCCCTTTTTTAATGGGTTGCATGTATCAAAAATCCGTCTGCAAACAACAAGTGTTGCTTATAGTACACGAGATTTTTATATCAAGCATTAATAAACGGGGGCAAGGCAAAAGGAAAGCCCTGACCCCGTTTAAGAAAAAAGGATTCTTGATTAACTTTCGCTGACTGTCTCCTCAGCCTCTGTAAGCGCTGTGACATTGCTGGCATGTAAACCGCGTTCGCCTTCAATGATGTCAAAACTGACAGTTTGACCTGCGACTAGACTTTTATATCCTGTGGTTTGTATAGCAGAAAAATGAACAAAGATATCTGTACCGCCATCTTCCGGTAAAATAAACCCCCAACCTTTTGCATTATTAAACCACTTTACCTCACCTGTAGCCATGATCCTTCCCTTTTGTTTGCGCACGCTCCTTGTGCTTTTTTCATTAGAATCTTTACAACAATTTAACATACCTCAAAAAAGGCCTAATAAACAAGAGGGGATATTTTTTGAACACCCATTGCTTTTTGATTCATTTTCTATACTGAATGTATGGTTTATACAAAGGATACAACATGCCGCATGCATTACTCGAATTAATTCCCGAGATGTCTGAAGAAAAATTAAATGCAATGACGGGGTTATTTATCTGGAATGTAGGTGATGAATTGGTTGATAAGTGTCGCGAATTATACGCGAGAGAAGAAGCGGGGTATCAAGCATTTCAAGAGTTTTTAGATGATCATGTGTTTCGTTACTTGGGCGGCGGTAACTCTAAAAACTTTGAGGTAAAACATCGTATTACCAGAGAAAGCGTTGTTTTAAGAGTCGAAAATAGGAAAGGAATGCCTAATGCACTCGAAGCACGACTCAGAAATTCTTCTGTTACAGAATTTTTCACCAGCGTTTTTTGTTCGCGTGAAGCAAATTATACCGATAAGAACGGCAAGGTATTTGAACGTAATTTACAAGCAACTGAATTGTGTGACGGACAAGATTTAGAAAAGCAAGCTGCTTTGATAAAAGATAATGATGCACGGCTTACATCGGCATTGAGTGTATTTTCAGATATGGCAGATTTTTTAGAGAAATTGCAAACAGAGCATGCCGCGTTTCCTGATATGAAGCTTGCAAATTGGCTAATGGATGAAAAAGGACGTGTAAGAATTTCAGATACAAAGTCATTCTTAGAAACAAGTGCGCGTGGACGCATTTGGTTTCGGCATGGTTTAAATGAAGAGGCGCCTTTATTAGTGACGCCTTGTATGAATCCACCGGAGTTAAAGGCGAGTAAAACAAAGGCTTTCTCGGCAGATAAAATGCATGCTTATATGCTTGGTAAGTGCCTGTATCAATATGTAACAGCAGTATCTCCCCATGTATTTTACAAAAAGGATGCAAGGGGACGCAATCAGGTGATTACAGATGCGCGAGAACTTAGTTTTACACATCCGGTATTTGATGGCGAAACGGGTGCTGCTCTGCGCGCTTTAATAGAAGCGTCTGTTAAAAATAATCCAGACGAAAGGCCATCGTTAAGTGAGATGCATGCGCAAATAAAAGCACTTGGCGTGCAGCATGCGGCGGTGCAAACCACACAAGCGTTTAGAGAAGCCGTTTCAGCTGCGCGATCGGACTCAGATACACCTGAAGTAAAGTCAGATACATCGTTCAAACCTACTTAATTATTATTGTCTATAATTATCTTAAATAAAACTATTTGACTTTTATTATGGCAATTTCTTTGGTGCAAGAAGTTACGGCTGATACAAAAGGCTTGAAAAGAAAAAGTAAAGCAAAAGTGGATGCATTTGTGGATTCATTTAATCAGTTTGTGCCGGTCATTAATGAAACTATCACACTTTATAATGAAGCGGCAACACTGGAAGAAAAGTTGGAATTACTCAAAATGTTGCATGCAGATATGCAACAAATTAACGCACAATTTTCTAATCGTGCTATGAGCCGAAGTGTTGATTATATTTCTAATATTCATGTGGACTTATTTAGAGAAATGAAGCATGAGTTTGAAGCATTAGGCCTGCCATCAATGCAGCCTGATGCCTTGCGTGAATCAAGAAGCACCATGGCATATCCAACGAGTCCTGCTGAATTAATAGCCAATACGGACCCAGTGAAGCTCAATCAATTGGCAGCCATATTGCAGTCAGGTAAAAATATTGAACAGTCTGAGCTTGCTGCTTTGTATCAAGTAGGAGAGGCAGATAAAGCGACATATGATGAATTTTTTAATACACATAGCATTGCTTATTTAGGGGGAGGAAACTCTTTAAATTTTGTTATACAGCATAAAGTAACGCGCGAAGCGTGTGTTTTAAAGTTAGAAAACCGAATGGGCATGCCAAGTGATATAGAAATGCACTTGAGGGAAAATGGACTGCAGGATGTCTTTACCACACTTTCTGCAGACAGAATGGTGAGCTATCTAGACGAAGACGATCTAAAGATGGTTACCAGGCGTTTAGTGGTTACTGAGCTGTGTAAAGGGCGAGATTTAGTCAAGCAAGCCCGCCGAGAGACAGGCACTTCTGAAGAGCGCATTACACGCGCATTGGATGTATATACACAAATGGGAGATATTTTAAGCAAATTAGGCGCAGCAGATGCGACCTTTCCTGACATGAAAAATAGCAATTGGCTTATGGATGAGTCGGGACGCTTAAGAATCGCAGATACAAAGGCTTTTTTACGGCTTGATGAACATGGCAATGTGATTGACGCAGCAGGGATTATCTGTTCAGGACATCTAATCGCGCCTGAAATGAGGTCGGATGCTTACACAGGAGACAAGATGCATGTGTATATGATGGGTAAAAATATGTATCAGTACTTGATGCAATATCGAGATGATGATTTTTATGTCGATCCAGACGATCCGGAGAGCAAGCCTAGGCCTGACAGCGATTTAAAGTTTGATGCACCTATTTTTAACGAGACGGATGAAGGTCGCAAATTAGCTGCCGCAATACAAATGATGATGAACCCATCCCCTGATGCACGTCCTTCATTACTTGAGGCTAGTGCAATAATTGAACAAATTAAAGCGCCTGCACAGCAACAAACGGTTGATATATCTGCGGATAAAAAGGCTTGTGCGCAAGCGTTGCTTAAAGTGAAAGCATTAGGCATGGGAGCGCATGATACACAAATGAATACATTTTTTGATGACATGAAAAAGCGTATTTTAGTCGCAAATAACCCTGGCGCTATTACTGCTATTCGACAAGATATGTTAACGGTGTTTAATGCGCTTAAAGCCGATGAATCAGCAATGAATCAAATTAAAGCGGTTGTTGATGGTCAACATGGTGAAAATGCAGATGCACGAAAAGAAGCAATTCAAAAGGCCGTGGGCGATGTGCCGCTTAAAAGAAGAGGGGAGATTGCAACATACGAAAATGCGGTAACGCACGCAGCGCGTGCCGCAATTAAAGCGGGACAAAAAGCGACCAATACACAATTTCAGGACTTTAAGGCGCGCTCACAAGCGCAGTCTTCTTCTCACGAACCACCGACACTTGAAGATACCCCAAATAAAGGCCCTGACACACCCAGTATTCACTGATAAATAGCCTGGCTGCAAAAGTCAGTATGTTGGCTATACTGAATAAAAATAACTCAAAAAACTGATTATGCCTATTGAACGTGTGTCACCAATTAGAATTGATGTAAGAGGGTACGATAGGGCGGATCATCCATTTCTCCTTAAGATTGAAGCAGAAATAAACCGCCTTGTTGAAGAAGTAAATCAAGCCATTAATGCATATCATTTACCAGAAAATGCAGCGCGTAAACGTGATCTTTTAGCGCTCATAGAAGAAAAAGTGCAGCAACTAGATGATGCACAAAGCGAAGATTACGTGATTTATTTCCCCGAATATTTTGAAAAAATTCAAAATAAATTACTCAGAGAAATTCAAGAAGAACATGCACTGCTTGATGAAGAGGCAGGTATAGCAGTGAATCCATTTTCTTTTTCGTTAGCAGAGCATATTGCTCATATGTCGCAAGAAAAAGTGAATCGATTAATGAGCGTGTTACTCACGCAAACAGGGTATAGCCTGCAAGCCGGTTTGTATGGCCTGTATGGTCCGGGAGAAGAGGGAAAAGCAGAGTGGGTTGATTTTTTAGATGATCATTCAGTTCAGCCTTTCGCGAGTGGTAACTCTAAAAATTTTATGGTGATGCACCGAGATACGCGAGAGAAGCAGATATTGAAACTAGAAACGCGCTTGGGTAATACGCGAGAGGCAGAAAGTGCATTAAGAAGTAGTGGTGCGGTTGCTGGTGTCATGACAGATGTTTATGTAAACAGGCGCTCTATTGCTGATGTTCCTGGTGAAGGGCCTGTAACGAGAAATATGCAGGTAACCGAGTTTTGTTCTGGAAAAGATATTGAGAGCTACGGGGCTTCCTTAAAAGATAATGAGTTAAGGGCCATCAGTACAGCAGCTGTGCATATTCGAATGATAGAAATTTTAGAGGCGATGTCTGGGGAAGGCATATTTTTTCCTGACATAAAAAGCACCAACTGGCTGATGGATGCAAAGAACCGAGTACGTGTTTCAGATGGAAAATCATTTTTAAAAATTGATGCAACAGGCATTGTGGGCACCAAAGTGCCGCTTATAAAAACACCTTATGTGACAGCACCTGAGATGCTTGAGAAGCCAAGGCAGCCATTCTCAGCAGATAAGGCACAAGCATACATGGTAGGGAAAAATTTATACCAGTATTTGACCGGGTGTGACCTATATGCATTTCGTACAAGAACTCCGGATGGTCGAACAGTTTTAAAGCATGATGCACGTGAGCTTGATTTTTCACATGCAGTATTTAGTACACCCGAAGGTGCTGCATTTAAAGAGGTTATTGAAAAAACGGTAAAAAAAGACCCTGCTACACGTATTTCTTTGGCTGAAATGAAAGCAGAAATGCAAGCGATTGACCCACACTATAGCGAAGAAATTGCGACGCGACTGCTTGAGACGATGAGGGCGCGTTGTGTTACGCATTTAAAAGTACTTAATGCGTTAACAGTTGGTGACTTAGATGAGGAAATGGATAATTTTACATATGACGTAGACGAGAAACTGCAACAATCGCTATCGCTTGACGATTTACTTGGTGTAGATGAGCAGCTACAACGTACGTATGCACAGATAAAAGATGTATCCTCGTATGTGATGCAGGAGGTAGAACGTCTACAGAGTAAGTCTTTGAATGAAGAAGCTGCAATGCTTATGATGCTAGTGACAGCGTTACCGCTTGACAGACGTGCAGCACTTTTGCAACCCGACACGCATGAAAGGAGCAAGTTAATAGAAGTATTAGAATCTATTGAACTGCGTGAGCGAGCAAAATTTCCAGACGACACAGATGTGTCAGTGTTACTGCATATTGTGAAAGAAGCAAAGACACCTCACATAGTGCCCAGTGCGTTAGAGGCCGCTATAACTGAGAGTGAAAAGCTACTCAAGGAAATACGTGCCTATCGCATGGATGCGCGTGATGTTGATATGGAGCGGTTTGAACAGGAATTAAAAAATGCCCTGCCTGATACGCCAGATGTGACCGATTATCAACATGTAGCGACTATTTTAGATGACATATTGAATGATGTGGAAGATTTTCAGCGGGTAATAAATGTTGAGATACAATTCATAGAGCAGCAAGGGATGCCCGAGTTACTCGAGGCGTTTAAAGCAGAGATATACAAAACCAAAATTGAAGAGCGCACACAAGCGCGCGCTCATCAACTGGTAGCTGACAACCAGGTAAAATTACAGGAAGCCATTGCTTTGAGAAAAGACAAAGCAGAACGTGAGTCAACATTTCAAATGTTCTTAGACCTCGTCGCAGATGTCAAAGCATTAGGGCTTAAAGAAGGAGATAAATTAATGGATGGTTTTATCGAGGATGTGTTGGAAGACCTCGATACTGACTCACCTCTGAAAGAGATGCAGGAAGTTATAGACGCTTTATCCAAGCTGTTATCTGATATTGTAGTCCCGAGCAGCCAGATTAATGACACCATCAAAATACTTTTAAACACGGCGGATGCTCGCTTGCAAGCAATGGGAAAAGAATTATCGAATATTGTTGTAGAAATAGCGGTTGAATCACGCACGAACGCATTATTTCAAAACGAAAAAATTGCTGAAATACTGCGGCGTGTTGCTGACGAAGAGCAAACTATAGGTGCGGCAAGTGATGCTCTTGAAGTGGCAAAAGAGCAACTTTATAGCGTCATGTATCGCATAGAAGGGTTGCGTTCCGGAGAGAATGACGACGAGATGGACTGTTTTTTTAACGAGCTAGCCGAGTCGTTAACCCCTCAATCAACAACGGCTGAAATTCTAGAGGCGACAGAAAAATGTAAGGCGATTTTAGCGGATATTGGGGAAGTCTCAGGGGTGATTGTTGGTGAGGTTAAAGCGTTACTCGCAACGAATGACGTTGTACTAGAACAATTAGCAGTAGCGTTATCAGATGCTGTTGCGGCAATTCCTGTTAAAGAGCGAACCGAGAATACAATAGACAATAGCGCACATATTAGGGATTTACTCGATAAAATTGAGAAAACGGTACAAGAAAAAGCGGTACAAAGAACACAAGATTTTAAACAAGCTATGCAAGAAGAGCGCCAAAACCCGACGAATCGCGGTCTAGATGATGACAGTTCATTTAGTTTTGATTGACAGGTAGGATGTGTTGCCGATACACCCTAAACAATACAATTAATTACTATACTTAACTTATATTCATGAATGGATGTTTAGCGTGCCTATTACACAAATTGATAGAATTTATCCTCGTGAAGATATCAATGCGGACAAACAAGTTACGGCGTCGCTTTTTATTCGTTCTATTAGGCCTTCAATAGAAGCCATCAATCAACTCATTACCGACTACAATCTTGAGCGTGATGTGTCTGAAAAGCGCCGGCTTTTGGGTGCAATTTATGATGCAGTGTACACACTTAATAGCCGATGCTCGGATGATGTAACTGCATACTGTGTAGATTATGTGAGCCAAATTGATGATAGACTTTTTAAAGAGATGCAGCAAGAATCCCAAATGTTAGGGATTGAGTCGATGCATCCTAGCAGCTTACATAACCTTGAGCACTCATTTTTATCTGAAGATATTTTTTCACCAGCTGAGGTATTTGCGAACATGTCGCCCGAAGTCATTTCACGATTTGGGGCGCTGCTTGCACAAGGAACGTCGATGGATGTAGCAGCGCTTCAAACGCTGTATGGTCCAGACGAAGGGGGCGCTGATAATTTTTATATATTTTGGGATGAACATACCATTAG
>JARGNV010000001.1:0-42892 GCA_029212465.1 Legionellaceae bacterium | reverse complement strand
CTCAAAAAACTTCATCTTGAAACATACGACGTCACAAAACGAATATTTTTTAAAGCTAGAAGACCGCTTGGGCATGCCAAGACAGGCCGAGCATCATTTAAGGGCCAATGGGCTAGCAGACGTATTAACGCCTATTTTAATTGAAAGAAAGGTCGCCTTTACGACTCCCCCAAAAAGCGAAACGGTTATACGACGCCTAGTTGTGACAACGGTTTGCAAGGGAGATAGCCTTGAGAAAGCTTCTGAAAAAAAAGTGAAAGATGAAGCACGTATCAATACAGCAATAGATGTGTATCAACAAATGGCCAGGGTGTTGACACACATAGAGGCGAATGGCTGCGTATTTACAGACATGAAAAATAGCAATTGGCTATTAGATGAGTCAGGCCAGATTAAAATTGCAGATACGAAGAGTTTTTTCTTTACAAATAAGTCAGGTCAATTAGACATTGATGATATAGAAAGAAAGAACGGGAACTATCAACATGTACCCAATACACCCTTCATGAATCCAGACGAGATGTTTTTGAGAAACCCACGTCCTTCAGCAGAAAAGTTACATGCTTATATGCTGGGTAAAAATTTATATCAATACTTGACAGGTTGTGATGCGACTTATTTTTTTGTGAACCCGTATAGTCATTTTAGTCCGATTAAGCGAGTAGGTCAGCTGAGTTTTTCGGCGGATATTTTTAAGCATGGGCAGGGACGTGATTTGGCGCATTTGATTCAATCGCTAATGGACCCCATACCTGAAAATCGTCCTTCAGTGAAAGATGCATATCAAGCGCTTCGAGTCATTGAACAAAACTCACCGGCTAAACTCGCAGAACGGCATGAATTATGGCGTGGATGTTTAACATTAATGGAAGACCTAAAAGCGTTAAGCCGCGGAAAGTATGGGCAGGTTTCACATGAGGTGGCAAATGCAATCCAAACATTTGAAAGGAGAGCAGATGAAGACTCAAGCATTGAAGGTTTAGAAGCAATTCAGCATGATTTACAGCAGTTAATTACTCATTTTGAAGATATACAAAAGATAAAGTTGTTGCAGGCGGATTGCTTGAGCGTTGTCATGCACATCGGAGCATTTAAATTTAAGGCGCGTGATGTAGAAGATGTGGAAATGGATGCGTTTATTACTTCCATGAATAGAAGGATATGGCGTGCAGAAACACTCGATGATTTGGAAGCTTTAATGACAGAGTTACAAGACACATTAAGCTTAGTTGAGCAAAATCAGGTGATATGCGCTGAGATGAAGGCGCTTACTCAGCAAAATAAATACGGTATGGCAGAGAAAGGGAAGAGGATTGCTGAGGCGTTTGTGCGTGTACCACTTCATGAGCGAGGACGTATACTTGAGGTGCGTGAAGGCGGAAGTGAGGTAACGGAGGCCGTATTAAAAGAGATGGCATCATCTCGTCTTCTACCAAGATTTTTACATTTTATAAGGGAAGGGAAAGGCGGACGCCTCGATTCAGAGAAAGCTGCAACGATGTTTAACAAATTTAAAGAAAAACACCGTGACTGGATTGCGCGAGATGGAATAGATGATGCTGCATCAGAAGATGAGGTTGATACACCTACCAAGCAATAAGTCGTAAGTGTTTGAAATCTTTGAAAACCCTGGTTAGAATGACATTCTCTTATTGCTTATTTATTGAATAAGGATTGTTCAATATAATGAAAAGATTTTTATTGTTTGCTATTGCTTTCTTTTTTTCCTCTGTTTTGAGCGCTGCGGCATGCCCTACAGCTGCACCGACCGATTCTCCAAAATTTTGTGCTTCATTTCAGACTGCAGCAAGGTGCCATTGTACTGCCGGTGGCCTACCTACTGCGATGTGCTCAAATGTGAGGCTGCTTTATCAGCGCTTATTGGTCACTTTTGGTACGCTAGAAAAAACATGTGAATTTCAACATGATACAACCAAAGAAAATTGCATGGACTCATGGAAGTGCTATTTGAATGGTGGAAAAAATACAGCGGGAAAACTATGTAATGGCACTGGTCGTTCATGTCCTTAAGGTTTGAGTCAATCATGATACGATTTTTTGGGATGGTTATTTTTGCTTGTTGGTCGGCGCTGCTTTACGCGGGTGATTCGGGTGATGTGTTTGATCCACATCCTTTTTACGTTGGGTTGAACGGTGGTTATGGCTCGACAACCTGGAAAGGTTTAGTGCCAAGTCGAGATAACCAAAGTATTGTCCTGAATATTTCAACGCCAACGGATGTGCATGAGGGTGGTTTTACATGGGGAGGGTTTGCAGGCTTTGAGTTTTCTCCTTTTGTGGCGGTTGAAGCAAATTATTTATCTTATCCAAAAGCTGAAATTTTTTTTGATGAAAGCAGTTTATTCAGCTTTGAGAACCAGGGCCAACTAAAATTTAGTACCCACACGCAAACAGTTTCTTTAATGGCAAAAGTAATGTTTGTGCTGCCTGAAACGGTTATACGTGCTTATTCAAGTTTGGGTGTAGGATGGGTGCACCGTGGTGATGAAGTGAACGATGTTTGGCTAGCGACACCATCGTTTGGTGCCGGGGTAAATTATCCGCTTGCCGAGCACTTGATGATTGAGGTTGCAGCGAATTATATGTCGGGTTACGGTGAATCAGAGTTAAATCCTGCAAATGACTTCGTACCGTTTTTATACGCAGTTTACTTTAGGCTTGCTTATCGTGTTTAAAGCCCTGTTTGCGGTAACAATTTATCAAGCCATTTAGGGATGTACCAGTTCCAGCGCTTGAGTAGCACCATAGTTGATGGCACAAGGATGGTGCGTATCGCAAATGCATCGACTGCAATCGCCACAGCAATACCAAGGCCAAACTCTTTTACCATAATGACATCTGCAGTCATGAAAGAGCCACAAATACAAATGACAATGAGTGCAGCACTGGTAATAATACGGCTGCTTTGGTCGATTCCGAAGATGATGCTTGCAGTGTTATTGCGTGTTTTTTGAAAGTGCTCTTGAATGCGCGTGAGTAAAAAGACTTCATAATCCATAGAAAACCCAAAAATGGCACAGAAAATAATGACGGCAAGCGTGATGTCGAGCATGCCTTGGGGCTCAAAATTTAAGAGTTGGTGTAGGTGACCTTCTTGGAAGATAAATACAAGTACGCCATAACATGCAGACAAGCTTAAAATATTCATAAAAATGGCTTTCAGTGGTAAAAAAAGTGAGCGTAGTAGCACCAATAAACTCAAATAAGTCAGACTAATGACCCACAGCGCTGCATAGGGAAAATATTGCTTAATGGTTTCCATAACATCGATGTTTTGAACGGGGGCGCCTGTTAGTTGCACACTCATGCCACGACCTGGTTTGATATCTCTTAATTCTTTAACAAGTGCTTTTGTTTCCGGATCGTTAATACCATACTTGCTAAAAATACGAATGACTGAAAATTTTTTCCCTGTACTGGTTTCCAAGAGTTGTTTCACATTTTTAGGCTGGTGCTTTTTAGCTGTTTGGTAGAGCTTTTGGTATTGCTGTTTGGAGAGACGTGGACTGGTTGTAACAATACTGTCGACGCGCTCAATCTTATCGTTTTTTTCCAAGCGGCGTGTAAACCGGTACAGTCTTGAAATATTTGCAGAGGATAAAATAGAACCTCTATCGGTTGAAACAATCAGTAAAATCGGGACTAACTCTTTTTTATTGAAGTGTTGTTTGAACTCATCAATGAACATTCTACTTTCAGATTGTTTGGGAACAATACGAAAGTCTGATATACCAAAGCGAACGTGACATACAGAGTATCCAAGTAGTAGTAAAAAACTTAAACTAAGCAAAAAGAAGAACCAAGGACGACCGGTTACTATTTGCGCGATTTTTTTCCACAAGTGTTTTCTGTCAATGTTTTTTTTATTGACATCTCGAACCGCCCAGTGATTGATACGATGCCCAAGCACAGACAGTGTTGCAGGCAATAAAGTGAGCGCCACCATAACAGCGACAAATACAGCAATAAGCCCGCCGACACCAATCGAAAATAAAATATTAATTGGGAAAAAGACAAGCGCGCTTAGGCTAATGAACACAGCGATCCCACTGAAAAATATGGCACGACCTGCGGTTGAGAATGTGATAGCAATTGCGTCATTGATGCGATGTTTTTTGAGTTCACTGCGGAAACGGAAAATAATAAATAGAGCATAATCGAGACTTAGACATAGCCCTAACAGTAACGCGAGATTCAAAGTAAAAATAGATAGGGTAAATAAGTGCCCTAAAAAGTAGAGGGTTGTTAGAATAATAAGTGCACACCCTCCGCCAAGACTAACCGGTATGAGCGTTGCAACAATGGTGCCGAAAATGAGAATGAGTACAATGCTTGTGATGGGGGCAGCAATTGCATCCGCACGGTATAAATCTTCTTGTGTATGTTTATTTAAGCCTTGAATAAATACTTGTTTACCGCCTATTTCCATCGACATATTTTTAGGCTTTCTAATTAATTGTTTAAAATCTTCGAGTTGCTCGTGGTCAAGGTTGGTTTTATTTTTAATGAAGATAACAGCATAAGCCGCATGTTTATCTTTTGAGATTTGCTGTGGGTTTCCATTGGGGTAAATGATGGTATGACGTATGGGAAAATTTTTTAGTTTTGCTAAAGACCATTTAATTTTTTTATTAAATGTGCGGCTTGTCGCTTTTAAAGTTTTGCTGTGATACACCACTAAAAATCGGTCGTTTTGATCGTATCCCAAGTGCTTATCTAAAAATGCTTGTGCACGTGTGCTATCCGCTTTATCCGCGACAAATCCCGTCGATTGAAAAGGTGCCATGATATGCGGAATGAAAGGGATACAAGCAATTGCACTGATAGTCCAGATAAAAATAATGGCAACTCGAAAGCGGTAAACAAGGCGTCCTACTTTAGAGAAGATGTTTTTTTTCATAAGAATATTTCGTTCGTATTTGTAAGTGCTTGTTTTGATTATAGAAGAAGTTGGCAGAAGTGCGGGGATTGAACTATAGATTAATAAAATGATTGAATAATTCGGACATTATGCATCCATTGAAAGTGGCTGTTGAAAAGGATTTGATTGCTCGCATTTTGTCTCATGCAAAGTGCACGCCAGATGCAACTGCTGTGATGACCTCAGATGCTTCCTGGACTTATCAAACATTATATTCAGACATACTGGCCTGGAAGAGGCGGCTTCAAGTACTTGATAAAAATAAGCCAGTTGTGGTTTGTTTGCATCGCACACCGCGTATGTTTTCAATTTTATTAGCGCTGCAATGGCTTGAGTTGCCTTATATTCCCATTGAACCCAAAGTGCCTGTGGCGCGTATTCGTACCATCATTGAGGACAGTAGCGCACAAATTGTGCTGCATGACACGATGCATCATGAGGTGTATTTAAGTTTACCTTGCAAAGTATGGGCATTAGGCGACTTACAAACATCCATTGATGAAACCTTAGATGTAGCACATGCATCCATACTAGACCCAAATGCGATTGCCTATATTATTTATACTTCAGGCTCAACTGGCACGCCAAAAGGTGTGTGTGTGTCCAGGCGTGCACTGAATCACTTCTTAGAGAGTATGAGTGCGTATTTTGTTAAGGGTGTCGATGAAATACTGCTTGCTACAACCACACTGACGTTTGATATTGCAGCACTTGAGTTATATTTGCCGCTTTGGCAAGGCCAGACAGTATTTCTTGCAAGTCACACAGAACATAAAGACCCTTTATGCATACAGCAACTATTGCAACGTTATCCTATTACTTTACTGCAAGGTACGCCTTCTTTTTGGAATATGTTGCTTTACGCAGGATGGCATGGAAAAAAAGATTTAGTAGCGCTATGTGGTGGAGAGCCTTTAACGTCACAGACAGCAGAAGAACTTCTACCAAACGTAAAGGCCTTATGGAATATGTATGGTCCAACTGAGGCAACCATTTGGTGCGCATTAAAAAAAGTAGAACCAGGCAAGCCAATTACCGTGGGGCGTCCGATTCAGCATATGGATATGTGGATATTGGATGCTGCCATGCGGCCGCTTCCACCGGGTGTAAAAGGAGAGCTATATATTAGTGGCGTTGGTTTGGCCGAGGGATATATTAATCGTGAAGTCTTAACTCGAGAGCGCTTTTTATTTTATAAGCGTGCCGCGGGTAGACGCGTGTATCGTACCGGAGATATTGCCTGTATGACGCCTGAGGGTGAGTTTACGATTTTAGGGCGTGCGGATAATCAGGTGAAGTTGCATGGGTATCGTATAGAGCTTGAGGATATTGAAGCGCATATTCAAGGATGTGCTGGCGTAAGAGCGTGTGGTGTTTTAGTGTATCAAGAGCAGTTAATTGCCTATATCTGTAAGACAGAAGACGATGCATACTCAGAGACAGCGCTTAAGCATCAGCTGTCGCAAGAATTGCCCGAGTTTATGTTGCCCAAACGTTTTGTTTATTTGGAACAACTCCCATTGAACGCAAGCGGTAAATTGGACCGCAAGGCGTGGCCTTTGCCTCCAAATGAGCTACATCATGAGAACAATGATTTAACCCCTATGCAAGTGTTGTTAATGACAATTTGGCGTGAGGCGTTGAATATTTCTAGCATGAGTATCCATGATAATTTTTTTGAGCTAGGGGGGCACTCTCTACTTGCTGCACGCATTATTGCAAAAGTGCAAGAAGTGCTTGGAAAAATAGTAACAATAAAAGATATTTATCAAGCACCATCTATTGCTCAATTTATTGAGGTTTTAAATACGGCGCCCGATGTGTCAGACACAGATATTTCTATTGAAACAAGGAGTTTGAGTCGATGGATGCCACTGACAGACTTTCAGTTTGTGCTCTGGGCTTCATATTTGTTTGAACCTGATGTTAAAAAACTCAATGTGGTTGGGCGGCGGCGCGTTTCAGGAACACTCAATGTAACGGCGTTAAATTTAGCACTGCAAGCGTTGGTGCGAAAGCATGATGCATTGTCTTATAGTATTCACCGCTTTATTCCAATACAAAAGAGAAAATCAAATGTGTCTATTCAATGGCATGAAATTTCTCTTTTAGATGAGGATGAAGCGCAGACAGAAGCGATACTCAGTGAGTCGATGGAAGATTTATATTTACACCAAGAATGGTCTAAAAATAAACCACTTATGATTGCGAAATTGTTTTATTTGAGTCATACGCGTATTGAACTTCAAATTGCGATGCCGCACATGGTGTCTGATCAGCAATCTTTGGGAATTTTATTCCAAGATTTATCATCAGCTTATTTATTTTATGCACGCAATAAAACATCAGAAATGCGTTTAGAGTCTAAGGCGTTTGAAACGTATGCGCGCCATGAACAGCGCTTTATTCGTTCATCATTAAAAGCAGATGAGGTGTTTTGGCGAGAATATTTAGAAGATGCCGAGTTATTCCATTTTCCAAAGCGTCATGTTGTGCCATATCACCAGGCAGACTCATTTTCTACTTTTTTTCCGATTCAACATGCGCAACTTAAAAAGTGGCGTACGTTTTGTATTGAACATGCAGTCACTTTAAATGATTTATTATGTGCCGCCATTGGCGTGACACTTCATCGAAGCTGCAAAGAAGAAATTCGTGTGCCTGATAGATTG
Source organism: Legionellaceae bacterium (assembly GCA_029212465.1). Taxonomy (GTDB): domain Bacteria; phylum Pseudomonadota; class Gammaproteobacteria; order Legionellales; family Legionellaceae; genus JAALKW01. Next base: position 35,278 of record JARGNV010000001.1, on the reverse strand, counting down.
TTTATTAATACGGTAAAATCAACTAGAGAAGACCCATCGTTTGATGAAGTGATTGGTTGTTTTTTAAGAGCGCATGCGGTGAAACTTGATTTAACAGGTGAAAAGGGCCTTGCGAGCCTCGCAAAACAAGTGCAGCAGTCGGCATTAGAAACGGCCTCGCATCAATATGCGTCGAGCTTAATTAAGCTTGCCTCCATTGGGCAGATGACATATGCCAAACGACGCGTTAGCCCGTTGGTTATTTCAATGGCGGCACGTGTATTTGGTCGTATGAAAAGGCAGCCGTATTATTTAAGCACACCTATTTTAAATGCATGCAAGCGGCTCGCATCATTTGATAAAGATCGCGGATTTGTTGTGAATGTTAATATATGGAATAGCTTTTTTGGCGGACAAAAAGAAGCGGCTCAACAGCTGTTTGGTACAGCCTGTGAGCCTGTACCTTTAGATAAGAAAGATATTTTTACAGTCAATAGAGTGTTGGATGTGTGTTTGTTACGAGATGGTGCTGAAGATACCTCATTTTTAGTGCTATCTGCTAATTTAAGACCGGAATTTCGTAAGCACCTTGGGAACACTTTACTTGAAGTATTAAAGTAATGAATTGTTAACTGGCCTCATTCTTATTTTCAATAATGGGGTACTTTTAATCTATAATGAGTAAGGGTCGTTGATATTTTCTCCCTCCATCGACGTGCTTCGGTTTGACCGCAGTGCTTCCTAAATAGGGTGAGTTAAGGCAGAATGAAATAAATGCACATAAGAATCAACCGAGACAATAGTGAGGCTATTATGGGCGAGTCAAAAACAGAAAATCCAGGGGGTATGACTGCATTACACATTGCAGCTGTACGTGGTCAAAAAGCTGAGGTATCACGCTTGTTGGCTGAAAACCCTGGTGCAGCGAATCAAATGAATAATGCGGGGCAACCCCCTTTATTCAATGTGCTTGAGCTCGCAATGAGAGAGCGCTTTGGTGAAAATGCTGCTGCAGCCAAGGCTTTGAGACGTGAGATTTTTTGGGAAATTTGGGAGAAAACAGACCCAGAGCTCCGTACTGGACAAGACGAAGATGGCCAAACTATCTTACATTTGATGGCAATTAATGGGTTTGATGAATTAATACCAGAGGTGTTGGCACGTCTTGGAGACGACAAGTCGCTTTTAACCAAACAGATGCAAGATAACTTTGTGTATCACGGTGAGTATCCTATTCATACCGCTATCTTAAATGCTCAGTTAGATGTGGTGCGTGTTTTGTATGCGCTTGACTCCGATTCAGCAACTTATACCGATGCCGATGGTAAAACGCCGCTTCATTATGCAGCCCAGTATGGTAAAGAAGAGATGATACGGGTGTGTGGTGAGCAGCATCAAGGTGAAGTTGATGTGAAAGATGATAAACTCAGAACGCCTTTAATGTTAACAAAAGAATATAATCGCACCCCGGATAAAGATGCAGTGCTTGCGTATTTGACTTCAATGGGGGCGAATGAAGCAAATGTTGATACACGTGGAACAACAACGCGCATGAGTCATTGAATGACGGCGCATGATGTAATGCCAAAAGATTTGTTTCAAGCGCTTGAGTTAACTTTAACCGATGGGCCCAAAGCGCTTTTGGCGAAAGCTGAGGTGTTTAAAACATTGTGGGAGGCGGCAACCCCTGAGGTACGTCGCGCGCAAAATGCAGCAGGTCAAACGGTGCTCCATTTAATGATTGAGTATGGTTTTGAAGCCTTGCTTGCAGATACTCTCAAAGCGCTTCCTTCACTTGCCTTGCGTCATCAAAAAGATAAAGGCGAGTACCCTATTCATACAGCAATTGCTAATCAGCAAATCAAAGCCGCTGAATTACTTTTAAATCTACCGGGTGTTGCGCGCTTAAAAAACCAGCAGGGGCAAACAGCACTTCATTATGCAGCGCGTTTTGGTTCACAAGACATGATGCTTTTGTGTTGCAGAAAACATGTGGGTGATATGAATGAGAGAGACCGCTCTGGCAAAACGCCTCTCGCATTAGCTAAAGAAGAGAATACCCCAGATGTTGAGGCGGTGTTGGTTGCACATGGTGCAGATGAAAATTTGATTGAATCTTAAAGAATAAATATTAGGGTCTGCTGCTGCAGTTGACAACGTTTGGGAGTGTTGTCATGATAATTTTTTAAGATGATAGCGAGTGCAGGGAGACGCCGTGAGTCGATTACACAAGGATGATTTACAAACACGTGAACTTGATGAAAGTGTTTGTCGTGTTGAGATGGTTGAAAAGCGCTTGTATAGCCCACCTCAGCTTGTGTTGCTTGATACAGCACCAGAAACGGGGACGACATCAAATATTAATGAGACCACAAACGGCGTTACATCTTAGGCAAAGGGAGCACAAATATGAAGGGATGGTTCTTTCTGGGCGTTTTGGTTGCAACTACCACATGGGCTTCAAATGATGCAACAACTGTGTTGGAAAATATTCTGCCAGATGAAATGCCACTAGCACTGTGTGCAAATGCCATTACACAGCCTTATACGGTGCCTGTCTCTCGCACTGTTGAGGAACTAGTCTTGCAGGGGTACAGCGATGACGCTTGTACAGTTGTCTCGGCTAGTCCTACTCTTACTATTTCGACTGGGACGCGCGTACTGCCTAGTAGCGGCTCTTGGTCTTGGTGTTTAGATACTACTGCGGGAAACTGGCGGCAAAATTTATGCAGTCTCGCCGGTATTGGTGCAGGAGCGGGGACCGGCTCCGTACGGCTCGAGATTGTGCGGACCGCCGAAGGCCCTGATAGCGCTGTAACGGGCAACTGTATGACGGTTGTATGTAGTGGGGGAGCAACAGGTTGGACGTTGCAATCCGAAGGTACAGCTGCCATTTTATAAAAAGTACAAGGGGGATAGCGCTTTCCCCTTCGCTTTGCTAATTTTTTAAGGTACGCGCCAAATATTTTGCAAAGTAGGTAATGATTAAATCAGCACCTGCGCGCTTAATGGCAGTTAAGCTTTCAAGCATGGCTGCTTCTTCATCAATTAAACCTTCGCGTGCGGCAGCTTTTAGCATGGCGTATTCGCCGCTGACTTGATAAGCACACAAGGGAATATTTGGAAAACGGCTTTTAACGCGATGAATAATATCTAAATACTGCATGGCAGGTTTTACCATGAGTAAGTCGGCCCCTTCTTCCACATCAAGTGCTGCCTCACGAAGTGCTTCACGTGCGTTGGCTGGGTCCATTTGATAGGTTTTTCGGTCGCCAAATTGGGGGGCGCCTTGGGCTGCCTCTCGAAAGGGGCCATAAAAAGCCGAACTATATTTAACGGCGTAGCTTAAAATAGCGGTGTTTTCGCAATGATTTTTGTCGAGTGCTGTGCGAATCGCGCTTACCATGCCATCTGTCATGCTGCTTGGCGCAACCCAGTCAGCCCCTGCTTTTGCATAACTGACAGCTTGCTTTGCAAGTTCTGTAAGGGTTTTATCGTTATCAATACATGCGCCATCTAAAACACCACAATGACCATGTGATGTATATTCACAAAAACAAACATCGGCAATGACGAGCATTTGAGGGTGGGTTTCTTTAATGAGGCGAATGGCTTTTTGGATAATGCCTGTGGCTTTGAGTGACGATGAGCCAGTTTTATCTTTTTGCGCGGGAATACCAAACAGTAATACCGCTTGAATACCAAGTTCGCTTAAGGTATTTATCTCATCTGTAAGGGCTGATAAAGGCAGCTGATAACAGCCTGGCATGCTTTGAATAGGCTCAGGTTGCTCAGCCACTTCGCTAATAAAAAGGGGGGCTATGATTTGATGCAACTGTACGTCGGTTTCTCTAAGCATGGTGCGTACAGTACTGGTTTGCCTGAGGCGTTTGAGGCGTAAAGGGAGTATATGTGTCATCGTTGGTTGGCCCTAATCTGAATGGCTATAGGTAAAATCAATGCCATTTGCATTATCACTTGCGGTTACTTTAATACTTAAAAACTTATTCAGCAGATAAGTGAGTGTGAAGACACTGCTGTTTTCTTTGAATAAGCCGACATTATACTGTAAATAAACACGTTTGGTGATAGATTTTCCAACACTGACAGATGTTTTAGAAAAGTCACTGGACTCGGTGCCTAAGCTGTTGTTCTGCACATCAAAATCAACCCCTATTGATTTTTGTAGGTCTTGTAGCATTTTAACCCCTTTACTACCCGAGTTAAGGTGCATAGAAGTCATGGCTTGGATGAGCAGTTGCCCGCCTGATTTACCGACACGGTCTGCAGGTTTTCCAAGTAAGAGCATCGATAAAATATCAGCCTGTGATAAATTAGGCGGGCTTGAGAAGAGTTTAACGTTGGGTGAGTCGACACGACCACTTGCCGTGATGCCAACGGTTGTATTTTCACCTAAGTTTGGGCTATCGAGGTTGTCGGCACTGAAATCAAACAGCTGATTTGAGCCCGAAAACTGTGCATTGGTTTGTTTAAAATGACGGATGGCACGCACGCGAATATTGGGGTTATCAATTTGTTGGCCTAAAAAGATAAGCTCGCCTTGTTCGATATCGAGCTTCTGACCATACGCTTCATAGCGGCCATCGCGTAATTTGAGCTCCCCAAATGCAGTTAATGCTTGTTTTGGAAGTTGTTTGATGTGCAGTGAGCCATCGATATGGCCTTGTATGCCTTTCAAGTCGATTTGTACATCTTTGCCTATATCAAGCACAACACTTGCCGTTAAATTAAGCGGGTTCGGATCTTCTTTTTGTTTTGTAAATACAGCGTCGTGCGTCAATCGTTCAGTATGTATGAAAGATACAGGCCTGATGCGTGCTTCTGGAATTAAAATGCTACCGTCAATGCTGTATGCATCGTTTGTTTTTTTGAGTGCTAAATTAGGAGAGGCTTTTATTTGATATTCGGGCGTATTCATTATAATGACTTCGGTGCCCTGTAAAGCAGCTTCAGCAGTGAGCTCGGGTGTGATGGTGCCTTTACCATTTAAAGTGAGGGCTGGGCCGTTATTTGACTGAACCATGGCATGGCTTTCCCAAGTGGTACCATTTGTTTTAACGTTGAGTTCAACCGGGCTGAGTGTAATCCCTAAGTCGGGTAAGGTTACTTTTCCATCGGTTAACGCAATATTTCCAACAAATTTGGGTTGGTCGATAGTGCCTGAGATATCAATTAAAGCATTTATTTTGCCGCTTGGTTTTTCAAACATAAGACCTATATCAGAGAGCTCAGTTAAGTCGTTTAAGAACTTTAAAGAGTTGATGTTCAGTGCGAGCGTGCCTGTGATGGATTGTGTTTTGGGTGGTGTTTTGTCAAGTCGAACTTTAGGCAGGGTTAAGCTTAGGCGAGTTGATGTTGTTTTATCGAGCTGTGAATAGGCGTTAACATTTAATTGCTGAGGCGTTAAATGCGCTTTTAAGGATGCGCCTTCAAAGTGAAGGGTTTCGGGGGTGCTCCCTTTAGGAAGCTTATAGTTGCCAGGGGTTAAGTGTGCGGTCAGCGTTGCGTGCTGCATGTCTTCAATTGTTGCATCGGCAACGAGTTTACTATTTAAGTCACCTAGCGCTTGATGAAGTTGCTTGAGGTTTGGTAGGTCTGCATGAATGTGCCAGGGGCCACTCAAGGCTCCTTTCACAGTAATATGGTTTGCGCCTAGTTTAAAATGGGTGGTCATTAAGTCGTCGATGGTTTCGACATGAATGTTGAGTATGCCTTGGGGCAGTACGATGCGTGTTTCGCCATTGAGGCGTAATTTTTTTTGAAAGCCCCCAGTAAGTTTTAATTGATCGAGTGTCATGTGGGTTGCATCGTCTGTGAATTGTAGTTGGTCTATTTCAAGTGCTTCCAACGTAATATTCAGTGGATAAAGTGATTGTAAGTGCCACTGAAGGACTGCATGGTCTAGCGCAATACTTTGTTTTTGATGGGTATAGGTGAGTGTATTAAAAGCAAGGCGCTTGAAGAGGTGACCATCAAGTTGTTGGATAGTGAGTTTACCCGGTAAGAGCAAATTAGTGATACGTAGGGTTAGCTTAAAGCCTGGGGTAGTTGCCACTAAAAACGCGACAATACTCGATATAACGACAACTAAAAATACAAAACGTAATATTAAAGCACGTATTAGTTTCATTAAATATCAGGCCCCATATTGACCACAAACCGTATGCCTGCGTCAGGCAGGGGGTTTAAGCGGTTGTTGGTTGGTTGTGCAATCGCCATTTTAATCGGGCCGACAGGTGAGCGCCACATGAGACCTACACCCACATCGTATTGCACGAGTTTCGGATCGGGATCATAAACGGTTCCTTTATCAATAAATGCAATCACATACCATGTATCGAGTGTTTCTTTTTGTACCTCAATACCACCATAACTTAAAATTTTACCCGGACCAATGGAGTTATAACTAAAGCCTTTCATATTTTCAGGTCCACCGAGAAGTTGCGCAAGCGATAAAGGTAGCTCAAAGACATCGTTAACTTGCGTAATACTTTGTAATACGTGCCCATAAAAACGGGTACGTATCACATCAAGTGTTAAAGCACCTTTAACATCTAATACCAATTCAGCAAGGCTTAAGCTTGAAAAAACAGTGCGTGTTGCAGCAAGCCCATTGACCGTGACATTAAAGCCTGAGGGAGAAAATAAAGGGTCAGTTGCTTCACGCCAAGAAAGCGTTGCGCGTGGATAAACCACGGTTTTTTCTTCAGGTGATTGTCTGTCATAACGAAACGCTTCATGTAGGCCGTTCAAAGATAGAATACGTTGATATTTAGGCATGATGTGTTGGTAAACGAGTGCCATGCGTCCGGATTGGCTGTTACCACTCACGTAATTTAAGTTATTAAATCCGCCATTAATATTAAATTGATCGTGAACTGGATCGTGTCCTGGAATCGTATATTTAGCTTGTGCTGCATTTTGGTTAGATGAACCTTGTGCAGCTAAATCGAGCTTATGACCGTAGGCATTGACTGGAGTCACATGCAATCCAAGCCGGCCGCGTGCTCCGGTGTCGGTTCCATAACCACCCGATAGTGAGTAACGAAAGCGCTCAACAGGCTCTAAATAAACATTAAGTGGCACATACCGGCCGTTTTCATCACCGGGTTTTACGTCAACCGTCTTAAAATAACCACTAGATTTTAAGTTTGAGTTAAGCGCCATGATGTCATCATTTGAATACGGTTGTCCGTATTTAAACGGGATGTAGCGATGCAGTAAACGGTTTGAAAGAATAATGCGGTTGTTTGAAAACAAGGCGTCAGTTTGGCCCTCTGGCTTAAAAATGGCCAGTATTTTTGAAAGGCGAGGCAGTGGAGGGGCATCTTTTACGGGTGGTGTGGGGCGTATGTCGCCTGTCCCAAAGTGAATGCGCCCAAAGTAGGAGCGAATGCCTGTATCAAGGTGTAAGCGGATAGAGGCTTGGTTTTTTTCTTTATCAATAAAAACATACGCTTCTTCAAAGGTTGAATTGAGATACCCTTGGTGCTCTGCGGCATTGGTTAAATCATTTTTGGCTTCTTCATATAAAATACTGTTAAAGCCATCGCCCACTTGAATGGGTAAATGATTATATGCATGTCTAATTTCGTGGTTATCGCGCCCTGGCCCTGAAACCTGTACGTTTAGTTGCGTAATGATGAGCTGTGGGCCTGGTGTTACATGAATTTTGCCAGGATGATGTGCGCTTGGCATTGTGATGGTAATGGTTGGATTAAAATAACCATAAGGTGAGAGGGCACGCTTTACTTGGCGTTCTAACACATTTTTTGAAATCTTATGATTACTTGGATGTGCGTAGAGGTCGGTCAGACGGTGCTCTACATTTGTTTTTTGTATCTTTTCAAGACCTGTCACCGTAAACTTAGGCGGGGTAGGTGCTTTGGCCGCCGTGAGTAACGTGAGACATGCTAATAAGAAAAGGCTCTGAAACAGTTTAGTCATGAATCGGATAAATCTTTCTCTAGGTGATGCAAATGTTCGCGCGCATGTGCGAGTACAGCGGCTGGAATGCCTGCAAGGGCTGCAACATCAATCCCATAACTTTCACTGGCAGGCCCCTCTTTAATGCGATATAAAAATACAATATTTCCATCGGCAAGCGTTGCATCTACATGCACATTTTGAATATGGGGTGATGTGTCGGCAAGTGCTGTGAGTTCAAAGTAATGGGTTGAAAAGAGCGTGTATGCGCGAACAGTTTCAGCCAGGTATAAGCAGCAGGCGTTTGCAAGTGCCACGCCATCGCACGTGCTTGTGCCACGCCCAATTTCATCGACCAAAACCAAGCTTTGTGCTGTTGCGTGCCTTAGGATATAGGCGGTTTCTGTCATTTCTACCATGAAAGTTGAGCGGCCCTTGGCTAAGTCGTCATTGGCGCCAATGCGAGTAAATAATTTATCAATAGGGCCTATGTGTGCGTGTGTTGCAGGCACATAGCTACCAATATGTGCAAGGATAACAATTAACGCAGTTTGGCGCATGTAGGTTGATTTACCCCCCATGTTGGGGCCTGTGATTAAATGTGTATTTTGAGTAGGCGTGAGGGTTAAGTTATTTGCGATAAATTCGTTTTTAAGTAATGTTTCAAGGACTGGGTGTCGTCCATCTTTAATATCGATGCCGGGTGTCTCTGAGAGTCTTGGTGCGCACCAATTGAGTGTTTCGGCACGTTCAGCCAAGGTATTTAAAGCATCAAGGGTTGCTATAGCGCAGGCTGTGTGCGTAAGTGCTGTAATGTGGGTTTGTAAAGTATTTAGCAGCTCATCATATAAAGCGCGTTCACGGGCAAGTGCTTTTGCTTCGGCTGAAAGCACTTGCTCTTCAAATGCTTTTAACTCTTTGGTGATGTAGCGTTCAGTATTTTTTAAGGTTTGTTTACGCTCGTAATGTGTGGGTAGTGCGTTAGTTGATTGAGCGCGTGAAAGCTCGATGTAGTAGCCGTGTACACGATTAAACCCAAACTTAAGAGTAGAGAGCCCGGAGCGTTCTTTTTCTGCTGTTTCGAGTTGTTTTAGGGCATCGGTTGAGTTTTCACTGAGTGCGCGGTATTCATCTAGTAAAGCGTCAAAGCCTGTTGCAATAACGCCACCATCTCGAATTAACATGGGTGGGTTATCGACCAGTGCTTTGGTGAGTAAGTTTAGTAAGTCGGGCTTAGGTGTGAGCGCATCTGCTAAATCGTTTAAAAGGGTTGTTGTATACTGCTCGAATAAATGTTGGTGTAATTCGGGTAAGGCTGCAAGGGTTTCACGCAATTGAACGAGGTCACGAGGGCGGGCTGATTTAAGGGCAATGCGTGAGGCAATGCGTTCTAAGTCGCGCGTGTTTTTGAGTGCGTGGTGAATTAAGTCGATATCTTGTTTTTGAATCAGTGCCGCAATGCTTTGCTGACGTGCATTGATGGCTTCATGGTTTCGAAGGGGTCTTGCAAGCCAACGCTTCAAGTAGCGGCTGCCCATCATGGTGGCTGTGTGGTCGAGCGTATTAAAAAGGGTGTGTTCTTTAGTGCCTTGTTGATTATTAAAGAGGGCGAGGTGTGTTTGAGTGGCTGTATCCAGCGCCAAATAGTCTTCATCTTTTTCAAGGGTTAAGGTATTTAAATGCGGCAGGGCTTGGCGTTGAGTGAGGTTTAAGTAAGCAAGTAAGGCACCTGCTGCAGAAAAAGCTTGGGTATAATTGGCATCTCCAAAGGCATGTAAATCTGAAACATTAAACTGCTCGCGGAGTGCCGTTTTGGCACGCTCAAGTTCAAACTCCCAAGCAGGTCTCACATGCAAGGGATATGAGGTTTGGTTGAGAGTGGGGGCAAGTGTTTCGTCAACTAAAATTTCGGCAGGGTTTAGGCGTGTTAACGCTGCAAAGAGTTCGGCTTTTGAGTTCAGCTCAATCAGGTGAAAGCGTCCACCGCTTAAGTCGACCCATGCGATGCCAATATTTTTTTTCGTTTGGTGAATGGCAAGCAGTAATGTATCTGTTTTTTCATCGAGAAGTGCATCATCTGTGATGGTGCCTGGAGTTACAATGCGCACCACTTGGCGCTCAACAGGCCCTTTGCTTAAAGCAGGGTCTCCAATTTGTTCGCAAATGGCAACAGATTCACCTTTTTTGAGGAGGCGCGCGAGATAATTCTCAAGGGCATGGTAAGGCACACCTGCCATTGGAATGGGCTTTCCTTTGGATTGTCCGCGGTGAGTTAAGGTTAAGTCGAGCAGATTTGCTGCGTGCACTGCATCTTCAAAAAAAAGCTCATAAAAATCACCCATGCGATAGAGTAGGAGCATATCAGGGTGGTTTGATTTGATGCCTAAATATTGTTGCATCATGGGTGTGTGTTCGGCAGCAGACATGAAAGGCCCAGCATTTTGTTAAAATCGCGAAGAGTTTAACAAAAGCGTACGCACTCGGCGAGTACTGTGTTGCTTTGTTACTAGTTGATGGACGCACTCTGTTTACTGTTTGGGCTTTATTTTAACGTTTTTCAATGCCTATCGAACATTTCGAAGTAGGATGTTCGCATACGCAGGCTTGCGAAAAGCGTTAAAATAAAGCCCAAACAGTACAGAGTGCATAGCGCTAGCTATTGTTCTAAATGGTTGGGCCTTCTGAACCTTTGCTAGGAGAAGGGGTGAGGTTTTCACGATTAAAGTTTGCGAGTTCATTAAAAAATGGTCTGTTTTCACTTTTTTGTGTCGTGCGAACATGGCGCATCGTGATTTCAGCACCTGCTGTCGCGGGCCTAAATAAGTGTTGTAGGTTTGTACGGCTTTGCAGAGGGCTTTTTTTCAGCGTTTCACTGTTTTTTTGTGTATTGGTTACTTCTGTTTTTTCGTGTGTCATAATTTATCCAAATATAAAATCGGGTGACTATTCTGTCAAAAAAAAGATCATTTGTCAAATGGAATTTTAACGCTTGTTTTTGGCGTGTTGGCAATTGGGGGAGGCCGGTGCATTACCGCGCTTTTCCCACTCTTCAGGGGTGTATAAATGTAGGCTGAGTGCGTGCAGTCCGTTTTTGAATTCATCACTTGCTAAGTCGTTTATAAAACGATGGCGTGCTAGCCGTGATTGGTCTTTAAAATGCGCAGAAACCGCGACGACTCTAAAGTGTGTTTCAACACCTGGGCGTCTATGATTACCTGATTCATCTTCTATTTCTAGAAATACTGGTAATAAGGCGGAAGATAGCGCATCATGAAGACGTTTTTTTCGAGTCATCGGAAAAGCAAAGCAAGTCGTTCGTAAAGGATGTCACGGAGTGTAAGCATTTTTTACGTATTTGTCATCTTATCATGGAGGAAACGTATGAAACCTTGTGTCAAATTCAAAGGGTTCACTTTAATTGAGTTGATGATTGTGGTTGCAATCATTGGTATTTTGGCATCTATTGCCATTCCTGCTTATCAAGACTACACCATTCGAGCGCGTGTCATTGAGGGCGTGCATTTAGCAGCACCTGCAAAGCTTGTGGTGTCTGAGTCTGTTTTAAGTACGGGCGCGTTACCGAAAACACAAGCTGAAACAGGCTATGAAAGCCCTCAGGCAACACCTCATGTTGCATCGGTTAAAATTGCAGATAAAACGGCTGATATTATTGTGGTGTATACAGAAGCTGTGGGTAAGAAGAGCACCCTCATTTTTAAACCAATCTTGCATGCAAATGGGGATATTGCTTGGGCATGTGATGGTGGTACGTTGCCTGCAAAGCACAGACCACCTGGGTGTCGGTAATGGTTTCTTTTTTATAGCCACACAGGAAGTGTCCCTTATTTAAATGCCTGGAGCGAGGTGTTGGGGGCACTCCTTTGCAGGGCCTGCATTTTCTTCCCCTGTTTTTTGTCTTTTTGCCCGTTCAGCATCATCAGGGAGAAAGCCGCTGTTGTTGGCTTCCATTTGTCTCAATCCTAATAGTGACGCCGCTGCATTTTGGAACTGTCGTGTTTTCTCAGGTAAGTTTTTCCTTATAGCGTCTCTTAATGCTCTTGGTGCACTGGGGTCAACATCAAGTATAACGCCCGCGTTTATATTCTTTGCTATGGCTATCGCTGTCTCTTGGGGTGTATCTTTGGAGATGAGAAGCCATGTACCCGTTTTTAAGAGTTGTGCTACGGTTATTGCTACTGCTTCTGGCGTTCTGGGGTGCAAGAAATACCGTGTACCAGCCTGTATATTGTTTACTATGGCCTTTACTGTTTCTAGAGGTGTACCGGAAGATATATTAAGTACGATTTCCGTGTTTATATTTTGTGCTATGGCTACTGCTGTTTTTTTTGGGGTATTTGGGGGGATGAGGAGCCTTGTGTTAGCTTTTAGATTGCGCGTCATCGCTACGGCGGTTGTTTCGGGTGTATCTGGGTAGAAAAGAAGTTGCGCACCGGTTTTTAGGTTTTGTGCTACGGCTGTTGTGGTGCTTTCTGATGTGTTGGGGTTGATAGCAAGTGTAATACTCACATCCAGGTTTTTCGCTATATCTACTGCTGTTTCTTGGGGGGTACGAGGGTGTAGGAGAAACTTCGTGTTAGCCTTCAGGCTGGTTATCATAGCAATGACTGTTCTTGCGGGCGTATCAGGGGCAATGTCAAGCCACACATCAGGTCCCATGTTGTGCACTATATTTACAGCAGTTGCTGTTGGTGTCTTCGAATGAATGAGAATTTTTGTATTAGGCTTTAGGTGTTGCCCGATTCTTTTTGCCATTTCTGGTGGTGTAGTGGGTTCAATAACAAGCCATACACCGGGGTTTATATTTTGTGCTACATCTACTGCTATGTCTTCTGGTATCCGAGCAGGAACGAAAAGGAACGTGCTGGGCTTTAAGTTTTTTGCTATAGCTGTGGCGGCTTCTTTTGGCATATTCTGGTGAAGAATAAGTTTTGTATCTGCCTTTAGGTTTTTTGCGATAGCGATGGCTGTTTCTAGTGGTGTGTTGGGGGCAATATTAAGCATAACACCCACGTGTAGATTTTGCGCGATAGTCTTTGCTGTTGCTGCTGGTGTTTTTGGGTGGAAGAGGAATTTTGCGCGAGCCTTTAGGTTTTGTGTGATAGCGATGGCTAAGCTTTGTGGCGTATTGGGAGCAATAACAAGCCATACACCGGGGTTTATATTTTGTGCTACATCTACTGCTATGTCTTCTGGTATCCGAGCAGGAACGAAAAGGAACGTGCTGGGCTTTAAGTTTTTTGCTATAGCTGTGGCGGCTTCTTTTGGCATATTCTGGTGAAGAATAAGTTTTGTATCTGCCTTTAGGTTTTTTGCGATAGCGATGGCTGTTTCTAGTGGTGTGTTGGGGGCAATATTAAGCATAACACCCACGTGTAGATTTTGCGCGATAGTCTTTGCTGTTGCTGCTGGTGTTTTTGGGTGGAAGAGGAATTTTGCGCGAGCCTTTAGGTTTTGTGTGATAGCGATGGCTAAGCTTTGTGGCGTATTGGGAGCAATAGCAAGCCATACACCTGTATTTAGATTGTTTGTGACGTCTTTGGCTACGGCATTTGGTATATAAGGGGGAAGGATAAGGCTTGTACCCGTTTTCAAGCTTCCTGCGATAGCAACGATTGTTTCGTGTGGTGTATAGGGGTCAATTTCAACTAATGTACCAGCCTTTAGGTTTTGTGTGATAGCTATGGCCGTTGCTTTGGGTGTAGAGGGGTGAATGAGAAAATTTACACCACATGCTAAAGTTTTTGCTACGGCTATTGCTGTTGTTTGTGCCGGTGTATTGGGGTCGATAGAAAGACATGTGCCAACCCTTAGATGTGTGGCTATGGCTACTGTTGTTTCTGCTGGTGTATTGAAAGGAAGAAAAAGGAGTGCACCGGGCTCTAAATTTTTGGCTATGACTATGGCCGTTTCTCGTGATGCATTGTAGGGAAAGATAAATCTTGTATCAGCTTTTAGACTGCGTGCGATAGCAGCAACTATTTCTAGTGGTGTATTGGGAGCAATCTCTAGTATGACGTCTGCTTTTAAGTGGCTTGTTATGCCCTCGGCTGTTGCTGCTGGTATGTTCTCAGGCAGAAAAATAAATCTTTCGGCGCTTAGGTTTTTGGCCATAGATTTTGCTATTTCTAGTGGTGTGCTGGGAGCAATATTAAGCCAGACACCAATGTTTAGGTTTTTTGCGACAGCTACTGCCACTTTTTCTGATATTTGAGGGGAGAGGCCAATTTTTGTGCCAGATTTTAGGTTTTGTGCTACGGCGATGGCTACCACCTCTGGTGTATTAGGATCAAGTACGATGAGTACGTTTTCCTTTAGGCTGTTTGCGATAGTCACTGCTTCTGCTAATGATGTATTGTGGGCAAGGTAGACTAGAGTGTTGGAGGGGAGTGCTTGTAGCAATTGGATATTTTTTTCTGCGGGCATGCCGGGAGGGATATGCAAAATGTATCTTGAATTTATCATTAAGTAGCTCTCTAGTTCTATGATTTGTAATTTTTGAGTTATTTTATTACTAGGTTTCTAATAAAGGGGCAAACTTTATCATAAACTGAGGTGGTGTAAAGCATTAATTGCCCTTTGTGTTTTTTTGTTGAATTTATTGGTAAATTAAAAGATAATTTTTTGCGGTTGATTTGGATTAAAGTGGGTTGATGTCAGGATGCCCACACACCAAAGTTGCGTGTCTTTGGTGTGTGAGCATTTTAATCGTATAAGCGTGTGAACGCGATATTTTATGTCCAAGGCTTAAGCTTTGGCGTAACCAGTTCATTCTTAAGTTGTACATAATCAGGTAGCCCATTGATATAAGGCGGATATGCTTCTCCTTGAATAAGAGGAGCAAGGTAGCGTCTACATGCATCTGTAATGCCCATGCCATCTTCACGGATAAAATCTTTGGGCATCGCACGCTCTTGGTTTGCCACGTCACTTAATGGAACATGTCCAATAGACCATCGATACGGTGCGTCATTTTCTCGAACCACGATTGGCATAATGGCGTTTTGTCCTTCGAGTGCAAGTTCAACGGCCGTTTTTCCGAGTGCGTAAGCTTGCTCAACATCAACGCTTGATGCAATGTGGCGCGCTGCGCGTTGCAAATAATCAGCAACGGCCCAGTGGTATTTGTAGCCTAATTCTTGCTTCACTAAATTGGCAAGAACTGGCGCAACACCACCAAGTTGTGCATGTCCAAATGCATCTCTTAGGCCTGCATCACTTAAAAACTTACCCTCTTCATTTTGGACACCTTCAGAAACCACCACGACACAATAGCCGTGTTTTTTAACGCAACTATCAACACGACTGATAAATTCGGTCGGATTAAAGGTGACTTCAGGAAATAAAATAAGATGTGGTGGTTCATGATTTGCTTCGCTAGCAAGGCCACTTGCTGCAGCAATCCAGCCTGCGTGTCGGCCCATCACTTCAAGGATAAAAACTTTGGTTGATGTTTCAGCCATTGAAGCAACATCAAAACCTGCTTCTTTGGTTGATACAGCAACGTATTTTGCAACAGAGCCAAAGCCTGGGCATGTGTCGGTAAAGGGGAGGTCGTTATCCACTGTTTTGGGAATCCCAATACAGGTAATAGGGTAGCCGCGTTTTTGACTGATTTCAGCGACTTTATTGGCTGTATCTTGTGAGTCTCCGCCACCATTGTAGAAAAAATAGCCAATATTGTGTGCTTCAAATACTTCAAGTAAGCGCGTAAATTCTTCACCATCTGATTTGAGTTTGTGTCGGCAGGAGCCAAAAGCACCTGAAGGGGTATGCATGAGTTTTGCAATGTCTGCATCACTTTCAAAAGAAGTATCAATTAAAGCTTCTGACAGTGCGCCCACAATACCGGATTGTGCAGCAAATACTTTGCCGATTTGTTCGGGGTGTTTACGTGCTGTTTGAATCACGCCGCAGGCAGAAGCGTTAATAACCGCGGTTACGCCGCCTGACTGCGCATACATTGCATTTTTAATAGTTCTCATTATGTTATTCATCCTTATTGTTTTTTAGAAGCCTGTGAAGACAGCTTCTTATTCCGTCACTAAGTCGAGAGTTTTATGTGCTTCAATGATTGCATCCATATTTTGTATGACGTCATCGAGTGCTTTTTGTAATGCTTCGTCGGTTTCAGCGTGTTCTGACAAATACTCAAGCTTTGCCAAGGCTGACTCCAGTTTTGGGAGTCCTGAAAATCCACAAGCGCCCCTTAGTGTATGAGCGGATACTGCAAGCGCTGCTTTATCACTGATTTCTATGGCTGACAAAAGTGCCGAACGATGCGTTGGTAACTCCCCAACTAGCCGGTCTAGAAAATCGCGCGCAAGTGTACTGTTACCCGACATTTTTTGAACGCAACGCGTCCAGTTAATAGGCGTTACTTTAGCATCTTGAAGTACGGTAAGTAAGTGGTGCAGTAATAAGTTTTCGTCAATAGGTTTAGGAAGTTTTCGGTCAATTTTCTGTTCGTTCAAATCGGCGCGGTCAAGGTCGTGGCTATCTGCACTAATTAAAAGAACGGGCGTGTTTTTATTGAGCGTTGTATGTTTTCGGATGCGTTGAGTTGCTTCTAACCCATTGAGTTTAGGCATATGTAAGTCAATTAAAATAGCGTCGAATTGTTTTTGGTGGCAAATGGCAAGTGCTTGTTCGCCATCGTCTACCATATCAAGTGCGGCACTTGTGCCAAGCCATGCATTGAGCAACATGCGATTAACGGCATTATCTTCTGCAATGAGCAAGTTAGGACGTAGGTCGCGCAAATTAGCTCTTAAACGCTCCAGATCAAGCTGATTAGTTTTGGGTGATGCATTTTGCAGTAAAATTGACTCAACACTGTCTTGTAATTTTTGAATGCTGCAAGGTTTCATTAAGAAGCGTTGTGCACCCAGTGCTTGGTAGTCCTCTATGAGAAACTTCGACATTAAAATCGTTGGAATGGTATGCTGACGCAGAAAGTGTGCGAGCATTTTTTCTTGCTCAGGATAGACGCTAATAAAGGCAAGTGCTGCATCATCATGCTGAGTAAAGGCAACTTTGAGCGCATCGAGCGTATTGGCTTGTACGCAAGTGATGCCAAAATGACCAAGCCCGTGACACAGTGCCTCTAGGTGAAGCGCATGTGTATCAAAACAAATGGCTTTAATATGGCTAAAGCGCTTGGGAGCTGCTTTTTCAACTTCGTATGCAGGTAGTTTGGTGAACTTGAGGTAAGCAGAAAAAGTGGTTCCCTGGTTAGTGTCACTTTTAAGGGTAATGTGGCCTTGCATATGTTCGGCAAGTTGTTTACAAATCACAAGCCCAAGGCCTGAGCCGCCATGTCGGCGTCCGGTGTTCACGCCTGCTTGGTGAAAGGCATGAAAAAGTGTTTTTTGTTCGTTTTGTGAAATACCAATGCCTGTGTCAGTTACAGATAAACAAATGGTGTAGTGCTGTTCTGTAACCTCATGAACGCGTGTGCGCACGAGTATATGGCCTTGCTCAGTAAATTTTATGGCATTATTAACGAGGTTGTGAACAATTTGCTTGAGTCGAATGGGGTCGCCCACCATGGTTTTGGGTACATCGAGCGCGGTTGAAGGGATGAGATCGAGTCCTTTTTTATGCGCACTAGGAGCTGCAAGGCTTAAGACATCGTCAATACAATTACGAATATCGAGTGGAATGGTGTCGAGCTTTAGTTTGCCCGCGTTAATTTTAGAGTAATCAAGAATATTATTTAAAATGGCGAGTAAATCTTTGGCTGAAGCTTTAATTGTTTTAACGTGGTCGCGCGCAATGCTTGAAAGAGAGGTTTCAAGGAGTAAGTTAGCAAACCCAATAATGCCATTCATGGGGGTGCGAATTTCATGACTCAAGCTTGTGATTAAGCTCGATTTTTGTGTGAGCTCCTCTTTTGCTTTACGTTTATCGAGTAAGAGCTGGATATTTTTTTCTTCGAGCAGCTCGAGGCTTTGTTGTAGGTCTTGGGTTGCCGTATCAACATGTTGGTTGAACTCGTTTAGGGTGGTTAAGTATTGCTTTTGTAAATCGACACAACCTTGTTCAATGATACCCAGTTCTGCCGGGCTGCCGGTTTTAATGGGCGTTTCAAAGGCTTCGTTTGAAATTTGCTTCATGGTATGGCGCAAACGTGAGATAGGGCGATGAATTTTTTTAGCGAGGAAGTAGTTACTTAAGAACCCGAGGCCTATACCAAGAAACGTAATTAAAAGGCTGACCAAATACATGCTATATTTTTTAAGTAGCATTGGTTGGGTGTTTAAGTCGATAGAGACCCAACCTAGAATACGGTCAGCTTGTGCTGAGTGTGCTGTGGGCGGGGTGACATAGGCAAGACGTGAGTCGCTGTATAAATTAAACTGTGGTAGCGCAATGGGTGCAAAAAAGCGAATGCTGTCTTTGCCTGCAGGTTTTGTTTCTGTAAATTCACTGGTTCTAAAGGATGCGGGAGGTAGGGTGTGGTGTCTTGGATGCTTACCACCGCGATAGGCAAGGAGTTTTCCTGTTGCGTCATAAAAAGCCAGAGCAAGAACGTCGGTGTTGGTAGCGGCTGCATCGACCAGTGCCTGCAGACTGCGAGTGTCTCCTTCTAAAATTGTGAGTTGTGCAGCAGGCACCAGTTGATTGACATAAGCCTCACCAAGGTGTGAGGTGTGCTCATCGAGTGTTTGGTGCAGGTGAACGTTATAAAATACTGAAAATAAAACGGCGACCAATACAATGGGAATAAGAGATGCTAAACGCAAATGTTGCTTGATGCCAAATCCTTTCACGTAAACCTCGAAACGGGGAGGATAATTCGGCTTTTCGCCCGAATTGAATTCGGCTATTATAGCGCCAACTAATGATTGCGCAAAATGGAGTATATTTTTATGGTTGTTAAAACGCGGTTTGCCCCAAGCCCAACGGGTGTATTGCATGTAGGCAGTGTCCGTACAGCATTGTTTGCTTGGCTATATGCAAGGCATCATCAGGGTGAGTTTGTGTTGCGGATTGAAGACACAGACGAAGCACGTTCAACGACCGAATCGGTGCAAGCTATTTTAGAAGGAATGGCGTGGCTTGGGCTTGATAGTGATACACCACCTGTCTATCAAACTGCGCGTTATGCGCGCTACCAAGCCGTGATTGATACATGGCTTGATGAAGGCAAAGCGTATCGCTGTACTTGTAGTAAAGAAAGATTAGAGACGCTTCGTGAAGCACAGATGGCAGCCAAAGAAAAGCCGCGATACGATGGACATTGCCGTACACTTGATATACAAGCGACCAATGAACCGCATGTCATACGATTTAAAAATCCACTTGAGGGAGGCGTGAGCTTTTCTGATCAGGTGTATGGTGATATTCATGTTGCCAACCAAGAATTGGATGATGTCATTTTAATGCGTTCAGACGGTCATCCAACCTACAATTTTGCGGTAGTGATTGATGACAGTGACATGGGAATTACGCATGTCATTCGAGGGGATGACCATATCAACAACACACCGCGTCAAATCAATTTATATGAGGCGCTTGGCGTGAATGCGCCTGTATTTGCACATTTGCCAATGATTTTGGGGGAAGATGGTAAACGTCTATCAAAGCGGCATGGGGCTGTTAATGTTTTAGATTTTAAGGAAGACGGCATCTTACCGCATGCACTATTGAATTACTTAGTACGTCTTGGATGGTCTTCGGGAGATCAAGAAATTTTTAGTGTAGATGAGATGATACAGCAGTTTGATTTGGCAGCTGTTAGTCGCAGTGCTGCGAGTTTTAATTATGAAAAACTCTATTGGCTGAATCAGCACTATCAAAAATCAGATACGCCAGAGTCGGTTGCAAGTGCACTTCAGTATCATTTTGATACAGCAGGCATTGATACACGCGAGGGTCCTCTTTTAGCTGATGTTGTGCGTGCACAGGCAGAGCGTTGTAAAACCTTGGTTGAGATGGTTCAGAAGAGTCAATACTTTTATCAAAATGAGGTGGTGTATGATGAAGCGGCTGTTAAAAAACAATTACGCCCCGTGGCGCTTGAACCATTAACGGCTTTATATCAAGCATTTGAAGCGCTTGATAGCTGGGAGGCTGATGCATTGCAACGCTGTATTAATGATGTGTGTGCACAGTTTGATTTAGGCATGGGTAAAATCGCACAACCCTTGCGCGTTGCCATTACAGGAGGCAGCCAGTCGCCAGCCATCGATATGACATTGGTCATGATAGGCAAAGTGCGTGTATTATCTCGACTTGATGCGGCACTTGACCGCATTCGTGCACGTGCCGCAGGAGATACATCGTTATGATGCTTTGTTTGGATGTCGGCAACTCACACATCTATGGTGGTGTATTTGATAAGTCGCGTTTAATACTTCGTTTTCGTCATGCGTCAAAAGAAAGCACTTCAGATGAGCTGGGGCTTTTTTTAAAACAAGTACTGCGTGAAAATAATTGTGCGCCCGAAAATATTACACAAATTGCAATTGGCTCTGTTGTGCCACAACTCGATTATTCGTTACGCTCAGCATGCATTAAATATTTTTCAATCGATCCCTTTTTCCTGCAAGCAGGCGCAAAAACAGGGCTAAATATAAAATACAGAAATCCAGTTGAAGTGGGTGCCGACAGAATTGCTGATGCCATTGCGGGAACGCATCGTTTTCCAGGGCAACCGCTCATTATAATAGATTTTGGCACGGCAACTACTTTTTGTGTGGTGGATGCTAAAAAGTCTTATTTGGGTGGCGCTATTTTGCCAGGTCTTAGGCTTTCAATGAATGCATTGTCTCACAACACAGCAAAATTACCGGCAGTAGATATCGTACGTGTTCAGCAAGTAGTGGGGCGTTCAACGGTTGAGAGTATTCAGTCGGGCATTTACTTTGGTGCGCTTGGTGCCGTACGAGAAGTAATTACACGCGTTAAAACACAGTTATTTCCTGATGATCTGGTATTGGTGCTTGCGACAGGTGGGTTTGCAGTGTTGTTTGAAGACGAGCAGATTTATGACCATCTACTACCTGATTTAGTGCTCGAAGGGCTTCGCTTGGCAATTAACATGAATTTAAATAAGGCAAACTGACCTGTTTGGGGTTTACATGGTTAAAGGATGTGTGTTAGAGTTTTTAGTTCGGTTGTGTTTTTAGTTGAATTAAAAATTTTATAAGTTGGATGCGAATGCTATAAAACATGGATGTTTTTGAAGGAATATTCTGTTTGGTACGTGTTTGTTTTGATGGTAAGTCTGCTTTCTACTCATTTATAACACGAGTTAATAAACTTAATGAATGGGTGAGTGCATATGGGTGGTGGACAATCAGTTGAAGCAGGTGGTTCGAGCAAGGCAAAATCTCCAAAACAAACGCTGCATATTGCGGTTAAAGAAAAAAATGACTCGCCTTTAAATGAGTCAAAAGAAGGAGACATTCCACAGTCTACAGCATCTTTAACAACGCGCACGCAGTATTGGTATAGACGGTTTTTTGGCTCACCATCAGCAGAAGGATTTGCTGAAGAGTTAGGTTTTCGATTCGATGCACTTAAAGCGCATGGAAAGGCTTTTTTTAAGTCTATTATGAGTTTACCTGAGCGCGAAGAGTTGCTGCCTCAGCACGAAGCAGCGTTGGCTCAGTTCAGAAATGCTATTTTAGAGATACGTTCCCAAATAGATGCACCAGAAAAACAAGTCCAAAAATTATTACCACATCATTTAAATCAAGTTGTTCATATTATCCAGTTAAAAAATGCTTTGCCAAACGATTGTGCATCGCTGCTAGACGATTATTTACGCGCGGGCCTCATACCGAGTAATTTTTCAGAAAAAATTATGGCTATGACACATCGGGGAGCTGCAAAAATACCTCAGTTTGCGCGTGAGCGCAGGCAATTTCATCATGACGTGCCACATGCGGTACGACTAAAGTTGGATGTTCAGCGGGAAATTGAAGCACTTAACATATGGCAAAATGATACACATGATGAGGGTAGGCATCCAAAGCGAGATGCGTTTTTACGTGAAGTAACCTTCTCGATTGCGATGCTGCACGATTATTACCAAAAAAATGAAAAAAAACCGGGGTCTCAGGCTGAAAGTGCTGAAGAGGCAACGGCTGAACAAGTGTATGAGTGGTTGCTTGAGGCATTAGATATCCCTCTTTCAGATGCCGAGGCATCTCCCGGACAAAATACGATTAAAAAATTACTGAAGTTGATGTGTTATCAGCAAATTGTTGGTGGGACTACGGTTTTATTAGGAGACTTCATGGCTAAGCTTCGCCCTGATGAAGCGGTGGCTTCTCTCAATTTAATGGCGCTTGAGCCAATAGTTGAGCGTGTGCTGTTAGGTACAGGGGGAGGAGTACTGAGTCGCACGAGGATAAGCAATGCACGGTTGATGGCTGAAATTGATGAAGTAGCAGAAGTGTTATCTAAAAATGATAAAGTACCTGGGGCAGCTTTAGTGCATACACTCAACCAAGTGCGCAAGGAAGGTTTCGCAACGGTACCATTGCTTGAAACGTATTATGGTGGTATGCCGATGCTTCGAAGTTTTTTTGAGCATTATTACACCCCGTATTTTTCTGACGATGTCTTAAGGCCGTATTATACAGCAGAAGATGCAGAGAACTTTGGCAGTGAGGCCGCTTTTTTTGAGGCGGTTAACCAGCAAAACTTCTTTACGCATTTTACACCACATTGGTTTATGCCGTTAGAGTTTATTCCAGAGGAAAATGCTGCGGAAGCAAGGCTCATTGCTGATTTTATTGCTTTGTGTCGTCGAGAGTATTTAGTGTGTAAAACACCTGCTGCATTTAATCGTGTATTTGATGCGGCATTTGAAAGATGTAACATTGCTGAGATGATAGCAACTCGTTTCTTTCGTGAGGGTAGCATTGCATTTGAGAGAAAGTTTATTGATAGTCAGAAAAAAGCACTCGAGCAGCGGGCGCATGTGTTAAAAAATGCGGGCGTGAGCCCGGCTGTGATTCAACTTGTGGTTGACCCGAATGTTTCGGATACAGATAACAGAAATATAGCGCAATTAGCACGTTTTTATCATGAGATGAAGCCCATTGTTAACGAGAAAGACATTATCAAAGAGTTGATGATGGCAGCTATATTTTCAGAGGGGCAACTTATGGCTTATAAATTAGGGTTAGATGCTTCGCAGCAGGCCGAGCTAGACGCTGAAAAAGATGAAGTGATTCGATATAGTTACAGTGGATAGGGCTTGTTAAACAAAAAGTATTTGTGGTAGTAGTAAAGTTCTAACGTATTCAAATGACAAGGATGTTATTTGTGAAAATAGCACGTGTTTTAGTGTGGGCCATGAGTGTAGTTTTATCGGGTTGTGCGACAACGCCACCTCGGCATGTGAATAATATTTGTAGTGTATTCAAACAGCATCCCGAATGGTATGCTGATACCAAAGCGGCTGAAAAGCGCTGGCATGTACCTCAAACCACACAGATGGCTATTATTCACCAAGAGTCTAAGTTTAATGCGCGTGCAAAACCTGAGCGTACCAAGTTACTATGGGTGATTCCATGGACGCGGCCTTCAAGCGCATATGGGTATGCACAGGTGCTTGATACCACATGGAGTGGTTATAAGCGTTCAACAGGGCGTATGTTTGCCTCACGCTCAAATTTTGCAGATGCAGCAGATTTTATCGGTTGGTATGCTAATCAGGCGCGCGCGCGCGCGGGCATTTCTCCTCATAATACAAAGGCATTATACCTTGCGTATCACGAAGGCATAGGGGGATACCAGAGAGGTACTTATTGGCGTAAACGTTGGCTTGTGCAGGTTGCACGAAAGGTAGAAACGCGCGCAAAAATTTATGAGGCACAATTGTCTCGGTGTGAAGCAACAGTGAAACGAAAGGCTTGGCTTAATTGGTTTTAGCGCTTACAAACTTTGAGCCACTGTTGGCATTTCATTCAGAAAGTCTGTCAAATGTGGCTTTCTTTCTGCGGCAAGCATTTCGCGTAACTGTTCAATGGTTTCAAGGTAATGACTTTCAGAAAGTTGGCCGCGCATCAGCTCAAATCGCAGATATACACAGTAGGTGTTGAGTACGTCTGTTTCACAATAGTTGCGAATCCCTGATAAATTGCCAGCTAAATATTCATCCCACACTTTTGCGCCACTCATACCCATTTTCCCCGGAAATCCGAGCATAGTTGCAATTTCATCGAGCGGGGCGAACGCTTTGTTTTGGTAGGCGGCGATTACATCCATTAAGTCGAGGTGTCGATAATGAAAGCGGTTGAGGTAATTATTCCAGCGGAAAGCCTGTTTTTGCTCACCGACCTCCCAGTAAGAAGGGGCTTGAATGCCATGCAAGAGCGCACGGTAGTGTAATACAGGCAGATCAAACCCACTGCCATTCCAGCTAATTAACGTTGGGGTGTGCTTTTCAAGACCTGTAAAAAAGCGTTGAATGAGTTCAGCCTCGTTTGCATCCTCATCACCAAGTGACCATACTTTAATGTCCGTGCCAGATTGCATCACCAGTGAAATGGCAACAATTTGTTGGAGGTGGTGCTGAAGAAAGTGATGTCCCACTTTTTGTTTGCGAAGCGCAAATAAGGCCTTGGCCGTGTCAGCATCTGAGAGTTCATGTAAGTCATATAACTTTCTTCCTGCAGCAATATCTGGAATGGTTTCAATATCAAAAACAAGTAACGACATACGGCTTCTTTTAGGTAGAGATAAATTAGGAAGGGTTAATGTATCAGATAGTGTGTGTGAGGCAAATGAAAAGAGGGCAATTCTTCGTGACAAGGCAGCACTGAAACGGTAGGATAGGAGCTATTTGGGTGTATGCAAAGCCCCGTTGGAGAGTATTGATGGCATCAGTTCGATTAATTTTGTTAGGTGGTCCGGGTGCAGGTAAGGGAACACAGGCTGAGAGACTTGCAGCGCATTTTAATATTCCCAAAATCTCAACCGGTGATATGTTGCGTGCGGCGGTAACTGCAGGGACGCCGCTTGGCTTGAGCGCAAAAAAAATTATGGATGCAGGGCAGTTAGTTTCTGATGAAATCATTATTGCACTTGTTAAGGAGCGGCTTGCTCAATCTGACTGTGAGCCTGGGTTTTTGTTAGATGGGTTTCCAAGAACAATTCCACAAGCAGATGCTTTATCTGCTGCGAATATTGCACTTGACCATGTGGTTGAAATTGCAGTGGATGATGAAGAAATTGTAAAGCGTATCAGTGGTCGTCGAGTACATTTAGACTCTGGCCGTGCATATCATGTCCAATATAACCCACCTAAAGTGCCGGATATTGATGATGTAACAGGAGAGCCTTTGGTGTTGCGTGAAGATGATTCCGAAGAGATTATTCGCAAGCGTTTGGCTGTATATCACGAGCAAACAGAGCCCTTAATTCATTACTATCAAGAGGAAGGTGTAACTGATACACCAGGGGCACCTAAGTTTCATCGTATATTAGGGGAAGGGGGCGTTGATGAAGTATTTCAACGTATTCTTTCGGTGATAGAATAAGGAGGTGCAGAGCATGAAAACGTATGATGGTGTGATGGCGTTAGATGCGAATAACTTTGAGCAAGTGATTGCAAAGGAGCCCATTGTATTTGTTGATTTTTGGGCAACGTGGTGTGCGCCATGCACACAGTTTTCGGCCATTTATGAGCGTATTGCTAAAGCTTACCCACATATTTTGTTTGCAACTGTTGATGTTGAGAAAGCATCAGAACTGAGTGAGATGTTTGAAATTCGCTCTGTACCTCATTTAATGGCGTTTAAAGAAGGTATTGCAATTTATTCAGATTCGGGCAGTGTACCCGAGTCGGTTTTAAAAGAGTTGGCAGAGCAAGCGCTGAGCGCGGATGTAAGTGCTATTAAAGCACAGCTAGATACGGAAGATAGCGCTTAGTATTAGGGCAATGATATGGACTAATAGCTTTCAATGATTGAAAACATGGTGCTTTCTTATGACGAAGTCGCGTAAGGTGTTCTGCTCAGGCAGTGTAACTTATGGAAAAGCGTTTGTTTCGGAAGTATTTAAACCGTTATTTCAAAAAGCGCTTTCAAATGAGGTGCGTGTTGGGTTAGAAATAAGACAGGATATTATCCTTGAAGCTTATCAAAATGCTTTAAAAGATAGAGACGCACCAAGCCGCGCATTTCAGTTGATTGCGGCAATTTCACCACAGCTTAGTTTGGAAAAAAAACTAGATGTGTTAGAAATGAAGTTTAAAAAATATCCGCTCATGCCGGTCATCACGTCTCATCCGACCTACCCCCTTTCAATTGTCGCCATTCAAAACTTATGCTATATCATCGATGGTTTAATGCAACTTGAAGCACAAAAAGGGCATGCATCGAGAGATAGTGTAGCATTGACTCAGGCCATCCAGGCGTGGGCCGAGGGGCGACTCGTTCCAGAAACACATTTAACCCCAGAGGATGAAGCTGACTTTGCGTTATTTTTGTATAAACGTATTTTGTCTGTTTTTCCGAAGTTTCATGAGCAAATTGTAAAACAATTTCAAAGGGTGCATGGGGGTGAGTATGAAATGATTTCCGGCCGTCTGAAGGTGGCTTTAATGGAATCATTTCGCCATGTCTTTAGTTGGAGTAAGGCTGATTTTGATGGGAATGATAAGCGCACGCGAGAAACGCTTGAGAGCACCATTCCGTCATTGCAACGCGCTATTTTAGAGTTATATTTAGCGAGTTTGCAGCGCATTTTAAGACAACTTGATAAAAAGGTACATTTACTTGAGCGCGCCACTTTACAAGATACACACGACTATTTCAGTCGTTGTGTAGAAGCCATTGAATCAGGCATTTGGTTTGATGTTGTCGGCAGTGAAAAGGTTAAAAAGCGCACTTTATTTTCACTTCAGAAAGTGGCGGCTTCCTTTAGCGAGGCTGACACGAAGACAACTTCAAATGATGCTTTAGCCGAAGAAGTACTTGCCTTATGTGACTTAATCGACTTGGCAGGCTTTTTTGGAGGATTGAAAGAGTATACTCGGCAAACGACACATCTTAATCGACGTGTACTCAATGATTTATTTGGTTTATTAGCCGATGAATTTCGAGAAGTGCAACTTGCACTCAGTGGGGGTGTTTATGCGGACTTATGCGTATCTGAACGCCAAAAGCTGTTGGCTGCATTGCGCAAGCATCCACGTTATTTTGAATCGCTTAAGTCAAAAACTGAGTTATTTGGCAAAGAGACGCAGCAAGAGCTTGCAAGGCTCGATTTTGTTTTAAAGCATCGTGATATTTTTCCATCGTATATTTTTTCTGAAACCGAGGGAAAGGTGAACTTGGATGAAGTCTCGGTGTTGTTTTATTTTTCGGCTTATCTCGCGGGTCGACTGCGGATAGGGCAAATTCAACAATACCCCGTAAATCCACTTATTTTATGTGAAACGCCTAAAGATATCAGACACTTTTCTAAAACCCTCGATGGGATGTTCCGAGACACAGCCATTCGAGACAAAATTGTAAAAAGTCATGTGTTTTCGTATGTGGGGGGGGTTAGCGATCTGGGAAAAAAAGGGGGTATTTTTGTTTATATTGCATTACTGCGTGCCATGCTTGATGCAGCTCAAACGCTTGAAGATTATCAGAACGGAGATGAGCGCCTGGCGCAGGTTAAGCTGTTGGTATTGCATGGGTTTGGGGGAGACGCTAAAAGACGCCATGGTTCATCGGCGCTTGAGGCACATGCAACGCAGCAACATTTTGATGCATTTAGAAACTTAGGTGCAACAGGGGCTTATCTTGCGTATTTACATCGGGTGGTTGGGCATCCTGCTGAAAGTCATTTTAGAGCAGAAGAGTTTCGACGCTTGGGCTTGAATGAGCCAGATGCTTTTTCAGCCTTAGAGCTGATAGAGTCTACTTGCACACAGCGTTACGAGCAATTTATAAACAGCTCAACCAATAAAGCTTTATTAACGCATTTAACATCGTTTGAGCTAGAGCGCGCATTAAATGTCAGCTCGCGCGCAGGCTCAAAAAGTACTTTAGACGATCCAACCAATATCAGAGCAATAGGCGTTGTGAACTTGTATGTGCTCACAGGCATTCAGTGGGATATTTTTATGAGTATGGAAGGCATGCTTGCGCTATCTCCCAGTGTATTAGCGCATCTTCCATTGTTGTTAGATGACATGACCGTGTTAAAAGATATTGTTTATAAAGTATGGTTTTCGATAGCGGTTGCCGACTTTGAGTCGGCCTGGCTTCGTGTGAATGGGGGAAACACGCCATCTGTTTCACAGATTGACGCATGGGCGGATTTATACATAACGAATACCATGCCAAAAGCATATCATCTGCATTGTATGCTTGCGCATATTGAAGTGACTGCAAAGCGTTTATTGGCGTGTAGTACGCACTTTTTTTCTGGGGATGTATCTCAACGAGCAAGCAAGTATTTAGAAGATGCTAATCAACATGATGTACCTGTGAACGAAATGGCCCTAGGGTTTATGGATACAGTTGCAGGCGATATGGTGCGCCTCGCAGAAGAAACACGCGCACTGTTGCCTTATTTTGCACGGCTGCGTGCATGTGTTACAGCTTATGAAGCGCATCCTTCTGAACAAACGAAAGAAAATGCCGTTTTAGCATGTCGAGGCGGGGGATGGGTTGTGACAGGTCCCGCGATGATTGCAGGGCAAATGAGCCCATTGCACGAGCAGGCCATTTCAGGAGAGCAGCTTGCACTTGATGTGTTTCAGGATGAGCAAACAGGTAAATTAGCTCATCAATAGCATGCTTGAATGAAAGAAGGCTTGCTGTTTGGTCTGTCAGCATGGTACAAAAACAGATAGGCTTTGATGACGGTAACATCTGTGAACCTAGATGAGCAAAGGCATCGCTATCGTGCTTTAGATGACTGGTTTAAAACACCTCAAGGACATTACTTAGGCGCTGCATTTTTAATGCAGTTTTCGCAGTGTAGTACGTATTTAGAGCGTGAGGCGGTATTGCAACTGGGGCTGTGTGGCGAAAACCTTTGGCTTTCTGATAGTGCCTTTAAAAAAATGTGGTTGGCAACGCCCTGTTTGAATATACCCACGGCAAGTTTTATTACATCACTGACTCATCTACCTTTGTGTCGAAATAGTGTCGATGTGGTGATTGTTCCGATGATGCTTGAAATATTTGGACGGTATAAGAGCCCGTTGGATGAAATTGACAGAATATTAAAGCCAATGGGTCATGTCATTTTTCTAGGGATTAATCCGGTTAGTTTGTGGGGGGCATCACTTGCTTGTCAAGGGCTTTCAACACTTGGGCAGGCAGGTTTGAGACCCCACTCGCCACTGGTGTTAAAGCGCGCATTTTTGAATCGAGGCTATGAACAAAAAAGGTTTGAAACTTTTTATTATGTGCCACCTATAACTTGTGAAAAATGGATAAAAAATAGTTTGTTTTTAAATGAAATGGGAAAAATGATGTCACTTTTTCCTGCAGGCTTTTATTGTATGGCAATGCAGAAATATCAAAAATTACCTTTAACAACAAAGCTTCGAACGCGTAGGGAACCTCTTTTTTTACCGGGATAAAATCATACCATTCGCCAGAAAACAATTGATAAAGACGTACTCATATTGTATAGTTGCGACTAATTTTTAGCCTGGTTTTTTTCTATGACTGTTTTAAGTGAAATTCAAGAAGTACACGATAAATCCACTCAATTGTTTTCTCTCGAAGAGATAGAAGCAGCGCTAGATAAAATGGCAAAAGCCATCCATATAGATTTTCATGACAAAAATCCGATTGTTTTGTGCGTGATGATAGGTGGACTGATTCCGCTTGGACACTTGTTAGTGCGGCTTCAGTTTCCTTTAGAGCTTGACTATGTGCATGCCACTCGTTATCAGGGGGAGACACAAGGTGGCGAACTGCATTGGCGTGCAAAACCCACTATCGATTTTACCGATCGTAACGTACTGATTGTGGATGATATTTTGGACGGGGGGGTAACCCTTGCAGCGATTATCTCTGAGATTAAATCAATGGGTGCGCGTGAGGTGAAAACAGCGGTTTTAGTTGATAAGCAGCATACGCGTGTTAGTGAGGGTCTGACAAAAGCTGATTATGTTGGCTTGGAAGTGGACGATCATTTTATTTATGGTTATGGTATGGATTATCAGGAGTATTTACGCAATGTGCCGGGTATTTTTGTAGTATCACCTGAGCATGAATAAGTTTCAGGGAAGCGTATGCCGTTAGATTTAGATGCTTTATATGCATCCTTATCGCCCGAAAAGATTGAGTGGTGTGGCTTTAAACCTGATAATACCGCGCTTCCTGAAAGAAAAATGCAGGTTTGGAAAGTAGGAAATACTTGGCACTTTAAAACTCAAATCTTTTTAGGCCCTGAAACCGGGACGTTTGAGCCAAATGTTGATGCGTACGTGATTACGGCGTTAGACAAGTTATTGACTCAGTCACTCAATTTTAGTGCGCGAGATGTGACAGCTGCCATAGCGGCAGATGTCAAACAAGAAATGAGTCGCCCCTATCTCAAATTAACCCCGTTGCAACAGAAAGAAATCATGGCTTCTCTTCAGTATGAAGGCCTTTTCTTAGATGAAGATAGGCCCAAGAGCGGCGATGAAGAAGAAGTGTCTGATGTAACGCGAAAAGCAGTTTGTAAGGCAGCCCTTTCAGAAGAGTCCGAAGCACTTGTTAGCCTTCGAAAATATATATCCTCAGAACGCCTACAGCTATTAGGAGGCGAAGCCAAGAATTATTTAGTCAGCAGAAAGGATACAACGCCTGCTGAGATGTTACGTTTTATTCATATTTTATTGAGTGCGTCGGCTCATGCGCTTGCGCCAAGCGAGCCTGTTATTCAACCACCTAAGACGCCTGCAGAACTGAAAGGTGTGATGTATAAAGGTACACCTAAAAGTGAAGAGACACGCTTTACTGAGTTGCTTGAGCACTTTCTTCGAGCAAATTCACTGAGGCTTGCAAGTACTGACGATAGTCATGCAGCATTAGGCGGTTATCCTGCACCGTTAAACTTTAGTGGGTCTGCAGAAGATAACGCGTTATTAACTCCTAATGCGCCAATTGGCCTTTATATGCCACGGCTTATGATGACGGAATCGGCTGCGTTGCGTAGTCGTTTTGAACGGTTGTTACATGCCGTTGAAGAGAAAATTCCAGCAGCTGAGCGACAAAAAAAAGCATCTAAGCGTTGTTTTTATGAAATGAGGCAAGCTGTACATACTTGGGCGTATAGTAAGCGTTCTACAGCTGCACTGCTCGCATTTCGAGAAGCCTCTGATAAATTTTTTAAACATGATGTGATTCGCGCGCATCATATAAAAAGTTCTTTTTTTGGCGAGGCTGTGTCTGAGTCAATCAAAGCGTTAAAAGCAGGCTTGCATGAGCTGCGGGAAACGTCTGTTATACATACTAAAATAAAAAAAGATGCTTCTTGGAATTCGATGTTTTTTAGTGTTGATAGAGCTACTGTAACGTTTGTTCCACCGTTGTTGGCGCTGATTAATTGTATACAGCTTTCAAGCATATTACCGTTGTGCGTGTTTATTGGGCTAACACTACCGTTTATTACAAGCCTTCGACATGGGTATTATTTGGCGGAGCGCCTTTGGGAGATGCCATCGGGTGCATCGAAAGATTATCTTGAAGCAGCCCGCCCGATTTGGTCGCGTACACCACTGCTGCTAACAGGCGCTGCAGTGGGGGGTGCCTTACTCGGTGCTTGCCAGGCCTTGCTGGTACCAGGTGTTGAGATGGCTGTAGCTGTCAGCTCGTGGCTTGCTATTTCATTGGCTGCATCAACGCTCGCACTGATATTACCTGTTGCACTCGTTTTACTTTTCAGAGGGACTTATTCGGCTGGACACGCTGTGTGTCAATGGATGTTTGGTAAAGCGCCTGACGCAACTTCGAGAACCACTCATAAGAAAGCGTTGGAAGAAACAGCTGCAGTAGATGATGAGGCGGCGCTTTATGCGCCACTTGTTTTGGTGTAATGCAGGCGGGCGTATTCACCTAGAAAATTGCTCTAAGCATGCTCTCTTAAGGGAAACGTGCTGAGTTTGCGCTCAATTTGATGATAGAGTTCAGGAAGCCAGTAGGGCTGCATGTGTATTTTGGTTTTAGGCTTAGCGCGTCTTAAATCATTGGGCGCAATAATCACTTGAACTTGGTTAAGACCAACACGACGCGAGAGCAAAAAAAGTTGATTGATAGCATGGTCACCTACTGCAAGGCAACCCACAGACTCTGATTTTCCGTGTAAGAAAATGTTTCCACCGAGCTTTTTCCGACCTTCTTCAGCTGCTTTTTTTCTATCGAATGCATTTGGGTAATTAATTTTCATTGATAAATGCATTTGACTGAAGGGATTAAACGCCGTGAGCCTATAAATGCCTTCTGGAATTTGTAAATCATGCTCCTTGAGTTTGGGCCCTAAGTATCCACTCGATGCAGTGAGGGGGTAAGTATGAATATGGCGCCATGTTTTATTTCTATTTTTGGCCCATAGCTGCAATTTTTGTTCTTTTTTAAAAGCAAGTAGTGCGATTTGTTTGGGGGGATATGCGACAGCAGCTTTTTCAAAAAAATGGATGAGTTCGGGCTCTGTTTGAAGTCCATAGCGATGCACAGCGTTGTCAATGGCTTTATCCCAATTGATGGGGTGAGAGCCCATGCTGTGTGCAAAAAATGATAAAGAAAAGAGATAAAATAAAACCAGTTGCTTCATCCGTACACCTTATCTCACGGTTCAAAATCAATCATACTTAAAAAACCGCTGCAAGAAAATAATTTCCTGGGGTATACTTCGAGCCAAGTTAATTTTAACAGGAGTTGTAGCGTATGCAGGAGCCATTCTTCATTAAAAAAGTTGCCGTACTAGGCGCAGGCGTAATGGGTGCGCAAATTGCAGCCCATGTTGTAAACGCAAAGATTGAAACCCGTTTATATGATTTAGCAACTGAAGGGCATGATCCATATCAATTGGTTAAAAGCAGTATTAAAAAACTTGGTAAACTCAAACCTTCGCCGTTAGGCACCAAAGAAACTGCGCACTTATTATTGCCGCGTCAGTATGAAACTGATTTGGAAGAATTGGCCGATTGCGACTTAATTATTGAAGCTATTGGTGAGCGGCTTGATTGGAAAGAAGCGCTTTATCAACGTATTGCGCCACATGTGCGTGCAAATGCAATTGTTGTGAGCAACACCTCAGGCTTAAGCATTAATACACTCGCATCCGTGCTACCTGGTGCATTGCAATCTCGTTTTTGCGGGATTCATTTTTTTAATCCGCCACGTTATATGCATTTGGCAGAGCTGATTCCTTCAAAACAAACGACGCCTGAATTATTAAATCAGTTAGAAACATGGCTAACCAGCAGGCTTGGTAAGGGCGTTGTGCGTGCGAAAGATACCCCTAACTTTATTGCAAATCGAGTGGGTGTGTTTTCGCTGCTTGCAACACTGCATCATGCAGAGCGCTTAGGGCTCGGGCTTGAAGTGGTTGATGCATTAACGGGGGGGCTTTTAGGGCGCCCCAAGTCAGCAACATTTCGTACAATGGATGTAGTAGGCCTTGATACCTTGGGACATGTCGTTCATACCATGGATGAGCATTTAAAAGATGATCCATGGCATACATTTTTCACTTTGCCTGCTTGGTTACAACAACTCATCGAAGCAGGCCACCTTGGTCAAAAAACAGGGCAGGGCGTGTATCGCAAACAGGGTAAAGTGCTTGAAGTGTATGATATTGCACTCAAAGATTACAGACCAGTACAAGCATCGGTGTCTGATGAAGTGAAAGCGATTTTTCAATTGAAAACACCAGGCGAACAAATTACAGCGTTGCGCGCATCGAGTCATCCAGAGGCTGAATTGATTTGCTCATGTTTTAGAGATTTATTTCATTATGCGGCGTTTCATCTGGAAAACATTGCGGATAATGTGCGAGATATTGACTTAGCATTACAGTGGGGGTTTGGTTGGAAGCAAGGTCCATTTGAAACGTGGCAGGCATTTGGTGTGTCTGATATGTGCGAGTGGATAGCTGAAAGCAATACTGAAAAAAGCACGATGGCACCTGTAGCACTTCCTGGCTGGGTAGAGGCTAAAAACTTTGCATTTTATCGTGGAGATACAGCTTTTTCACCATCGAGTGATGCATATCAGGGGTGCTCTGAGTTGCCAGTATATGCGCGCCAATGGTCAGCTGCAAAAAGGCCTGATAAAGCGAACATTTTATTTGAAAACGATGGGGTTTGTTTGACGCACCTTCAAGAAGAAGTGGGCGTGTTATCATTTAAGAGTAAGTCAAACACCATTGGACAGGCGGTTTTAGATGGCTTGGACGAAGCCATTTCAGTTGCAGAAGCGCGTTGTCAGGGCATGATTGTTTATCAACATAATCCGATGAACTTTAGCTCAGGTGCTGACTTGTCAGCTGTTGCACACTTCATTGAAACCCATCAAATGGCGGCCTTGGCGGATATGGTACATAATTTTCAAAATGTACTGATGCGTCTGAAATATAGCACAGTGCCTGTGGTTTCAGCACTGCGGGGGCGTGCACTGGGAGGCGGATGTGAGCTTTTGATGCAAAGTGATGCGGTGGTTGCAGCATTTGAGTCATATCCAGGACTCGTAGAGGCGGGCGTTGGCCTGATTCCCGCAGGTGGCGGCTCTAAAGAGTTTGCGTTACGTGCCGCACAGTTGACGGTTGGGAACGATTTAATGCCACGCTTATATCCTTATTTTGAGCAAGCAGCAATGGCCGTTGTGGCAGGTAGTGCGTCTGAGGCACTAGCGCGTGGTTTTTTACGCACAAAAGATACCTGCATGATGCATGCGGGTGAGGTGTTATTTGCAGCTTTTCATCGTATTCAGGCGATGCAGGCTGAAAACTATACACCACCCATGCCTGCACGCTTTAAAGTGGCAGGCCGTGAGGGGTGTGCGCAACTGAAAGGAGTCTTAGCAAACTTTGAGGCTGGCCAATTTATTAGTAAACACGATGCATTTTTAGCATCCCAGCTTGCTTATGTAATGACAGGGGGTAGTGTTGATGCGGGCACCGAGGTGGATGAGGCGTGGGTATTGCGTCTTGAGCGCGAGGCATTCATGTGCTTAGCGGATACACCACTAACACAGGCGCGTATCCGACATATGTTAGATACCGGTAAACCCCTTCGAAATTAAGCAGCAATAACAAGGAGAGTCATTCATGACAAGTGTATATGTAGTGGACATCTTGCGCACACCCGTTGGAAAGGCACCTAGAGGAGTGTTTAAGCATATGCTGCCAGATGATTTATTAG
>JARGNV010000034.1 GCA_029212465.1 Legionellaceae bacterium | reverse complement strand
CTCTCCAGAGTACGACCCACCTAAGCTTATTGTACCAAGAGATTGGCGAGGTCACAGCCCTTTCAAATTAGCAAGCCCTAAAGACAACACTTATAACGGCCAGTGGTGGAAAATTTTTCACGACCCCGTCTTAAATCAACTGCAAGAAAAGTTTCATGAAAGTAACCCAACTCTACAAGCAGCAGCAGAGCGCTTTATCCAGTCACGTTACGAAATGATGAAGGCACGCTCCATGTACTTGCCACACCTTGGTATTAAGGGCTTTTATGACCAAAATCAACGCTCTGTCGATGACTTAATGCATGGGGAAGTGAACGAATTTGCTTTTGGCAATACATCGTCTTTTATGGGGCCTTTATCTTGGGAGCCTGATATCTTTTCAAGATACCGAAATGAAACTAATATCCGTGTATTTCAGGCACAAGGCTCTGCGGCGCACTACGGCGCGATTCGTTTATTACTACAAACAGAGCTCACTGCAAACTATTATATTTTACGTGCACTCGATGCTAAAAATGCCGTCTATTTGCGGTCTATTGCTTATTACAAAAGATCTCTAGACTTAGTCACAATTCAATTTAAAGGTAACTTAGCTTCAAGAATTGACGTCATGCGTGCAAAATTCTTACTGGCAGGCACTCAATCCAAACAACTCGATGTCGAAGCTGAGCGACAAGTGGTAGAACAGTCTATTGCAGCACTTTTAAATATTTCACCCTCTACTTTCAGTATTAAGCCCGTACAAACACTGACTATTCCCAAAATTACCATCCCCAATGTCTTACCGGCTGAATTGTTAGAAAGAAGACCTGACATTGCTGATTTAGAAAGAAAAATGGCACAAGCTAACAAAGCCATTGGTATTGCACGTGCCGCTTTCTTTCCTCAAATTAACTTAAATGGTAGTAGCAGTATTTTTCTGCTCACGCAAATTTCTAACCCGGTCTGGGCATTTGGAACCATTCTTGACTATCACGTTTTTAAAGCAGGCTACAGAAGAGCACAACTACAAAAATCTTGGTCTATGTACAGGCAAACACTCAATAACTACCGTGAGGGTATTCTCACAGCCTTTAAAGAAGTAGAACACGGCTTGAGTAAAACCAACCTCATTAACCAATCACTTGGCCGACAAAAAGAGGCGGTTGACGCAGCGTTTGAAACACAGCAACTCACCATGGATTTATTCCAAGGAAAACTCGCATCATCGCTCGACCTACTTTATGCAGAGCTCAATACACTTGAAGCACGCATTCATGAAGTCGAGATTAAACAAAACTTAATGGTTGCAACCGTCTACTTGGTAAAAGCGTTAGGTGGCGGTTGGAATCAGCGTACGCAACTCCCTAAAGACGAACAAATTCCAGCGTTTGGACTCTTCCAGTACAATAAACTAGGCGAAATTGAGCCCGTTGTTGGTATTAAAAAGTCGGAGCCAACTGAGCAGGTCAATTTAATTGGGGGCTATTGACCCCCTTTTGAGGTATCCCCAAGTTGCTGACGTTCAATGTTATCCAACGCAAGCGTAATTTGATTAAAAATCGTTTTAAACGTATCTCTTTTAATAACAACTTGTGGCCGAATAGCAGTAGCACGTGTTGCATGAAATGCAGCTTCAATCTTATCTAGTGCTTTAACGGTTTCATCAGGCGTTGCATAAAAAGGTTTAGAATCCATAATTTCATCGATATTTCCACCTGCAGTAGACACTTCTTCAAGCACCTCATCCATTAAGCTTGCGCACGAGTACAGGGCTTTTAAGGCCTCTGTCGCCTGTGTCTTGTCTGTTTCATCAGAAATAAACTTATCAATCAGTATCTCTAATTTTTCATTTAAATCTTCTATCTCTTTTTTAAATTGCCCCATCACTCACCCCAAAACTAAACTCATTTTTAGAGCATTTAACTTAATTTTAGAACAATTTGGGGGGATTGGTATAATGTGAGCAAATACTTGCAGAAGGCAACCCTGATGCGTCACAATGACATTGTATGGCTTCATTCACGAAAACGGAGATGCCACTTGAAAGGACTCATCAAGTTACTTTGTTACGCGTTTTTTTTAATCACTGCCGCCACCATCACGCATGCAGAGGTAGACCTACACCACGACTTTGATGTCAAACAAGCGATTCGTAAGTTAGACGCGCTTCAGATGCGCATTGATAATGACACAATTAAGTACAAGCAAGTCGATACACTCAAAGAAACCGTCATCACTATCAGTAAACAAGCGGAACACTGTATTAAAATAAATAAAAAAAACTTACTCCAGTTAGATGAACTGTCATCATCGACTGATCGTTCAGAAAAACTCTCAAACGAGCAAAAAACCACTGATTTTCTAACACAAGAAAAAATCAAAACAAGAGAAACACTATCTGATTGTAAGTTACTACTCTATGAAGCACATAAACTTGAGAAAAAAATTAAACATACAGCTGATCAAACCAGGATATCGCATACCTTCGTAAAAACACTTCCTTTATGGAAAGTCGACAATAAACAAACCCTTTTCACACTACCACAATACAACCTCCCTAAACTCTACGAATTAGTGGGTGTTGGCCTATATATTTCTCATGCAAAACTAGCAACTTTGCTCATGAAACTACTATGCGTTTTACTGATAGCCCACCTCGTTTACCGCCCGGTAAGTAAATTACTGAAGCGCCATAAGCGCACCACCCCACTCACCAAACCCATTATCCGATATATCCCTCTCATGCTTACTTTTTGGGTCATTGTAAAGTTTCTACTTTTCTATTCAAAAAATATTTACCCCCCCCCTGTACTCGTTGATATCACTAAAAACATTAGAAACAGTTTTGGTTTGTTATTTTTTATTGATATTAATTACATCTTGTTTTCGTACAAAAAAAAGAAAACCATTAAACACCAAGCGCAAAAAATCAGGCAGTCTGCCATCATGCTGACGCTTTTACTCGTGCTTGCCAATATTATCAGCCTCCTAAGCCCTGCAGAAGTTATAACAGCTTATAATATCAGTGGCTTTCTTGTGGTTTATTTCTTACTCATTACCACTGTATTTTTGTGGGGGCTCAATGCAAGCATCGAGCTTTGTCTACACTACAAACTATTCTCACAATTAACAAGTCAGCTCATTAGGTGGATAAGCTTCTTATTTTTTACGAGCCTTGCAGCACTTGCAGGCATTGGCTACAACATAGCTGCAATATTCATTACCGATCACATCATAAGGACTGTGCTACTTACATTCGGCTACTCAGAAATCATTTATTTTATATGGACTTACTCGCGCATTCTTAACGACAAAACACACCCCTTATCCCTTCAGTTTCATCAGTGGGTTGGCCTTAAACCGAGCAAAAATTTTATTGAAGTAACCATCATCAAATTTTTATTGGTACTCGGTTTTACACGTGCCTTTATTAATTTTTTCTTATGGCTTTGGGACTTACCTGCTTACTATCTTTCAAACATACTAGATTATCTTGAAAATGACATTTATGTATTCGACATCCAGATGAATCTTCTGGGTATTTTGCGAGGTTTAGCAACGTTTTGTACCATTATCATCCTAGGGCGCATGCTTGGTGCATTTTTTGCACGTAAAAACGCGGCTTTTGAACAGAAAAATGCGCGTATCACCTTTATTACACTCACCAATTATATTGCTTTTATCATAGGGGTCATTGCTGCTCTGCTTGTTATCGGCATCAATTTAAGCGGATTTGCATTGGTTGCAAGTGCACTTTCTGTAGGGATTGGTTTTGGTCTAAAAGGTATCGCTGCTGATTTAATTAGTGGCCTTATTTTACTGTTAAGTAAACCCCTACGCCCGGGTGATCACATTGAAATCAAAGAAATTGAAGGCTTTATCTCAAAAATTCGCTTACTTTCTACAGAAATTAGAACGCTCGCTGAAGCAAATGTTATTTTGCCAAACTCAGCGCTACTCAGCCAATCAGTTACCAACTATACCTACAAAAATAAGCTCACCCGTACCACAACCCATATCATGTTAAAAGACATTGCCGATGTGAAACGTGCCAAAGCGCTCATGCTAAAGGTGGCTAAAAATCATCCCGACATTCATCAAGATGAAAAGAATAAACCTGAAGTAATGGTTGATCTCCGCCCAGACAAAACCGCTATGCATGTTGTACTCACCCTCTGGTGCATTATTAAAGATGCAGACGACAGGTATGGTATTAACAGCGATATTAATGCTAAGGTCCTCGCTGCCATCGAAAAAGCAGAAATTCCATTAAAACTATGACCGAACCTAATCAAAAAGCATTAAGCGCTTTAGCGCATAAGCTCAAAAGCATTCCTGATGATAACGATCTGACAAACGAAATCGACCGACAATTCTATACAGGCGTCATTGCCCTATTAAAAGAAGAACTCAATGCCGCAGAAAGCACTTTTCTAAGCGTACTCTCACTAGATGCCACACATGCAGATGCACGTACCAACTTAGGTGTTATTGCGCTCAGGCGAGGACAAAGTCAACAAGCCATTACCTACTTTAGTGAAGCACTCGGTTTTGATGAAACGCACGAAAATGCACGAAATAACCTTGCAGCAACCTTCATACACCACAACCGCTTTGAGAATGCCCGCACGCATTACACCATTTTAATCAAAGATCATCCAAATAATCCTGAATATCACTACAATGCAGGCGTTGCTGAAATGGCGCTCGGACATCTTAATGAGGCACGCGCACATTTTAAATCAGTACTCACGCAAAACCCAACCCATGGGCCATCACTTACAAATCTTGCAAGTATTGCTTCTCGCCTTAATCAGACAGCTTCTGCTGTGCGTTATTTAAAACGTGCAACGAAGGTAAACCCTCATGATAAAAGCAGTGCTTTTATGCTAGATGCACTTACACAAAATCATGCCAAACACGAAGCATCTCCTGAATATGCCAAAAACTTATTTGATAATTACGCGCTTCATTACGAAAAGCACATGCAAGATACATTAAACTACAGCGTACCTCACCACGTCGCACAACTTTTACATCAAATACTTCCCAATACAACGCTCACCACACAAAATACCCCACTACAAGTAGACCGTGCACTCGATTTGGGTTGTGGTACAGGGCTAAGCGGCGTTGTACTCCGTGAGCTAAGTCATTATTTAGCAGGCGTTGATCTCTCACCCAAAATGCTTGAAGAAGCAAAGCAAAAGGGCATTTATGACGCGCTTTATGAAGCGGATATCATCACATTTTTAAACGAGCCTCACCCTCACTTCTCTCTCATTGTTGCAGCCGATGTTTTGCCTTATTTAGGCGAGCTCGACACACTCTTTCAAGCCATTCAAAAAAATATCGCCCCTTCAGGCTTATTTTTATTCACCACCGAAATGACGAGCCTACCCGATTTTATCCTACAAAAAACAGCCCGCTTTGCACACCACCCAGACTACATTGCATCACTTGCTACGCAATATCGGTTTAACATCCTTCAACAAAAAACTTTTGTTGCGCGGCAGCAAGATGATAAAGGATTAGAGGTCACTTTATATGTATTACAATCGATATAACTGCCCATGCAATCCCATTGGCAGGTGCATCGGCAAGCACACTTCGGCTAATTGCTGCATGTCTCGTGCATCAATCACAAGCAGCGACGAGCACTGTGTTGCCGCATTGTAAGCAATACATAATAAAACGCCTTCGTCTTCTTGGGTAGTACGAGGTGCTGCCACAAACAAGGCCTCTCCCATGAGATAATGCGGTTTTTTAAATTGATAAGATTCACGCGTATGCAAATCAAACTTTTGAATACTATCAAAAAATCGCGCTGTTTTATCCTGAATAGTACTCGTATATACAAATTGATACTTTGCATGTGCATGCGCATTGATACGAGGAAACTCTTGTCGAGTAGCCGATAACACCTCATGCGTACAGTGCGCTGTTTTAGGTGCTAATTCAAACCGTACCAACTCTCCCGATGGCAATACGGGGTGAGCCGCTCTTAAATTATCGAGGTACAATAAGTCATATGGGTTATGTGCAGGATGACATACCAAGTCTAAAAATACTGTGTCACGCAGCTCATACGCACTTACGCTATGTAGGCACACAAAAGGAAACCCAGCTGGTATTTCTGTAATATGTCCCTTTTTTCGGTGAATCAATATAAACGATGTCAGCTGATTTTTTAGCGTATTTAAACTCAAATTAAATGGCACATCGAACAAAAGTTTCATTGGATGTACAACCAGAGGGTTTTTCAACAAAATAATATAGTTAGGGGTCACACAAAAACTGTGCATATAAAATAAACGCTCACACCGATAGGTATTTATCAGTGTTCGCGCTTTCTTGTGAGGTGATATTTGGTACACGTGATAAGCAATAGTGCGCCCTATCTCAATAGCAACATTTATTACATCACCCGTCACACTATCAACGTAGGGATGCGCTGTTGTTAACTGCCCTTTCATTGCATCATCAAACCTAAATGGTTCGAGCGTCTCTAAGGTATCCAGCGCAAATGTCGACATATGCTGACTTTCTGTCAATGCGACATGTGTATCTGAAAGTAGCGCTGTATTCACATTACAATTGTCGTAAAGAACACCTTTAATCGCGTGCATGAACCCACTCATAAGACGTTTTGGAAAAAACGTATCTTTATAAGTCGCAAACTCACTTGTATGTAACCGTCCTGTACGCTTTGCGTGTGTATATTGCAGGCTACGCAAAAACTGACTTTGGAAACGAACACGCCCTGCACGAAATTCAAATTTTTTCAGCATGGCAAAGCCATCGAACCAATGCTTAAATTGAAAGTCACCGACTTCAAACTGGGCCGGTCCATTACTCACAAAAGTACCCAAAAGCCATGGTGGAATGGTACCTTCTATTTGAGGCGCATCTAAATTTAATTCCTGATATTGTGAATCAAATATAAATGCCATGTTCCCTCGCTTTAAGCATCTTCCGCTTCAATCACTTTCGGCTGATAATTTCGCATAACAAGTACAAAAAAGAGCGGCGTAAATAAGGTTGCTAAACATGTTGAGCCAAGCATGCCGCCAATAATACCCGTTCCAACCGAGTGCTGTGCATGCGCACCTGCACCTGTTGCCATCACCAATGGTACGGCCCCAAAAATAAAGGCAAGCGATGTCATCACAATGGGTCTAAAGCGAATATTCGCAGCATAAACCGCGGCCTCTTGTTGCGTCATCTCGCCTGTGCGTAATTTATCATAGGCAGCCTCCACAATAAGAATCACATTCTTCGCAGAAAGCCCAATGAGTGCCAGTAAACTAATTTGAAAATAAATATCGTTCGGCTTTTGAAAGATAAACAAGGCAAACATCGCACCAAACAAAGCGCAGGGCAAAGCAAAAAATATAACCGACGGCAAAGACCACATTTCATACAGTGCACTCAAAATTAAAAACACCATAATGAGCCCAAATACCACTGCCGCAGTTGATTTATTGCCCGCAATATTTTCTTGATACGATGGACCAAACCACTGTACGGAGTATGTTTTACCCACTACTTTAGGGGCTGCATCACGAATCGCATCCATCACCTCCCCTTGGGTATATCCATGCTTTGTATCCGGATTTACTACAATTTGGCTGG
The DNA here is from genome assembly GCA_029212465.1 of Legionellaceae bacterium. GTDB lineage: Bacteria > Pseudomonadota > Gammaproteobacteria > Legionellales > Legionellaceae > JAALKW01. The sequence continues at coordinate 10,505 of JARGNV010000034.1, read as the reverse complement.
CTAAAAAGTCATTCAATCGCGTCACTACCTCAGGTCCTGTCTTATACTGTACAGACGCAAGGCTTCCTATTGGAACCATTGAACCATCTTTTGCTTTCACGTAGATAGTTTCCATGAGCTCTGGCACATTTCTATAACGATATTCTCCCTGCAAAATAATCCAATATAAGTTATTCCATTTCGTAAAAAAGTTAATATAAAAATTACCATACGAAGACTGCAATGCATGAAAGATATCTTCATATTTTACGCCATACAAATACGTCTTTCGTGCATCCACATCAATATACAGCTGAGGTGTATCCACCTCATAAAACTGTTGTGCACTGGCAACTGACGGATAGTTTTTCTCTAAGTATTTCACTAATTTTACGGAGTCACGATACATCTTCTTAGTACTCACAGGACGCCTTGCCTGAAGATAAAATGTAACCCCTCCCAGCGGACTCATACCTCGGATTGGTGGCTGGTTAAATGCTAAACCATTCACATTTTTATTTTGGTGATCGATATCATTTGATGCGGCCAAAGCAGCATCAATATTCTGATTTTTACCAGGCCTCTCTGCATAAGGCTTTAAAATGGAGTTAAGCGTCGCAGTGTTGGTTTTGTTTGTATTATTATCTGCCACATCCATGCCCACTATCACGCCTATCTTATCCATATAAGGCAGTTTCATCATTTTTCTTGCAATTTTTCTTGCCTCTATTCCGGTATAGTCGAGTGAGCCTGCTGGAACCACTTGCACCCGATTATAAAAATATCCCATATCCTCCAAGGGAATTAATGCCGTTGGTACTTTTATAAATAATAAAATCACTGCTATACATAACCCACCCCACAATAACAGCGTTTTCTGGACATGTTCCATTGTCCATGTCACAACCGCCAGGTACTTGTCTGTCAGATATTGAAATCCTTTATCAAACGTTCTAAAGAATACATTTTTAGGCTGCTCCACCGAATAATCGATATTTTTCAGAAAAATAGCGCATAAAGTTGGCGTAAGCGTTAATGCAACCAGTCCCGATAGTGTCACTGAAACTGCAATAGTCACTGCGAACTGTTTCATTAAAACACCACTAAACCCACCTAAAAAAGTGACCGGTATAAATACTGCATTCAATACAAGTACAATGGCAATAACAGGTGCCGCAACCTCTTTCATTGCCTCAATGGCTGCATTCAGTGAGCTACACTTGGTCTCTTTCATGATGCGTTCAGTACATTCTAAAACCACAATAGCGTCATCAACCACCATTCCAATGGCAAGCACCATACCAAATAACGTCAAAGTATTAATGGAAAATCCTAGTACGTAGGTAAACGCAAAAGCACCAATAATAGAGACAGGAATCGCTAAAATAGGAATCATGGTGCCACGGAAGTTTTGTATAAATAACATGACAACCACAAAGACCAATGCAAAGGCTATTAATAGAGTACTGACAACCGCCTGTATAGACAGTGAAATAAATTCAGAAGAATCATATAGCGTAAAGAAGTCTATACCCTTTGGCATATGTTCTTGAATAATTTTCATCGCCTTACTAATTTCACTTTTTACATAAATTTGATTCGCTCCCGGAATCAGATACACCAGTAATGCGGTGCCTTGATATTCTTGAATTTTGTTCATTTTATCTTTAAGCATGAAATAAAGATAAGTTGTGTAGTTTTGAGCCTCCATACTAACGTCTGCAACATCTCCAATCTTAACGACTTGCACGCCATCTTGCGTCGCACGAATCACTGTGTCTTTTAATTGCTCTATATTTTTATAAAATCCCGGTGGATTAATGACAAAGTTAAATTTCTCATGCGTTTTCATCGGCTCCATGGCATTTTGTCCGATGGCATACTGCATATTCTGATCATTCACCGCATCCACAATATCTTTGGTGCTGACATTGTAATAGCTCATTTTATTGGTATCTAAAATTGCACGCATCGCAAAAATTCTTTCCCCGTGCAATATGGCAACACCGACACCACGCACTTGGGAAACAAGAGGGTAGATATAACGCATTAAATAGTTACTCACGAAGTTACTGCTTAATGCACCCGATTTGGAATAAAAGGGCATAATCAGAAATAAGTCGGGATTCATCATGCGCACAGTAATCCCTTGTTGCTGCACCTGAAACGGCAATTGTGGCATGGCTGTGCTAATACGATTTAAAACATCTGCTTCAACTAACTCAAGGTTTGTACCAACCTCAAAATAAATATTTAATACATACGTACTGTTCCCTGTAGAAGAGGATGATTGCATATAAAGCATGTGTGCAACCCCCGACATCTGAAACTCAATGGGCGCTGCAACAGCATCCGCAATGGCAGCACTGCTTGCTCCAGGAAAAACAGCTGTTACGGTGAGTGTGGGAGGGACAATATTAGGATACTGCTCAACAGGGGATGCTCGCATCGCAACAAGGCCTGCAATCACCAAAACAATTGCAATAACCGTCGATAACACGGGGCGCATGATGAAATAACGACACGACATTAGCTAGGCACCTTTACCTTATCAACAACAACCGATTGCCCAGAAGTAATGCGAAGATTTCCCTTGGTCACCACCACATCCCCTACGTCCAATCCCTCTTTAATCATCCATAAACCCTGCCCGTGCATTTTCCCAGGTTTCACATAACGCTTAATGGCTTTTCCATGCTCAACCACATACACATAGTGCCCAACATCATTTTGAGTCACCGCTGCTTGCGGAAGACTTATCATGTTTAAATAACGTACGCCTTTAATAAAAACAGTGACATACTGTCCTGCTAATAATTTGTTCTTTAATAAACAGTTATCTACATAAGCCCGCATGTTCCACGAGCCATTGGTTAAATCAATACGGGTATCTGTAAATTCAACATAACCTGCATTTTCAATTTTTTTTCCGCTGGCGAGCTCAACATCAATGGGAAATTTTGCTTCTTTCGGAATCTCAATGGTTTCATCAAGCATGCCTTCTTCAATGTCTAGGCGCTGATTATCTGGCATCGAAAAAAGTAGATACATTTGATTAACAGAGTTAATCTTATTGAGAACCGTTTCAAATGCGGTCACCATCGTGCCAATAGTCACCGCACGCTCAGCAATATAGCCATCTGCAGGAGAGCGTACTAAGCAGTACTTTAAACTCAGTTTTGTGCGCCCAATATCCGCTTCATCCGTTTTTACATTACCAACAGCGGTATAGTAGTTAATGCGCTGTAACTCTAAGTCCTGCTTTGAAACAGCTCTGTCTTTATAAAGCTTTTGGTAGCGTTCATAAATAATTTTGTAATTATCACGCGCAGCCTTGTCTTTAATGAGCTGCCCTTCGTAGCCTCTTAGTTCCCATTCAAAAGGGCGGGGATCAATCTGATAGAGCGGCTGCCCCCTCTTAACCAAGGTGCCCTCCGTGTAATATTTTTTATAAATAACCCCGCTTACACGTGGAATCACCTTATAATCGACCAGACCTTGTACAAAAGCTGGATAATTTAAGACATATTCAATATTGTGCGCTGTCAGTTTTTGAGCATCTACATGAGAAAGCACATCGTCTGATTTTTTTTTATCAGAACACCCCGCAAGCAATACGAGTAATATCAGCTGAATCAATCCATGTTTCTTCATGCTTTACTCTTGCATTGATACGCATAACCTGCACCTAAATCTTCGTACAGTTTAACGATGGTTGTTAATTGCGCTATTTTAGATTTTGTTAGCTCGATAGCTGCAACATCCATATTAATTTTATTAACCAACAATGTTGGATAACTGTATAACCCTTCTCGATAGCTGTCTTGTGCTAAATTGTAAGCCTTTTCACTGCTCGAAAAGTTTCTCCCTTGTTCAACAAAGCTCGTGTAATATTGCTGATGGGCCGACAAATCATCATCAACCGACTTAAACGCGGCTCTAACCACTTGAATGTAATCACGATAAGCCGCATAACGCAACCCTTTCGCCGATTTCATTTGGCCTGGATATTCAGGTGCCAACAAAGGCATCGTTGTCAGCGATAACGAGCTCCAAAAGTCTGTTCCTTCGGCAAAAAGGCGCGCTAATTCTTTGGTGGCAGTGCCGCCTAAGTTGGTTAAGCTAATGGTTGGAAAAAAGGTAGACGTTACAACACCTACTTCAGCATTGGCTGCAATCAATTTCTGCTCAGCGCCTCTTACATCGGGCCTATTTCTCAATACTTGTGACGGTACATTGGTGGGTATCATGCCATCACTTTTTAGGCGCATAAACTGCGAACCAATCCCGACCTCACCTGGGTTTTCATTTAAAAGCAGTTTCAATGCATTACGTGACAGCACCACATTATTTGCAACAATGGGTAAGGCTGCATTTGCTTGCTCATATTGTTGCTCATACGATTGCAGGGTGTAGAGTGAGATCAACCCTTGCGTGTATTGCTTCTTACTTAAATAAAGCAACTCTTTTAAATCAGCCACCAATTGTTTTTGCTGCTTTAGCAAGTGAGACTGCCCAGAATACGCAAAATAACCGGCAGCCGTTTGGCTAATCACAGACAAAGCTACTGTATCTCGTGTTGAGGCTGCAGCCAATACTTCTGCTTTGGCTTTTTCACTGGAGCGCAAGTATTGAAACAAGTTAATGGCATAATTTGGCAACACCCCCATGTTATACCCTGGGTTATAAATAAACAGCTTCGAATTTGCGTAGCCAAACAGCAAGGCATTTGTAGACGGTATAATAGAATACTGCACCTGCATCAGCTGACCTTGGGCGTCTAGAATATGACCAACCGCCACTTGAATATCATTGTTATTTTGCACGGCTTGATGAATTAAAGACGTCAGCTGCTTATCATTAAATTGTTGCCACCACGGCAAGGTTGGTAATCGCACATCGCCCGCCTTTGATAAACTATCGGTGCTATGCCAAGTTTCTGGCGTATTAATGTGCGGTTTTTTATACTTGGGTCCATATAACGCGCACCCAGATAAAATGGGCAAGAACATGACGGCCACTAATAAACAATATTTTTTTTTTGTCATCAAATGGCCAATAGGAATTATCTAATCTTCACGATAAAATAAAACCCTCATAACTGCAATTCTTATAAAGAGTATATTTTGTGATGCAGCCAGTTTTAAAAGCCATGCAAAATGGGGCAACTATCATCACCCCTAATAATCGCTTAAGTGATGCATTGCTCCACCAATATTTGCAAGCAAGCACACACACAACACGCCCCAAGCCCGCCTGTTTTGCTTATCCTGCTTTTTTAAGAGAAACCTTTAAAAAGCTCACTCAAAAAACACCCTCCACAGTGCACCCACGCCTGTTATCAGACGCACACATTCAAGCCCTATGGCGACACATCTTAGATAACACCGAAAATGCAGAACCACAGCAAAACCTCATCAATACCCTGCAGCAAGCATTTGTAATGTGTACGCACTGGCAGCTTTCGTGCCCACATCAGGCATTTCAAAGCACCCCTCAAACCAAACAATTTGAAACATACCGAATTAATTTTTTGAACGCGCTTCAAAAGCGTCATGCAATCACAGAATATCAACTTTCAGACTATTTTATCGCTCACTTAAACACCCAGCCTACCGAACGTATTTTGTGGGTTTGTTTTGATGACTACACGCCTGCACAAAAAGCCTTTCAGGCACACTTAAGCGCATTGGGTGTCATACAAGAACACATAGAGCTTGAGGGCGAGACACCGGTAAGTTACCAAGTCATCGCAAGCGATAAAATCGATGAATACGCACGCATTACCCAATTTATCCAAACAGCGCTCAAACAAAAGACGAAACGCATCGGCATTATTGTACCCAACCTACACGAAGAGGCAGCCCCACTCGAGCGCTACTTAAAACGCCATATTGATGCCTCACAATTTAGTTTCTCACTTGGAAAACCACTGGCCGACTACCCCTTCATTGCCCATGCATTGCAATGGCTTAAACTAAACCTTTTTGAAATCAGTCACCACGACATACAACTTCTCTTAAACTCACCTTATTTAGTCGGCGCAACCAAAGAATGGCATGCGCGTATTGCAACCCTGCAACACCTCCCGCTTCTACAAGAGCGTGCCTTACTATTTAAAACATTTAAACAGGCACTCAAAGATAAAACACCCCTCTTATTTGACGCGCTCAATGCACTCACCCCTTACCCCAAAAAAGCGTCCATGCGTCATTGGGCAACCCTTTTTCTAAACCGCTTAAAAACGCTTGGCTTTCCCGGAGAAAAACCGCTTCAATCTATACAATACCAATGTTTTGAGCGCTTTATAGGCTTATTTGATACATTCATTTCGCTTGCTGTCATCCAACCAGAAATGACAGCAAAAGAAGCGCTTACGGCCTTTCAAGACATTGCCAAAGCATGTATCTTTCAACCGGAAAAAGCAGACACACCTGTGACCATTTTAGGGTTACTTGAAGCCTCTGGCTGCCCTTTTGATGCGGTTTGGATGGCAGACGTCACCCATCAAAATTTACCCAGCAAAGTACACTTCAACGCATTTATTCCCATCACACTTCAGCGTGAAATGTGTATGCCTTATGCCGATGCAAAGCGCGAATATTTGCTGGCTGAAAAACGTATTCATCGCCTAAAAAAAGTAGCTGACACACTCGTTTTTAGTTATCCAGCACTAGTCAACGACATTCCAACCCTACCAAGCCCACTCATTGGAACACTGCCAGAGTATCCCAGCCCCCCTTTAACGAAGAAATCACATAGCGCTCTTATCACCGAACGTGAAACCTACCACCTTCCCTTTGCGCCATGCGATACACCAACAGGTGGCAGTACACGACTCACGCAACAAGCGCTTTGCCCTTTTCAGGCGTTTGCAGCCCATCGCCTACATGCAACCGAATATCCGGCACTTGTCGATGGTTTGGATGCAAGCACACGCGGTCAAGTCGTGCACCGCGTGTTAGAAGCACTATGGCGCACCCTAAAAACCCAAAAAAAATTACTCGCCTATCAAGAAACCGAGCTTCAGATAGCAGTTGAGCAACTCATCGAGAAAGCGCTCAAACCACTTAAGCAACAAAGACCGCATTCATTTCCAAAGCTTATCCAAAGCATTGAACTCAAGCGTTTAAAACGTTTAATTTACGCGGCACTCGACTGGGATAAGTCGCGCCCTGCTTTTGCAATTGAAGCACTCGAAAAACGCTTTACTCTCACGCTCGGAAAGCTTGAGTTTCGCATACAACTCGACCGACTCGATTTACTTGAAACAGGTGAAAAATGGCTTATCGACTATAAAAGCCGCATTCCTTCCCCCTTGCCGTTTCATGAAGAACGCCCCGACGCGCCCCAACTCTTGCTCTATGCGCTACTAGACAATGCCATCCGAGGATTACTGTTTATTGAACTTAAAAAAGGACACGTTACGTGTTGCGGCTTTGCTGAAGATGCGTATCTTGTTGATGGCATTAAAGCCCTTAGTCAAGATGAAAACTGGTTAACCTACCAGCAACTCTGGCACCAAAGGCTCACAGAGCTTTCAGATGAATTCTACAGAGGCCACTGCCCACCCGCGCCTAAAAAAAGTAGTACCTGCCAAACATGCAACTTCCATGCCTTATGCCGCATTCCAACTTAAACGTTATTGCCTGGACTTACCAAGGCAACCAAGCGCTTATGACTCAAGCATGCCGCTTGTTATCACACCTAATCCGAGGCACACTACAAGAAAAAAACAACCTATATGCCTGTGCACCACTCAAAGCTACCTTTTTTGCTGCTGGTTATATTATTCATGACCCCAACCCTTGGGTGGCCTATTGTCAGCACAAACAAATTTTGGATGCCCATCACACTCAATGGCAACTATGGCAACTTTTTATATTTTGTTGAGCCACAGCCCCGTTTTGTTGAACCTAAAACCCCTCAGTTCAACAGAAGAAATAGCGTATTTAACCAATTTTTAGGAAACTTCGCGGGCGGACATAAAATATACCGTGGATGGGATTTTTGGCTTGGTCAAACCATCAGCACCATTGCACAGGATGCCGTCGAGCGTAGTCGTGAAGAGTATCGTATTTGGGAACAGCTAATGTGGAACTATCAAACACAAAAAGACATTAAAATTAATTCTAGATTCAGGGCAGAGCAACGAAAATCACTCGACTTTCCACAGTGGGCGTTTCGTATACGTGAGCGCTTAATTATTAACTTTCCACTCACAAACAATATGTCTTATGAAATCAGTGATGAACTGCTCTATAACCTAAACTCCGTACCATGGATTGATACCACTGCATTCGATCAAAACCGTGCGTATATTGCGGTGGTGCAAACTTTTTCTAAAAACTACGCGTTTGCCATTGGCTATATGAACCAATATTTATTTAGAGATCCTCCATTTGCTCAGGCCAATAATGTGCTCTTTCTAAATCTACGATATAACCTACCGACTTAAAGCCAATCAGAAAAGGTTTGTTACAGCACTTATTTACATTTCAAGACACTTAGGCTATTATTTGCCCAAATTTATACGGAGACCTCCAATGAGCCTTAAAGATGCAGCATTAACCGGACTCGCAACAAGCGTTGCAGTTCCTTCTGTTTTTGTTGGCACCTGCGTGGGTACACTCTTTGCCCCCCACAACCTCGCCGCAACGGCTCGCATCATCGGTGCAACAGCACTTGGCTTAAAGCTCGCATTTTTGCCCACCGTATTTTTTAGCAGCATGGCCGCTTTATCAAGTAATCCCGTTACACGCATTGGGTTCTCTATATTAGCCGCTGCATCGTTTCTAAGTGGTGTTGCTTTAGGCGGTACATTATTTGGTTTGTCCGCGGGTACATTATTGCCTGCTATAGGCCTTGGTATTGCAATAGCAGCGCTCGGCGCAATCGCCATTATTGGTCTCACCAAACTATGCTTAAAAGCGGTATTAGAAGAAACAAACAATAGCTTTACACCCGCCCCAGCACCCTGAACCTACAGTTACCATATTTCGTAAGAATACATTGGGGTCTATTGCGCTTTCAATTTTTCTATGTTAGCTTAAATTGTGTGTTTTTTTTGAACTTATCTATCATGGGCAATCACAACTGTAATTTTACAAACAATGTTTTGTATCACACCTGTGTGATTGCTGTCCTTTTGTCTGTTGTTTTATCAATTAGCATTCATCATATCTTCGAGCCTTTGGTCTAGTTAGGAATATGAGTCTGCGCCTTTCTAGGCGCATACCCATGGCGGACTCCAACTTAATCAATTCATTTTTTGGAGATAATATCATGCTAACCACACAAGATTTTTTAGCATATCCGCTGGTTAAAGGCTCAGTTTTAGGCGCAAGCTTAATGGTTTGTGCAACTCCCGGCATCAGCTATGTCAACAGCCTTTCGGCAAACACGCCCATGCCTTGGTCTAGGCCTTTTAGAGGCTGCGTACCCCTTGCTAATGCAGGTGCAGTTGCTTATGCAACCTCGTTTGGCACAAAAAGCTTACTCGGATGTAACGAAGAAACAGACTCCAAATGGAAAAAAATATGGACTTCAGCTGTTGCAGGTATCATGTCAGGCCTTACCATCTGCGGACTTGAGGGGGTTGCACAAGCTCAACAAGTAAAAGGTGGCAGTACTTTACAAGCAGTGTATACCGTATACCAACACTTTGGTCCTTCCGGGTTTTTACGCGGCGCTGTAAGCATGATGGCACGTGAAGGCGCCTGGACGACTACTTATGCCGCTTTATTTCCCATACTAAGCAAAACACTACAAGACGCCGGCTGGCAAAAGCAAGAAGCAGATGCTGCAGCGGTGGTGAGCTCTTCCACGGGGTTTGGGTTTTTCAGTGCACCTATCAACCGACTACGTGTCATGAAACAAAAGCCGTTGGCAAGCCCTGAAATACCGCAAAAAACCTACCTTGAGCTCTTAAGGGCAATGCTTAAAGAGTGCGAAACGCTTCCGCCAGCACAAAGGGTAGGATGCTTTTTCCGGGGAGGCGTTCCACGGTCAGTAACATCTGGAATTGTTGGTGGGTTATTTGTAGTATTCAATGAACTTTATGATGAAGGACTTAAAGCGACAAATACACTCAGTGTTTAGTAACTTTCATCATGACAGTACCTTGAAGGGCCGACAACCGTCGGCCCACACCGCTTCATGTTCAAATAGGAGGACCGCTCGATAAATCTTGCTCACTCTCAGACACGGTTGCTTTCTTTTCCAAGCTCGCTGCAAAGAAACGCTCAATTCTAGCGACTGCATCCTTTTTTACAATTTGGTCCGATACCCAATGTTGCAACGCATCAAAGTCGGGTGTCGTTGAAATACATTGCAGTTTATCCGGCACAACCCACATTGGCGTCTCAGAAATTCCTTGCGTCCGCGCCACCTTTATCCAATCTGAGATTATAGACAACTCCACGCGAGACAATTTTAATCGGTTAAGGTACTCCATACCTAACCCATGATCTATACCCGTGATCATTGAAAATGCTTGCTTTTGTTCTACCACAGGATCATGCTAT
>JARGNV010000033.1:10926-18266 GCA_029212465.1 Legionellaceae bacterium | reverse complement strand
ATTTTAATGTCCAGTTAATACAATCAAAGGCCATTAAAAAAATTGCACCACACTTACAAGCCAAGGGTCTGACAAAAGCTTTCGAAGTTGTGTATGCAATGACACCTTCTTCTAAATCGAAATAAAAGCAGTTTATTGAAAGCTCATGTTAAAACGCGCCCTTTTTCTTAAAATATGCTTAAACTGTAATATATATTATCTAATTATTTCATATTACATAGAAATGATAAAAACATCATCATTGTTGCTATTAGTGTTATTGTCCTTTCAGGCTTTTGCTAATCAAGAAAAATCAAAAAACAGCGCAAATTGTGTTTGCCCACAAATTTGGGAGCCCGTGTGTGGTGAAGATGGTAAAACTTATAGCAATGTATGTGCCGCTCATTGTGCAGATGTAAAAGTTTCAAAGGAAGGGCAGTGCACACTTCAAGCGGAAGAAAAGGTAACCCGCGCCATGAAAAACCACATTGTTACAAAAACAAGTATCGTTGCAACGTATCAAAAGCAATGAAATATTGACGCGTGTTAAATGATGAATCCTGCGCCGTTGCGACCTATCGAACTATGTGCACCTGGATTTTCTGCTTTTAAATTCCCGTCACTTTGCTCTGCAATACCTCTTCTTGCGCTGAAGAAGCAATAATAGGATATATCTAATTCTTCGCGTGCCACATGTGTTCGCCTTTTCCCGTCAACATACAAATCAAATCCCATTGTATTTAATTCAATGTCATGGATGTTTTCTGCAGGCACATGGTTTTTTAATTTTGCCGATACTAAGTTTTTAATAGAAATGAGGTACTTAGTCGGTTCATTTTCTTCATTCAGTATAGGTTGCACCGCATTATCTTCTGGCTGCACATTAAAATACTCGGGTGCATTTGGTCCAAACTCATAAGAGTTTGGGCCGAGCCCTGGCCCAATAGCAACTTGAATACGTTCGGGGTTTGCGCCAAGTGCTATCATTCTTTCAACAGAAAGCTCTAAAACACCTTGCTTAATTGCAGCATGCGCCCCAGCAATATAGCAGGCAATTCCTGCTTCATCATCAAATAACATAATAGGGTGTGCATCTGCAGCAGGCCCTAAAACGGCCACTGTTTCACCAGGAATTTTTTTAAAAATCAAGGCATCTGTGCGTACAACAGAAATACTGTCACTGTTTAATGCCTCTCTCATTTCAGGTTCAAGCCCAAGTCTATTAGGATCTGATTTATCTTCACTCTCAAAAAATAAGTTATCTTGGGACCGTTGTTTGAGTTGATTTAAGTCTTCGAGATTATCACAAGCCAAAATCCGAGGTGCGCTTTTTCCAGCATTCGCATAGTAGCTTGTCATAAAAAACTTATGCGTCGTCTCAGTTGCACCAAGCTCTGAATAGCACTGCTGTATATTTCCTAAAACCCGGGGGACTGAGTCAAAACCTTTTTCTAAAGGTTGTTCAGAACTATAAAGATTGACATTCCGAGTATTTCTTCCACCAACCAGATAACCACCGTCACTATGGCCATCTTCATTCGTAAAAAATGCATAATTAATTTGACGAGGTTTTAGAGCATCTATTTGGCATATATTATCAGGCATACAAGTAACAATTGCTTAAATTTGCACGTATTTTAAGTAAATAGCAGCAATAAGTCAATTTTCAGACAGTAAAGCGTCAAGCTTACCAGCCTTGTCTAGCGCATACAAATCATCAAAACCACCAACATGTTTCTCATTAATAAAAATTTGAGGTACTGTCAACAAATTGGTTTTAGCAATCATTTCTTCTCGTTTGCTTTCATCGTTATCAACCAATATTTCAGTAAAAGATACACCTTTTTGCTCTAAAAGCGCTTTTGCTCTGACACAATAAGGACAACGCGAAGTACTATAAATAATAACAGTTGCAGTCATAACTTATTTCTTTATTTAAAAGGTATTAGGTATAGTATACCTCATTCATACATGTATTAGTTGCTGTGCTTTCAATAAATCTTGATACACTTTACCTTTATCACTTGGGTTTCTTAAAAGGTATGCAGGGTGATAAGTAATAATCGTTGGAATACCTTCATACTGATGTACTTGTTCTCGCATTTTTCCTAAGGGACGTGCATCTTTTAATAAAAACTGGCCTGCAAACCGCCCAACGGCAAGAATTAGCTGAGGCTTAATAAGCGCAATTTGTTGCTTAAGATGATTGCTACACATGGTCAATTCTTCAGGAAGCGGGTCTCGGTTGTTAGGAGGTCTACACTTAATGACATTCGTAATATAAACCGCTTTATCAGAAAGCCCAATGCTTTGAAGCATCTTATCCAACAGTTGACCTGCTTCTCCCACAAAGGGCAAGCCTGCTTTATCCTCATAAAAACCAGGCGCTTCACCTATCACCATGAGTTGTGCTGCGGCATTGCCTCGTGAAAATACAGCCTGCGTTCTGGTTTTGTGTAACGCACACTGTGTACACGCTGAAACTGCAGCAGATAGACTGTTGAGGTTGGGCTCTAGAGGCGAGGGGCCACGAAGCACCCAAGACTCAATCCCCATTTGCGCTAAATAATACTGTTTCAAGGCATTCATGCAGGCCATAGTATCGATTTACACATCTAAAATCAAAACATTGTATGTGTTCAATATTATTTCTATCCTCCTGTTGACCCTCCCCAATAAAACACCCCTTGATTGGGAAGGCCTTTAATACTCTTTGATGGCACTACAGACCAATGAGTACCACCATTTCTTGTTTGCGTAATTAAAGGTGCCGAAGGCGAAAGGCCTATCTGGCCAACAGCCGTGCAGTTGGCAGTTGATAATTTGCCCGAACATGAAACCGTGTTATACCACCCCAAAGGCTCATTTGGTACATGTACCAATGTCCAACGCTTGGCACCATCAGTAGTTTGCACAAGTAATGGTTTTTTGGTGCCGTAGTTTGCACCGGCTGTCACAAACATTGTGCTTTCTCCACTACCAGTCACATGCACTGAATACAGCATACCATTTTTAATTGCAGAAACACCTTCAATACCGGCAACATTCCAAGAAGCGCCCGAGTTAACAGTTTGAAATATGAGTGGTTGATAAATTCTAGAACCATCAGGCTTTGTTTCAAAAGTTGCACCCACAGCAACACATCGCGGACCTGAGCACGCAATATCATTCAAGTAACCATCTTTTACGAAAGTTGGTAGCGGCACTGTATTCCAGACAGCACCACTCGTATTGGTTTGCGCAAGCAATGGAGACGTGGTTGCATAATCTTGCCCAACCGTCACGCAAAGTGCGCGATCGCCCGATTGCGTACAGTTAACATGATAAAAATACCCATAGGTTGGGGCGCCATTGACGGTAACAATCGACCATGAGTCACCACCATCGGTCGTTTGTGCGAGTAGTGGATGATTTGAAGTGCTTTTTAAATCACCTGGCACTTCTGAAATTTGTCCAGACGCCGCACAAAGCGTTGCAGCCCCATTTCTATTGGCACAACTCGAACTAATAAATGAGGCATTTGCAGGCACGTTAGTACCGCTAATCGCCTTAACATGCCAGTTTTTTCCATAGTCTTGACTTTGCGCAATTAGAAGGGGGGCAGAAGTAATCGTTGTGCCTGTGTCATCATAAAAAATTGCATCACCCACCGCATTACAAAACTGTGCATCGTCAGTACAGCTCGTACCATAAAAATTGCCAAGCGCTGGCGCACCGACAATAGGGGTTGAACGCCAGGTTTGACCATCATTCATTGTAGATACAATAAAAGGAGGGACTGTGTATGCCGGGGCATTATCTGGTGTACCACCTACTGCCAGGCAATACGTGCCAGGACTTGTGCCACCACAGGCTGTGTTAAAAAATTGTCCGCCATCTGGGGTTTGGCTTACATCCACAGTCCTCCAAGAAATGCCGCCATTTCTTGTTTGTACGAGTAATGGGGTATCTTCTGGTGTTGATTGATTAACTCCCACAGCTGTTTTAGTTGCAGCTGCAATTTTTCTAACATACACCCGCGAACTTGGGTCTGCTTGTGAGCACAAAAAGGGTGGGGTTACTGTATTACATACCTTCGGTGTGATTTGCGAGTTTGTGACAGCATCAATTGCTATTTCTAATACCAAATTACAAGCTTCATTTTTATTCAAGCGAAAAGGTGGTGAGCAATTATCAGCACGCTCTGAAATGACTTGAACACCAGGTATTGGGTGGAGGGTGAGGTAGTGCGGAACTAGCGTGTTGCTCCTAACCTCATAAATAGCTCTGGCAGAAGCTCCTTCTGGAATATCAATGGTTGCTGCTGTTTTGCGAGTGAGGGGAAACAAAGTACCGGGTCTTGCTTGAAGTGATGAACAAAAAATAAGCGAAAACACACTCAAAGAAAATAACATTTTTTTATTGGAGATGGTCATAGCACTATCAATCCTTATCTACTATGGAAACAAGCTTGTCTATCCAGGCGCTAAAAACATTAGGCATGTGTATTACATCATAAATTTCATGATTATGAATCACCATATCTGCAGATTTTTTAGTAGGCTCAATGATGGATGCAAAAGTGGGTCTAACATAATCAGTGTCTTTTTTTATAATACTCATTTCATCGGCATAACCGCGTTCCAATCGATCGCGTTGAATACGTCTCTTTAATAAAATATCAGCATCTACTTCAATGAAAACTTTGTAACTGGGTATGTACTTAGGCATAAAAGATTCAGCAAACAACAGTGAGGCTGTTCCATCCACTAATAAAATATCAGGGGGAAGCACTAACTCAGCACCAACACGGCGCTCACATTTAAAATCAAAAATAGGCTTATGAATAGACTTTCCTTGAAAAAGAGAAAGAATATGCACTTTTAATAAAGCAAAATCTAGAATGTTCGGATCGTCAAAATTGGTGGTTTGCTTATATTCTGCTAAGTCCATATAAGTAGGCATTTCTCGATAGTAATCATCCAGTTTAATAGCTATACACCCCTTATATAGCCCATTTAACCTCTCCATCAGAGACTTGGACAGCAGCGTTTTTCCAGCAGCAGAGCCCCCTGCAATAAAAATAATAAACATTGTATCTTTTCTCACTAGTAATGCGCTTGACGACTTGTGTAACATATTACAATAATGGTTTCACTTTAACTGCAATATATTAGGATGGACACATGAATGAAAAGGATTTCATTTAAGTTATCTAAGCTTTTAGCGCTTACTCTTTTTTCCAGCACTGCTTTTTCAGGAACAATGGGCGCACAATTACCAGAAGAGTCGGCCCACTGGTTTGTCTTTGGTGCCATTGGAGGTCAAAAGCCACTATTAAAATCAGATATGTACGTGAATAATGGCTCTTTGCTGCCAAGACCGTCTAATCAAGACCATTACAGCGTCAACCAAGACAAAGCCGAACCGATGGTTGCCGTTTTTGCAGGAAGATATTGGCAAACCAATAAAAAGTGGTTTCCAGATTATGCGCTTGGTTTGCGCTATGAGACCTTATTTTCAACACGCATCAGTGGTGCAGTAACACAATACTCGCTCCCACTATTTACTAATTATGTCTATAACTGGGATGTTTCTTCAAACTTACTATTCGCTTCAGGAAAGCTTAATTTATTTAAATATAAGCGTATTTTACCCTATGTGACGGGTGGACTTGGAGTTGGGTTTAATCGTGCAACCCAATATACCGAAACCGCATTACCCAGCATAGCTGCACGAGTAAGTCCTGGTTTTACAAATAACACAAACACAGCGTTTGCGTATCATGTGGGTGCAGGTCTTGATTTCCAACTGCTTACACAGTGGATACTTTCGTTTGCTTATCAATATATGGATTTAGGCAATGTTGCTTCAGGCCCGGGTGTGAGTACTTGGGCAGGTGAGTCGCTACAACTCGGTCATTACCGATCAAATGGCCTTTTTCTAGGTCTAACTTATTTATTTTCAAATTAAACTCTGGAGTTTTGCAGCATGAAAAAGCTGATATCTTTCTTTTTAATACTCAGTCTAAGTGGCTATGGTTTTGCTGCCAAAACGCCAATTTCATTAGAAGTATCTAACAATTTCCCAAGCTCAATTACCGTTGGCGGGGGAACGCATTTGGCTATCATTAAGTTAACCAATAACTTACCTCTTGATTTAAAACGTCCTTTAGAGATTAAACGCACAGCAAGCCCGCAGTCTGAGTTTACTTATGCAGACGCTTGCTCAGGGAAGTATTTGAAAGCGCATGAATCATGTATCATTAGAGTGTTTTAGTGCCCCTCGTTGCAGGTGCTAAAAGCCTTGAGCTCACCATTGGTCAACAAGGTGAGCCTGACAACAATGTTGTGCCATACCAAGCGTTAAAAACAAACGCTATTTCTAGCTCTGAGGCAGGTGTAACCATTAAAGGCTCACTCATAACGCCACTTTCCTCTACTATTACATTAGGAAAATCCTCCAGTTACGTTATTGAGTTTACCAATACAGGTACACGCGCTGGAACAGCAGTTGTCATTGAATCAACCAACCCCTCTTTCAGCACAACGTGCAAAGAAATACTTGCAGCAGGTGCAAGTTGTCGGGTTACAGGAACATATACACCGCTCTCGAGCGTGCCAGAAGCGCAAACAGTCACTACAACGCTTACATACACACAAGGCGCGCCTGTTAGCATTCCAACACATACAGTGGTTGAAACTTCCGGAGGTGGTATTGTTGCAACAACACCTACTTTATTACCATCACAAATGAAGGTCGGTACAACAAAACCTGTACTCTTTTTGTTTACCAATCAAAGCGAGCGCTCAATTACAATTACAGGTCGTGACCTAACAGGGCCTGCAGCAGGCACCTTGACACCTATAACTGGCGGAGATAATTGTGCAGGCACAACGCTTTCCCCAAGCCAAGCCTGTCAATTTAATGCCAATTATACAGCGCCTGCAGATGTACCAACACCACCAAGCATAACAATTACCGAGGTTGTTCACTACGTAGATGCAAACTCAAAAGCTGTCACTGCCACAGCCACAACATCAACAGATGTCGTAACAACCATTACCGACGAAAGACAACTAACCTTCGTCAACCAATGCAACTTCCCAGTTTGGTTTTCTTTGAACGGAGGTGCTATCCCCAATTCGCCAGCCTGCGCATCAGACCCTTCAGTATGCCCCAAAGGCTCTAGCTGTAATACTGGCTCTAATGTATGCTACTGGGACAACTATGCGCCCAGCACCGGCAACTATAAACTAGAAACCACCGCCCCCAATAATACAGCTACAGTCGATATTATAGGAACAGAGGCATCTACTTTATCTGATACGTTATGGAGTGGAAATTTTTCTGCTAGCTTACGCTGTAGCGGAGATGTCTGC
>JARGNV010000033.1:4003-10916 GCA_029212465.1 Legionellaceae bacterium | reverse complement strand
TGGAGGAAGCACATCGTGTGCGCCAGGCGTTGGCTTTGCACAGCCGGCAACACAGGCAGAAATTACCATGTTGAGAGCGGAAAGTGGTGGCACGGATACCTATGATGTTGAAGTGATTAATGGACTTCACGTTCCCATTAAAATGCAACCTAATGCAACAGCGAACAACTACCAATGCGGTATTCCAGGTAATGAAATTGCTGAAAATGGATTTGGCGCCTGTAATTGGAGTCAAGCAAGCCCTGCAAATTCAAACGCAGCTGCCGCTGTAAATAAATTTTATAAAGTTACACGAACAGGGGCTAAGTGCCTTGCAAATAGGACATGTGCTACCCAAGGCCTGTTATGCGGCTTAGATGAAAACTTAAACCCTGGTTGTGGTGCGTTTTTGGGGTACTATTCTGCCAATGAACTGTGTGCTTTAAACAGTAACTTTGCTTCGCCCTTCGCCGAAGATAACTTTTCATGCAAACAAAATTTAAGCACACCTTTCCCTGAAAGCACTTATCCTTTAAGTCAGCTGTTAGCCTGCCCTGTACCTAAAGGCTCAACCGCTAATCCACGTTTTAATTCTTGTTATCTAAACTATGCAGCAGGGGTCTATACAGAAAATGAACTGAAGCAGTGTTGTGGTTGCGTCAATTGGTGGGACATCCCTGGTATTCTTGCAAATAATAACAATAACGATCCGACCTTTCTCTGCCAAACCGGCTCGTCTTCAAATGCAGGTAATGTATTACAAGTTGACCCCGAGTGGACCCGTCACGTTCAACCCACCATCCAATGGATGAAAAGGGCCTGTCCTTCTGTATATACCTATCAATTTGATGACAAAACAAGCACCTTCACCTGCACACAACCCAAAAACTATACCATTACATTTTGTCCCGGTGGTGATACGGGCTTACCTCAGGGTATTACCGAAGGTCGTGGTTAAACAAGGGGCGTCGGGTGTATCCAAAGATAGTCGGTTATAGCTATGCGTTTTTGAAGTTCACTTTTAAAAACTGCATTCAAAATGACTGTACACACCGTGCAAGCTCGTTAACTATTACAACATTGTTGACGATGGTGCCATTGCTCACGGTACTTTTTAGTTTGCTCACGTATTTGCCTTACTTTAATCAACTGCTTGAGCCTGCTCAAAATTTTATTTTCAACCACTTTGTGCCGGACGCAAGCCATAAAGTGCAAGCATATATAACTACGTTTACAACCAAAGCAGGCCATTTTTCAATCATTAGTGGCGTTGCTATATTACTATATAGCATGCTGCTAATTTATAACGTTGAGTTAGCACTTAATAAAATATGGCATGTAACACGAGTAAGAAACCCCATTCATGCAGTATTTGTCTATGGTTTTATACTCATCATACTACCACTTTTTTTAGGGTTTAGTTTGTTTGCAAGCGCTTACTTAAGAGCCAACGCTTTCTTTGGCCCGCAATATTTTCAAGAAAAAAGTATCCTGATTTCAAATGCTCCTTTTATATTAGCGTGGATTGGTTTCTCTTTTTTATACTATGTAGTACCCAATAAACGTGTTCCATTCAAGCACGCATTATTTAGCGCGCTACTTGCAACACTTTTATTTGAAATCGTTAAAAAAGGATTTTCTTTATATTTAGAATATTTTACATTTTACGAAATGATTTATGGTGCATTTGCAATTGTGCCTGTATTTATTATTTGGATTGAACTGGTGTGGCTAATCACACTATTTTGTGCGGAGTTCAATCACTCTCTTAGTGTGTTTACTGATAAGTGTTAAATATTGTCTATATTCTTATGTATTACTTCTTTTTATATAGGAACGTAGTATGAGTAAAAATTTATCTTATCGCCGAGCAAACCGAAACGACTTAGAAACAATTATTCAGATGCTCGGGGAAGATGAGTTAGGACTTAGCCGTGAAAACCTATCCCTGCCGCTTGATAACGCTTATTTAGAGGCTTTTGATAAAATTGATAGTGACCCCAATCAATATCTAATGGTTGTCGAGCAAGATAATAGAATCGTTGCCAGTTGTCAGCTAACCATCATGCCATCACTCACTTTTACCGGTACAACACGCTTGCAAATAGAAGGGGTACGTGTCCTTGCTGCTTGCCGAGGGCAGCATATTGGTGAGTGGATGATAAAAACTGCCATTCAATACGGTGCCTCAAAAGGAGCCTCTATTATCCAGCTCACTACCGACAAAAAACGCGTCCGAGCAAAGCATTTTTACGAGTCGCTTGGGCTTAAAGCAACCCATGAAGGTATGAAAATATGTTTAGAAAATAAAAAATAGGTATGATACGATTCCGATAGTTTTTTAGTCATTCTATCAGGTTGTATCTCATGAAGTTGTATCAAAAAACACTTTTTTGTTTGTCCTTAGTCCTCAATTTAACCAGCACGCCCTTACATGCAGATACAGAAGAAGTAGAACGCTCTAATCAAATCACGATGCAATTTACACATGAGCTTGCTGCATACTTGCCAGAGCAAGCAAGTGAAATAGGTTTCAGCGAGTATGATGATAAAACCAGCAATATATCTCCCGACTTAGATGATAAATTATTAAGTTTTTATCAAGGGTGGTATAAAAAATTACTGAACCTAAGCTATCTTACAAATACGCATGATGGATTTATTGATTTAGAACTTTTGAGTGACTACGTACAAAATCAAATTGAATCCATTCGGCTTAATCGCTCAGAAAAAGTGATTCCGCTTATTCCGGGCTCACAACTTGTCTTCGAGAGCATACATACGCTCATTAACGCTCAAACGAGTGACGCACGCAAAAGCGCAGCCATTAAGCGATTTCACCGTTATGTCGATTCAGAGTTTCTTTTAGCAAACCAACAGTATGTCGAAAACATTATTCAAAAATACCCAAGCAATGATGCATTATATCCATCAATTGATGCGCTCAATCATTACCTGGAAAGTAGCCCGGTATATGTAGATGCGATTAAACAATTACTTGAAAGTACCAATGACACTACATGGCAAGATGATTTTACCCAATACCAAACACAAGTCATTGCATTTGATGCGTTCATACGAAAAGTGCTTCTGCCACATGCGCGCCATACAAGCAAAATACCAAAAGCACTGTATAGGCAGACACTTAAAAGCTATGGCTTAAGAGATGCAAATATCGAGCAAATGATTATAACCGGCAAAAAAGATTATGCAGCGCTTTATCAAACTTATGAAGCACTTGCCAAGCAAATTGCCGATAAATATCATTTACCCAGCAGCACACCTAAAGCCGTTATTGCCTTTTTAAAACAACAACAGTTTACATCTCCTGAAGATGTATTAGCACTCTATCAAACTACCTCTGCACAAATAGAGGCAATTATTGAAGCAAACCAAATTCTTACCTTACCAAAAGAACCTCTTAAAATTCGGCTTGCAACGCTTGCAGAAAGCAAAGCGATGCCAGCACCTCATATTTACATGCCGCCACGGGTAAACAATACAGGAATGACACCTGAATTCATTGTTCCAACTGCACTAAAAGGGCTGCCTTATGATGATTTTACGTATCCATCGATTACCATTGCTTTAATGGCGCATGAAGGGCGCCCAGGGCATGACTTACACCTTCGTCGTGTGTTAAGTCCTGAAATGAGCTTGGTGCGTGCATCGTTTGCAGAAAATCCTGTAAATCATGAAGGATGGGCTTTATATGCTGAAGACTTAATTTATCCGTATGTCGATATTGAAGCCCAATTTGGTATTTTACAAATGCGCTTGCTTCGTATTGCCCGTTATTTCCTCGATCCGATGGTACAACAAGGTCTTGCAAGTCGTAATGATGTTATCAATTATCTGCATCATGAAATTGGTATCTCTCGTGCTTTTGCCGAAGTTGAGTATCAGCGCTATGCATATATTGCACCAGGACAAGCAACGGCGTATTACCACGGACTTTTAAAAATTAAGGCGCTTAAAACAGCCTTAACAGAAACGTTAGGCGATTTATCCCCTAAATGTTTTCACGATACCTTACTCTCTTTTGGGCTTATGCCAACGGAGTATGTTTGGGATTTAAAGGCACATTTCAAACACTGTAGTCATGTTGTAACACCCCAGGTCCGTCATGTTTAGAAATAAGAAAATCTTAAGCCATTGATAAACCATTCTCACAAAGTGGCTCATCTGAAACAGCGGCGCTATGTGGTTTTTCTTCAGAAACACCGCATAGCTTATTTACCCATTGACCCAGCTCATGTGCACACACTTCTAAGAAATGAATGGGGCCTAATACCCCTTTAAAACCATGCATGATTGTCACCATATTAAAAGCATATATAGAAACAGCTAAACTCGAAGTTATAAGCGGTGAGCTAAAGAGTAAAAAAGGTAATGCAATCGGCGCCATTATGCAGCATGCCGCCAAGGCATGACTTAAAAAAAGCATGTTACTGTCGCGATCAAAAAAAGATATGCCTGTTAATATGCTAAACCATGCTTCCTGTAACGTACGCTGACGAGACAGTATATGCGTTGGATCATACTCCATTTGAATTAATTGATAACATGTAAATTTAGCAGATTTAAGGCTCAATGCATAAAACTCAATAAACTGTGCCTGCGTTTGAAACCGGTAAGCACCATAATTAGGGTCCATATACCATATTTCTTGTTGTCCATTTGAATTTTTATGCATTCTCAAATAGCATGCATGCCCTGGGCCCTTATCTTTTAAGCTTAAGTAAATATCTTTATCAACGTGTTTTCGCGCATGGTGTAAAATTTGTTTAGCTTGTACCTGAAGGTCAGGGCAAAAGTGCTTTCTAGTTAATGTAGTCCACTTAATATCAACATGACTTTCATCACTCCTTTGGCAGTCATACACTTTACGTGTAATTGCAATGTGTGGCCTTTGGGCACCTGTTGTTTTTTTTAAATAAGGAGAAAAAGTAGGGTCTGACATCATCTGGGTCATACCTGAACACATGCCGCCACTGCTTCCCAGTGCAAAGTTAACTTGATCAACAGCTGCTACTTTATATCGATTCGTTTGGTACTTTTTAAGTTTTTTAAGCGCTTCAATCGGTAAATAATAGTGGATATGACCTAAACCGTATGGGCGCGCCATTTCATTGATTTTCTTATGGGAAAAACTATCGACTATTACCATTTGTCGCATGCGCTCATGTAAAGCAATCAAAGCCACTTCTTTTAAAATAAACGCTAATTCCAAGCGACAAATAGGGTTACCTTTATCAAGATACGCTTTTATTTCAGGCACCAAATCCTCAAATAGCATTGCTAAATGCACATAATCTTTTATTTCAAGAAGCGCTTGCTCATCGAGTAAACGTTCTCGAATCTTAATAAAAAAGGCTATTTCTTTTTGTTTTCTGTTGGCATAGCGTTTTCCTGCCTCAGGTGCAAAGAAGTAAAGACCTTGCCTCGCGGAGCTATCTTCCTCACGCAGCCGGTCTAATGCATGGTTTGCCATATCAATGCACTCAAACAAACTCATATATTATTCCAAAAACAAAAAGCTCAAAATTATAGCACACTACATATGACTATTAAATATGCTTTTTGTTTTATCTTAGTCTAAAATTATCTATATAGTGTGTCATGGTGAGAATATTATGCCCGCAGACGTTAAGCTCGTACTCAATGCCATTGTAGAAGTTTTTGACGAATTAAACCGTATGAATCGTGGTGAAATTTTTGATACGCTTGAAATACTTAAAAACGAAGACACACTCGAAGAAAAGCTAATATCCCTCAAAGAAAAAAAGTTATCGTTTCAAAAAACATTACAAAAAATTTTAGACAAAGAAGCATTTAATCCTAATAATGACCCGCCACACGCTAATGCACTCGACACGCTCACCTTGTTTAGACAATCGTTCAAGATTCAAATGGCAGCCATTCAATATACAGAAGAAGATAGAAAAAAAGCGATTAAACGTTGGGAAAAGCACCTGTTTTCTCAAAAAATGACGGTTTATAACTTAACAGAACTTGAGTTTAATAAACTCAATCCTGCATCTAGTCTACGCGTTGATAATCGCTTTAAAAATGTTGGCACAGCCCTCAATGATTTAAGCAAAGATTTAGAAAGAATTTGGATGGGTATGACATCACAGCACATTTGTGTGTTAGTCGATGGTAAAAAGCTATACCGCCTCAATTCTCTTAGCAACATCTTTGAACCAACGTTTGAACCTGTTGATATAAGCCCGCCGGGCTTAACGCAGCTCAAGGATAAACTTACACACACCAACTCAAAAATAGTATTAGAACCCGAGCAAATTAACTCATGCATTGGACACACAGCTTTATCTAAATCAATTCGTTCGGAACGTTTCGAGTGGGAATTTAAGCGAAAAGAAGATGCTCTGAGTAACGCGCTACTTTTTAATTTTAACAGTCGTATTAAAGGCATTATCCCTTCACTCGATAGGCTAGGGGTCATTTATGATGATTTTTTGGCATATTTTGCAAACATCCATTCAGACAAAAATAAACTCATTAATCTCGCAGGTATTGTAATTACGCTTGCGCTCGTATCACTCGCAATGATTGCTATTACCTCTTTGTTTATATCAAGCCCTGTCGGATGGGCAGCTGCTGGCGCCATCCTGACTGCATCTACTATTATCACAGCAACCGCTATTTTAAGCCGAAGCATTAACTTGTTAGGATGGTATTTAACACACGATCCTGCAGATAACCCAAATAAAGAAACATTTTTATCTGCCAGCTCACGTTTTAGATTAACACCTTCAGAAGAAGCCGCATATCGTACCAATGGATTTAGTGAAGCACAAATAGCAACTGTGAAAGAAGCGTTGCTTGCGCTTGCAGTTGATATGAAACTTTTCTCTGGTTCTGGTAAAAAAAGATATCACTCGTTATTTGTTGATAAGGTACAAGGAAC
>JARGNV010000033.1:0-3993 GCA_029212465.1 Legionellaceae bacterium | reverse complement strand
AAAAACATGTAATATTAAAAATCTGGCAAAAAGAGATTTTATTATCAAAACAGAAAGTCGCTGGAAACATGGTGGAATTGATAGAGCGTTTGTAATTGGCGAACCAACACCTCCGAAGCTGAACTTAGAAAAAGATGACTCTACTCCCAAAAACCAATAACTTTATAACACTTGTTTATTCAAACGTAACGCATTTAATACAACACTCAACGAACTGAAAGACATAGCAAGTGCAGCAATCAGTGGTGAAAGCTGTAAACCAAACCACGGATAAAATACACCTGCTGCCAGTGGTACGCCAAGTGCATTGTAAAAAAATGCGAAAAACAGATTTTGGCGTATATTTTTCATGACTGCATGTGATAAATGAACTGATTCAACTAAGTGGCTCAAATCACCACTGAGCAAAGTAACCGCAGCACTTTCCATCGCAACATCTGTACCCGTTCCCATTGCAATGCCAACATCTGCTGTTGCAAGCGCTGGGGCATCATTAATACCATCACCCACCATCGCAACGATTTGACCCTTTGCTTGATAGCTTTGAATAATCTGATGTTTCTCAGCAGGTAAAACGCCCGCATAAATATTGTCTATTTCCAATAGGGCAGCCACTGTCTTTGCCGTTTTTAGATTATCTCCCGTTAACATCACACAGTTTAAATGATATTGTTTGAGTGCATGTAGTGCTCCAGCAGTTGTAGGCTTGACTGCATCAAGCACTGCCATTATCCCTGCAAGTACTTGATTAGTGCTCAAGTAAATAATAGTTGCACCTTGCTCTCTAAGTGCATTTGCTTTTTCCTCAGCAGCAAGGATATTAACATTGAGCGCTTGCATCTGTAGCTCATTACCTAACGCAATCACTTGACCATTCATATGTCCCACAACACCTTTTCCTGGTACAATTTCAATGTCCTGAACAACAAGGGGCGCTAAGGCCCTTCTTTTTGCTTCTATTTTAATGGCATTTGCAAGTGGGTGTTCACTGCTTTGCTCTAATGCATTCGCCATTTGAAGTACTGTATTTTCATCAAAATCTCCAAATGGTATCACTTCTGCAAGCGTTGGATGCCCAGCAGTTAAGGTGCCCGTTTTATCAAAAATAATGGTGTTTACTTTTTCAAGTAACTCAAGTGCTTCAGCATTTTTAATAAGAATTCCTCTACGTGCACCACGACCAACGCCAACCATAATCGACATAGGCGTTGCAAGCCCAAGCGCACAGGGGCATGCAATAATAAGCACACTCACAAAGGCCAAAATCCCGCGACTTAATCCTTCTGATGGTGAAAAAACAAACCAGCTAATCAGCGCAAGCATTGCAACTAAAATAACAATTGGTACAAAATAACCCGACACAATATCTGCCAATCGTTGTATCGGCGCATGGCTTCTTTGCGCTTTACCTACCAAATCAATAATCTGTGACAAAAGTGTATCTTGAGTCAGTTTTTCTGCCTCAATGATTAAGACGCCAGAACCATTAACAGTGCCTGCAATCACTGCATTATCAACCACTTTGAGTACAGGCATTGGCTCACCGGTTAGCATTGACTCATCGACCAGGCTTTCTCCTTCAAGCACACGCCCATCAACTGGTATTTTCTCACCTGGCTTTACGCGCAATTTATCGTTAAGCTGCACTTTATCAAGTGCAATATCTTCTTCTTGATTCGCGTAAATCCGGTGTGCAACAAACGGTGTTAAATCAAGTAACGCTTTGATGGCATGGCCTGTTTTCTCTCGCGCTTTTATTTCTAACATTTGCCCCAGTAAAACCAACACAACAAGCATAGAAGCAACTTCAAAATAAACTGGTATCGCTGTCCCGGTATATAAGTGTGCTGGGAACAAAGTCGGGAAACAGGTTGCAATAGCACTATAAAGCAATGCGACACCTGTACCTAAAGAAATCAAGGTAAACATATTTAAGTGATATGATTGAACAGACTGCCATCCTCTTTTAAAAAACGGAAAACCACCCCAGAGCACAACAGGCAGTGAAAAAATCAGTTGTATATAACGCGATATATTCGGTGAGATAACAGTTGAAAAATTAACGAGATGCTCTCCCATACTTAAAAAAATAATAGGAAAACTCAAAATAAGACTTATCCAAAAGCGGCGTTTAAAATCAATCAGTTCAATATTTTCTGTTACTTCAGTGGCATTTTTTGAAAAACTTTCAAGCTCAAGTGCCATCCCACAAATAGGGCAGTCACCCGGCCCTATTTGGCGAACCTTAGGGTGCATCGGGCAAATATAAAAACTACTCATCAGTGTTTGTTTTTATCCGTATGTGCTTGATGCGCGCGATAAGTCCGCAAAAGTCGCCGCAAATAATCCACCTGCTCACGTTGCTCTCGGTGTACTCCTGGCATATTTTCCTCTTCAGCAACATGCTGAAGCTCTATATCATTAATCCAGTTGTCTAACGTTTTAATTTTATTTTCTAAGGATAAGTTTCTATCATGTGCAACATCAGAGGGTTTATCATAAAAATTAAGCGGGTTTGCTATCTTTTTCTTGGATATGCTCATGATGATCTCCTAAGTTGATAAACATCACGTCCACTCAGTATTAAGTCTAGATCATTTTAAAAGAAGAAAAAAGACAAATGCTCGGGAAAGACAGGGGAGTTCCATTAACGATAAATGAAGTTATAACCTGATTTCTGGATAAGAAAAGCAATAATCACTTAAAAATCAAAAACAGTAGTAAAAATCATGTCATCCCCGCGAAAGGCGGGGATCCATTATTATAATGGTTTTTAATTAAGTCTCATCTGTTTCGATAAAGCTCTTCAGCTTTTCTGAGCGGGAAGGGTGGCGAAGCTTACGAAGTGCCTTCGCTTCAATTTGACGAATTCGCTCTCGCGTTACATCAAATTGCTTACCCACTTCTTCAAGCGTGTGATCAGTATTCATCTCTATACCAAAACGCATACGTAACACTTTCGCTTCACGTGGTGTGAGCGTTTCAAGAATCTCAAGTGTTGCTTCTCTCAAGCCTTCCGTTGTCGCTGAGTCAATTGGGGATGACATATTGTCATCATGAATAAAGTCTCCCAGGCGCGACTCGTCATCATCCCCCACAGGGGTCTCCATTGAAATAGGCTCTTTAGCTATTTTCAGCACTTTTCGAATTTTATCTTCGCTAAGTTCCATTTTTTCAGCAAGTTCTTCAGGCGTTGCCTCTCTTCCTGTTTCTTGTAAAATCTGTCGAGAAATACGATTCAGCTTATTAATTGTTTCAATCATATGCACAGGAATTCGAATAGTGCGTGCTTGGTCTGCAATAGAACGCGTAATTGCCTGACGAATCCACCATGTAGCATAAGTCGAAAACTTGTAACCTCTACGATATTCAAACTTATCAACTGCTTTCATCAAACCAATATTACCTTCCTGAATAAGGTCAAGGAATTGTAGGCCTCGATTGGTATATTTTTTAGCGATTGAAATCACGAGCCTTAAGTTTGCTTCAACCATTTCTTTTTTAGCGCGGCGTGCTTTGGCTTCACCAAGAGACATTTTACGATTAATATCTTTTGTCTCAATAATGCTTAAACCAGAGAACCCCTCTAACTCAACCAATTTTATTTGTAATTGCTTAATTTCTGGAGAAACTGCTTCAATACGCTCAATATCTAATTTTTTACCGTGCTTATCAAGAACAATTGTTAACCACTCTGTATTGGTTTCCTGACCTGGGAAGGTATCAATAAACAACTTTCTAGGAATACGTCCCTTTTCAAGAGAAAGCCTCATAATTTTACGTTCAAACTCTCGAATATCATTACGCATTTTACGGAAGTGACGTGTCAGCTTATCCACTTGCTTAGAACTTAATTTAAGTTTTAAGAATGACTCCGACATTGCTTCAATGGCCGTTTGTGTTTTTGCATCTGAGCGGCCATACGTATTGAGTGCGTTAGTTGCCTCAACAAAACATGCTCGAAGCTCATCAAAATAAATCTTTGCTTGCTCA
>JARGNV010000032.1 GCA_029212465.1 Legionellaceae bacterium | reverse complement strand
TGACTATTTAAGCTTTAAGGTGATGGGTATTGCCGCACAATATACGTTTGAGCAAAAAGTAGTTGCTTATGGTGATGTGCTGGATGCATTGAATCTT
Organism: Legionellaceae bacterium; assembly: GCA_029212465.1. GTDB lineage: Bacteria > Pseudomonadota > Gammaproteobacteria > Legionellales > Legionellaceae > JAALKW01. Next base: position 18,773 of record JARGNV010000032.1, on the reverse strand, counting down.
ACAGATGAAGACCTGCCAATCATAAATGTCATTCTCGATGACGTGCTTGAGTCTGCTGCAAGCCAAGGGCAGCTTACCATGGATGTGATTGCAAACATGTTAAATCGTGTGTTGCGGGAGGATGCCGATTTTTCTGTGCAAGTTCAAGTTGAAATATTAGAAAATGTAATTTCGAATATTGTTTATGCTGATATACGTGATAGTCAGAAAGCGCAGATATTACAAGCGCTTTTGCCAAACTGTATCGAGGCATTGCTTGTACATGGAGAATTTCTTCCTAAAGGTGCTCTGAAAGTACTCGTAGGGCCGGTTCTCATAGGGCTAAGCAACTATGAAGATAAGTTGAATATACTATCAGATGTAATCGCTCAGGTTGCATGCGAAGACGAAAGTTTAAGTTCCGCGTTAAAAGTGAGTATGGCATATGAATTGATTGAAGAAGGCATACGAATACTCGTGGATAATCGAAGTGAGGGCGCTTTGTCTGTTGAACATGTCTCAGCGTTATTTTCAGATTTACCTGAGCAACTTATGGTAGAGGAACTGGTACAACTTCAAGTGGGAGCTATTTACTTTATTTTGTATGAGCCAAATATTGAAACAGCAAAAAAAGAGATGCTGGCGAGTACTTTGCGTGACCAAATGCGTACTTACTTGGAGCGTCCTGAAAGTAAAGAAGGTTATGAGGCAGAGGAGTATAAGCGCTTGGTAGACATGGTTGATAGCATCGATGTGAACGCCTTTAAGCCTGAAGATACTTCTGAGACAACAGCAAGTTATCGAGAAGCGTTGCAAGAACATACGCAGAAAGGCTCTGAAGATACGGATAAGAATGTGCCGACTCTTTAAGAAGCAAGTAGGTGAGAGGTGCGAAAGCCTTAAAGTTTCAGTAGTTTTAACAGCGCCTCATGTGCGCTCATGGTTTCATCAACAAGTGCTGGATCTGTTAAATCCTGAAAACTAAGTTCGGTACGGTAATAAGTGTGAATGTGTGCTTCAAGTGCGTTTAGAAGGTCATCTGTGATAAGAATGCCTTGGTGCATGGCACTCAGCTCTGTTTGTGTCAGGGGGATACGCAGTCGCAGGCAGGCAGGACCGCCACCATTTTGCATACTTTGCTTGAGTGAGACATAGTGTACCGCACAAATCGGGTTTTTTTTGTCTGCAATGATGTTGTCAACAACGCGGCGCACAGCAAGATTGCTGTGACACTCAGTGGGTGCAATGAGGGCCATACCGGCGTTACTTGGCAGGGTAACGAGCTGAGCATTAAATAAGTAGCTTTCTACAGCGGCTTCTAACGAGAGCGTCTCTCTTTGAATCTCAATCAAGCTGATGTCAAAGTCGGCACGTTGTTGTAATTGTTCTAATAGTACTTTTTGATTTAAAAATGCATCTTCATGGACTAAAAAAACAGACTCATTTGCAAGCGATATCACATCGTTATGAAAAACACCTGCATCAATAGCATTCGGATGTTGCGCTGCAAACAGTGTTTGTTCGGGCGCTAAGGTATGCTTTGTAGCAATGGCCTCACTTGCCTCTTTTGTGTGTCGCGCTGGAAAGTGTGTGGGAGGTGCATCTATTTTAGATGCTTCTCGCCCATAAACAAAAAGATGTATGCCACTTGATACGTGTGTTTTTGCAAAGCGGTTATGGTTGGCCGCGCCTTCATCGTTGTAATCGGGGGTTTTAGGCAGCACATCATGATGCACAAAGTGTGCGTTGTTTGAAAAAATCGTTTCCAGCATGACTTTGTTCGTATCTGCTTCTTGATGACGATGCAGGTGATGGACTAAATTTGCAGCTGTAAAATGAACGCGTTTATCAGTCGTGTCGCTACTTGGGGTAACAGTTGCTGCATTTGCACACCACATACTAGAGGCTGAAAAAGCGGCACTCAGTGCACGCGGGTGGTGTTTTTTTGCTTGCTCAAGTTGGTATGACACAGAGCCCGTAAATCCAAGAGTATGTAAAAATTGAAGATTAGGACGTAGCTGCGGTGGAAGCACTGCTTGTTTTAAACCAAGCTCATGTAAGAGGCGCATTTTTTTAAGGCCTTGGAGTGCTGCATCTCGTGGGTTTGACTGTGTATCGGCATGCCTCATGGAAGCTTTGTTACCAAAGGCAAGCCCTGCGTAATGGTGTGTTGGCCCAACCAAACCATCTAAGTTCAGTTCATAAACCACGAGGCGTCTCCAATTGAATGCCAGGGAGTTGGGCTTTAGGAAGGCATAATGCCTCGCTTTCAAGGCTTGCTGTGGGGTAGGCTACGTAATCTGCTGCAAAGTAGGCGCTCGGGTGGTGGTTGCCACTGCAGCCAATACCGCCAAAGGGAAGACTGCTCGCAGCGCCTGTTGTTGGGCGGTTCCAGTTAACAAGCCCTGCTTGTATGTTTTGATAAAACATTTCATAGTGGGTTCGGTTATCTCCAAGCAGTCCAGCTGCTAAGCCGTATCGGGTTTGGTTGGCGCGCTCAATAGCTTCCTCAAAGTGTTGGTATCGGTGCACTTGAACTAAAGGGCCAAAAATTTCTTCATCAATAGGGTTGCAAACAGCCCGCATGTCTAAAATTCCGGGCGTAATAAAGGCGCTGTTTTCTTCAAAGAGGTGCATTTTTAGTAAAGGCGTTGCGCCAAGCGATATGAGCTGTGCCTCTGCATTTAAAACGTTTTTGGCTTGTTTTGGGTGAATAAGTGGTCCCATAAAAGGCTCGGGAGTATCATTTGGTGCACCGATGACTAACGCTTGTGTGGCGCTTAAGAGTTGCTTCAGAAAGTTGTCTCCCGTCGGATTATCAGGAATGATAACGCGTCTTGCTGATGTACAGCGCTGCCCTGTGGTTAAAAATGAAGACAAGAGTGTGTGGTACACAGCAGCCGGTACATTTTTGAGGGTTTCATCAATAATAAGCGGATTATTACCGCCCATCTCAAGCGCCAGTAATACTTCAGGGCGCGCGCTAAATTGATGGTGAATGCTAAGGCCTGTGGGGTAGCTGCCAGTAAAGCAGACCACTTTTACCGGTAACTCAAGTAAAGCATGCGCTGTTTCAGCGCCGCCTTGAATAAGGTTTAAAACGCCTTTAGGCAGCCCACTGTCATGCCAACAGCGCATCATTAGTTCAGCAACATAAGGTGCGTGCTCACTGGGCTTATAAACAATGGCATTACCTGCAAGTAGCGCGGGAACAATATGCCCATTGCTTAAGTGTGCTGGAAAATTAAAAGCACCGAGTACAGCAACAACACCATGAGGCTTATAACGCAAGCACTGTGCCGCCTCATCTGTTTTTGTTGTGATGGGCGAGGTACGTGCGTTGTAGGCATCGATACTGAGTTGTATTTTTTGAATGACTGCATGCGTTTCAGTTTTTGCTTCCCAAAGGGGTTTGCCAGTTTCAAGTGCGATGCAATCTGTTAATTGTTCGCCATACGTTTCAATACATGTAGCAAACTGTTTTAAATGTGTGATGCGTGTTTCAAGGGGAAGATGTGCCCATTTTTTTTGTGCATGTAGGGCTGCTTCAAAAGCCGCGGCAACTTCGGGCGGTGTTGCATTGGTACCGTTCCAAATAGTTGTATGGTTTGCAGGATTTATGGAATGAAAAGCCCTGCCTGAGCCTTGTATCCAGTGACCATCGATATACTGCTTACCGATGGGTGCATGTATTGTTGCCATGGTACGACTCCTAGTCTGTGTTCCAGGTCTCATGAATCAAATGAACGCTGTAGCTCCCATCCTTATTTTTGACGCGTTGTAGCAAACTGTAAAGCGTTCGTTTGAGTGTTTTCGTTTTAATGTGACCAATGCTTAAAAAATAGTCACTTTCAAGGGTGACATCCTCTTCTTGAATCGCTAATTTTCTGAGTGTATCTCGGATATCATTCATCGACTCAATACCATCTTCACCACGTGCTTCAAAGAGTGCTTCCATGTGTTTGACGGCATCTTGCCCGTTTGCCATAGCCATGAGGAGATCTTCTGATGCTGTATTAATGTTGATAGGGGTTTTTCTCATGGCAGGTAGGGCTGTTAAGTAAGGCATGAGCACTTGAAGGTCTTTGAGTTTAATGTTGGGTACTAGTGAAAGCTCAGAGAGACTCACAATAGGAAGGTGCGCTATGAGTTGTGTGTCGTGTTGCGTGTGTCCTGGTTGATATTCGGTTATCCAGTTTGAAAGTGCACTTGTTATCGGATAGCTTTTTTTATCAGACGCATCTTCAAGTAGGTGTTTAGTGAGGCGATAGAAAGTTGTTTTTCCACTGGGATATTTTAGGTTATTCAGATTAAATCGTGCATTTAAATCAATGAGTTCAGCCGAAAAGTGGTATTCTGGTAGGGAGGGAAAAGTAATATGTTTTTCGATATGTTGCGTTTGTGAAGGTTTATGGCCGAAGTGTTTGTGTTTTTTGCTTGCAAGAAAGTCCATAGCCCAGTAACGGACCACGATACTGTCTTGTTGAAATTGATTGGTATTGAATAATAGTCTTGTCTCATTGAGGCTATTTTTGAGTTGTAAAGTAAGCGTTGTTGTTGCAATTGCAACAAGGGTCATAATAAATAATGCGGAAAGGAGAGCGCTGCCCTTATTACTCTTCAGCATCACGTCCTCCAGGAATACTAAAAACCAGTGCAACTTCACCTAGCTCTTTAAAAACAAGATGTAGTTTGAACGTGCTTGGTAAAGCAGTGTCACCTGTACGCCACATATCAGACCAGGTATGGCGGGAGGAGGCAAACGAAAAGCCGCATTGTTCAAGCTGGTCGAGTAGTACTTGTTTTTGTGGGGTGTCTCGTGAAAATCCGTCAAGTACGGGCCAGGTTTTTCGGATGAGCTTTCCTTTTTCACAGACTATTGCAACACGCCTGAGCGTGCTTTGGGGGGCTTTTTCATCCAGCTTAATAAAGCCGCCACGTGTAAATTCAATGCCATGACTGGTTGCAAAAAACGGTACTACCTTTTTCATCTCTTGGTCTCGAATGGCGCGAGATACGATTTGTGCAGCATCTTGTTTGATGCGAATGACAGCAAGCTGTATATCTGTGAAGGGTTCTATTTGATGTTTAAGTCGCGCTTTGGTGTCAAAAGCGCGGCTCAATAGACCAACACTTAAGGTGCTTACAATGGCAAAAATTGCAAGCGCGATAATCACTTCAACTAAGGTATAGCCTTTCATGGAAGTCTCCGAAAACCTGTGAGTGGACTCGTAAAAGGGCCATCGGGTTTAGTGCTTGCTGTGACTTCAATACGCTCTACAGTTTTAAGTGGTGTTGGGTAAGCTGTAGCACGCCAAAACCAGCGTTGGTTAAACAGTGTCATTTCTTGGGTAATGGATTGTTGTTTTTCGAGGGGGGCGAGATTCAGTTGAATGAGGGTTAAGGCTTGGTCTGTAACAATATAAGCCAGTGTTTTGTCACGCAGACGTTGTGTTCCCCTGACGGTTTCTGCGGTTGTCAGTAAGAGTGCTGTCAGTGCAATGCTAATAATTGCGAGTGCAAGTAATACCTCAATAAGGGTGAAACCATGTACACGTTTTTCCTTACATAGTGCCATGCGCATTATTGGTCACCTATTTTTTTCAACATCACTGTACCATCACTTTTTGCCTCAATTTGCACGAGAGGTGGCTTTCCGGTAGCTCTAAAAGTGAGTGTAAAAGGTGTGATTTCACCCGATGCTTGAATGGTTAAAAACTGTTTTTTAGAAACTGCATGCAAGGTTAATTCGGTTTGCATGCTTTTAGGAAAAGGGTGCAGACCAAAGCCTAATCGGGTTGTATTTTCCCACCGATTAGGTGGTACAAATCGAAATACTTCGTATGCAGCAGGACGCACTTGAATATTGTATGGCGTTGCTTCTAAGATGGCACGATGGCGAATGAGGCGTATCTTTTGTTTAAAGCGCTCAGCTTCAGCTTCAATACGTTGGCTTTCACCAAAGTCCCCAAATGCCATCATGGCAAGGCTTGCGGTGATGCCAAGAATGACCACCACTACCAAAATTTCAACCAGAGTGAAACCAGATTTATTGGTCTGCATTCCAGTTTCCGATTTCGGCATTGACGCCATCGCCACCACTTTGACCATTTGCACCGAGCGTAAAGATATCAACTTCACCGTGTTGCCCGGGATTTAAATACAAATAGTCACGGCCCCATGGATCTTTAGGTAAGCTTTTCAGGTAGGATTTCCAGTGTTGTGGTGTAGGTCTTGTTGTGGGCTTCTTAACCAGCGCAGAAAGGCCTTGGTCAGTGCTTGGGTAAAAGCTGTTATCCAAACGGTAGAGGTCGAGTGCATTTTGTATGCCGAGAATATCATGTTTGGCTTTAACGATACGCGCATCATCGGGTCGACTCATGAGTTTTGGGACAACAAGAGACGCTAAAATACCAAGAATAATAACGACCACCATGATTTCAATCAGTGAGAATCCGCGTTGTTGCTGCATGGGTTAAATCTCCTAGGTTTTTTTCAGTTAACTCACGAGCTGTTCCATCGAGAAAATGGGTAACAGGGTTGCAAGTACGATAAATAAAATAACGCCCCCCATAAAGAGGATGACTAAAGGTTCAAGCAAGGTGAGCGCTGTGTCAATAAGGCGACGAATTTCGCTGTCTAAATAGATGGCTGTTCGCTCCATAAGCGGTGCAATTTGCCCGCTTTTTTCACCGCTTGAAATTAAGTGTGTGGCCATCGGCGTGAAAAACGTGGTTTCAGCTAATGCCTGGCTGATTGGCATGCCTTCTTTCACACGTATGGTTGCTTGTTCAAATTTTTCTCGCATAATAACATGACTCACAAGGCTTGAGGAAACACGCATGGTTTCAAGTACGCTCACACCTGCCGTAAAAAGAATCGCAAAGGTATGGCTATAGCGCGCCACATTACTTGTAATGATAATGTGATTGACACCCGGCATGTGCAGTAAAAACTGATGAAAGCGGGTTTTAAAAGGGAGGTGCGTGAGCGCTTTTTTAAACGCTGCGATGATTAAAACAATGCCAATAATGGCATATAAACCAAATTGTTTAATGCCTTCACTGAGTAAGATGAGAAGGTGTGTGGCCGTTGGTAGGGTTTGTCCACTTTCTGCAAAAACGCCTACAATTTTGGGCACGACAAAGGCCAGTAAAAAACCGATGATAGTCACAGAAATAACCAGCATGAGGGTTGGGTAAATCATCGCTTGTCTAATTTTTTGGCGTATGGTTTGTTGATGTTCTGTGTACTCTGCAAGTTTGAGTAAAACATCATCAAGGCGGCCTGTTTGTTCGCCAGCTGAGACCGTTGCACGATATAACTCTGGAAATTGTGCGGGATATTCATCAAGTGCTTGTGCAAGCCCATACCCTTCTAATACTTTTGCGCGGATGCCAATCACCAATTGTCGGGTAGACGGTTTTTGAGATTGCTCACCCACGCCTTGTAGCGCTTCATCCAGTGGTATACCAGCACTTAAAAGTGTTGCAAGCTGTCGCGTTAAGAGAGACAAGTCTTGTGCTTGAAAGTGACGATTGGTTGTTTTTTTTGTTTTCTTTTGAATGGGGGTGACGTCGGTTGGCATCAGGCCTTGTTCACGTAAAAGTTGCCTTGCGTGACGGGCCGAGTCGGCCTCAATGACGCCTTTCGATGGGCTTCCTGAAGACTTAAGTGCGTGGTATTGGTAGGCGCCCATATATCACTGATCAAATTTTTGGATAAATGCAGTTTAAACTATTGGGTTTCTTGTGTCATTAAGGTAGACTGAAGAACCTTAAGGTTGTCTTATATTTGAAGTCAGTCTTACAAGTCAATTTTAAGGAGAAGGACGATGGGAAGCAATGCAGTGCGTGATGCAGATTTGTAGATTTGCGATTTACTGATTTGCGTGGAAAAGAGCAGCACATCACAATTTCGAAAGAAGGAATAGATGATGCGCTCATTGAAAATGGTAAAGCGATTGATGGTTCGTCGCTTCAAGGATGGCAAAAAATCCACCAGTCAGACCTAATGCTTGTTCCTGACACGTCCAGCATCATGTTAGACCCATTTTATCAAGACAAAACAATTTTTATCCGCTGTAATGTTGTAGACCCTAAAACCAATGAGGGGTATGCCCGTGATCCACGTTCTATAGCTGCACGAGCAGAAGCTTATTTGCGTTCAACTGGTATTGCAGATGAGGCGTTTTTTGGACCAGAGCCCGAGTTTTTCTTGTTTGACGACGTGCGTTGGGAAACGGGTATGAGCGGCTCCTTTTATCGTATTGACTCAGAAGAGGCACAGTGGAACTCAGGTAAAACGGTTGAAGGGGGTAATATTGGCCATCGCCCGCGGATTAAAGGAGGCTATTTCCCAGTACCACCCGTTGACTCATCACAAGATATTCGTTCTGCCATTTCTGAAGTATTGCAATCGTTAGGGATGGTCGTTGAAGCGCATCACCACGAAGTGGCGACGGCAAATCAGTGCGAAGTGGCAACACGTTACAAAAGAATGCTGGAAAAAGCAGATGACATGCAAGTTATGAAGTATGTCGTACATAATGTGGCACACCAATATGGTAAAACAGCAACGTTTATGCCCAAACCTTTGGTTGGTGATAATGGAAATGGGATGCACTGCCATCAGTCACTTGCAAAAGATGGTGTAAACTTATTTTCGGGTGACGGATATGGCGGACTTTCAGAAGTTGCACTGTATTATATTGGAGGCATCATTCATCATGCACGTGCTTTAAATGCTATTACCAATGCAACAGTGAATAGCTATAAGCGATTATTGCCTGGGTTTGAAGCGCCGATATTGCTTGCTTATTCTGAGCGTAATCGTTCAGCATCTATTCGTATTCCTTTGGTGTTTTCGCCGAGTGCGCGCCGAATTGAAGTGCGATTCCCTGATTCAGCAGCCAATCCGTACATTGCCTTTTCAGCAATGCTAATGGCAGGGCTTGACGGAATTCAGCGGAAAATTCATCCAGGAAATGCCATTGATAAAAACTTATATGACTTACCGCCTGAAGAGCTGAAAGAGGTGCCTCGTGTAGCAGAGTCGCTTGGAGAAGCGATTGCTCACTTGAGGGATGATCATGAGTTTTTACTGCAAGGCGATGTATTCACCAAAGACTTTGTTGATGCTCATATTAGCCTATGTGAAGCTGATATTGCATATATACGCAGCATGGTTCACCCAGCTGAGTTTGAGTTATATTACAGTACTTAAGGTGTATTGACAGTTAGTTTAAATTTAAAGCATTTCTTGCGCCTGCCGCTATAGTAATATAGATGGCAGGTCCCTTTGGGGAGGAGAGATGCATGGAAATTATTTTTGATGGCAAGCACGATGGTGAGGAAGCATCGGAGAGCTTAGCAGGCATTATCAAGTTATTTAAAGAGCGTTATCAGATTGGTCAGTTCCGTGAGATGCATCTGTCACTCACACTGGTTGATGATAAAGGTGAAGATGTCGAGTTGATAGATAGCCAAACTAACGAACCCTATCGCGTATTAGAAGTGTATCGTACACAACAAGCGTATGCTGTTTCAAATGGTGTAAGACGTCCAAGTTTGAAGCTTGTGGTTGACAATACCCTCAAAAATTAGTTCTATAATAAATCACCTTCTTTCATTCAAGGACGAATGGATGGGATATAATACAAAGAAAATAGCAAACCTCTCCCCTGAGGCACGTAGAAGTTTCCAAGGCGCGTGTCGTACCGCTGCTGCAACCATTGATATTACAAAAACCTCTGAAGATGTTGAGCGTTATGTAGAAAAAGAATTAGAGCGCGTCATCGATAGTGAGGGACGTAGTTTTGTTGATGCGTTAAAGGATAAAAAAGCAGCGGGTGTTGCAATTGTTGTAGCATTTAAAGCGGTTGGAAAGCTGGTTGATTTCATTAAAGAAGGTTCACGGACTTTAAAGGCTAAGCGCAAGCATTTACGTGACCAAATGAAGCTTGGCAGTTTTGTATTTGTGGTGCCTGATGATGAGGATGATTTTTCGAGTGAGCAGCGATTCATTGATGAATTCATGGAATTGGTGCGAGAGACACCGATTGCTAACTTAGAATCTTTATTGGGTATTCGTACCCTTGAGCCTGAAAAGTCGGGCGATTCCACTGCCTATTGCGTGTTTCCTTTTTCAGACATGGATACAGGGGCAACAGAAGATGTCTCGAACACCGAAGCGCTTGGTACGACCCTAAGCGAGATACATGGTCGTCTCACAGTAACATTGCCAAAATTACGTAAGCGTCTTTTACAGTCATTTAAAGGCCCCTCAAAAGGTTGGAAAAGCTACTTAAAGCGACCAAAGAATTGGTTGCGTTCAAAAACAGAGGGAGATAATTATTTAAACGACTATATCCAAGCGCTGTTTATGTTGACGTCTATTTCCAACTTGCTTTGGAATTTGCAACATCCAATGGATCCCGACACAAAAAAACGCTTGTCGCCTGAAGAATGTATTGAGCTTTGTGAAGAGGTAGATAGCTTTTTGACGGCAATATTAGGCAGTACATTGCCACCTAGATTACAAGAAAAGTCGAGAGAACCATGGGCAGACTATATTAGTACTGCAAGGATTTTAGTGAGAGATTTACAAAAAGCGTATGAACTTGAGCGTTTAAAAACATTTCCAATTAAGCCACTCGCAACGCATGCGCGCGAAACCGTAAAAATGACAAGCATTGCTTTGTTTGAACTCTTATATCAAGCACGTACTGAGGAGCTTGAGAAGGGTCGAGATGATCCAAGTGCAGCCGAGGGATTGGTTGAAACACTCAGGGATTTAAGGCGTTATTTAAGCATTAACCCTAATATTTTAAAGCCATTTGAAACACGGTTTGAGTTATTGCCAAAGCGTGTAGCGAACCTAAAAGATGGTAAAGATTTACATGATGTACTGAATAGTAAACCCGAAACATTGATGGATGTGTTGATTATTTTTTCTCATCTTCCACCAGAAGAGCGAGATGCAATTAAAAATGAACTAAGGCTGCAAGAAGCAGAGGGGCAAGAAAATTCAGGACGATTTTTAAGAAATTTAGAAACGTTCGACAGGGAATATATTCAAACGCTTGATAAAACACTCAGTACGCATCCTAAGTCAGGGTATGAAGGCGCTCAGGGGCGCATGAATCGCGCACAGTTAATCGGACAACGCTTTATCGCTGCTATAGCGCTTTTGGTGCGTGCTTATCCGGTATCGGTTGAAATTTTAAAAAGGGATACGATAGACGATGACGACGTTGATGAAGAAATTGCAGTATTGAATGATGGGAGTGCTGACGACCCGCCATACTTAGAAGTCTCTGATACAAAAACGGCAAGTGAGCAGGTTGCTTTAATTAACCACTTAAATAGGGCGTGGGAAGAAGACGAGCGATTTTTGAAGGAAACACAGGGCTCACATAATCTTGCAAATTTAAAGCCGTACTTTTACTGGCGTGTGTCCGATTTACTCGATGTTAAAAAAAGTTTTGGAGATAAAATAAATCGGTTTCCAGAAAGTATTGAGCATATGACAGGCATTGCAGAGTTGGTAGAAGATGTGGCTGAAATTGTGACACGCTACGAGCATGTGTTACAAAATAAAGGATTTTTAAGGTTTTTACGAGGTTTAATTTTTGATGTGCGTGACGCACAAAAAGCATTTGAAGAGATGCGCCTTGGGGCAAAAGAAGTGGTGTCTCGTAATGAAAGTGTGAGCGATCAGGTTCAGTATATTCTGTCGGCCATCACAAAGAAGTTACAAAAAAGTTTAAAAGCGTCTGCAATGGCGGCCGAGGATGTGATTGGTTTAATTAACGATCCGAAGTTTTCAGAGAAAAAACGTGCGGAATTTGTTAAAAAGATTGAAGATATTGATGAAAAGTATTTTTCTGTTTTTAAGAGAAGAAGTAAATTGACACGTTTGCTTGTAAGAACAAAGAGTGGTTGTAGTTGGGGGCGCATGAATAGTGCATTTAGTCACGGTTCACCAACGCGCTCTCCAGTAGCACGCCAAAGCCTGCGTGTTGGTTCGTTAAGACGTTTTTCAGATACGCCACCACCGCTTGATTTGTCTTCGACACAAAGCAGCGAAGATTGGGCGCGTGAGTTACAACAGTTTGCAATGATTGGGCTTATTGAAGTATGCCATGACTCTATGTCTTATTGGAGTCAGTGGGGGCATAAAGGCACTTTATTAAAGAACTTGAAAAAACGTGTTGAAGCAAATGGAAAGATGACGCCTGCTGAATTGCGAAGTTATATCCTTGATTTGTTTCGTGTTGCATCCAGTTACCGAAAAACTTGGTTTGGATGGTTTCAGGCAGGGTATGGAAAAGATGCAAAGTCAACAAAAGCACTGATGCGTGCTATGCGAGATAAAAAAGTGAATCTGGTGCTTCCACTTGCCGAAGTAGTATTTGGTGACGCTAATATTGATTTATCAAACATGCAAGATGCGGAGATTTCAAAGCATTTAGTGAGCTTACGCCAGCTTGAAAGTTGGGAGTTTTCGGAAGATGAAATTTTGGAGAAAAACTTCAGGTGTCTGCAGGTTTCATGAGAAAATTGCTTGTTATTCTAAGCACGTTTTAGCAATACACCATACATGTACTGTTTTAACGCCTTTTAATTTGAGCGCACGTGCAAGCTCATTGGCAGTACTTCCGGTTGTGATTAAGTCATCCACCAAAATCACATGCGAGTACGGTATGCTTGGCACGTTAAAGCTGTCTTTAATATTTTTTTGGCGTGACTTGGCTTCAAGGGCTGCTTGCGGAGGTGTGTTTTTTATTTTTTTAATGTGATGCAGTAAAGCAGGTAAGCCACATGTTTTACTTAAGTGTTGTGTTAAAACGGCAGCTTGATTAAACCCCCGTTTCTGAAGTTTTTTAGGATGTAATGGCACAGGAATGAGGCAAGTCTTTGCTTTTGTAATAGGTGCGGCTGCAGCACGTATTTTTTCAGCTAAAAAATGACTCAAATGAAGTGCTTCGTGGTATTTAAACAGGTGCAACAGTGTTCTTAACGGCTCTTCAAAACGATAGGGTGCAACAACGACATCAATGGGAGGTGGGTGCTTAATACATTGCCCACATAAGGTGAGGTTTGTATCGGGTAGGGGTGTTGCGCACTGTCTACATGCAGCACCAAGCGGAATCAGTAAGCTTTCGCAAAAGTAACACAGTGATGTGCGTGCGGTATGGTTTTGTAAACATAAGTTACAAGGCGTTCTCAGATGCCATTCATGTGGTATACTGCTCGTTTTTATAAGTGCTCTCATGGTTGGATTTGGGGGCTTTCTTTCCTGACGGTTATCATGCGTTTTTCAAGAGAGGTTTGCAACGCTTTTCATCGACAAGCATCTGTATATGAAAAAGCAGCACTTGTGCAAAAAGAAATAGGCGAGCAATTATTTGAGCGTCTGGATTATTTAAAAATGGTACCTAACTATATCTTAGATTTAGGATGTGGTACGGGATTGTTTTCAGCGCGCCTTAAAAAGAAATATCCTAAAGCTGTGGTTATTAGTTTAGACATTGCGCATGGCATGCTACTTGAAACCAAAGCTAAAGCACGTTGGCCTCAAAAAAAAGCGGCCTGTGTGCGCGCAGATATGCATGCATTACCTTTTAAAGACCAGACATTCGATTTAGTGTTTTCAAATCAGGTGTTGCATTGGTCTGAAGCGTTTCCAAAGCTTGCGCGAGAAATCAATCGAGTGATGCGAAAAGATGCTTGCCTCATGTTTTCAACGCTTGGTCCAGATACGTTCCAAGAGTTACGCGAATCGCATCATACCGCTTTTGCACATACTAATATCTTTATGGACATGCATGATTTAGGCGATATTCTATTGGCAGAGCATTTTCTAGACCCAGTGGTTGATATGGAGAAGCTTACGGTACACTATGCTGATTTTAAGGCTTTGCTACATTCATTACGTGACCAAGGCGTGCGTAATATGAATGTAAAAAGAAACGCGGGGCTGACGGGCATACAGGCCTGGCGTTCGTTTGAAGCATCGGTTAAAGCACACCAAACGCCGTCGGGCAAATACCCGCTGACGTATGAGGTGGTTTATGGCCATGCTTGGAAAGGAGTGCAGCACCTAACAGAGAGGGGGCTTGAAACCTCTATTCCTGTCTCGATGTTGCGTCGTAAAGTGGATAAAAAAGGAGTTTAAATGGAATTTGTTAGTCGTTACGTGTCACATACACCCGATAAAAACGGTTATGTTGCTTATTCGGATGAAGAAAATGCTGTTTGGAATACACTCTTTTTACGACAAGCGCCTATTCTTGAAGGTCGTGCGTCTGATGCTTTTATGAAGGGTTTTAAAGCGCTTAACATATCACCTGATAAAATTCCTCAACTACCTGATGTCACAAAAACGCTTAAAGCCACGACAGGTTGGGAGGTGGTACCTGTTGCAGCGCTTATTTCGGCCCGTGCCTTTTTTGAGTTATTAGCGAATAAGAAATTTCCTGCTGCAACTTTTATTCGTGACAAAGCGTCATTAAATTACGTAAAAGAGCCGGATATTTTTCATGAAATCTTTGGCCATTGTCCGATGCTCACCGATAAGGTGTATGCTGATTTTATGCATGCATATGCGAAGCGTGTACTCACGTTTGATGAAAATGATTGGCCGTTACTGCAGCGTTTTTTCTGGTTTACGGTTGAGTTTGGCCTTATCCAAGATACTGAAGGTTTAAGGGCTTATGGGGGGGGGATTTTATCGTCCATAGGTGAAACACCTTATAGTGTCGAAAGTAGTGAGGCAATGCGCGTCCTATTTGATCCAGTCACAATATTTAGAATGCCTTATCGCATTGATGCCTTACAGCCTGTTTATTTTGTGATTGATGGTTATGGCGTGCTTTACCAGTTTATAGAGGCTGATTGGGATGCTTTAATGGCTAAAGCGCGAGAACTGGGTGAATATGCTCCTTATTTTCCAGTAGAGGCAGGAAATCCAAGTATTCATATCCAAGCTTGTTGAGCTTTACTCATTGTCAGATAAGAAAAAATTTGCTAGCATGACCGGCATCTTTTCTGTGTGTCCCGTTGGGAATAGCCGAGGAGTTTTTACTTGATAAAAGTGCTCATTGTTGATGACCATGAATTGGTTCGAATGGGTATTCGGTTGTTGTTAGACAAAGCCGAAAATATCGAAGTAATTGCTGAGGCACAGGATGGCGATTCGGCGCTTAAGGCTGTTAAAACACATCACCCCGATGTGGTCTTGCTAGATATGAAAATGCCTGGCATGGATGGCTGGGAAGTGACGCGGCGTTTGAAACAGATTAAGCCCAACATTCACATTATTGTACTGACTTCCGTAACCACCACGCCATTTCCAACCCGGCTTTTGCAGTTAGGGGCAATGGGATATTTAACCAAAGACTCTGCCGCTGAAGAAATGTTGCAAGCTATTCAAAAAGTATCTGAAGGGGAGCGTTATTTAAGTGCTGAGATTGCGCAAAAAATTGCTTTAAGCAGTTTAAACCCAACAGAGAAATCGCCTTTAGATGAGTTATCTGAGCGTGAAATGCAAGTGATGTTGATGATAACGCGCGGTTTAACCGTCAATCAAATCGCGGAAAAGTTGTTTTTAAGCCCTAAAACGGTTGGTACTTACCGTTATCGCATGCTTGAAAAGCTTAGCATTAAGAATGATGTTGAGTTGATACGCCTTGCGATGAAACACGGCGCATTTGAGCCAAACCCTCATGAAACTGAAGACACTGTCAGTTGAACTCAAAGAAACTTTACGCCATTTGCCAACGTGTCCGGGCGTTTATCGGATGCGAGATAAAGATGCGCGTGTTATTTATGTTGGAAAGGCAGCTGATTTAAAAAAGCGGGTTCAAAGTTATTTTAATGCGTCTGATAAAGGTAATAAAACACAGGTGCTTGTACGTCAAATTGCAAGTATTGATGTAAGTGTTACACGCAGCGAAACAGAAGCCTTGCTACTTGAAAGCCAGCTCATTAAAACCCTGCGTCCTAAATATAATGTGTTGATGCGGGATGATAAGTCGTATCCTTATCTGTATGTGGATTTTAAACACAATTTTCCAGGGCTTGGGGTGGTTCGCACTAAAAAAAATCCTCAAAAAAAGGGTTATTTTGGCCCTTATCCAAGTGTGCTTGCTGTGCGTGAAACGTTTAACACCATTCAAAAAGTCTTTCAATTAAGAAATTGCCGTGATACAGATTTTGCAACGCGTACGCGCCCATGTTTACAACACCAAATAGGACGTTGTCGTGCACCTTGTGTTGGATTGATTTCAAAAACAGCTTACGCTGAATCGGTTAAGGATGCAGTACGCTTCTTAGAAGGAAAATCCCAAACGCTTTTAAAAGCGTTTGAAACACGTATGGAAGAAGCGGTTTCAAAGTTAGCGTTTGAAGAGGCAGCCATGCTGCGCGATCAAATCAAGCATCTACGTCTCATTCAAGAGCGCCAAGGCGTAACAGGGCGTGCGGGAGATGCGGATGTGATTGTGAGTGAAGTCGAGCATGATTTTGCTTGTGTGCAATGGGTGAGTGTGCGTGGTGGGGAAATTATTGATAATCAAACGTTTTCACCAGCCATGCCGCGTGCAGGCCTTGAAGCAGCTGGTTTAAAGCAAGCGGTTTTTGAAGCGTTTGTCGCACATCATTATTTAGACACGCCTGCACGTATTCCAGCCCTTATTTTGACAGATGTGCCGATTGAAAATCAGCAATTGTTAGAAGATGCACTGACTGAACGCCGAGGGCGTGTGTGTCGCATTCAATACAAAGCACGAGGTGCGCGCATGCGTTGGGTTGATTTTGCACTGGATAACTTAAAACGTGCGGCTTTATTGCATCATACGTCAAAAGCCCTGCTTAAAACACGTTATGCCTCTCTCAAGAATGCTTTAAGATTGACAGATAATATCCATCAAATGGTGTGTTTTGATATCAGCCATACACAAGGAACGGATACCATTGCATCGGCAGTTGTCTTTAATGAGGATGGGCCTTTAAAGTCTGCTTATAGGCGTATGAATATTCGGGATGTAACGCCTGGTGATGATTATGCTGCAATGCATCAGGCAGTCACCCGTTATTTTAAAGGGCTTTTGCGCGATAAAAAGCCATGGCCTTCACTGGTAATCATTGATGGTGGAAAAGGGCAAGTTGGGGTTGCTAAAAAGGCGTTAGATGCGCTAGCAGGTCCCGCAGTTACATTGCTTGGGGTGGCGAAGGGTGTTACACGAAAAGCAGGTCTTGAGCGTTTGGTGTTAGCCGATACAATGCATGAGATGTCTTTGGCCCCGGACTCGCAAGCACTGCACATGTTGCAGCATATTCGAGATGAAGCCCATCGTTTTGCAATTACAAGTCATCGTAAGAAACGCCAAAAAACAGCATTAAGTTCTGTATTAGATAACATTCCAGGAGTGGGCGAGAAGCGTAGGCAGGCTTTATTAAAGCGATTTGGAGGCATACGGGAGCTTGCGAAAGCACCACTTGACGAGCTCGTGAAGGTGGACGGTATCAGCCAGAAGTTGGCTTCTATTATTTATGATGCATTGCGCTAAGGTTTTCTTATCCAGAACCCAGGTTTTTTATATCAAGCTGAGAAAGTAGTGTTATTATCAGGGGTTTCGTCTTCTTTGTTATCTTTCTGTGCTTCAGAAGTGCTTTGTGCATCACTTCTAAGTGATTGGGCTTGAGCTTTAAAGTCTTTTGTCGTTTGGATATTACTTTTAGCGACTTCTTTACTGCTTTCATGCTCGCTAACAATACTTTCCATTTCTGTACAAGCGAAACTTACAAAATCATCTCTATCGTGGATTTCAGCGGGACCATTGTGCTCATCCCCTATATACATGCCGGCGGCTCGATTTTCTTCAATTCTTCTTTCAATATCAGCAATACTCTCTTCTATTTGTTTTTGATAAAACTCGACATCGCGCTGATATTCTTCAGAGAACGCGTCTTCATCATGATATAGCGAATTCCGTGCTTTGCTAGTGCGCTCAGGATATTTAGCTGCCATTTTTGCTTTGTAAGCGGTTTCTTTACTTTTTTGATACGAGCTATGTGCTCCAACGCCAATTGCACTGACCGAATTTTTTCGGCGCAACGCATTGCTTGCTTCATATGTAGCCAATGTTTGTTCAACGCCTGCAATGGCTTCACCTTCAGCCATCCCTTCAGCGAACTCTTGTTTAAATTTTTTAATAATTGCATACTCAAATGCTGAGTCGAGTGGTGAGCCTGCTTCTGGTTTAATTTTGTCATGCATAATAAAAATGTCTGCAATTTGCGCTTCGAGTGGTATCCCTTCTTCATCGCAGACTGCATTAACGCCTCTGACTTCGCGACTTTTAATTTGAGCCATTCGTTGTCGTTGAGGGTGTTTTACTTGTTGGCTTTGCGCAGGTGTTGGCACACCAAGAATGCCAAGGCCTGCTTCACGCGCAATTTTGGAACCAATAGGGGCAGTTGAAGTGGCGGTAGGCACATGGCCTTCTGCAGAAAACTCGTGATAGGCAGTAGTGGCGCCAACGCCGATTAAAATCCCTCCTAAAAACATGGTTTGTTTTTTCCACTGACTATCCTGTGTGCCGCGCCAGGCCACAGAAGGTGGGGTGGTAACCTCCCTCTTTTTTTTCGATTGACCTCCAAAGGGATTGGTAGGGCCTCTTCTAAAGTGTTTTGTAAGCCTGGAAGCAACTCTCATAACTGGTTACTTTTTAATCTAATTACTTAATATATAGCACAACTGGAAGTTTTTACATTGACCTATTAGGT
>JARGNV010000031.1 GCA_029212465.1 Legionellaceae bacterium | reverse complement strand
GCTGCGGTCAAGCCGCAGCACGTCGGCGGTGGGGGCAAATGTCAACAGGCCCTAAAACAATAAGCAAAGGATATGAGGCATTTAATGAAATAAGAAATGAATTCAATTGTTGAGGCCTTAGATAAAGAGATCATCGTATCAGTTCAAACTGAACGGCGTGTTGGATATTCACTAAACAACTCCAAGTAAAATGTCAGATTAAGTTGGAACTAATACACATACTACCTTGGCCTATTATGAAACTTGCTATAAATCTCATCCATTTGTCCGTGGTATCTCCTGCTGCATGTCGACACACCCCCGCCCATGCTGTAGCATCGAAATCATACATTAACACCGTTTCCATCGCTCACTTAGCGGAGATGCACGATGCTGAAGCCCTTAGGCCTACTGATGGCGTTCACCACATTAAACGCTTATGGATTTGGTGTTGATGTGTGCTTTAACAGCCAAAACAGCAAAGCGCCTCCCATTAGAAACTGCCTGTCGATTGAGAAAACCTGCAGAACCAGCAACTTAAGCACAGAAAAAGCAATGATATGTCGGCTTAAAGCACTTTATGATGGCGTCAGTGGCATCGCTGCTAAAGGAGACACCATTAGCGGTGGGCGTAGTTTGATTCACTCAGATGCCACTTATTTTATGGCACAGCTAATAGGCTTTAGCCCCTGGCAAGCTTACCAAATGATGGTTTACTCAGAAGCCACCGACCAAGCACAATATACTGCTTTTAATCAACAGGGCAAAAAGCTACTGACTGACACTGAAGCCTCTCAATGTCGTACACATTGGCATGCGGACATGCCGCGACAATGCCTGTTACTCACCCCCGAGTTAAACGGCATTTACAAATTTAATTTTAAAACCGGTGGCATGCTGCTGCATTTACATGCCCGCTTTTCACCTGACGGAAAACCGCCCCCTCCCGCCCCTTATCCAACCAATTACTTCTCAAAAGAAAATGCCCCTTTTGAGAATTTACTCACAAACTTTAGGGCTTGGGTATTTAACGAGCGGAGGGACACATGCGCTGCAGGTATCACACAAAAAATGGATTTGCCTGACGCGATTCATGCGCCTTGTGAAAGCGACCAACACACACTCAAAAGCCCCATGAGCCTTTTCTCTGTGGGACTCTCTATACTAAGAATTCCTTTTGTAACCGATTTAGGTACGCTTATTCTTAATACGAATAAAAACGATAAAACCGCAAAGCCCGTGCTTGCAACCAACGAAAGTTTTCAGCGCTATATCACACCGCATGACGTCACTTTTGCAAAAATGGGTATTTTTGTGCATACCTTAGCTGACAGATACTCACATCACATGTGTACCGACAGTTCATACTTTTATAAAGAAGAGCGCAATAATTACACCTCTGTTTATTCAGCTAAGCGTTGCGCGCAAGGCAGTCATTTTTTATGGCATACATGGGAACAAGGCACTAATCAAAGTGACAAAAACTTAAACATTGAGCATCAAACCATGCGCCCCGCACTTGAAGCGGTGTACGACCAATTACTAAGTTACGCAAAATATCAACATATCACCATTCACCAACACTTAGACAAAGCGGAAATAATTAATCAACTCATTCTTGTCTTGCAAACCTTCGACCCTGAAGTACGTTTGCAAAAAATGGTAACGCTCATGGAAAAAAACGATGTCTTACCCTTACCCGGACATGGGCATGTAAAAAACGATAGTATCGACCAGTGGTTAGACCTTGCAGGGGCTCCTAAGTAAAGCTTTCCATCATATCGACAAGCCGCTTTATCCACTGTAACATCGACAAACAATTGTGACCCACAGGCATAAAGGGATGGCCGATGCTTAAAGCTTTTATTTCACGCACCAAACCAATGACACTCATGATAATTGGTTTAAGTGTGATTTTTGGTGGCCTTATTCTCTTTAATGTGGGCAAAGGCCTCTTAATCCGCCAGTTTTTTAAAAATTTTCAACCACCGGCCGTAACCGTTGCATCAGTCGACGTCCAAGAAAAAAGTTGGCAGCCTAATCTACATGCCGTGGGTGCTTTCGTCGCAGTAAATGGGGTTGATATTAACGCTGAGGCATCTGGAAGTGTCGTTAATATTCATTTTAAATCAGGCGAAATGGTTAAAAAAGACACGTTGCTTGTTGATATTGATGACAGCGTTGATAAAGCCACTTTAAAAGCAAACGAAGCAGATCTGGTACTACAACAAGTTAACTACAAGCGCCAAGCACAACTCCTAAAAAGAAATGCAACGTCACAATCAGAGGTTGATACCGCACGAGCCGGCATGCTAGAAGCTGAGTCTAAAGTAGAACATACCCGCGCTGTTATTGCACAAAAGCATATCAAAGCCCCTTTCACAGGGCGTCTTGGAATTCGTATGATTAACCTGGGTGAATATATCACGACAGGCAGAACCAATATTGTAACGCTCCAATCTCTCGATCCACTCTTTCTCGAGTTTTATGTGCCAGAACAACAACTCTCGCGTATTCATGTAGGGCAAAACATTTTGTTTTCGGTTGAGCCTAACACCGCCAAACTCTTTTCAGGAAAAATCACCGCAATCAATGCCAAAGCAGACACACAAACGCACAACGTTAAAATACAAGCAGCAGCTGCTAACTGCCCCCCTGAAGTATTTGATGAAAGTAGGCGCTCGCATTTGATTGAAGCACAAAAAATTCCAAATACAGGCTATACAAAAATCACATGTAACACTGAAAAAAATCAAGCGGCAAACCTTGAAAAATATGCCTTTATTCCAGGGATGTTCACATCTATTTCAATAGAGCAACCCGCTGTTTCAGGGGCTTTGGTGCTGCCAACCACTGCCATTTCATATAGCCTATATGGCGATTCTGTATTTCTAATTGAACCCCAAGTCATCGATAACGTCGTACAAAAAAACGATAAAGGAGAAGACATACTGGTGGTTAGACGCGTTTTTGTCACCACAGGGGATGAAGAAGGGAATCAAATTGTGATAAAAAAAGGCGTGAAGGCCGGCCAGAAGGTGGTGAGCGCCGGTGAAGTCAAGCTTCAGAATGGCACGCATGTAGTTATTAATAATGATGTACCACTCAACACTGATAACACGATGTCTAACTTAAGCGAATAAGGTCATGCATTTTACCGATTTATACATCAAACGCCCTGTGCTTTCGACCGTTGTGAGCTTGCTCATTTTATTGTTTGGCTTAAATTCACTGCTCAATATCTCGATTCGACAATATCCAAAAATGGATAACACGGTTATTACCGTCACAACACAATATCCAGGTGCCGATGCAAACCTCATTGCAGGTTTTATTACAACCCCTATTGAAAGTGCCATTTCTAGTGCTGAAGGCGTTGATTACATGACATCATCCAGCACTCTTGGCACCAGCACCATTACCTTAAACATTAAGCTTGGCTTTGACTCACAAGTGGCATTTACTGATGTCATGAGTAAGGTACAACAAACCTTAAATCAGCTCCCCTCAGAATCACAAGATCCAGTCATTGTTAAAAGCTCTGATACCTCAACCGACTTGTTGTACCTCAGTTTAGATAGCCCTGACATGACCCCGCAACAAATTACCGACTATGCAACGCGGGTGGTCAAACCACAAATTGAAACCATTAGCGGTGTATCCGAGGCTAAAATTTTGGGCGGACAAATCTACTCTATGCGCATTTTTCTCGATCCTGTCAAAATGGCGGCACTCAAGGTAACTCCTGCAGATGTCTCACGCGTGCTTAAAAATAATAACTTTTTAACGGCTGCAGGTCGCACCAAAAGCGAGTATGTTGCTATCAGCATTCGTGCCAATACCGACTTAAGTACTGCCGAACAGTTCGGTCAAATTATTGTTCGAAGCAGTAAGGGTTCTATCACTCGACTACAAGATGTCGGCCGTGTTGAACTCGGTTCTCAGAATTATGACTCATCCGTTATTTTTAACGGCAAAAAAGCTGTTTTCATTGGTATAACCCCCACTCCAAGTGCTAACCCACTTGATGTCATTACCCAGGTAAGACACTCTTTTGAGTTGCTCACAAACCAATTTCCCCCTTCTCTCAAAGGTACTGTGGTTTACGATGCAACCGATTTTATCCGCGCATCGATTGATGAAGTTATTTCTACCCTGCTTGAAGCGGCGTTTATTGTCATTGTCGTTATTTTCCTTTTTTTAGGCTCGGTACGCTCGGTGCTGATTCCGGTTGTAACCATTCCACTGTCTTTAATTGGCGTGTGCACCTGCATGTTTTTTTTAGGCTACTCTATTAATTTGCTCACCTTGCTTGCCTTTGTACTTGCCATAGGGCTTGTCGTAGATGACGCCATTGTGGTGGTTGAAAATGTGCACCGCCACATAGAAACAGGCAAAACACCTTTTGAAGCAGCTATTATTGGCGCCCGTGAAATTGCAACGCCTGTAATTGCAATGACCATCACGCTTGCGGCAGTCTATGCACCCATTGGCTTCATGTCAGGCCTAACCGGTGCATTATTTAAAGAGTTTGCTTTTACACTTGCATCGGCTGTAATTATTTCAGGTGTGATTGCGCTCACACTCTCGCCTATGATGTGTTCAAAAATTCTTACGTCTCAAGTGAGTGAGGGCAAACTGTCTCAAAAAGTAGAGCATATTTTTGAAATCCTACGTGTTCAATATAAAGCATGGCTACACAAACTACTCAATACACGCGAAATTATGGTTGTTTTTGCAGTGGTTGTGCTCCTGATTTTGCCTTATCTTTATATGAAAACCCCAGATGAAACCGCCCCTGAGGAAGATCAAGGATTCTTTTTTGTAGTAGGCACCCCCCCACAATCAGCCACATTAGAATATGTTGAAGCATTTACAAAACCTTTTGAAAAAATATTTACAAGTTTTCCTGAGGCAGAGCACTATTTTATTGTCAATGCAACCGCACCTGTATCAGGCATTGTCCTAAAGCCATGGAGCGAGCGTAAACGTACACAATTTGAAATGAAACGCCCCTTGCAAGAAGCGTTAAACACAGTTGCCGGCATGAAAAACTTTGCTGTTATTCCACCGCCGCTACCAGGTGGTGGTGGTGGCACACCGATTCAGTTTGTTGTTAAAACCAGTAATGATTTTGCAAGCTTATTGGATGTGTCTGACAAGCTCATGAAGAAAGCAGAAGAAAGTGGTTTGTTTATTTATCTTGATAATGGTCTTAAGTTTAATCAGCCTGAAGTAGAGCTTCAGATAAACCGTGCCAAAGCGGCAGACTTAGGGCTTGATATGAAAAGTATCGGCAGCAGCTTAAGCGCTGCACTTTCAGGCGGTTACGTCAATTATTTTAATTTAGAGGGTCGAAGTTACCAAGTGATTCCTCAGCTAGAACGACGCTTTCGCATGACCAGTGAACAACTGGGCCAGATTTATGTAAAAACCATCGATGGCACTATGGTGCCTCTCTCAACCGTTGTGACCCCTATTGAAAGAACACAACCCAATGCCATTACACACTTTCAACAGCTCAATTCCGCAACCATTCAAGGCGTTACCATGCCCGGCACAACCCTTGGTGAAGGATTAAGCTTTTTGCAAGAAGCTGCCAAGGATGTGCTTCCCAAAGGATTTTCCGTTGATTATGGTGGCCAGTCGAGACAATTTATGCAAGAAGGGAGTGCGCTGATAGTTGCCTTTTTTCTGTCAATTATTATCATTTTCTTGGTGCTATCTGCACAATACGAAAGCTTCCGCGACCCACTGATTATTCTCATTAGTGTCCCTATGTCGTTATGTGGCGCACTCATTCCTTTAAACTTGGGTGCTGCAACCATTAACATTTATACACAAGTGGGGCTCATTACATTAATTGGTCTAATTAGTAAGCATGGCATTTTAATCGTTGATTTTGCAAATCATTTGCAAAGAGAGAAAAAGCTTGACAAAAGAGCGGCTGTTGAAGAAGCTGCAAGCATTCGCCTGCGTCCCATTTTAATGACGACAGCCGCCATGGTGTTTGGTGTGTTACCCCTTTTAATTGCATCAGGTGCAGGTGCTGTAAGCCGCTTTGATATTGGTCTTGTGATTTCAACAGGCCTTTTGATAGGTACCTGCTTTACCTTGTTTGTGGTACCCACTATGTACACCTATCTTGCAGCAGATCACCGTGAAGACAACTTTGAAAAGCCTACTACATAACCATTTTGCAACGACAGAAATCTGAAAAACCCCACCTAAAAACACCAATATTGCTTCATAAATAAGCTATAATTTGTTAAATATACAATCTAAAGTACTAAAATATGCCCATAGATGTTATTCGAGTCAATGCCTCTTTACTGGCACATATTGGTGCTGATGCAGAAAGCCTTGGCAGTGGTTATGAAGGGAATACCTTTCAGAGCACCACGGGTTATCTCAGTCAATATTTAAACACGCTACCGCCTGAAAGTACGACACACCTGACATCCTTAAAAACACAATTTGAAGCGCTTGCTGCGCGAGAAGAACCGCTTATCACACTCCGTCATGAAGGCTTTTATCCCCCCGCTTACAAGCATTACATCGATACACTTTCAAATGATATTAAAACACTCCCAGTCGGTGAAACTTATCTTTTACCAGGTGGCTGGCAGACCGGGAGTGGTGGGCACGCCATGCTCTATCGCTTCAAAAAGACGGATAAAGACACACTCATTTTTGAAGTTGTTCAGTCTGGTGCGGGTATTGGGTATCATGAGCAACATTCAAGCATTGAAAAAGAGCTTTACACTCCACTTAAAAGTTTTTCAATTAACTTAAAAACGCTCGCAGAAGAAACCTTTGAGACCGAACTTCCCTTGTTTGTTGAACGGCTCATAAGACCTAACTTACCAAACCATCCGGACCATCCTCACAGTAATTTTTCTAAAAAAACACTATACGAAGAAATACTCCCCTCTATCTCATTTTTAGAGGGTGTAGAGTTTGTCAGTGATGAGGTCTTAGAGCACGACGGATACACCGGATCACAGTTGTCAGGCACCTGTGCTGAACGCGTGATTCATCAATTGCTAAAGTTTCAGTTTGAATCACTCGAAGCTTACCAGCAGTTCATTTTAAATTATAAAATCTATGCGCTAAACGATTATCTTGAAAAACACCCTAGCCACCCAGACCTAGCGCTTGTTGAAGATACCTACCGCAATAATCTACGACTTTATGGCCGACTACTCGTCAAAAATGCAGTCACTGAGAGCGAACAAGATGCCATTGAAGCCAATATTGATGTGGCACGCCAACGCATTGCCGTGCTCAAAAAAAACGCATTAGAACCCTCTCACATACCTGCCAATACGGCTACTTCGGCACCCAATACTGACTATATTGTAGACACTACTGGAAGAGTCACTGACGTACCCACTCTTTCTGCGTTTACTGCTTCAGCACCAACACCTGTCAAGCAAGCAACACCTATTTCTCGGATTTCAGCTCAAAGTTTTTTTTCAGAAATAGTACGCTATGAGCGTATTATCCAACAGCTCAATCACGAAAAAGAATATGAGGTGCTACTAGAACAAACCAAATTGCTCATGCTTGCGGTCTCGCAGATAACACCGCTACCAAATCTATCAAAAGAAGACCGTAACACCCTCCAAACAACGTTAAAAAGATTAAGAGAAAGCTATCGCATAGCAGAAAAAACATGTTTTGGTGAGTCAAAAACCTTACCAGAAGGACTATTTGTTCATTTGTCACTGAACTTACTCGATATAAGGCTGTTTCAACAAACCTATGGAACAAGTCAGTTTCCAAATCTTATTCAACAGAAAATGGAGAACGCTTTAAGTAAATTGCGAGAACAGCCTTACCTTGCAAGCACACACCCGGCCCTAGACATGGCTTTTGCTCGCATCAACCGAATAAACAGTAGATATACATCTAGCACACTCTTAGATTGCTACCAAGCAGTTATTCATGAGCAATCAAACTTCAAAAAACAGTTGCAAGCAAAATATGATGCCTTACCAGACTATCTAAAACCAACGCCTACAGCACTTCGCCAAGCATTAGAAAGAGAAGGACAACAAGCTTTATGGTACGCCCTCCAATACAAAGATGACCTTAAAACCGATACAGCATTGAAAGACATGATGCAGCCTATACTTGCCATGCAATCGATAGAGGAAAATGTCTATCTATTTCACCGTGCATCCCAACAGCGCTCATCGAACATCCGCTCGTCAACATTCCGGCTCGATCAAGACACAAATACACTCGTGTTTGATAGTGCATTAGATGACCTTCAATTGTGGTTTGTTTCACCCCCTGAAAACCACCCTGTTTATCCGCTTGAAAAAAATACGCTTCAAAGCGCCGTGTTTTCGATACATGAGCAAGCCAGAGCTGAAAATGACATTCAACTCAAAGCTTACCAAAAGGATTTTGCGGACTGGAAAAAGGGTATCAATAAAACAGAAAGCTTACAGCTTCGAGAGCTCTATCATTTAAGAATAGCGCCTGAAGCACAAGTTGACCTGACACTTGATTACTTTTTAAGACATCTCGCCTCGCTACGTGACGCGAACATGCAACAATACTTAGAGGCCAATCTCTTTCAACCACCACTCCTTTCAGATTGTCTTGACAAAAGTCACGATATCCTCACGCCATTTTATGAACTGATTGATAGGGGCATTCGAAGCACTTCTAAAAATGGGCACCCAAGTCAAGATTCCATTGTGTTTATTCGTCTTTACTTTCTATTGAGCCGCTACCTCGATACATACAATGCAGCGCAATTTGGTGACAGGCTCGATAGCTTTCAAAAAGACATAGATGCGATGCTCAATAGTCATCTTGAAGATAAACACATCCAATACAGCTTACACCAGTATCGTTTTTTAACGAGCATTGACGCATATGAGCGTCGTAAGCCACTTGATTACCAAAACTTGATCACTTCCTATTTTTTCCTGCAAGCACACGATAATCCCAAGCAAACCCAAAGTCTTCAAAGTACCTATGAACTAAGACGTGCCTTTAAAACATGCCAATCTATCATACAAACACACTTAAGCGCTGAAAAAATTGAGGCATATCTGCCTCACGTACTCGCTGCAATGGATATTGACACGTCATCCCTTCGATTAGAAAAAATGGGTAAAACCTTTGTGTTTAAAAATCCTGATACTGGCACCATTCAATATCGAATCGACACGCACCATGGGCTTATTTATCGTGGCGCACACAACCAAGCGCTTATTCCAACACCACTCTCCATTAAAGCGAACCCACAGTGCATTGCTCTCGGATTGCATCAAACGGCGTCTTGCCTTACCTCAGCAAACAAAGATTACTTCTATTTTGAAAGGGCCGATGGTGATGTGCGCGTCATTAAAAATCCATTTTCTCAGAAGCTTCTCGTACAAAAAAAATGGACCATCAATGGCAGAGAGGCTTGGTATGAACAAAGAATTGCCGTACCTCAACAAGGCTATGTTAGCTTCTCCGAAATAGGATTTAATTTCCCCAAAATACTGTGCGACAACACACTATCAAACTGGGTAAAGTGTGATGCTCCCCATGACGTTTTAATCACGCAACATAACACACCCATTTTATTCGCAAATAGCTCGGGAATACTTCGTAAACAACCTCTTACTTTTAAAGACATTGACCCAGAGACACACCATACAACCAACATTACGCTGCTTTCAAACCCAGCCCATCAAAAATGCATTGCGCCCCTGCTTCAATTTGAAGATGCCGAATTTTTAACGGCTTTTTTCGACAAAAGTACAGGCATTGTTGAAGTGCGTTTTGAACGCTATGGTTTTAGTGTCCAATATAATAACAACGACAGCTCAAACACCATTCACCTAACGGGTACACCTTACACATTGTGTAATAACCCAAGTCTGTTTTCAAAGCACGTAGCATGCCTCACCTTTGAGCATAGAACAGGCGAAGATGAAGTGTCTAAAAAATGTATTTTGCCTATTCAACCTTTTCTACTGGCCTCCAACACATCAGGCAGTCAAGCACGAAATGTGCTCATACAAGATATTGCAGGCACGCAGCAAGCAAAGTGCGCTGCAAAAATAAAGACTGCAACAGACGATGCTCTGCCCTTCAATCATCACCTAAGCGAACAGTTCATTGAACTCCCCTTAGATAAAACAGGCGCACCCTACGCAGGTAACTGTGCAGATGCTCTTTATTTAACTTACGTTTATCTTGCAGCTAATCAACCGGGGAAGGCACTCGAAACGTTAGCGCATTGTCAAAACAATTTAGGAGGACTTCGTGGAACAACGCAGGAACTTACCTATTTGCACTGGATTAACCACCAGCTAGGAGATATCTCAAACCCACGCATCGTGGCCTGCCAACTCCGTGCAACAGCCTTACTCACCGAGTTTTTAAATCAGGGAAAATCTATTCCAGCCCCCGATGACGCGCCACCTGATATTGAAACAGGCAATACAGTTTATCAAAAAGCGCAACAAAAAGAGCAGCAAGCATTTTTATCAGCGCTACCAGCGTATATTGAAATGCAGTTTTCCACCTATCAGCGGATGCTGCGACACATGCCGAGCACATTTAAGTTGGGAGACAATGAAGCAAAAAGCCTACTCACCTATTTTAAAAGGCACAGTGTTGCTAGACCACATGGTACACTGGCATACACTGCACAAATGCTTGACTTAAAAACGCTTAAAAAAGAATTAGTACACTTAAACAGTTTAAAAGAGGCAGGACAAGCGCTCAGTTCAAACCAAACTGAACGACTCAGCACCCTAGAGCATCATATTGCAAGCACAGAGGCAGTCGCCAAACAAACATCTCACTTAATTGAAGATACAGTCGACTTAGAACTACCTGAAACGTGTGAAAAGTTCCGCATTGATTATCCAGCTTATTTCAACGAATCATGTACCAAATACGTTTTTAAAGCACTTACATCAGACCTTGATGAAGATACATTCAAAGCCTATTTTGGTCTTTTCCTTGCAACAGCTCAAAACGACCAACTCACACCTGAGCAAAAAAAAGCTTACACGCTCTTTTGTACACGCATGCTACGCCAATATCGCTTTAGCAAAACACCCAAAGAAGTCAGTACACAACTTTTAATGAATCTACTCTATCGTGTACTCACTTCTAATGAGAGACTTGATACCCCTCATGACCCAAGCATGCCTGATGTTAGAACTCGGGCAGGCCAAGTGCTGAAGCCTGTGAGCCTCAAGCATATATTTAGTCAAATCAAAAACTGGGATGCACCTCCGAATATTCCCTTTTTGAATATCAAAAATGTGCATGAGGCAGTACTACAAACACCCGAGGAAATGCTTGCAACACTCGATAAAGCAGTGCAACCCAAACACCCTTTAAGTATCGAACGCACAGTCACACCTCACCTGTCACTGCATACACTGCTTGATGATTTAGGTGAACGTTTCACACCATTTAAAACAACCTACCTCGATAACCAAGCTTCACACGAAGATGCGTTAAACGCACTACGTGCACAGATTGCCCGCGACACACCTCATAACGCACTGTTTGAAATTGAAAAAGAAGCGGGCAGACTCGAGTTAGCACTTTTCAACACACAAAATTCACTTGCTGAAACTTACTTCCACAACCAAAAAACCACCTTAGAAAATTTACAAGCAAGTACCGGTACAGCCCTTGCAACCTGCGAAACAGATATGGAAGACCTATGGGACACCATTCTTAAGCTTGCAAACAGGCCGCCAGACAATACTGCCGAAAGCCCCAACAAACGTAAAGTGTTTGAGTTTGAAGTTGAAGCAGGAGAACGTCAGTTACTTGGCGAGCGCGAGTTATATAGCCTTTACATACAAGGGGATTTGGTTCGCTACACGGAAAAAACCAATCTCAGTGAAGCCGATATCAGCACACTGCACCAGCACATCCACCAGTACCTACATCATAAACTCCACAAGCAGCACTTAGAACGCTTGGATAAAAAGCTAAACGATGCCATTAAAACACCTAAAAATCCGTATGCAATCCGCTCTGTTGTGCAACAGCTCATGCAAGAAAATACACCTGATGCAGTCAACAACACGGCTTATACCTTCTTACAGTATGAAGAAAACATTTTACTCCGTAAAAACCAAGTGGCAGCACTGAAGAGTCTATACCCAGACCCTGAAACCTTGCCTAAAGAAAGCGTTGAAAAACTCATTATGGGAGGCGGTAAGTCAACCGTCATTCTCCCCTTATGGGCAAAACAAAAAGCCGACGGCTCAAATCTTGTTATTTTAGAAGTACCCCGCGCGTTGCTACACAGTAACCATGCTGACATGAACCAAACCTCATTCAAGTGGTTTGGGCAGCGCGCCCATAAGTTTGAATTTGCCCGTGAAAGCGACTCATCGCCCGAAGCACTCGAGCGTTTATATCACTTTTTCCGTCATGTCATGACCAACAAAGACTACATAGATACAACTTGTGAGTCGATGCAGTCGCTGCAACTCAAATATTTAGAAATTCTCGACAGAAAGCCTGAAGCCACCGAAACGGATGCGATGCTTGACTGGGAACGTCAAGTTCAGAGCATGGACAACATCTTAAACCTCTTAAAATCTCACGGCTACGCCATGATAGATGAGGTGCACCAAGGGCTCCTCACCAAACAAAAACTCAATTATACCTCAGGTGAAGACTTACGTATTTCGCCGTTTCTCATTGATGCCAATGTTAAGTTTTATCAATTTTTAAGCCCTATTCAATGGACTAACCCTGAAGGTGAAACCTTTACTTTAGCAACGCTTATTAAACACCCAAGGCTTGTTAAAGGAGATGATGAGTGGCAAAACATTGTTGAAACAATTTGTACCACGCTGATTGAAACACGAGATGGCCCACTAAAACGTATTTTTGACAACTATCCAAACCTAACACCGCAACAAATCAAAGCGTATATACAAAGCACATTAACCGGTGCAGAAGAAACTGAAGTTATGGCCGTCATCAATGGGATGCTGCCTGAAGATAATACCTTACTTGCTTTTTACAAAACTGAACTAAAAACACAAAAAGGTGTTTTTAAACAAACCGCGTCTCGCCAGCACCTCGTTAACTATGGCCCATCAACACTTGAAGGGAAAACACCTCAAGAACGTGCTGTCGCTATTCCTTATGGCGGAAATGATAGTCCTCGTGAGACAAGTCGTTTTGCAGATATAAATGAGTCTATGAATTACACCACACAAGCAATGCTTATTACAGGCATTCAAAGACCACTTGTGATTGATTTAATTCGCACCTGGCAAAATGACGCAGAAGCTGAATATCGCCAACTATCTGCCAAGAAAAAGGTGTCTTACGACGCGACCAATGCTGCAACTATATTTAGAGATCTCATGAAAGAAAGTCCCTTTGCATTGGGGCTCGGTGAGGTCGACCCTGAATCAGACGAACACATTGATGTGATTTGCAAAACCCTGCAAGAAAGTAGCTGGATAACCTACCAAATTTTACAAAACTATATTCTTCCACAAATTACCTTCAATGAAGAAACCTTAAGCAGCAATGCTTACCACCATGCTGATATGTACCACTCAGTCCATGGTGTATCAGGCACGCCTGCAAACCACAAAAGCTTCCATCAACGCATGCACTATAACCCGAAAGTTGCATTAGGAAGCGATGGTCTCATCATTGGTACAGCCCTTGCAAAAGATAGCCAAATTCATGCCATTGACTATGAAACGCCACATCAATTTTTAGATGACTTGTTTAACACAACAAATAAACACCTGGATGTTTCAGCCATTATTGATGTCTGCGCCATGTTTCAAGGGCAAAAAAATCTTGATGTTGCCACCCAAATTGCTACAAAACTCCATCAATCAGGCTCAAAGGTTCAATACGTTTTATATTTTGATAACGAAGTACTGTGTGCAAAACCCTGTGACGTCAGCAAAGCACCCATTAGGCTCGGCACCACCAAGCTTGAAAATATCAACCAAATTCTAAACTGTACACCTGAAGAGCGCTTTACTTATTACGACCAGGTGCACACCACAGGGACTGACATTAAACAAGGGAGTACAGGCCGCGGGCTTGTGCTTGTTGACCACAAAACTCCTCTAACCTCAACCTTACAGGGCACAATGCGTATGCGCGACTTCATTGTGGGCGAACAGTCGGTTGATTATGTGGTACCTCCATCCCTTACTGAATATGCACATACCAAAGAACATCTTGGAAACTTAGATGCGCTTATTGGCAATATGGCCAAAAATGAAGCAAATAGCTTAAGTACCGAAAACTTCGTCAGCACACTTGAAAAAATAACCGCAACGGTCCGAAAAGACATTTTAGACCGCATACTCGCCATTCCTAATGCGCACCCACATGCAAAACATGCAATGCATGAAAAAGTGCGAGCTGTCTTTTTCGAAAAGCATAAAACCAATTATTTCGCGCAATATGGTGGACTCATTCATGAAGAAGACGCGCGCAGAATCCTCGAACGCCACAAAGCCAATATCTTAGCTAAATGGGATGCCTTACTCGAAAGAATTGACACAAGTGCTACACCTACAGAGCATCAAACACTAGAGAGTATGCTGCAAGACATCATTGAAGATATTTTACCACACTGTGACCCCATACAACTGAGTAGCACCGATTCACAAGATGAATCTGCTGAAAATGAATTGGAACTTCATGAACATGCAGAAGCAGAGCATGAGGCCTTACGAGAAGAAGCATTTGCAGATCCAACGCTTACAAAACAACCGTATTATCCTCCTCGCATTAACAATTTAGGTGCACGCTCCATAAGTACTTTTGGGGCACCTGTATTTTCAGAAAACTTGAAGCTTAGTACTAACTTTTCAAACACCTACATTGAGCAAGGCGATACACTATTAAATGCCTTTATGAAACCTGCCCACGTTATCCTTTTTTCAGGTGAGGGCAATCAACTCACCGCAACACTCATTACAAACCAGGAGTTTCAAGACTTATTACTTGACTTGCCCTTTCCAAACCATTTGTGGTTCTCAGATTTACAAGGAAATTGCCTTGCTGGTAACAAGCCAAAGCACATTGAACCCCAAGACATGTATCAGAGCTTAATGGAGCAAACGCTATTTTTTAATGGCGACTTAGAACCCCTCATGCAACATTCACGTTTTTTTTGGCTAGACCAAGAAACTGATAAAAAAATAGCTTTTTTTGAAACGAAAATTTTACCTTATCGCGAAAGCACACGTAACGAAGTCAACCGATTCAAACAAATTTTTAAACGCGCGAACCATCTTGAAATATATGACTATATTTCTGAGCACCTAGATGATCTGGACTTAGTCCACTTTAATTTTAAATCGATTAACCCAGAAGTCTATGAAAGAGATATTGCGCTATTTCAAGCGCTCATCGAAACACTGCAACAAATCAAGATTGGCTGGAAATCTACATCCCTACCGGATGCACAAACGATTATGTTGAAGCACCGCTTTCCTACACAAGTGTTTACTTGTGTCAAAAAACATTGTGAAACGCTTAAAGCGCTCGAGGAAATTTCGAAACATTCTGATTTGCTTATGGATAACCAGTACCAAGCAAAAACCCTTCAAACTTTATGTCGTATCTTTAAAACAACGCCCGAAGCACTTGCAGCAAACTATGCTGCGCATCCAGATACACACCTATCACCTAAGCTCTACTGCCTCACTCAATTGTTAAAAAGCCCATATATGCAGGATAGAAAGGATTTTATGGCTTTTTTCCTTAAGGATGAGTCCCTGACACCAAAAGAGCTCATTGAGCTCATTGAAAAAAAACCAATTGAAACAATCGCTGATGAAGCACTGAATATACTGATTAAACGCCTCAACAGCGTAGATGACTCAGATGCAGCAGGACTTACTGAGAATGAAAGCCTTATTGACAGCCTCATTCACAGCCCCACTTTTTCAGCTCTCGCCAATCAATTACTCGACATCAAGAAGGGTGTCACCGAAACACAATTTGAACGCATCATTGAAGGCTGTGATGTTAATAACTGTCTTCAGAAAATTTTTGAACACCCATGCAGCAACCCAGATAAGACCATGCTTCACCTGCTGAATCACCCAGCATTAGATGAGCACTCTATTGTTACGATTATGATGAATCAACGCCCATCATATGACATCATGCAGGCCTTAATACAACACCCAAAATTCGGCGCAACAGCAGCGGGCGTCAGTATAGGAGACACAACACTACCCAGTCATATACTCAAGCAGCTAATTGATAAATTTTCAGATAACGAAGCGCTCGTACTACAAATACTCAGACATCCAAATTGCGAACTTGACACCTTGGTTGAGCTTGCTCAAAAAAAACCGCATACAGCCATCGCTGATGAAGCACTGAATATACTGATTAAACGCCTCAACAGCGTAGATGACTCAGATGCAGCAGGACTTACTGAGAATGAAAGCCTTATTGACAGCCTCATTCACAGCCCCACTTTTTCAGCTCTCGCCAATCAATTACTCGACATCAAGAAGGGTGTCACCGAAACACAATTTGAACGCATCATTGAAGGCTGCGATGTCAACAACTGTATTGACGACATTTTAGTGCACCCACTTTGCACAGATGCAACCGTGCTACACCTATTGGCTAACCCTATATTAAACGAAGCGTCTCTCGACTCAATTCTCATGCTGAGACACCCTTTAACACCTGACATCATTCAAGCACTACTGCAACACCAAAGCATCAATGAAGCAGTGGCATACACCCTCCTTAATGATGGAAGCTTAACCAGCAACCTACTCCAGCAAATAGTTGGCAAATTCCCACACGATGAGACGCTCATAAAACGAGTACTCAAACATTCAAACTGCGAAGCAGACACCCTTGCATATCTATTCCAACTGGAAAATTTCAACGCGTCCCTTGCAAATAGTATGCTTGTAGCGCATCAAAACCTAGCACACCATGTCTTGATACAACTGGTAAAACTGCCTCAAATGAACATTCCTGCGATATGGAATACATTAAA
The DNA here is from genome assembly GCA_029212465.1 of Legionellaceae bacterium. GTDB lineage: Bacteria > Pseudomonadota > Gammaproteobacteria > Legionellales > Legionellaceae > JAALKW01. Next base: position 2,472 of record JARGNV010000031.1, on the reverse strand, counting down.
CACGCAGCCACACTTTGATACTGATGTAGCAAGAGAAATGCTTAAGGCCCATCAAAACTTAGGCGCCGGAACACTTACAAAACTCATCGGGCACCCCAGCATCGATTTAGAGCGTATTGGCCCAGACCTTTGCGCACATCCAAATTTTAGTGCCAATACGGCTGCGAGCTTATTCTCAGCCAGTATCACACTCAATCCAGACATGCTAAAACTCATTATGAGTCATGCTAATGTTGATATAAATATCATCGGTGCATCACTCTTTGCGCATCCAAACTTTCATGTAAATATGGCACTCTCTCTTTTACAACAACGAAATGACCTCAGTGCCGCGACATTAAAAAAATTAAGCGAACACGCAGCACTCCTCACACCTGAAGTGATTAACGCGCTCATACAACACCTCGCATTTGATGCAACTGTTTCACTTTATTTACTCACCACAAGCGCCGTTACATTAGACGAAGCACACATCCAGCGAATACTCGATAGAGACACTACAGAAGCAGTCGTCCGCGCTGCTTTAACGCACCCACAGGCAACTAGTCTCACCGCTCAACACCTGTTAGAACATCACAACAACTTAAGCACACCCGTGCTTCAGAGCATCATTAAACGTCAAAATTTCGACATAGAAACGATTGTGGCGGCACTACTACCACAAGCAAATTTCAATACCAAAATGGGAGTCTACTTACTCAAAGCACACCCAGATTTAGATACCACGTCACTCAACAAGCTGGTTGGTAGCCATCGCATTAACATCAACGAATGTTTAACTGAGCTGCTTCAACATGCAAGCTTTACGACTGAAACCGCAATACATTTACTGATAACCCATCATGATTTATCCACTCATACACTCGAAACCCTGATTCTCCAGTCTCAAATTGACATCAACGGCATCATAGATGCGCTATTGAATCACCCGCACTTTGATACGGACCTTGCACTTTGCCTACTTGAAACACACCCGCACCTAAGCTCAGACATACTCACTCAACTGATACGCACACCCCAAGTCGTGACAGACGTCATTCGTAGCAAGGTAAGGCTCAATGCCGGATATAACTTAGATGTCGCCCACGAACTCAGTTCGCACACTGCAAGGCACGCAGCTGGGAATGTTGATGTTATTATCAAGCTCTTACAAGACGACTCAGAATTGTCAGCGGCAGAACTAAAAGAAATACTGAATCGTTACAACAGTCATACTAAAGCCATTGCTGAAGCACTCATTAATCACCCCAATTTTAATACTGAGCTGGCCCTAACATTACTCAGAACCGATAATAGCCTCGAAGCAAGTACTCTCAGCACCATCATGCAGTGTCATGCCATAGAGAAACACCGTATTGCGACAACACTCACCACACAAAAACACTTTAGTAGCCATATTGCACAGACGCTTTTAAAAAATGAACCCCTGTTAACTTCAGCGCAGCTCGTGCAAATTGTTCAAAGCAGTCGATATGAAAAAATTATTCCTGCTATCTGCCAGCACGGTCACTGTAATGATGATGTCTTTAAGGCCATTCTTAAAAAGTACAGTGATATTCCACTCGACCCTTTAAATCAAATGATGAATGAAACAAAAGATCACAGCATTTTCTTTGATGCCTTAACACACAAAAATCATACACAGGCCGAAAAAGATAAACGCACGAAGTCACTTAAAGAAAAAACAGATAATGCATTCAAAAAAGCAGCCGAACACCAAGACCAAAAGCTCATGCTTTTCGCACTCATTCAAAAGCTTGAGCAAAAATCATATTATTTCAGCTTGCAAGCTATGAAAAACCCTAAAAAATATACTGAAGCCTCAAAAGTGTCGTTTACACTTCATCATACGCTCAGAGATACCGCAGGCGCCTATTATCGCAATGAAATTGATGATGCTAAATTTTTAAAAGAAAGCAAACAGGCACTTGAAGCAGCCCTACCGGAAATGCAAAAACATCGCGGTCATAAACAATTACTCTACGACATTGCAAACTGTATTGCTTTTATTTTGTGTATTGGGCGCTTTATTCTTTCAGGCGGCCAAAAATTACGATTTTTTGAAGCCAAAACCGATACCCAAAAAACACTCATCGACATTGAAAAAAATATTTCTTCAAACAAACCTGATGCACAATCATAAAAACACGTCCTTATGTTTTGCATTCAACCCACTTTGAGTCATTCTACAGCCTGTTATATATAAAATTTCTTCTTTACACACACGCTCATTTTGATTACAATAAAAACACTTTGTTTTATTATTAGGATTTATTGAACCATGGCACTTTCAGACTTAATAAACGATATAGAGTCATCTGTTGGTAGTTTTACATCTGGCTACCTACTCTCAAATCGACAACCCGCCGAAACGCTTTCCTTTACTCAAAAACCCGCACAACAATTCCTAGCAAAACTGGGTTGTAATAATCGACCGGACGCTAATCTATCGAGCCACCCCGCGGGCCCACT
>JARGNV010000030.1 GCA_029212465.1 Legionellaceae bacterium | reverse complement strand
CTGCGGTCAAGCCGCAGCACGTCGGCGGTGGAAGCAAATGTCAACAGGCCCTAGAACATGAGCAAAGAAACAAACATGAAATCTATGACGCTTTCATCACAAGAAATAGCGCATAACAAATGTAAATTCACGCTTTAAAAATAAAATATGCAGCACCTATCATGCACAATACAGCATATAAAAAATTGAGGTTCAGTGGCTTATTCATATAAAAATAAGCAAATCCCGCAAATACCAGCATTGTAATGATTTCTTGCATCACTTTAAGCTGTCCCAAATCAAGGGTTTTATACCCTATGCGATTGGCTGGTACCTGCAGGATATACTCAAAAAAAGCAATTCCCCAACTCATGAGAATTGCAAATATCAACGGCTTATCGTTGAGATTTTTTAAATGTCCATACCACGCAAATGTCATAAAAATATTGGATGCTACCAGTAAGCTGATTGTATATATCATCAATTAGACACCTAAATTGAGCCTCATGCGCAGCGCATCTTCACCATCTTCATAGTAGTAAGGCACCTGCCGGCTCATGATAAAACCAATTCTTTGGTACATAGCTTGTGTTTTCGTATCACTCGCACGTACTTCAAGCACGCAAGCACCATAACCTTCTGCTTTTAAGGTTTGGCAAAGCGCTTCTAACAAAGTAGTGCCTATATGAAAACCTCTGAACTGAGGCAAAACGGCGATTGAATATAGTCTTGCTGTTTTTCTAACCCTGGGTGTCAAACATAAAGCGTAGCCTAATATATCATGATTCTCTGCATGACAAACAACTAAAAAAATTCGTTTCGCTTTTTTAATTAAATAATGCATTTGGCGTCTAGAAATTAAATCTGAACTAAAACAAGCAAGCTCTATGTTAACTAGCGCTGGAATATCAGCGAATACAGCCTCTCTGTGATAAGTCGTAATCACCGTTTGCCTCTTGATTCCATACGCGTATTAAATTCTGTCATGATTTGCATGTATAGCTCGTTACCTAAATACTTATCTTCTACTTGGTGGTCAATACTCGGATTATCATTTACTTCCATCACATACGCCCGGTTATTTTTTACTTTAATATCAACACCATAAAGCCCGTTACCAATCATTTTACAAGCACGCAAAGCAACACTAAGTACCGAACGTGGCACCTCAAACGTGGGCAAGCAATCAGAAGCGCCTGAATCTTCTTTTGAAGATGCATGGTTATAAATTTGCCAATGATTACGCACCATATAATATCGGCATGCATATATGGCGCGTCCGCTTAGTACACCTATACGCCAATCAAACGGCGTATATAAATACTCTTGTGCTAATGCCAAGGCTGAGTGCTCAAAAATCTGGTTAAGGTGTAGCGTCAACTCTTCTCTTGAGTGAATTTTATAGACACCTTTGGAAAAAGAACTTTCCGGTAATTTAAGCACCAGTGGATACTCAAAAAGTCGTTCAATTTCAGTGACTGGATGCTCATCATAGCAACTGATAATTTTAGTTTTTAAACTTGGAACATTGTTATATAAAAATGCATCGTGCAAAAATACTTTGTTGCAACAGCGCAAAATAGACACCGAATCATCCACCATCGCAAGCCCTAATTTTTCGGCTTCACACGCTAAGCGATACGTATGATGATCAATGGCGGTTGTTTCACGAATGAATAACGCATCATACTTTTTAAGGTCGTATAAGTCATCTGCAGACAACACTTCCGCATTAATCCCAAGCTTGCTTGCCGCTCTGACAAAACGCTCGATAGCCCCTTGGTTACTGGCAGGTTTTTCTTCCTTAGGGTTCACCAAAATTGCCATATCCCAACGATATTGCTTCAGACTTAAGCGGCGACTGGGCGAAGTAATATTTTCTTCGAGTAAACGATCGAGAAACGCTACTTGCTCATCTTTGGGCAAATCAGATAAGTTAATTCGTTCGAGCTTTAAGGTATTTAGTGTATTTCCTCGTGTCAATTTCAAAAGCGGCGCGGGATACATCGTAAATAACTTTTTGGTAAACCGTGTTAATGCAGGCTCATTCGAGCCTCCAACCAACATATTCAGCATAAAGTCCTGTGGTTTTTGGTCGAGCCATTTTTTTTCACTTTCAAGCATCAACGGTGACTTCAAAGTTACTTCGACTAAGCCCCGCATGCTATTGATTGTATTTGTAGAGGGAATCACAAAATGATTGCGCGCTTCAGCCAATAATGAACAGTAATACCCCTCACTTAAATATTTATCTGTGTCACATAAGTTAATAACATGCACTTTAGATTGATTTTTTTTCGGATACTCTTTTAAATACATCTCAAACGTAATCACTGTATTTGGAAACACATTTACAAATTCGTTTTGCGCATTGTCAACCACTATTAATTTATGCATCGATTTGGTTTCATTTAATAAAAAACGCGAGTAGGTGCAATTTTTGATAAATTTTAATGCTTGTCAAGTATTTTCGTTCGATAAACGGCTGCAACTAGTTGAACAACACATGCACCCATAATAAACTTCCGAAGTTATAGTCATGAAATGAGAAAGTCCTGCTATGAAAGGAAAAAAAATCTTAGTTGCTTGGTCTAATTATTACGATGACTTAGCAGACAAACAACTGCAAAGCTGTTTGGCACTTTTAGAGAAGTCTGACTACGACTATCACGTTGAAACCATTCAAGCAGGTTCCTATGAAATTCCTGCTGTGATTAATTACTACCACAACACTAATCCTTTTGATGGCTATATTCCCCTAGGCTTACTACTGAAAGGCAGTACTGATCATTATGAGTTTATCTGGGAACATATCAAAGCTTGTTTTATTCAATTTTCGCTCAATGGCATTATGCTTGGAAACGGCATTATATCTGCGCCCAGCATGGATGTACTCGTTAGCCGTGTTGACAATGGTGAGCGAGTTACCGAAGCCTTTAATGCCGTTGACTATTTGATTAAACTCAGTCGAAAATAAACGATAGGAGACATATCCTGTGAGTGGTCGTATTTTAGTGGTTTCCTCAAATGTTCATCAAGAACTTTCTAAAAAACAACTCAATAAATGTTTGGCACTCATTAAGAAACCGCATTATCACTACGAAGTTGAAACAGTGAATGCGGGCACCTATGAAATCCCTTTTGTCATTCAGACCTACCACCATACAAAACCATTCGATGCTTATATTGCATTGGGCCTTATTCTTAAATCAAACACGTACCACTACGAATATATTACGCAGCATATCAACCATTGCTTCACGCAATTTGCCCTAGCAGGCATCGCAGTTGGCAATGGGATTATCACAGGTGACTCGGTTGAAGATTTGTCCGCGTCTCTCGACAGTGATAATCCATGCTTATGCGCTTATCCCTCTGCTTTTAAAGCAGTTGATTATTTAATTCAGCTGTCTCACCAAATATCAAAATAGCGCTGTTAAACAAAGCTCGCAACAACATCCGTGCCGCCCCGAATAACATCTAAATTTAAACAATCCGTATCATTTATAGTCGACTTGCGTTGAAATACACTTTTCCTATGTAACGCACGAATAGAGACGTCTTCTACATCTGCATCATACCCTGAGCCAGCGCTCCTTCGACGCTTTCCAAATGTATGGTGCGCATCGGTTGCAATTAGCATACTCAGTGTTGCCTCCATACCATATACATCAACACATTTTCTAAGATAGTCAACGGCATCATCTGCATCAGTGGTGAGCTCAGAAGTATCATCATCACTGTTTGCATACACAAGTTGTGCCACACGCAATAAATTGTCAGCATCAATAGGTAATAATGCTAATATATCTGTTGCCTCCCTATCCGTGTTTGCTTCAGATAACTCATGCAATACTGCAGCACGATTCAGTAAAATAATGATATTTTCGAAGTGTTGTACACCATCTTCTGTTACATCTTGCTCTTTCAGTAATTCAGCGCCTTCCAAGGCTTCCTCTTGTGTGGTAGTCCCATCATTTTTTTTAATTCTCGGATCAGCACCTGCTTGAAGTAGCAGTCTCACCGTTTGTTCAAACCCATTCCATGCCGCCCAATGCAAAATGGTATTGCCCGTCGCTTCTATCGTATTATTAACAGGAACCTTAAACCTTAATAATACTTTTAAAGTGGGAAGTAATTCAGCTTCAGCATTCTCGGTATCTGCGTCATACTCTTCAACCAAGTGGTTGAGTGCATTTAAACCACGCTCATCCCGCAGAAAAACATCTGCATCATACTCCATCAGCAACTTTATCATATCAATACGCTGTAGCTTTGCGGCCACATGAAGTGCCGAAATGCCATCTTCTTCACTTTGAAAATCAACATCTGCGCCATCTTCGAGTAACTGCTTTGCAAGCAAGTAGTTTTGCTCACGAACAGCTTGAATCAGTTCTTGGGACATATTTATACAACCCTAATGAAAAAGGACAATTATTATATGTGAAGTTTTTATATATTTCACTATATTCAATTAAAATACATTTTCTCCTGCGCATCAGCCACATCAAATGCAAACACTTCAGCCAAACACGCTGCAAATTTTAGGGTTGTACGGTCTTCAAGGTAACTACCTATGACCTGCACGCCCACAGGCACCCCATTTTTGCTTTGCGCAATTGGTACAACTGTTGCAGGAAATCCCAATAAAGTTGCGATGCTCACCCAAATAAACTGGTCGCTATACCGATTGGGTTGCCCATCTATTTGAAGCACTCGGCTTCCAATATCTGACTCATCGTGTGGGAACGCTTCTGTTGGCATTACAGGACACACAATCACATCAAAGCGCTTCATTAACTCAAGCCACGCAAGCCTTAGCTCTTCGCGTGCACGATGCGCTAAAAAATAGTCTCTAAAACGACTCGAAAAAGCGCTTAAGCGGATTGCTTCAAGACTTGTATCTTGTGTGTCTAGTTGCGCGCTGACTGTTTTAAAATGCTCATAAATATCGTCTGGAAAATTAACCCCGATAAATGCACACATCAGTTTTGTATAGGTTTGAGTTGCGACTGCAAGATCTGGCATATGCTTGTCATTTAGAGCAACCTGTACCCCCAAACGTGTCAGTTCTTCAGACACCGCATGAACAACGGTTTTTACTGCATCACTGGTTGGATACAATGGATGCGTATCTAACACTAATACTCGAAAGTCTTTCAAGTTATCATGGCGTGCAGGCGGTAACTTCAACTGATAACCAATGCCTTGCAACATTTCATCAGGGCCCGACAATACATCAAAAGCAAGGGCTAAATCTGCTGCGCTACGTGCCAATGGGCCAACAGTGACTAAGTCAGCACCTGTTGGCAAGGGTACGGTACCTGGTGGTGAGGTACCACGTGTTGGTATTAAATCTTGGGTTGGCTTGTGTGCATACACGCCGCAAAAATGCGCAGGCGTTCTGAGTGAACCAGCTAAATCAGAACCCAGCTCTAAAGATACAAATCCTGAAGCAAGGGCCGCAGCTGAACCTCCTGACGAGCCACCAGGGGTTAACGTGAGATCCCAAGGGTTATTCGTTGTACCATATAAATCATTATACGTTTGCCAGTCTCTAAGCATCAAAGGCACATTTGTCTTCCCAATAACAATTGCACCTGCATCTTTCAAGCGCTTCACTGTCAGTGCATCGGCTTTAGGCTTCCAATCTTTATACTGAGGATTTCCCCACGTTGTTGTGAGCCCCTCTACATTAAATGATTCTTTCACTGTAATCGGTACGCCTAATAAAGGCAGCCGCTTTCCTTTGGCAAGGGCCTTATCTGCAGCTTTTGCTGATAATAATGCGCGCTCAAAATCTCTGACAACCACTGCATTTATATGCTTATCTAGCGCATTAATTCTAGCAATGGTCTGCTCAAGTAATTCAACCGAAGAAATGGTTTTATTTGCAAGTGCACCGGCAAGTGTTGTTGCATTTTGATAATAAAGCGTGTCACTTAAATTCATGGTGTTGAATACCCCTATTTTTTTCATGCAACCATGTTATGCCTGATATTTTTAAAACGCAAAACAAATCATCCAATAAAGAGCACCTTTATTGGACAATAAAATTACTATATAATTTTCGCCTTTCACGTTACAAAATGTTCAACTAGGTTTAAGCTTTATGATAAAAAAAGACAGCCGATCCGCATGGTTCGTATGGGCTTTGGGTGCAACATTTTTCTTCTTTGAATACATTATTCGTGTGTCTCCAGGCGCACTCGTTAAAGATTTATCACACACTTTTTCTATTAACGCCTATCAATTAGGGTTTTTATCGACTGCTTTTTCAATGTCCTACATTGCCATGCAAATTCCCGTTGGCAGTCTGGTTGATAAATACAATATTCGATGGCTTGTCGGCTCAATGGCGCTCCTTTGCGCTTTTAGCACCATTTTATTTGCATCAACAGAAACCTATGCTTTAGCTGTGCTCGCGCGTTTTTTAATTGGAATTACAGGTGCTTTTGCATTTGTAGGCGCATTAAAATTAGCAGCTTTATTTTTTTCACCCAAACATTTTGGATTTTTAGCTGGAACCACTCAAGCTTTGGGCATGCTAGGCGCGTCTATTGGGGTCGGGCCGCTCGCAGGTGTTACTAGCGTTATGGGATGGCGTGAAACCCTCACGGCTATTGGCCTTTTCATTTTGCTACTTTCGGCACTCATTTTAGCTACTTTGCGTACACGCGCAGCGTCTACTCATCCAAAAGAAGAGACGCTCTCAGTTTGGCAAGGCATGAAGCTGCTTCTCAAAAATCGCTACATCTGGCTTAATATGCTTGTAATTGGCCTTTTGTATACACCATCGATGGTGTTTGCCGAGTTGTGGGGGCCATTATACATTACACGCGTCTACGATTTTTCGCCTGTATTTGCCGCAAGCGTTGTCAGTATTATTTTTATCGGTTGGGGCATTGGCTCACCTATTATGGGTTGGCTGTCCGACAGGCTACAACGCCGTAAGCCCATTATTTTAAGCTCAATCCTTTTGAGCATGCTCTTTATGGCGATGATGCTTTACCTGCCACTGTCACCTTCCATGTTATTTGTAGTGGCTTTTCTCTACGGTATGAGTAACGTCGGTGTCTCCATTTGTTATGCCAGTGCGTGTGAACTTGCGCCTCAAGCCTACACAGGCACAGCCTTAGGCCTTACCAATATGGCGTCCATTATATTAGGCGCATTATTCCAACCATTAGTCGGATTTTTATTAGATTTGCAGTGGGATGGCCAACTCGTAAATGGCGTCCGGTATTATTCCGCAGCCAATCTAAAAAACGCCATGATTGCTCTACCTATTTGTTTTATTTTGTGCTTAATTGCTTGTTTACTATCGAAAGAAACGTACCCGTCAACAGCCCAAAATCAACATTAACCCCCCCAACATGCTGCCATCAACTAAAGGCCCGTCCCTCTACCCTAGAAAGGAGGACGCGTTCCTTTAGTTGGTGTATTGTAACTTTGCTCAGATTGCTGATTCCTCGTAGATTTATGACGTCTATTCGTCCCTCGATTTGGCGCTTCGGGTGAGAAAAAGCTTTGCGACCCTCCGACACCACGTGGAGAAAAAGGTAAATGCTTATCTGCTGATGCTTGCTGATGCGCGCCTTTTTGCGGCTTTTTATCAAAGCGCACATGTTTCTTTTTGCCAGACGCGGAGGAAGATGATGATGATGCGACTATTTTAGGCGACTGCATACTGTCACTGTTTAAGCTAAAACGCCCCGCATCAAGAGAACCATTCGAATATCCCATACCACCTAATAACGCTGATGCATATGAGCCTTTTTGTGGTGTGCTGACCAGAGGACTACTCTGCGGACTCATCACTTGTGATGCCTCCTGAGATACGCGCGCTTCTTTCGCCTTTTTTAATCTTGATTTTTTTGTTCGCGGCATATTCTCGACCAATTCTTCCACTTGAGCTTCTGCAATAGGTGAAGACAGCTCTAAGGGGCGCTTACTAGCATACCTCATCTGTGGCGACCGATAGAATGCTAATTGGTGAGGTGATGAACCATGTACCGAAGGAGATGCTTTATTAAAAGGCGTATCGTCAGGGCTTGGATCGGGTTCGGTTGTTCTTCTGCTAGGTGTTTTTACCGGTGTACATGCCTTATTTGCAAATATATCAGCAACATTTGTGTAAGACACATGATGTGTGCCACGCACAGCAATCCTTGTAAATCTCGCTAATGTATTACCACACGTTTCACAGCATAGTTTTGTAATACCTATTCTTATTTTTGCAGCACTTGCCGCGTGTAAGTCTACCCCTAGCCCTTTTTGGAGATAAAGTGCAATTAGCTGCTCAGCATGAAAATCTTTAACGACCAAACGCTGTAGTTCATTCGAAACCATATGTTTTCTTAATTGTGGCTCGCTCGATAGCCTTGTAAACTGATATGCAACAAGCTGATTGGATACTACTTCCTTTTTATGGCGTTTTCCTTCGGCCATTAGTATAGTGAAGTTGTCTGATGCTAATAGCGCGTGTCGCTCAGATGCAGAGAAATAATTCACGGAACCTGGGTTCATCTTTCTAGCGCGTAGTGCATCCACTAACTTAAACAATGCCTGCTCAAGCATCGGAAGTGGCTTAGAAGTACCACCAATCGTCACCAAGTCACTCACACACTGCTTTATTTTAGAAGCCATCATCGGGCTATCTAAGGTAACTGCTTCAAGACTTAGCCTGTTGATAAAGCGCCGTAATATTTGAAGTCGTGCTTTAAAAACATCTATCATCTCTGCTTGCGACGTTTCTCCTGATACATTCGCGCCAATAAATAACTGCCCGTCATGAATAGTGACTGCCGTACAAACCGATGCCTTTGACTGAAGACTCAAGAGCCTTGCTAAACTATCCATTCTACGCAGAAGACGTTCATCTGAAAAATGATCGCGCTGATTAGGCCGCATGCGCTCTTCTGTATCTTCAATCATATCTGCCGCGAGCTCTACGCCATTGGCTCGCTCTTCATCTGTTACTTCAAGCATTTGGAAAGCATGCGCTAAATCATCCACATCTGAAAGCTGTCTTACTTCAGCAATGTATTGAGGTACTACTGAATCAAAATGCCCAAAGTATTCATTAATATTTTTCTGAATCTGCTTAAACGATAAATCGGCTTCCAAAAACCTCGTTTGTAAAGCTGTTATAAGCATTTGTAACGACGCATTATGATTAAAAGCATGATTAAACCGCCCCTTCATGCCTCCCTCTGTTACATCAGCCTCAGACAAAAGTGCTTGCCACAATTTTTCTTTCACATGCTCTACGACCATGTTTTTAATCTTTGCTATTTGCGCGCTCGATAAAGCCATTGTTTTTAATCCAGTTATCAATTTATATAGGGGTATATGTTTATGTAAAATACAGCCAAGGCGGGGATTCTACAGAAAGAGTGCCAACAAATCAACCGATTTGATTTTTTTGAAATCTATTAGGAGGATGACTCACATGAAGGCAATTATCATTATTCCAGGCAACCCTCCAGCCAGTCACTTTTATGAGGGATGGAAGCAAGAAATTGAGCGCATCACGCATCAAAACGTTATCGTTGATTACTATCCATCGTTTTCCGATATCACCTGCTCTGCCACCTACCTCCAGAAAATTGAAGATTTTTACGCAAGCACTATCAGGCATCATGAAAACATTACACTGATTGGGCACTCTTTTGGCGGGTACATTGCCCTAAAGCTGTTAGCGCAATATAGCGCAAATATTGAACAATGCGCATTACTATTTCCTTTCCTGCACTCCCCTGGAATAAGGGCTAAATGCACACTTGCTGCATTACATCATATAAACAGCAAACCATGGCTTAAAAAGCCTCTCATCAAATCACTCAACTTGCTTCACCCAAACATGGCAAAACTCACGCCAAACGAAATTGGTAGTGGTTTAACACTCGCATGCCACGAACATAACACCATCGGGCGAGAAAAAAACATTCATATAAACCCTCAATTGCATCCTAAAATTACACTTTATTACACCCACAACGACACTTGGTGCTCCAAAAAAATGTTGAGACGCCTTCCCCCTCAGCTACGCACAGAACGGATTGATGTAACACACGATTTTGTGACCCATCAAACACAAAGAACCATCGTAAATAAACGCCTTTTTAATAAAACAAGTATCAAGTAAGAGATGCGCTAAAGGCACTTACAACCGATTTAAACGCATCCAAACCCTCTGTTTGAAGCACTTTTACCAGTTGGCTACCCACTACCACACCATCCGCAAAGCGCGCGACCGTTTTAACATGCTCAACCGTTGAAATACCAAATCCAACTGCAATCGCTTGCCCACTTGGAAGATAATTTCTAAGCGCCATGACTTCTTGCTGGAGTGTGTCTGAGAGCGTCAATTGAGCGCCTGTCGTACCGCACCTAGAAACGTAATATACAAACGCAGGTTTAAACGTGTGATATAACGCGAGTCGTGCTACATCTGTTGTGGGCGACGTAAGTAAAACAATCTCCAGTGTATTAGATAAAGTTTGATAGATGTCACTACCTGCTTCAAGCGGTAAATCAACCACTAACACCCCATTAACCCCTGCAGCCTTTGCCTCACTTCTAAAACGCTCAACGCCCATTGCAAGCAACGGATTCAAATAACTGAACAAAAGAATGGGTGTATCGTACCCAAGCGCCCTAACCTCTTTAATGAGCGCTAAAACCCCTTGCAAGGTCATGCCTGCTTGCAAGGCAATGTCAGCTGCCTCTTGGTTAACCGGCCCATCTGCTATTGAGTCAGAAAACGGTACACCCAACTCAATGATGTCGCACCCAGACGCCATCAATGTAATCAGTGCTTCGCGCGATATCTCGCGCGTCGGATGCCCCGCCATTAAAAAAGGAATAAACAGTGGCTTTTTTTGAAATGATTTTTTTATCATCACACACCTACCTCATGCTCACTTAAAGTTTGAATATCTTTATCGCCTCGCCCGGAAAGCCCCACGAGCATCGTATAATCTGGTGCCATTTGAGGGGCTTTTTGAATGGCATAAGCAAGTGCATGCGCGCTTTCTAGGGCTGGAATAATGCCTTCTAAGCGCGACAAAGTATGTGCTGCATTGAGTGCTGCATTATCATTTACATGGGTATATTGCACTCTTCTTAAATCATGCAAATGCGCGTGCTCGGGCCCAACGCCTGGATAATCAAGGCCTGCCGAAACACTGTGTGTCTTTAAAATTTGTCCGTTGTCATCTTGCAATAAATACGTATGCGTTCCCTGCAACACCCCAGGCTTTCCAGTCGCAAAACGCGCAGCATGTAGGCCTTTTTCAATACTGATACCCCCTGCTTCAACCCCTGTCATTGCAACCTTTGCTTCCTCTAAAAAAGGATGAAACAATCCAATGGCATTACTACCACCGCCAACACATGCAACCAATTCATCGGGCAAACGACCACACATGACCCCTATTTGCTCTCTTGCTTCAATGCCAATAATGGTTTGAAAATCTCTCACAATGCTTGGGTAAGGATGAGGGCCAAGCGCAGAACCCAAGACATAGTAGGTATCATCTACATGAGACACCCAATCTCGCATCGCTTCACTTGTTGCATCTTTTAGTGTCTGTGTGCCTGTTGTAACCGGACGTACTGTAGCCCCTAATACTTGCATACGCACTACATTCAAGTGCTGGCGCGCCATATCCAAAGCCCCCATATACACCACGCATTCCATCCCTAAAAGGCTTGCTACAGTCGCTGTCGCAACACCATGCTGGCCTGCTCCTGTTTCAGCAATGAGGCGTTTTTTACCCATAAATTGCGCAAGTAACCCTTGCCCAATGGTATTGTTAATTTTATGCGCACCTGTGTGGGTTAAATCTTCGCGTTTTAAATAAATCGTTGCGCCACCTAGATGCTCTGACAGCCGTGCCGCTCGATAAACCGGCGTTGGGCGGCCCACATACGCTTTTAAATAGGCTTTTAACTGCGCTTGGCATACATCATCTACCTGAAAGCGTGCGTAAGCGGCTTCTAGCGCATTCAGTGGCGCCACCAATGTTTCAGGTGCAAAACACCCCCCATATTGACCAAAACACCCAGGCTTAGCTTGCATCTCTCACCTCTTTAATAAATTGCTGCATTAAGTGCGCATCTTTCATGCCCACTGCTTTCTCAACACCGCTTGCAACATCCACAACATCTGGCTGCACTACACCCATTCCATACGCCACATTTTGCGCCGTTAACCCACCCGCTAAAATCAAGTGGTTCTCATTTGCCAACGCTTTTGCAATCGCCCAATTTGCCGGTTTTCCTGTACCGCCATACGCATCGTTTACGGTGACTCTTGGGGCATCTACCAAAACATACGCGTATGGCCTAAGGCACGATGCATCCGGCACATCTCCCATTGAACCTGGCTGTATACAATAAATGCGTTGCTGCTTTACCGTATCTGGCGCATCAAAATCTTGATAAATTTGTGCCAATTGCAACCCAATCGCATCCATGATGCTTTTAATTTCCTCGCTGCTTTCTTCCAAAAAAACGCCAACGGTCACAATATGTTTTGGAAGCGCTTGTATCATCTTCGCGGCTTTTTCAAAGGTTACATACCGAGGAGACCCCTTATAAAAATTAAAGCCAAGTCCCCATGCACCGGCTTTTACAGCCAGTAGCGCATCCTGCAAATTGGTAATGCCACATATCTTAGTTTGCATGCATCTCCTCCTTGAGTAAGGCTTTTAAGGCACATCCTGGATTGTCTGTTTGCATGAGTGCTGTGCCCACCAAACAAGCATCATAGCCCGCATCAAACATTGCCTTTAAATCAGTTGGCGTTTTAATACCGCTGGCCGCAATCATGTGCGTGCGCGGCAAGCGATGTGACATCAGCGCATGCGACAACTGGGTATCCACGACCTGTGTCTTTAAATTGCGATTATTCACTAAAACAACCTCGGGCTTTAATGGTGCAATAGAAAAAAGCTCCTCTAAACTCGCAACCTCTATGACTGGGGTAAGCCCCAACTGCGTACACAATTGATAAAGCGTTTTTAGTGCATCAACACTTAATAAAGACATCATGAGTAGCACGGCACTCGCACCATACGCATGTGCCTCATGAATTTGCGGCGCGCTTAACACAAAGTCTTTTAACAAAATAGGCACTGTCGGAAAACGCGCCCTAATATCCGCAATATATTGTATATCGCCCTCAAAATACTGAGGCTCTGCCAATATAGATAAAGCACGTGCACCATTGTTTAAGTATTGCTCTGCAATGGCGATATGGCTCAGTGGTCCTTGGTAGATACGCCCTAAAGAAGGGCTTGCAAACTTAATTTCAGCAATGCAGGCATGCGGCTTAGCAAACATTTGCTTGAAATCCACCGGTTTAAACACCTGCAGTGGTTTAGGCGCGCGCTTACGTGCATAAACACACGCTTTTATTGTGTCTAAAAAGTGATGCATGCATCCTCCCGAATACGCTTTAATTGCTGATACGCTTTTCCAGATGTAATTGCCTCGCGTGCAAGCTGCACGCCTTCTTTCAAATTCAAAGCCTTGCCTGCAACCACAAGCCCACCTGCCGCATTTAACAGAACAATGTCACGCTTTGCATGTGTGATATCACCGCTTAAAACACCTTCAATCAGGGCAGCATTGTCTTTGGCAGAACCTCCCTTCACCGCTTGAATAGGTGCCGATTTAAGTCCTAATGCCTCGGGCGTAACCGTGTATTCACGCAATTCACCATCCGGCATTAACTCCACAACATACGACGGCGCACTTAAACTCAGCTCATCCATCCCTTCTGCAGAAGAAACCAGCATGACATGTTGCTTGCCTAGTACCTGCAACACCTCTGCCACCGGGCGCAATAAGTCTTTTGTATAAACCCCTATCAGCATCGCCTGAGGCCTTAACGGATTCGCAAGCGGGCCTAACACATTTAACAGCGTCCTAAACCCTAAGTGCTTTCTAAGCGGTGCAAACTGTTTAAGCAGTGGATTAAAATAAGCACCACACACATACGCATAGCGGTGCCGTTCCAAGCTTTTACAAATCGCATCTGGTGACTCAAACAAAGGTAGGCCTAGTTGCATTGCAACATCCGCACTACCGGTTTGACTACTTGATGCACGCCCACCATGTTTTGCAACCAAGGCGCCTGCACTCGCTGCAACAATGCTTGCAGCGGTTGAGATATTAAATGTGTTAAAGCCATCCCCACCTGTGCCCACAATATCAATGACATGTCTCGGATAAGCAATGCTCATGCCTTGCTCTAAAAAGTAACGCAGCGCACCTTTTATCTCTGCTGCTGTCATGATTTTACTGGTCAACAGCGTCAAAAGTGCTGCTTGCTGTTCAATCGGTGCATCCATGAGCAAGCGAAAACACGCATAACTTTGCGCTTCGCTCAAGCTTTGACGACCAATCAATTGATTAAGAATCGGTAAGATAGCGCTCATTAGGTCACCTCTACAACTGATTGATATACGGATGCGTCGTACTGCTTTTTTGATACAACTTCTGCGATACAGCGCACACTGTGCGTGATGTCCGACACTGAAACATACAAAGGATTAGGACAAAAACGTAACAAATGAGGTGCACGATAATCACATATCACACCGCGTTTAATGAGTGCTTTCGAAATGGCGTAAGCATCAGGGTGCGTATAAGCAAGGTGTCCACCTCGATGCACTACATTGCTCGGCGATTGAAGTACCAATGATGGCACCTGCGCGGCAATTGCTTTCCGCATATATTCCGTCAGTGCCATACTTTTTTGGCGCACACTTTGCATCGCTAAGCCGTCATACACGTCTAATGCACCTTCAAGTGCTTTAAGACTCAGGATGGCGGGTGTCCCAATCAAATACTGCGTTGCATTTGGCACGCATTGATAATGCTTTTCAAAAGCAAAGCGTGCCTGATGCCCCATCCAACCCAAAATAGGGCTTTTTAGCGCCCGATGATGCTGTCGATTAACATAAATAAACCCTGGCGCCCCAGGACCACCATTTAAATATTTATAGGTGCATCCAACCGCAAAGTCTGCCGCACAAGCGCCTAAATTGACCGGCAAAATGCCCGTACTATGCGACAAATCCCACACCACTAAAATACCGAGTGACTTCGCTTTTTGTGTGACTTCATCCATGTTATATGCATGCGCAGTTCGATAATTCACGTGCGTTAACAGCAACACGCCAACTGTCTCATTCAATGCATCTAATACTGTATCGCTCGTAACACGCTGTAGGTGCAGGTCTGGATACATATCCGCTAATCCTTCTGCAACATACACATCGCTCGGAAAGTTATCAGCGTCCGTTACCATCAATCTGCGGTTTGGATTTAATGTACACGCACTGTGTAATGCCTTAAAAAAATTCACAGAAGTACTATCTCCCACCATCACTTCATCGTTTTCAGCGCCTATTAACCGCGCAATACGTGCCGAAAGCACATGAGGTAGCTGTAACCAATCTTTTTGATTCCAAGCCCCCACGCCATCCTGCCCCCAGTCGAGCAGTGCTTGCGTAAGCTTCTGATGCGCTGCCTGTGTCTTCGGACCCAATGAATGCCCACACAAATAAACTTGATGTGCTGGCAACATAAATGCTGACTGTTTCATAGCGCTTTCCTCCTAAGCGCAATCACGGATAAAACAATCAAACCGGTTAATAGCTTTAAATCCGAATGCGCAAACCCCATAAAAAGCGCAAGTCCTTGTATTTGTTGATATACAATGGCGCCAACAAGCGGTGCTAGCAGTTGTCGTTGCATGGTGTGGGTTTTAACCATGCACTCTCCTATCATGAGAGAAGCAAGCGCATGTATCACAATGCCAACTCCTAGATTGATATCCATATACTGTTGTAATTGCACTATTAAACCACCGGCTAAACCGATATAAGCATTCCCGAGAAAAAGCCCAAACAGGGTATAACTGGTGTGAGAAATGCCCTGGCGCTTTGAAAAACTGACATTTAAGCCAACCGCTCTAAGCCTTAAACCAAACTCAGTTTTAAGCAGTAAAGAAAGGGGCGCAATTAGACACAGTAACAAGCTCAATAAAAACGCAACTTTTAAAACAAAACCATGATTTGAAAACAACAAAGGCACGTTAAATAAAGCAAGGTTTGGTTTACCCATGAGTCGAAGATTCACACTATAAAGCATGGTGCTTACAATAATCCCTGCAAGCAGCGTATTCACGCGTAGCTTTAAGTGAATGAGTGCGGTTAAAACCCCTACAAAGCCCGCTAAAAATACGACTATAAGCAACGCAAACATAGGGGGCATCCCCATGGTCATGAGGACTGCACAAATAGCACCCCCAAAAGGATAACTGCCCTCGGCTGTTAAGTCTGCAAAATTTAATAACCGCAAAGGAATCATCACCCCATAAGTGATAATGGCGAGCACAAGGCCTTGCAAAAGTCCCATTAACATCAGCTCGTTCATAGCGCACCTCCTTCTGACAGTAAAAGATGCGCTTCATACTGGCGATACAGCGCCAGCAAATCAGAAGGAGACAAACGTGCCTTCTCTGCTGCATTTAAGTCAAGTACCACTTTACCTTGGTGCAACATCACCAGCCGGCTGCCATACTTCAGGGCATCTGACAATTGATGCGTAATCATGAACGCTGTCATACCCTGCGTTTTAATGGTATCGGCTGTTAGCGCCATTAGTTTTTGTTGCGTGCTTGGATCGAGTGCACTGGTATGCTCATCCAATAACAATATTTCAGGCTTTGACGCAATCGCCATGATGGTTGCTATCATTTGCTGCTGTCCACCTGAGAGCGACTGGAGCGGTGTATCAAGATACGCTTCTAACCCCATTCCAAGGGCACTGATAAACGCGCGTGCTTTGTTGCGATATCGTCCATAAAAATAGGGTTTTACACGCACACCGCGCAACAGGCTCAATACCATGTTTTCAAGTAACGTGAGTTCTCCAATGGTTCCCTCTGCCAAGTTTTGCGTCACAATCGCTATGTGCCGACTACGCGCTTTCTCAGACAAGGCACGTTGATACATGCGTATCTCGCCACTATCTAGTGCATACTCGCCTGTCATGCATTTCATCAGGGTTGATTTTCCAGAGCCATTGCTACCAATCAGCACACAAAACTCACCCTCACGCACTTCAAGGTGAACACCATTGAGTATTGGCTTTGGCTGCCCTTCAAACGATTTATAAAGATGATGTAGTGTTAACATAGTTCACCCCACGACCTTTAAAGACTTCGCATGCTTTGGTATCAAAACACCGTATTGCTTGGCGCGACTTTCACTGATATAGCCTTGATGTGTTTGTTCGGTTGGAAACAGGGGTTTAATCGCTGAAACGTGCTCACCGTTTAAAATGCGTGCAACCATTCTCCCTGTATTCATCCCCACCTGATAATAATCAACGCCCATACTTGCAAGCACTTCTTTATCAAATACCGCTTGTTTATCGACATTAAAAACAGGAATTCCCATACTGTCAGCCTCAAGCACAATGGCCGGCAGCGTCGGCTGAATGGCACCACTTGCGCCAACATAAATGACATCGACCTTGTCTTTAAATGCTTGCATTATCATAGAAACGTCGCGCGCTTTGTCAACTTGGATTGCTACCACATCAACCTGATGGCTCATACCTGCTGCTTTGAGCATATCTACCAGTGCTTTATCATTTGCCTCACCGGTTGCATAAAGCACGCCCACCCCTTTAAGCTGCGTGATAGTTTCTTTAGCAAACGTTAAAAATAAATCTAAATTTTGCCTGTCTGATGCGCCTGTCATATTGCCTGACGCTTCTGTTTCTGTCTCCAGCAGCCCTGAGGCAACCGGATTAGTAATGTCGGTAAAAACTAGCGGAATGGTCTTTTCGACACTTTTGGCATATTGCGCAATGGGGGTTCCTACAACCACCATTACTTTGGGATGTTTACTCTTTAGCTGGCTTATCATCTGTGGCACAAGCCCTAAATCAAAATTGACATCCGCCAGTTGGATATCAACTGTTTCTTTATCCTTAAACCCCTCGGCTGAAAGTGCCTCTTTTATACCTTCAATCGAGGCATTTAAAGAAGCATGTGCACCATAATTCGCAATGGCCACCACAGGTAGTGCCACCTTACGCTGCTGGTGCACCCCTAAAATAACTAACCCTAGTGCAAACAATGCACCTAAAACAATTCGAATAGACATGACTCATCCCCCACTTTAATCCCAAAGATAAAAGCGTTAGTAATAAAAAAATGGTTTTACAAGGTAAAAAAATAGAATAGTGGCCTAGGCCAAATGACTAAAGCACGTGCCAATTGAATCAATCGATAGGTTTGGGGGAGTGTCGGCTGTGTATTCATGTTAACGTTCTTCTCAGTTAAAAATGCAAACAAAATGGAAACCATGGCAGGCCTTTCCAGGCTTTTACCATCGCCACCATCGTGTTGCTTTTTTAACTGTTTGAACGCGCATGTTACTGCCTTTAAAAATTGAACTCTTTGAGCCTATCAGGAAGTTAGCGATTATGTCAATAAAACATATATGATTACACTGTGCTATAAATAACCATATGGCTCTAGAATTAAAATTTTGAAATGCCTACACCAGAATGGAATATAAGGCCAGAGTCAATGGCAACCTACCTCGAGCAACTGAGGACTGGGAACTTCTCTGAAGATGATTTAGTCTCAAAAACAGAGTTTACCATTCTTAGAAACGCCAGAAGAAACCCAGAAGATACCGCAGAGCTCGCAGCTGCCATAGGGGCAAATGATAAGGTCATTGGTAATATGGTATCTCTACCTGCCCAACGGCTCATACTGTTTGAAACCATTGCCGCAATAGAAACCAGCATTCGACTCAATGAAGGCGATTTAAACCCCTTGAGTGTTGACCTATATCGCCATCACATAAAACAAGGTGCAAAAGCACTGCAAGCTGAAATAGGTGCCCATGTCCAAGTAAAAACTCAAACAACCCTCAATGAGCTCAGCGTATTTCAGCAAGAAAATCCAGAAACACGCGAGTCGAGCACCTTATCTAAGCCTGCACAAAAAGCGGTAGAAACATTCCAAAAAATAAAAACGCGACTACTTGAAAAAGCGTATGTACCGCTCTTACTGGTTGATAGACACACCAATACGGTTATCTTCGATGGAGATAGCGACACCATCACCGAGGAAAATGTCGATGATATTGCTTTATTTATCACACAACAAATCGTTGAAGATAGTATTTACAATGAACACGCCAAACAAATTGCAGCACACTACGTTGACCAACAGCTAGATAACGTTCTAGACAACAATCTCGCAACCTACCTAGACTCTGAACAACCATTACAACGCTTAAGTGTGCAAAAAGGAGATGACAGACACGCATTCATACTCCTAGGCGCACCTGCCTGTGGTAAGGGCACCATGTGCGCTGCATTAGAAATACAAGCAAAAGAAGGACTCGGTATTGATTGGAATGATACCATCGGAAAATCAACCTTACTCCTGAGCGAACTTTGGGAAAAAAATGCTGATAAAATTAAAGAAAAAGCAGATAAGTATCGAGAAAACATACATGAATCAGAAGACAAAAAACGCTTTGAAAATACAAAAGGGCCCAAATAACCGGTATATGGAATGATTAATAAAAAAAATAGAGTAAAGCTCAGTGCACGTGACATATCAACCTACGCAAGCCGTTACGATTTGAGCGATTTCGCACTGACCCAACTCAGTGAAACAGGGATTCCTGCAGCAACCGTTAAACAACTTATTCAAGATGAATTAAACCTTGAAAGTATTCCCCTGTTAAACTTAGCAAGCTTTGTCACAACATGGATGGAGCCTGAGGCAGATGAACTCATTATGCAGTGCATCAATAAAAACTTTATTGACCATGATGAGTACCCTGAAGTTGAAAAAATTCATGAGCGTTGCGTGCATATACTAGCGCGCTTATTGCACGCCCCCAAACACAACAACTACGTTGGTACAGCAACCGTCGGCTCATCAGAAGCCATTATGCTTGCAGGCCTTGCCCATAAATTTAACTGGCGCAATCAACGTACGCAAAAAAAGCAAGACGCGACAAAACCCAACATTATTATGGGCGCTAACGTGCAAGTATGCTGGGATAAATTTGCCCGTTACTTTGATGTAGAGCCTCGTATTATTCCTATTGAAGACAATCAATACGTTATTACTGCAGCGCAAGTAAAACCCTTAATTGATGAAAATACCATCTGCATTGCGACCATCTTAGGCACCACGTTTACCGGTGAATATGATGAAATTGAAGAAATCAATGCGCTCCTTATGAATGTTAAACAAGAAAGAGGCTTGGATATTCCAATTCATGTAGATGGTGCAAGTGGTGGCTTTATTGCAATGTTTCATCACCATTCTATTCAATGGGATTTTCGCTTAGAGCACGTCAAATCGATTAGGGCCTGTTGACATTTTCCCCCACCGCCGACGTGCTGCGGCTTGACCGCAGC
>JARGNV010000029.1 GCA_029212465.1 Legionellaceae bacterium | reverse complement strand
GCTAATTTATCAGCATTTTCACGCGTGCGACTTGCTATCGAAAAATTTCTTACGCCTTGTTGATATAAATACTTCGCAACCAAGGCTGCGGTTTCTCCTGAGCCAATAATAAAAACATTCAGAACTTGATAGTCTGGAAAAAAGCGTCCAATGAGTCGCACCGCAGCAGAAGCCACAGAAATAGGGTTATTGCCAATACCACTTTGCGTACGAATGCGTTTACTCGCACTAAAAATAAAAGGAAAAATGGTACGCAATCTACGCTTAAGGCCACCTTTCTCATCCGCTACTCTAAAGGCTTGCTTCAGTTGCCCCAAAATTTGCGGCTCACCTAGCATCATTGAATCAAGGCCCGTTGCAACACGTAATAAATGTTGGACGCCTTCCGTACTCTCATGCTGATAAATATGTGGCAAAAACGCATCAAGGGACACATCTGCAGCCTTTGCAAGCCACTCAATTAGCTGCTTGGGCGCATCTGTATCCGCATAAATTTCAATACGATTGCATGTTGATAAAACCACGGCCTCATGTATAAAAGAAAGCTGCAGCAACTGCTCCAAAACCAAATCTGTTGGCGTGAGTAGCGAAGCTAACTTTTCACGCACAACAAGCGGCGCTGTCTTGTAATTAAGACCTGTGGCAACGAACACCATAAATTAATAAGCCTATATGCTCAAATAATAGAAAAAAATGAGAGGTCTTATTGTAAACGATTACACTCTGAAATTAAATGACTTCTTAGCCTAGAGAAGGAGGTGCAATAGGATGACTTAACGCACCCTCATCATCTGAGTCAATATTTACAAAGTTACCAAACATCTCTTCAAGCTCTGTTATATCTGATGAAACATGCTGTTGTATAGCGCGTTCTGACAGTTTGCTAAAACTTTGTGATGACGCAGATTCTGTACTTATCGTTGCGGTTTCCGAGCTAGAGGCATGCTTCAATAAATCACTTTCTGAGTGCCTTTTAAATGTTTCAACGTGCACTTTAAGATTCGGCAAAGAGCCTGAAGGTTTCAGTGAATGCTTCTTTTTAGAAAACAGTACAAGACTAGAGGTGCCTATGCTAACGCGAGCAGCGCCAAGCTCTTTTTCTAAAGTTTTTCTCAAAGCAAACGCTCTGCTCTTTTCTGAAAAATTATAGCCTTTTTTTTGACCATTTTCAGACGCTTTAGACGCTTTAGACGCTTTCTTGATTTTTTCTTTACCCATTAGAATTAAATAAATGCATGATTTTCACTCATGATACACTTTATTTGTTTTTTAATCAACCTCAGCGTGCGAATTTTTGTCACAATTTATAACCGATATCCATGATTAAACAACAATGCATGCAATGGCTTCAAAAGCTTATGCGTTAAGGGTTTTTTAACTGGGGTATTAAGCAGTAAGGTATTAAACTTATCAATATTATCATACAAGTAATCATCACTGGTTTTTAAGTCATCAATTAAACCAAGTTCGATGGCATCTTTGGCAAGCCAGTGCTCACCTGTTGCGACCTTATTAATATCAACCTTATCACGATAAGTAAAAATATGATTACGAAATAAGGTTTGCACCGCATCTAAATCTTCTTTAAATTTTTCTCGACCTTCTTCGGTGTTTTCTCCAAGCATCGTCAAGGTACGTTTATATTTACCCGCTGTTAACAGCTCAATATCAATATGATTTTTTTTCAACAACCGGTGAAAATTAGGCACCTGCGCCACCACACCAATTGAACCAATAATAGCAAAGGGTGCTGCTAAAATTTTATCAGCAACACAGGCCATTAGATAACCACCACTCGCTGCAACTTTATCAATACAAATAGTCAGTGGAATTTTTTTATCGCGTAGCCGTGCTAATTGCGAGGCAGCAAGCCCATAACCACTGACTTCACCACCCGGACTCTGAATACGTACAACGACTTCATCTTTAGGCGTTGCCAATGACAAAATCATCGAAATTTCATCTCGCAACTGCTCAACTTGTGATGCAGTTATATCACCCTCAAAAGACAATACAAAGCGCGAGGGAAGTGCTGCTTTTGCTTTTTTCTTTTCTGTTTTTGTGAGCTTTTTAGCTTTCTTTCTTTGAGTGGATTTATCTCTAGGCACTAACTTTTGAAGTTGTTTCTTTTTGGCTTCATACATATCGTTTAAAGACTCAATATGCACCATTGCTTTTGAGCGGCGCCCTAAAGAAGAAACCGTTATTAGAACCATTAGAATTGCAACAACAAATGTCAGTGTTTTTAAAGCAAAAAGACCATACTGTGCTAAAAAATCCATCCTAAGATGTCTCCTTAATAATCAATAATAGAGGGTAGGGGGTTTCGGGTAATGATTTAAATGGCTGTGCCGGCAAGGGTAAGGTATTAAATTCAAACCCATCCAGTGCTGGTAGCAACTGATGAAAAGGGGAAAAAGCACCTTGCATAATAGCCTGTTTGTCGCGCTGTAGGCGCTGTTCTTTTTTGTTCGGCGCAGGATAAGGCTGTAAGCTACCGAGCCAAATAGGATCATCATGATTTCTCAAATGGTAATTTGACTGCCAAAGACTTAATACCAACCCTGAGCGCGTGTTATCTTTATCATAAGTCATTACAAGCGCGGGGCGTTTATTTAAATAAAGTGGTGTTTTAAACGGATAAACAATCTTGTTAGACGGATTATTGGCACGCGATAAAATACGTGCAGTAAAAGAGTTGGGACGTTTTCTCCAGCCTTCTTTTTCAAGTGCCGATTGAAACGCAGTTAACGATCCTAAGTACTGAATATTAAACACACCATTAGGTTGTCCAAAACGATTCATTGTATAGATAGGTAATAAAGGCTCACGCTGATGCCACCATGCCTGGCTTGTCAATACATACTGCTCAGGGTAGGGGTAATGATCGTGTAAGGTTGTTTTAAATTGCGCGAACACCACCCAAAGACTCACGCCAATAAAAGCAACCACTGAATAGCAGAGCACACGAAAGGTTGGCGGATGCCTTGGTATATGACGACGGTAAAATAGCCAGTGTAGCAAACAAGCGGTAACACCCATCGAATAACTAATCAACAAGCTTGTTGCCCAGTGGTCTCCTAAGTACACCAGTGCAAATCCATCTAAAATCAGCAATAAACCAAAGCCTAAGCGAAAATAATGTGCAACACTTCGAAGAGACGCATGTTTCATTTGAAAAGACAGGAAACAAAATAGTGCGGTTGCAAGTGCTAGGGTCGTTGAAGGAAAAGAATAGGTGCTTTGAAACAGCGGTGCATCATACACGCGCACCTTATGCATTAAAACACCCAATGCCTGGGTGAAGAATACTGTGCTGGCACCTAAACTACTCCAATAACGTAATAGTCGCCAATTACGTGCATGCATTGCATGAATCGCAAACATACTCCAAACCAGCATCAAAGCATAAAAGTTTACAAAACAGCTTATAAATATAAAAAAAACATCAAATGGCTGTGTGCGTACACTCTGAAAAAAGAAGTACACCGGCAAATCAAACAAATACCCAAGTTCATCGACAAAAGCAAACCATGAAACAATAGCAACAATTGATAAAGTAGCGAGCAGTATTAATACAATGAGCGCTGCAGTGGTTGCATGATGCCCTTCATTAGGTGGCGTAAAATGATGTGTGATGTGTGATAAATAGGGGTTATCCTCAAGCCACGCCCAAGTTTCATGCAAAAAGGTTGTTATAACATGATTTGCGCGCGTTAATAGCCATTTAATCGCAACCGTTAAAAGCCAAACCAAGCCCAGAAAAACCAAGACTAAAATAAAGAGCCTTGTTGCACCTTCGGCCGAAAGTTCTGCACTTGCAGCCCCCACCAAAATGCCCGGCGTAATATAAACTAAAGCCCAAGCAATGCCGGATAAAACATTGGCCGTTAAAAATTGCACCTGCTTCATTTTAAGCATACCGGCAATAACCGGAATAATAGAGCGTAATGGCCCAATAAAACGCCCCAGCAATACACTTTTCCCACCATGACGCTCAAAGTAGTCTTGCCCATATTTAAGCCAGCGAGGATAACGACTAAAAGGCCAAACTTGATGAATGCGAGTGCTAAAAGTATATCCAATCGTATAGCTGATAGTATCTCCAGCAATGGCGCCAAGCGCACCGGCAATAAACGTTAAATCAATCCTCATCACACCGGAGCCTGCTAAAATACCAATCGCTGTCATCACAACAGTACCTGGAATAATGCTGCCGATAATTGCAAGCGATTCAATAAAAGCAATGAAAAAAGCAATAAACAATGCCCAGTGCGGATGCACATGGAGCCAATTAGTTAATGGTTCAAGATAATCAGCAAACAGTTGCATGCGTGTCCTGCCCCAATTGATTCAAGCAGTCATGTTTTAACATCATCTCAACTTGCTCGACTGTCACTGCACTCACATGATCTTTCAGTTGCGTCATTTTGAGTGCTTCAAATCCACAAGGGTTAATACCTAAAAAGGGAGTTAAATCCATATCAACATTTAGGGCAATGCCATGATACGTACAACCCTTTTTAACGCGCAGCCCAATTGATGCAATTTTTTGCTCATTCACATAAACACCTGGCGCACCTGGCTTTGTTTCTGCCTGCACATGAAACTCAGCCAACAAGTGAATAATCATTTTTTCAAGCATGCAAACCAGTGTGCGCACACCTAGCTTTTTCCGATTCAAATCAATTAAAAAATAAACAACTAATTGACCTGGGCCATGATACGTTACTTGCCCACCTCTATCACTTTGGACAATTGGGATATTACGTGGGTTTAAAACATGTTCAGATTTACCTGCTTGCCCTTGAGTATATACTGGTGGATGCTGTAAAAACCAAATTTCATCGGGGCTATCATCTGAACGATTGGCCGTGAAGGTTTTCATGGCCTCCCATGTTTCGGTATACGGCTGAACCCCTAATGAACGAACCGTTATCATTAGAGTACCATCTTTGTATCCGGATGCTTGCTGAGCTCTTCATACAAAGCATCTAATGCAGCTTGGCTAACAGCCCATACCGTAATACTAATAGCCAGATAATTTCCTTTGGCACTCACTTTGCGTTGAATAGCATCATCTGCTAGCTCGGGATGATGCTTGCGTGCAATGTCTAAAATATCTTGTTCAAACTGCTCTGTCACATCCCCAATTACTTTAATGGGAAAATCAGTTGGAAATTCTATCAAGTTTTGCTCATCAGTCATGATACAACTACCTGTTAGTTATCAACTAAACCACTGCTTAAAAGTCAGTGCCACAGAGTCTTTTGCACGAGAAAATAAGCCTGCCTGAGGTACCGCTTTTAACGCATATAGCGGACGCGTTGAAAGCACATCACCATTAAACGAAATCACAAGCTCGCCCACTTGCTGGCCTTTTTCGATGGGGGCTTTCAAATATTTTGAGGCTTCTGTCTTAATGGTTAAATATTGATACTGTCCTGTTGGTATAGTGACGTACTGGTCACGCATGACACCTACCGCCAAAGTATTATCAGTACCTTTATACAAAGGTAATTCTGCCAATGGTTTACCTGCCTCATATAATTTATGCGTCTCAAAAAAGCGGAATCCATATTTTAAGAGCCGCTCACTGTCATCAGCACGCGCGGTGTCGGTAGGCGAGCCTAAAACAATTGCAATTAAGCGCATATCACCTTTTTGCGCAGAAGAAGCAAGACAATAACCCGCCTCACTGGTGTAGCCTGTTTTGATACCATCAACCGCTGAATCACGCCATAACAACCGATTACGGTTGGGTTGTCTGATTTCATTAAAGGTAAACCACTTTTGCTTGTACCAGTGGTAATACTCGGGAAACTCTTTAACCAGTGCACGCGCCAAAATCGCTAAATCTTTTGCCGAGGTATAAAGGTCTTCGCGCGGCAACCCTGTACTATCTGTAAAATGCGAATTGGTCATGCCAAGCTGCTTTGCTTCTTGGTTCATTAAGTCCGCAAACCCTTGCTCACTGCCGCCTAAATGTTCCGCCATAGCCACACATGCATCGTTACCTGAGTCAACAATAATACCTTTCAGTAAGTCTTCAATACGTACGTCTTGACCTTCTTTAACAAACATGCGCGAACCGCCTGTTTTCCAGGCTCTTTTGCTGATATGAATCGTATCGCTTAAGTGAATTTGTTCGTTATGTAAGGCCTTTGAAATGACGTATAAGGTCATCATTTTGGTCAAGCTTGCAGGGGGTACTTTTTTATCGCTATCTTGTTCAGCTAAAATCTTTCCGCTATTTACATCCACCAATAAATAGGCTGCAGCATTAAGCTTTGGCTGTGTAGGTGTGATAAGCGGGGCTTTTTTATGAGAAGTTGGTGGGGCAAGGCGCCCTGTATCGGCATGGACAAATTTAGGATGTGCAACCACTGCTGCAAACAAGAGAAGTGATGTTAAAACATGCATGGTTTTATTCATGAAAATGGCTCAACTCTTCATTAGGTTCAAAAAAGGTTGAGCCATTCTATCATAGCTTATTTTATCTCACCATGTTTTCATGATGAGATACTAAAGCACCTTACAAAGTAGGTGTCGGTGTTAATACCTTCAGATAACCTGCTGCCTTAACAGCCTCTTCATCCTCAATATTAGCCAACATGTCACCACCGATGTCTAAACGTTCGGCTTCAGCAAGCTTCTCTGCGTTAGGATTATATGCCACATCATTCCCAGCGCCAGTTTGACAAGCAAAATCAGCTTTTTTCACGGCCTCTGGCTTATCAAATAAACCATTCTCACCAAGCCCACGTACATTAGGGTAACGATTGCTAGAGTAATCGCTAACAGATATGTAAAGAGCATTACGCACATAATCACCTCGAGCTGAGCTATAACCGTATCCCATTTCATTCATAAAATTCTCTAGGCATAAAAAGGTGTTTGCTTGACGTGGCTTATCCAACGCAAATACTAATGCTGCTGCAATAATTGCAGGAACCAAGCAAATTGCGCCCAAAGTCACAAAAAATGCTTCCGCAGCAAGTACCCCAATTAAAAAGTAAACCGTACCTAATATTGCAGGAATGCCACCAACACCGAGTGCTATGCCTACGAATTCCTGAGAAGCCTTTGACTTTTTACGTAAATCAGGCGCTTCAATTAAGATACGTGCTGGTAAGCTTTGAATGTACGCTCTGTCTAAAGTAACCTCTCCTTGCATGCGCTTTAACACTTCGCGCCCTTCTTCAGTTTGCTCGAGTTGCAAAACAAGCTTGTGTAACGCATTTAATAAGTGAAGCTGCGCACGATTTCGTTGCATGATATAGTCAAATTGAGCCCTTTTCCCTGAAGTATCAGTGATTAAAGCTAAGTACTTATCATTTAACTCTTTTTTAAAGACATCTATTTCTTTTAATAAATTACTCTGTGGTGCTTCAGTTTGATGAAAAAAATACCCCATTTTCCCTCTCCCGTTTATCATTGAGTCAATAATAGCGCAGAATGATAACATTAAACTGATTAAAAATAAACAAATATGTTTATTAATTTTCACTTGGTCTGAATATTTGAATTGCTACTGCAGGTTAATTTAGTCTAAAGTTTTAGTAATCGTTTGGTTTTAATAACAAAGTGATATCTAAAAATGCCAATAAAAAAAACCAGTGAAGTCACTAAAAGCCGAAACACCCTAGGTTGCCTAACACACATGCAACTACATTTACTGATTATTAGCTGTCTCCTTATTGCCAGCTGCCAACACACAAAGCCCGGGCTTTCCTCAGAGAAGCTCTCTACAAGTCAAACATTTACAGCACATCCCATGCAACAGGATTCATCCGCGAAAGATGGGGCACCAGCAGGCCCTATGCCAACGCACTTCGATGAACAAACACCCACTAATGAACCCTTAAGCCGTTATGGAAATCCGGCGTCTTACCAAGTAAGAGGTTACAAGTATGACGTTTTAACCTCTTCAGAGGGTTATAAGAAGAAAGGCATTGCATCCTGGTATGGCACCAAGTTTCATAAAGAGCGTACTTCAAGTGGCGAAGCATACGACATGTATGCACTCACAGCCGCACACAAAACCTTACCACTTCCCACCTATGTACGCGTCAAGAATTTAGAAAATGGACGAGAAACCATTGTTAAAGTCAACGATAGGGGGCCTTTTCATGAAGACCGTCTCATAGATTTATCTTATGGTGCTGCAGTTAAGCTCGACTTGCTTACCAAGGGCACTGCAGCTGTTGAAATTGAAGCATTAAACTCAGCGCCTGAGGCACAGTACTACTTACAAGTAGGCGCTTTCCAGTCTTCAGAAAAAGCAGATGCTTTGCGGGAAAAGCTACTTCAACTCAAACTGGATGCAAATGTTCAACTTGAGGAGCGTAATGCACGCTATGTCATTAACCTTGGTCCTTTTTCAGATAAGCAAACATCCGATGCATTTAAACATACCTTAGAGGAAAAGGGTTATCCGGGTGGGTTCTCTTACCTGCAATAAACAGGCTTATCGTCTAGGGTCACGACGTGTAATACGCGCAGGAGGCGCTCCAACAATAATGCGTGTGCCTTTCATGCCAATCCCCGGCAAATCAATAAACTCTTCATTTAGCCAGCGTGCATCTTCAATAAAAATACGCACACAGCCATGACTTGCACGATATCCTGGCACAACTGAACTACCATGCAGTGCATACCCTCTGAAAAAATGCATGCAATAAGGCATTTCAGCACCACCATTAATACCATTAGCACGTCTTGGAAATGCCGTTGAAACACAATCAATATCTTGCTTGCGAATCACTCTAAAAAAACCAGCCGGTGTTTTACAGTGCCCACTACTCGCACCACACTTACCATTTCCTGATGATAAAGGCCCCCACCAAACCAGTTCCCCTCGATCGTCAGAAGCACCCCACGCCAAATACTCTTGATTTACATAAATCGTTTTTTCACCAATCGAGTCAATATAACGAGGGAAGGGGGACACATCATAGATGGTTAAATTTTCGATGTGACGTGGAATCGCAATAATCATGCCAGGCTTCAAACTGATATTCATGCGATTAACACGACGAATGATATCTTCTTCTTCAGGATTTGGAAAAAGACTCTCCCAGCGATCGCCCGATTGCACTTTAATGCAATCATAATCCGGTAAGTGACAGAGCCGCTCACCATAACGTGCCTGAGCAAACACAACCGTGCTAAAACAGCTTAAAAAACCAAATAAAGCGACGCCTAGTATCTTTTTCATTTGATTCTCTGTAGATCAAGATGTTTATCTAATACTATCGGCAATATTTCGTGAAACTTAAGTGTTTTTCATTTTTTATGATACAATAGCCACCAGCTTGCACTACAAACTACAAGGATAGCTCGAAAACATGAGTTGGCTTAAAAAATTATTACCCTCCAAGGTTCGTACAGAAACCAAACAAAAAAAAGGTGTGCCTGAAGGTATTTGGGTGAAGTGTGGAGGCTGCCAAGCCTTGCTCTATCGCGCAGAATTAAAACGTAATTTATCTGTTTGTTTTAAGTGTAACCATCACCACCGTATTTCTGCACGAGATAGACTCGCACAATTTTTAGATGAAGATAATCAAGTTGAAATTGCAAAAAAACTCGAGCCTGTCGACCGATTAAAGTTTCGTGACTCTAAAAAATATAAAGATAGAATTGCACAAGCACAAAAAGCAACTGGAGAACGTGAAGCTATTGTGGTTATGAAGGGCACGCTCAAGCACATGCCTATTGTCACCTCTGCCTTTGAGTTTAGTTTTATGGGTGGCTCAATGGGAGCAACCGTTGGCGAGAAGTTTGTGCGTGGCTTAAACGAAGCCACAAAAGCACGTTGCCCTTATATCTGCTTTACAGCCAGTGGTGGTGCACGCATGCAAGAAGGGTTATTTTCACTCATGCAAATGGCAAAAACCTCTGCAGCCCTTGCAAAATTTGCAGAGCAACACCTACCGTTTATTGTTGTACTTACCGATCCTACCATGGGTGGCGTATCCGCAAGCTTTGCAAGCCTTGGAGACATTATTCTTGCAGAGCCCGATGCCTTAATTGGCTTTGCAGGCCCACGAGTTATTGAGCAAACCGTTAGACAAACACTGCCTGATGGTTTTCAAAAAAGTGAGTTTTTATTGGAGCACGGTCACATAGACCAAATTGTTGAGCGTAAAAACTTGCGCGATACAGTCGGAGAGTTTATTTCTAAATTCATGCATGAGCCACAACATGAATCAAGTACGTGATTTTTCGGCCAATGATTGGCTTAACTACCTTGAAAAACGCCATCACGAAAAAATTCAGCTGGGTCTTTCTCGTGTTCATGCTGTTGCGAAATCACTCAGCTTATTGCACCCCAAAGCAACTGTAATTACGGTTGCAGGCACTAACGGAAAAGGCTCAACCATCGCAGCCCTTGAGGCTATCTATCATGAAGCGGGATACCGTGTTGCAGCTTATACCTCTCCTCACTTACTACGATTTAATGAGCGTATCCGTATTGATAAAACACCCATCAAAGATTCAGCACTCATTCAGGCATTTTTAGCAATCCATGATACACCAGGCAGCCATCTGTTGACCTATTTTGAGATGGCAACACTTGCAGCACTCTGGCATTTTAAGCATAACCAACCTGATGTCATACTGCTCGAAGTAGGCATGGGAGGACGTCTCGATGCAACCAACTGTATTGATGCAGACTTAAGCATCGTTACAACCATCGATATTGACCATGAAGCCTTTCTAGGCAATACGAAGGAAGCCATTGCTATTGAAAAAGCAGGTGTCTTCAGGCCCTTACAACTCTCCGTATATGCTGATGAAAATCCGCCCCATTCTTTGCTTAAAGCTGCTAAAGCAAGTCAACTAGACCTTGCCATATTAAATAGGGACTACACGTTTAGTGTGAGTGACGATACCTTTATATTTTCAAATACCCATTCGTTTTCCCTGACGCTCACGTGTCCAAGCATTCACCCTAAAGCATTTGCAGCAGCCGTCATGGCAAGCCTAAAACTCAATACAACATTACCTGTTTCTCAAGCTCATTATGCAGCTGCTGCAACGCATGCCACTATTTTAGGGCGCAAACAGTGGCTAAATAATAACGCCATACCTACCTTGGTTGATGTTGCACATAACAAGCAGGCCGTAAACTTGTTAGCTGAATTTATTAAAAAAAATCCTCCTACAGGAAATATTCATGCTGTTTTTTCAGGATTACAAGATAAAACGCTTTACGACTTGATAGCACCCATGCGAGCATACGTTAATACATGGTATCTAACCACCTTAAATCATACGCGTAGTGCAACAAAAGCTTCACTTAAAGATGCCTACACGCATGTAATGAATAAACAGCCTGACGCTGTTTTTGATGAGCCATCCAGCGCTTTTGCTGCCGCGGCAAATGCAGTAAAACCCGGGGATGTCATTTTAGTCTACGGCTCTTTTTTACTTGTAAGCGCCGTTATGCTTGCCCATTTTCAAGAGGGAGAAGACAATGAACTTTGCAATTGATGAACGAACAAAACATCGTATAACAGGACTTGTTGTCATCATGGCAGTTGCCATTATTTTTGTACCTGCAATGTTAAAAAAATCGAATCAACGCCTTGAGGAAAATATTCACCTTTCGGTGCAACTACCACCCAAACCAATTGCTCCTAAAGTTGCAGTCACTGAAGCAGAGACTGTATTTGAAACCGTTAAAGTTGAAAAAATGCCACTGTCTGTGTCAGTAGAACCAACACCTGCATCTCAAATTGCACGCATCGAAAACTTAACTCCAAAACCTAATGCTAACCCTATTGCGGATGTTGCTATCAACCCAATAGATACGCCCACAAAAAAAGTAGCTCGCAAAGCACCAAAAGCAGACAAAACGAGTGCTAGCAATGCAAAACCTGCCTCACCTGTATTTGTTAAAGCTGAAAAACCCGCGCTTTTTCATCCCAAACCAGTTTTAGCACAACCAACAGAAGCATATGCCGTTCAGCTCGCAGCCTTCAGTGTTGAGCAAAATGCTGAAAAACTGGTGGCACGTCTCCGAGATCAAGGCTATAAAGCACAATACCAAACCGTTGCATCTGATACAGGTCTTTCATATAAAGTAACCGTCGGTCAACTAGATGATAGGACAGATGCGCGCCTCCTCAAACAAAAGCTTAACAAAAGCACGCAGCTTGAGGGCTTTATTGTAAAAAGGGATGTTAGCTAATGGCACACTTACATTGGGTTGATTATGGGATTATCCTCATCCTAACACTTTCAGTTTTAACAGGCCTTATTCGTGGCTTTGTAAGAGAACTGATTGCATTATGTGTTTGGGTTACTGCTATTTGGGTAGGGTATACTTACTCTCCAGAGGTCAGCCCCTTTTTGCGCGGCTATTTGCATGATGGTGCACTTAGAACTACCATCAGTTTTATACTCCTCTTGTTAGTCACACTGCTTGTGGGCGGTCTTGTTAGCACCGCCTTAAGCTTTATTTTAAATCGCTCACCACTGAAAGGCACCGACCGGCTACTCGGCATGGGGTTTGGATTAGTGCGTGGTACTTTTATTGTGGCACTGTTAATTGGTGTGGTTAACCTCACGTCTCTTGCGAAAGAATCTGAGTTTAAACAATCACAATTATATGGCCGCTTTAAGCCTGTTTCAGACTGGATGTTTGGTTTTATGCCTCAAGTGCTACATGAAATGAATGGGCTGCAGCAAAAAGAGAAGCGTTCAGAAGCAACGCCTAAACAAAACAGCAGTGAGTCAACAGCTGAGTCTGAAACCACCCAAGGTGAAGCTGATTAACTTATTTAGCTTTCCTTCGGTATGGGAGGTATCTTGGCTCCCAAAAACGCGCTTCAATATGCTTATCGACTTCTGCTTTATTTTTATGTGTCGCTAAACCTTCACTGATAGCGGCATGAGCAACTGCACGCGCAATTTCTTTAGCTACTGTCTGCGCTTCTTCAAGAGAAGGGAGAAGGGGTAGAAAACTATCTTTTTTGCTGGGTGAAAACTCGCTCAAGGCCTGAGATGCAGCCCAAATCATGTTTTTAGACAGTTTTTTTGCACCAACCGCAAGCACCCCAAGACCAATACCAGGAAAGACTAATGCATTATTACATTGCGCAATATCAACCAGGCGATTCTGATACTCAACTGCTGGAAAAGCAGTCCCTGTTGCAATAAGTGCACGACCTTCTGTCCATTTTAAAATATCTGCAGGAGTCGCTTCGCATTTATCATCTGGATTCGATAAAGGAAACACAATAGGTCGTTTGCATGTGTTTGCCATACTTTGAATAATATCTTGTGAAAATGCCCCTGTTTGTGCAGAGCAACCGATTAAAACTGTTGGCTTAATATGATGCACTGTGTCAGTGAGAGACGGGTATCCATCACCTAGATACTTCCATTTCGCGCGTTCTGACTTAGCTCGTGCATAAGGTTTTTGCTCGCTTGTAAGCGTTGTATCATCAGCCACCAGTAAACCTTGGCGATCAATTAGCCAAAAGCGCTTATAGGCCTCTTTGGGGCTTAAACCTTGCCGAACTATTGCATCCAAAATTTGATTGCTAATGCCAGTTCCAGCAGAGCCTGCCCCATACACAACAATACGCTGTTTTTCTAATGGGGTTTCCGTCACATGACATGCTGCAAGTAAGGCCGACAAAGTAACCGCGCCTGTACCTTGAATGTCATCATTAAAAGTACAAATTTTATCTCTAAAAGATGCTAAAATTTGACTCGCATTTCGACGGCCAAAATCTTCCCAGTGTAAAAATGCCTTAGGAAATTTTTTATGAATTGCCGTTACAAAGCGATGTATAAACTTATCATACGCCTCACCATGAATTCTTGGTTGAGGGCACCCCAAGTAAAATGGACTATCTAGTAACGCTTGATTATTGGTGCCTACATCTAAAAAAATAGGAAGCGTACGAGTTGGATCAATACCTCCACATAAGGTATACACCATCAGTTTGGCCACCGGAATATCCATGCCTCCTATACCTTGGTCTCCAATACCAAGCACACCTTCACCATCTGTCACAACAATTAAGTCAATTTCAGGGTTTGAACGATTTTCTAAAATCGCTTCAATATGTGGCTCATCCATTTGTGAGATATATAAACCACGTGCTTGACGATATTCACGGCTAAACTCTTTGACGGCACGCCCAACAATCGGGGTATAAATAACAGGGATCATTTCAAGTAGGTGGCGACTCACTAACTTATAAAACAACACCTGGTTTTTATTATTAAGGTTATTTAAATAAATGTTTTTCTGTAAAGGCGTTTCATAATCGCTATATTGCAAATATGCGCGCTTTACTTGCTCATCTAAGGTTTCAACACGATGAGGAAGCTTACCTAAAAGCCCTAACTCAAGTCGCTCATTATGCGTAAAAGCTGTGCCTTTATTCAGTTGAGGTGTTGTTAGAATCTGTTTTCCAATAATAGATGTTTCAAGAAAGTACTCACCCGTTTTTTTATCCTGACATATTTTAAAATCAAGCATATGCAAAATCACCTATATTATCGTGTTACGCTTACTTTCTAATATAGTTGAAATTAAGCGAAGAGAAAGACGATAAATATCTTACACTATAAAGACTTGTAGCAGGGTGGTTTTGTCAGATTACATGAGCACCGTTTTTTCATGGATAAAAAGTTATTCAAAAATAAGAAAAACTCAAAAGCATTTGATGGTATCAAACGCTTTTAATTGTAATCTACTGAGTAACTATCGACGTTGGGTAGTGCTTTAGACTTAATTGATTCATCCTTGTAATTGAGCAGAGCTCGATTTGGTCAGTGCTTCAACAAAGTCATCTTCTCTTGTAGACATCTTTATTGCACTCACAATAACATGCATGTATTTTGGATTACCAATCCCTAAAGGAGATTTTTCCCCCTCCAGAAAAGAGCAAAAACCCTCCATACCAATGCATTCATCTCCAACAAGCGTGTGGTGCAAAGTAAGTGCAAAATCGCGAATCAAGGTCGCCAAATTAGCATCTTTATCAAGATCAATCTCCTGCCAAATATAATTATCAAGATTAATTTGCTGAGCTAATTTATCTAATTCATTAGCAATCTTTTCCCAAACATCTCTCTCTAAACCTAATGTTTCAGCAGCACCATAAATATTCTTAATAGGCGTTGAGCTAGTTCTAAAAAAACTTCGTCTATTCGCATTATATTTTTTTAATGCTTTCGTATCTAAGCTTGCTTCATACTTTAATTTTTCTTGTTCGATAAAATATTCACTAATATACGCAGATATTGCCTGACATGCTGCGTTTAATTGAGAGTAAGATATGGGGTCTGCTGATTTTTTTATTGTCTCATCAAAGCTACCTGGAGTCTGCTCTGCGCGTTCTGCAGGTCTATCTCCATCGACATAAACTTGTTTTAAATTAGGTTGGTTAGGTGTACGAGTGCGAAAAAAAGAACTACACCTATTTATCATTTTATTAAAATCAACCATTTAAAATCTTCTACCTCATCAAAACAAATGCTAATTGTATCATTAATAATGGTTTTTGTATATGTTATGGTCACCTGTACAGTCTGTTAAGCGCTTTTTATCCGGAATTTAGGTTAAAGCAAGGTCTGAACGCTCAACCTCTTTTGATAAACTCTCAGCTAAAGGCCCAGCCTTAAACGCTCTAAGCGCGCGCGCTTCTTCTGTATCTACACCTGAGAAAAACGTATCTCTCATCCACTTTCGATAGCTTTCAAACACGAGGCCAGGCGAGGTAAGTATGCCCACCAAAAAACCTGCAAGCATCAATACTCCTTCCCTAATGTAGTCACCAGCGGTGGAGTTTCCATTAGCTTTATAGTGTGCAATACACTCATCATAAGCTAACGTCACTTCTTGCTTAAATTCATCAAGGTTTTTTTTGTTGTTAGGCTGTTCTAACGCTTTTCTAAAAAGCCCTCCAATCTTAAAAAATAGCCTCACAACAGGTTCTGCTTTAACATCAGAGTCTTCTAGAGCAGCTGTAAAATCTGCATGTGTTATCTCAACACAATTAGACAAAGCATTTCTCCCTTCTCGATCACGAAAAGAGCCAAGAGCAGCTTTACGTAAAGCCTTAATAGATGCCATAATGTTTGTAGGCGAATAAACGACTTGCCCAGGCGTTTTTGTTTTTTCATAAAAGCAAATTTGACTCACAACATGTTCAAACTTAGCATGAATTTCATCAAAACCAGGCTTCAAAGCACGTTTTAGTTTTTTCTCCTGTAATTTTGCATCAAGTAAGTCGCGCATCTCTTTTTCATAAGCTTTTATCATTTCGTCCATACATGCTGCTCGTTTGTCTTGCGCTTCACCTTCAAGTGGACGCATTACAAGGTATGTATTTTTTTCTGCTCTCAAGTGCGCTATTCCGGTATCGATAGTATCGTTAGAAATTGCTTTTCTAAGGGTTGTTTTAATATGCCTCTTGGCTACCTCTACAAAACCCCAAACACTATCTACTGTGTCATTAAAGTTTAAATCATTAGGTATGCCACCCTCTGTAATCGCTTGTTCTAGTAACGTTCTCTTATAATCAAGGTATTCCTCATACTTAGTTACTTTTTCTTGTTTAGACAAACGCCCAAATTCCTCACTATTCATACCCCAGCAGGGTCCTTTCTCTTTTACCGCCTGTCTTTCGGCAGATAAAGCAATGTAGCGCTGCGCTTGAAAGTAATTAAAAGCATTACTTTTATTATCTGCAGAACGCTTCGACTCAACAGCAATCCCAGGATAGGCCTCAAGTATAAAAGACTCCATAGAAGCATCAAAAACGTTCTCCAATCGACGCTCTAATCTCTCTTCTGCAGTAGAGCTAGAAAATCCTAATGGAAAATCAAATAACCCGCTAAACTTATTCATAGCATGCCTCGTACCGCAACAAAATGACCTTAATTGTACTTTATGATTAAATAAAAATCAATTTAAGTGTATATGCTTTTCTGTGCCTCTTGTTTTGTTTCAGCAGTCATTTTACCATCAAGACATTCTTTCTTAAGTGCAGAGCACAATCAATGATAAATAAATCCAATTATCTCAAATGGGCAGGGTTAGGCGTTTCCTTATTACTTAGTGCTGCCTGTTCACCTCAAAGCGAAAAAGGCTACTCTGGTAACCCTAAAGCGCTACAAGAAGCAATGAAACACTGCCCCGAAAAATCCCCGAATCATGTGAGCTGTGAACAGCTCAGTGAGATTGCAGCACGCATTAATCAACTTGCTTATAAATTACGGGTTGATCAACAAGCATACGGTAAAGATATTTTAGCCCTCCAAGAAACAATTACCCTGCAACGCAGCACACTTCAAAAAAACCCAAGTGAAGCAACGCTACAAAAAAGCCTGAAAGAAAATGAACGTCATCTACAAGAGCATTTAGCTGTTGTACGCTGGCTTGCCTCACCGGAGCGCCATTAAATGCGAATATTAATCAGTAACGACGATGGCGTACAAGCTCCAGGTATTCGTATACTTGCGGAAACCCTCACAGATATCGCAGACATTTATGTCATGGCCCCCGATAGAAATCGTAGTGGAGCCAGTAACTCTTTAACACTTTCAAACCCATTACGTGTGAGAGAGCTCGATAATGGCTATTACAGTATTGAAGGTACACCAACCGATTGTGTGCACTTAGCCTTAACTGGCTTTTTTAAGTTTAACTTTGACATGGTTATATCAGGCATTAATGACGGTGCGAATTTAGGCGATGATGTATTATATTCCGGCACCGTTGCCGCTGCGATGGAGGGCCGCAATCTCGGTTTTCCTGCCATTGCAGTCTCTCTTGCAGGGCGACCCGTTGAACATTACGAAACTGCTGCAGCTGTTGTAAAGCACTTGGCAGCCAAACTAAAGTCTGACCCTTTGCGCTCACAGACCATTTTAAACATCAACGTCCCTAATGTGCCTCTCAATAAACTTCAAGGCATTGAAGTCACACGTCTTGGCACACGCCACGCTGCCGAAAGAACCGTTGAAACCACTGACCCTCGCGGCCGTCCTATTTACTGGATTGGTGCACCTGGTGAAAAAGCCGATGCAGGCCCCGGAACTGATTTTCATGCCATCAGCCAAAATGCTGTCTCCATTACGCCACTAGACCTTGATATGACACACTACAAAATATTCGAACAAGTATCTGACTGGACTAAAGACGCAGGGCTTATTTCATGAAGCTTTTTTCTTACCTATATTACCGTACATTAACCTGGTCTGCTCACCCCAATGCACGTCACTATTTGGCCGGCGTTGCATTTGCAGAGTCATCTTTCTTTCCAATTCCGCCCGACATCATGCTCATTAGCATGGGGCTTGCAAAACCTCAAAGTGCTTGGCAATACGCCTTACTTACTACCATCTTTTCTGTTTTAGGCGGTTGTTTTGGGTATTTAATTGGATTTTTTTGTTTCTCACTCATAGAGCCTTACATACTTGCATCGTCCT
The DNA here is from genome assembly GCA_029212465.1 of Legionellaceae bacterium. Classification (GTDB taxonomy): domain Bacteria; phylum Pseudomonadota; class Gammaproteobacteria; order Legionellales; family Legionellaceae; genus JAALKW01. The sequence continues at coordinate 2,235 of JARGNV010000029.1, read as the reverse complement.
ATGCACTCTCTTACACACATGTTCGAGAATGGTTTGGTGAATATGGCATTTGGGTTATTTTTGTAGCCGGTTTTTCGCCCATCCCTTATAAACTTTTCACGATAACCGCAGGCGTCATGAAAATGTTTTTCCCATCCTTTTTAGTCGCATCTATCATCGCGCGTGGTGCACGATTTTTTTTAGTATCGGGATTGTTGGTTTTTTGGGGTGAAAAAATTGAAAAATATCTAAGACGCTGGATTGACTGGATTGGCTGGGGAGTGGTTGTCATTGCAGCTATTAGCTACGCTGTAATTCGGCTTAGAGGACACTAAATTCATGAAAGTGAGCCATTGGTGTATACGCCTACTTATAGGCTGCATGTGCTTAAGTAGCTGCGGCGTGCGAGAGGGGCTTGCACCAGTTGAAGAGTCTCGGTGGCATGAAATTAATCGTGCAGCAAAATACCACACGGTTAAAAAAGGGGAAACATTATACGCCATTGCTTTTCGCTATGATCAAGACTACCACGACCTTGCAGCCCTCAACCATTTAACACCTCCTTACACCCTGCGCGTAGGTCAATCTGTTAAACTAAAACAAGGCGGCGTTAAGCCCTCGCGCCCAATTCTTCCAGAGTTACCTCTATTTACACCAAGTCATCAATGGCTCTGGCCAACCAAAGGGCGCGTTGCAACTACTTTTTCTCCCAACAAAGGACAAAAAGGAATTGATATTTCTGGAAAACAAGGTCAAAAAATTCACGCGGCTGCATCAGGCGTTGTTGCCTATGCCGGCAACGGCTTACCTGGATATGGAAATTTAATTATTTTAAAACACGATAAGCAATACTTAACCGCTTACGGTAATAATCAACGCAACTTAGTACGTGAAGGGCAACGCGTTGAAAAAGGTACGGTTATCGCTGAAATGGGCATTGTGAATCGACACTTTTGGGGACTTCACTTTGAAATTAGAAAACAAGGAGAACCTGTTAATCCATTAAAATATTTACGCCAAAAAGCTTGACAACAGACCACCTCTCGTTACAACAATAGAGCTAAGGACTGATTCATCATATGATGAGGGAGGCAACATGCCAAAGAAGTCGGATAAAAAAGCTCATAAAAAACCTGAAGTAGAAGCAGAAGAAGAGTTGGTTGATTTACCCGATGATGATGAGAGCGATATAAGCCTTAAAGAAGACGCTGATGAGGCTACAGAAAGTGAGCTTGCAGCGCCTGGCAGAGAAATGTCCAGAGTTATGGATGCGACTCAAATTTATTTAAGTGAAATCGGATTTTCCCCCTTATTAACTGCTGAGGAAGAAGTCTATTACTCAACTAAAGCTTTAGAAGGCCATGAGCCTTCACGCAAAAAAATGATTGAGTCTAATTTACGGCTGGTTGTGAAAATATCTCGTCGTTATCTCAATCGTGGGCTTCCCTTATTAGACTTAATTGAAGAGGGCAATTTGGGCCTTATGAAATCCGTTGAAAAATTCGATCCAACCCGCGGATTTCGTTTTTCAACCTATGCCACGTGGTGGATTCGTCAAACGATTGAACGCGCCATTATGAATCAAACGCGCACCATCCGTCTCCCGATTCATGTAGTGAAAGAATTAAACGTATACCTACGTGCTGCACGTCAACTCACCCAAAAGCTTGATCACGAACCCTCAGCAGAAGACATTGCAGAAATGCTTGATAAACCGCTTGAGGATGTCCAAAAGCTCTTGCGCCTAAATGATAAAGTGACATCCATCGACACGCCATTTGGCTATGATGAAAACAAATCACTCTTAGATACAGTCGCTGATGAAAACAGCTTAAACCCTGCCGAGTGGTTAACTGATGAGAATATCCGCAATCATATTGAAGACTTGCTCGGTGAACTCACAGAAAATCAGCAAGAGGTCATTGCCAGACGCTTTGGCCTACATGGGTTTGAAAAAGCAACGCTTGAAGAGGTTGGTAGCGAAATTGAGCTTACTCGCGAGCGTGTTAGACAAATTCAAGTAGAAGCGCTTAATACCCTAAGAACCCTGTTGGTTGAGCGGCTTGGACTCACGCAGGAAGACTTATTTTAAAGCGTATTAGCGCGTCATTACGCGCGTCTCAAAGACATTGGTGTCATCGCGAGCAGGCTTTGCCTGCGCGGCGACACAGTGACGTTTAATTAAAGCCACTAGATTGCCACACCACTCGCTACGCTCGGGTTCGCAACGACAGAAATTTGTGCGCCAAGTCATAG
>JARGNV010000028.1 GCA_029212465.1 Legionellaceae bacterium | reverse complement strand
ATTTATACACAATCAAAAAAAATGCCTACCTGGGTAGTTACAAATTAAATTAGTAAAAAACAATTCGAACACAAACCAATAAAGTAGACTATAATTTGATTACAATATCACTTTATTGGTTTTTTTATGCCCAAAGACACAACTTTTGAAGACAACCTTGCCAAACTAGAGATCTTTACAAGAGAGGTTATTGAACCGCTACGTGTTTTACAAGAAAAAATTAAAAAACGCCATGAGAAAGAAAACTTTGATTTAAGCACAGCAGAACGCACCCTGCAAAGAGAAGTTGGGCCTGACCAATATGAAGATATTGAAGAGCAAACCATTGCACAAGAAAAAGCAGCTATTTTAGAGAAGTTACGGGAAGCCGAGGCATTCGCAAAAAAAAATACGAGCCTTGCACCACACATTTCTGAGGTACTGGATGATATAACCGACAACGGCCAAGCGCTCAGTGCCAGTAGGTCACCGCTTTACGATAGAACCTACAAAGCAAGTATTGAAAGCACACTCCAAAACATTCGTTATACAGGCACATCTGGTAGCGCCTTCCTACCTGGAAGTGATGCTATCGCACAGTTTGTGACTGACCAAGCTAGTTTTATTGATAAAATAAAGCAATTAATGCTGAAATTAACACTGTACAGAAGAGCGGCTCCTCCACCAGATGCAACTGAAGAACAAGAAGTCATTGAAGATTATTTGCAAACCAGCCAAGCTGCTGTTGATGCGCATGAAGCGACTGAACTGCACACCATGCACAGCCAAAGTTGGGACAAAAAGCCGACAGAAAAAATAGCAAAGTTTATTGAAATTTGCGAAAGTGAGCCATTCAAACGATATACTAAAAATCAACAAAAGCTCTCTATCGCCGAGCATCGCTTAAAAAAACAAGCACATGTATCTAAAAGTGCCCAAGCACTTGCGGAAGCGCCTCAAAAAAATATTCGGCATATGCCAACATCGTTTAGGGCAATAGAACGAGCAACTAAGAGCCCTGTTTATAAAGAAAAAATTACTGATCTCAAAAAAGAAGCAAAGGCTGTTTATTTGCAAACACGCACGATTAGGCATTTTCAACAGTGGGATTTGAAGCCATCTATATTTTCAAGCAAGATGGATAAGAAAACAGCCGTTCTACGCTCACTTTTGTTTCTTAATATGAATAGCCCAGTGGCAGCTCAAAGAAAGGGAGGAGGTCCCAAAGATGAGATAGAAGATATCGATACTTATCTAAAAACTGTGTTGCTTGAGGCGTTTCCTGAAATGTTCAAGCTTGACCATGAAGGTCGTTTATCGGCTATTCATGATGATGAAGAGACGCGAAAGGACATGGAGCGCGCTCTGGGTTTAGACTTAGACCTTCCTTTAGATCCTGCAAACTTTGATAAAGAGGCACTCGACGCACTTGCTCGAAAAACAAATGCGAGCCCACTCTGGGCGGTTTTAAAAAGTATGAAGCCCGTTGTAACCAGTGAGTTTTCTCTACGCGATAAAGTAGAGGCATATGAAGCCGTGACACAGCTGATTGAAAATAAAAAAATAGGTGCTGACAAAAAAACCCTCTTGGGTTTAAATGTGGCAGAAGCAGCCACACAATTAATGAGGAAAAATACGCAGCAAACGCTGCCATCAAATGCTGTTGGGGACAATCCGGACACAATTAATGAGGATGCACAAGAACGCGAACAAGAAGGTATTCAAGAGAGCTTTAAAAAGATGCAAGCGCGTGTAGGCGCCTGGGAAGAGAAAAAACACGCTAAAGCACACAGCCGTTTTGAAAGAGCAACAGGGCGAGCTGGAGATGTTTCGAGAGATTTATCCGATAACATCAAAACCTTAGTTGACTCAAACTTTATTAAAGAAAAAGCGACAGAAGAGCCGGAAGACGTAGCAGCTAATACAGGCGCACGGGCACGTGAATCCGTTGGGAAGACACCGCGAACTGAATTTCCTACTTTGAAAGAAAGTGAAGAAGAATTGCCAAAAGAACTCTCTGTGCCCATGACAAAACAGATTGCTGAAGAAATACAAAAAGAAGTATTCACTCCTCTTAGAAAGCTCTCAAGAAAATTGCACCTCTCAACCGATGACAAGCGAGCAGTGCTTGAGGCCCTTGCAAAAGCGAAGCAACTTTCAAATCGGAACCCTGAATTTTTGGTAACCATTCAGATGGTGCTTGCACGCGGGGATAGCATTGACAGAGGACTGCTGCAAAATGCGCCAACCCCGAAAGATGAAGTCTATGAAGCAGCTCGAGATGATGCCCTGGCTAGTATCAGGAACACCCCCAACCAAGATAAGCAAATTATAAGAGCGCGCAGTGACAAGTCACCTTGGTTTAGTGCGCAAGCAGAACCTCCTGCAACTAAACTTGATTACCCTCATGCGGTTGAAGAGATATTTACAACAGGGGACGATTTTGTAAAAGACATGACGTCATTACAGTTGATGTTACCTGATTTAAATGAAATTAAAACTTTGACCAAAGATGAACGAGCTGCTTTAGAAGACTACTCAAAGCTACTGGGTCAAGTCATCGATGAACATACAAAACTTAGCATATTTGCGCTTCGTGACGACGGAACGCTTTCGCACGACGAAATGGCTGATAAAATTGCCGATTTCTACGCATCCGATGAATTTGCTCGCCATGCATTTAAAATACAACAGATGTACATGCATCAAATGACATTTCAACGCATATGTGCGGCAAGGTCTGGCCTCCATGGTAACAAATCAAGTGAAGTAGAACGAATAAAGCGCCTTGGGACTGAAGCAATCAAGAAGCATATCGCTGAATTTGTAACTACTTTTCAAAAACTCAAGAAAGAATATAAAAAAGAGAAAGATGCGGCACATCCTGCTACGCCTAAGATTGAGCAAAAACTCACTGAAGCAGAGCAACAGATTCAACGACTCAGCGATAGTCAAAATGCATCCATACAGGCAGTAGGTACTCTGCCCGGTGATGCAGGACTGTGCAACGCACCTTCAGGTAGCACAAAAAAAACATACATGCTTCGCCACATGCTTCAAAGCTTTTTGAGTGACAATAAGGCTAATGGGTTTGAGCAAACAAATCAGGAAAAACGTGATTTAGATATGAGCGTGTTTTTAAAAATTGTCTTAGCTGATGTGTATCCTGATTTATTTGAGCGTACTGACAAAGGAGGAATTCGAGTTAAAGCTTCCGTTAAAAGCAGAGACGACATATATGACGCACTTGGAGGCAGTCCTGGCTGCACCACTGAGCTAGAAGATTTAAATCCTCAGCTATTTAAGCCAGCAACGCTTACAGCACTCGCTCGGGCTGATACAGCAAATCCATTGTGGCAAGTTTTGAACGTGATACACTCAACCGCAAAAGTTGCACCTGCTGATAGTGAACCAATCAATGAATACGTTACAGCAAAACTGCTGGCTTATCATGACGCGCTAGCGCTCATTGCAAATGGCACATTAGGTGAACAGGATAAACGGAGGCTAGGGCTTGAACTTGCAAAAAAAATGCATGATTTTGTTACAAAAAAACAAGCAAATATCAAAGACCCAAATGGCCAAATAGAAACTATCTGTCAGGAAATTCAAAAATACATCAAACAATTAGAAACACCCTCAACCACAGAGAAAGCTCAAATTGCTGCACACATTATAAACCGCATTGATGCTAGCACATCAACCAATTTTCAACACTTTATAACCTATCTGCAAACGACGGGTAAAAGCAGCAGCGCTGCCCCCAAACCACCACCGCTTAATCAACACATAAGACCACTCAGTTTGACTCAAAAGGCTACTGCTAAGAATATAGGACTACCTGAAATATTGTTTGATAGAGAATACACAGGTAGTCCGCCTACACCAGAAGCGCTAAACACCCAAGCTGTAAAAGCGCTCCAACAACAAGCGTTATTTGAAAGAGTAGCGCCTATAGACTTGCGCGATAGACTTCCAATTCCGCTTGCAACCGCTAACTTGTTTGTTCAAAGAACTAATACAGACACAGACATCGCCTTAGCGGAAAAAATCAAAAAAGCATTAGGACTCGATGAAAATAGTACAGAAAACACCCGCTTAGACCCAGCAAAATTTGATACTGAAAAATTGAATGAATTATATGAGGACGATAAGCGGGCTTTTTGGCTCTTGCTTGCTGCGATGCGTATCGGAAGAAGCTTTGATGACACCCCGCACCCTACAGAAGACACTGCCAAAGCGTTCAATGCGCTTATTCAAAAACTTGCAGATAATCAGGATATAAATGAGGCGGACCGAGTGATATTGGTTCAAAATATCATCGCGCAATTCAACGCGTTAGCTCCTGAGAGTGCTGATGATTCAGAAAACACCAAAAATTACCGAAAAAACATGAATGAGGCGATTGCAGCCATATACGAGGAAGAGGAAGAGGAAGAGGAAGAGGAAGAGGAAGAGGAAGAGGAAGATACTCACATTTCTTCTCATGCTAGTAGCGCATGGGCTGGTAAAACCGTGCCCCCCCCTCCGAAAAAATTAAAGTTGCTTACTGAAAGTGAGCGTGCTGAAAATAAAGCGCAAGGGCTCCCAGACCAACTGTGTATAAGAGAACGAAATCAGACGGCAAGTGCAGGTACGGCAGCTTTCGCACCAATCCCTAAGGGAGCTCAACTTTTTGATTTAAATGCGCACCCCGTACTACCTCAACTACTCTCTCAAAAGTTTACAACTGATAATTTATTTCAAAATGCCACTGACGACCCTAACCATGAAAAAATCATTCAAGCTGGGAACGCATTAGGTATTCAAGAGGGAGATAACAAATACAGTTGGTTAAATCCTAGGATGTTTAATTTTGAAGCATTGACCGAGTTATACCAGCACGATAAATCGGCAACTTGGCTTATTTTACAAGCAATGCATATTGATGAATGGCATGATGAATCGGCAGAATATAAAATCGGGCATTATACGCATTTCATAAACCAAATAATCGATAATCCTGATTTAACACAGGAGCGAAAAACTGAACTCGCACTAGGATTTAAAAGCGCTCTCGAAAACTTGCTTACTAGAGATAAGCAGTTAGAGGGGTCTAAAGAGGCACTCAGCAAAATAGATGGCCTGATAAAAACCAAGTTAACAGAACCTCCTAATACGATGACGAAGGAGGCTTTCAACCAAATGAAGGCCAAATTTAGTCAAACGCGACCGAGTGGCAGTGATGGTCAACAACATGACTCAGAAGATGAGGGTATCAACAAAGTAATACCCTCTAAATAACCTCAATGCTCACGCGTTGCCATAAACCGAATGTTAGGATAACGCTCTTCGGCGAGACTTAAGTTCACACGCGTTGGGGCTAAATACATCAACGCATCTCCCCCATCTAACGCCAAGTAATCATTCGCTTTTGCTTTAAATTCGGCAAGGACTTTTTCATCATCGGCATACACCCAACGTGCGCACGACACACCCACCGTATCATACACACATTGCACGTTGTATTCGTACTTTAAGCGATGTGCTACCACATCAAATTGTAGCACCCCAACAGCCCCCAAAATTAAATCGTTACGCGCTAGTGGACGAAATATTTGCGTGGCCCCCTCTTCAGAGAGCTCAATAAGCCCTTTTAAAAGCGCTTTACTTTTAAGCGGGTCTTTAAGACGCACTGCACGAAAGAGTTCTGGCGCAAAATTTGGAATACCGGTAAACTTTAAGGCTTCGCCTTCGGTAAAAGTATCGCCAATACGAATGGTGCCATGGTTATGCAAACCAATAATGTCACCCGCGTAAGCAGTGTCGGCATGGACACGACTACTGGCCATAAACGTTAAAGCATTACTCAATGTCACATCTTTACCAAGCCGCAGGTGCTTCACCTTCATGCCCTTTTTAAATTGCCCTGAACAAATACGCATAAACGCAATGCGGTCGCGATGTTTGGGGTCCATATTAGCTTGAATTTTAAACACAAACCCGGTTAACGGTTTTTCGTTCGGCTCGACTAAACGCTCTTTTGCTTCACGTGCCTGTGGTGGTGGTGCAAATGCTACAAAGTCGTCTAATAAAGGCCCAATGCCAAAATTATTAATGGCTGAACCAAAATAAACAGGCGTTAATTTTCCGGCTAAGTATGCGTCTAAGTCAAGCGCATGAGAGGCCCCCTTCACCAATTCAATCTCATCACGTAGTGCGCAAGCATCGGCAGCACCCAACAGCGTATCTAATTCTGGGTTGTCTAACCCTTCTATCACCATTGCTGCTTGCTTTTCAGCATTTTTACCTGCTTGATACAAAAGCACACAGTCTTGATATAGATGATAAATGCCTTTAAATCGGCTACCCATACCAACCGGCCATGTAACGGGTGCACATTGAATATTAAGGACTGTTTCAATTTCGTCTAACAACTCAATAGGCTCACGGCCCTCTCTATCAAGTTTATTGATAAACGTCATAATAGGCGTGTCTCGCAGGCGACACACTTCCATCAACTTAACCGTCCGGTCTTCCACCCCTTTGGCAACGTCAATGACCATTAAAGCCGAGTCAACGGCTGTGAGTGTGCGATACGTATCTTCAGAGAAGTCTTCATGGCCTGGGGTATCGAGTAAGTTCATGATGTGGTCTAGGTGAACAAACTGCATTACAGATGTAGTCACCGATATACCACGTTCCTTTTCCATGGCCATCCAATCTGATGTAGCATGACGAGAGGCTTTTCGTCCTTTTACCGTACCTGCCATTTGAATTGCACCACCAAATAAGAGGAGCTTTTCCGTTACCGTTGTTTTCCCCGCATCAGGGTGCGAAATAATCGCAAACGTGCGGCGTTTTGTATAATCGCAATAAAAATCAGACACCCATCACCTTCCTTCTCAAAGACGTTTCGCATTCTAAGTAAAAGCTTTTGAAAACTCAAGTAGCCATGTTTTTTTATTGAACTATGTGGTATCATAACGACCCTACTTTTTATGAGGGACACATCCCTTTAATCTCCCCATGTGAAAGGACCTCACTTGGAGCAACACACTGTGAGGCATATGACTATGAAGTACGATTTACCCACTCAAGTTAAAAACGAACTACTACACAACGCAGAACAGATTTATACCAACTATTTAAACCGTTCGCGTATCCCTAATGCATCCGCCATACCTTTCTTGCTCTCCCTTGAAGATTCGTTAGATGACACAATGCGTAAAATGGTTCGTAATAATGACGATTTGGATGATATAGACAAAGGGATGATATTCAAGCTTATTAGACAAGCCATTCTTAACAGCCCTGAACGATGTAGGGTCAATAGTAACACGACCGACGCCAAACGCGACCAAAAAGTCGAACTATTCAAAGGCCGTTTAAAAGCACTCATTGAGGACGCTTTTTTAGAAGAAGAAACTCAAGAGACAAGGCTCGAGCTACCTGCTATTTACTTATAGCACATACTTTATATGTAGTTGGTATATACTCTATGTATAAGCATATTACGTACATGGTTAATAAGTGGAAGAACCAAAAAAGCGCTGGGTATATATTAGCTACTGCTTGGCCACGATACGGCCACTCAGCGTTATTGCCATTGCTTTTGCATGTCTGTCATTTGCAGGTTATTTTTTAGGTAAAACCTATTTATACCGCCCTATTGCGCATGGTGCTGCAACGCATCCATTAACCGCATCATGCATCATTTTGCTGGGTCTTGCACTGTACAATTATCAAAAAACCAACGTATCTGTGTGGCTACAACGCTTGTTTTCATTATTAGTCTTGTTTATCGCCACAGCGAGCATTTCAGATAACCTGTGCAATAGACACATCGCAGATATGATAACTCCTTTTCAGGATGTTGTATTACAAGAAATTAGCGCAGAAAAGCACAACAGTATGGGTATGAATACTGCTATTTTTATGTGGATATGTGCTTTAGCAATCACTTTATATAGTATTCACCACGAAAAACTATCTCAATTTTTCGCATTTCTTGCTTTGGCAATACCAATGGTTTCATACGTCGGTTATAGCTACGACTTGGAAAAATTTCATGGCGAGATGTCTTTGTTAACCGCAACAGCTACCTTGCCTCTTGTCTTTGCAATACTTGCACTCACCGCAAATAAGGGCGTTCTAAAAGCGCTTTTAAGTCCATATATTGGTGGGAAAATTGCACGGTATCAAATACTTGCAGGAATCACCATTCCCATTTTGGTTGGCGATATTGTTGTTTTTGCCGTCGTTTCTTCTCAAAACAATCTATTTGGCCTATTTGTTGTCGGTATTTGCTGGTTTATTATCGCGATGGTTAGTATTTCTGCACTTCTTATTGAAACCGTCGATGAAGGACGTCGTAATTATGAAAATAAACTGAAATACGCAGCAAAGCATGATGACTTAACGGACCTCTATAATAGAAATGCTTTTTTTGATGCTACTAACCATGAAATCTCCCAAGTAAAACACAAAAAAACGCAAGCATGGGCTTTAATGGTTGATATTGATGACTTCAAAAATATTAATGATCTTGCAGGGCATGCCACAGGTGATAAAGTGTTAATGACTATTAGCCATATTTTAAGAAGATGTACCAGAAAAACGGATTTAATTGCCCGCTTGGGGGGAGACGAATTTGCAATTTTCCTAACAAATATAGAACGTGACGAAATTGGCCATATTGCTGAAACAATTCGCTCACGGATAGAAAAAATGGTTGTTAATGGATGGACTGAAACGCACGGCCCTATCACCGTTTCTGTTGGGTGTGCGCCCGCCAGCGGTAATATATCTATCGAGCAGCTACTCAAAGAAGCGGATGAGGCAATGTATCACGCTAAAGATGCTGAAAAAAACAAAGTAAGCTTTGTTAACCGCTAACAGTCAGACTTATCTTGTTTCAAGTACTACGCGCTTTAGCAATTGCTTTTCTAAGTTGGTCTGCCTCAGTACTTGATGCATCAATTAAAGTGAGTAAACGCTCCCAATAATGTACAGCATCCTGATTTAAGTGCCGTGTGTATGCATCATATGCAAGCATTGCGAGCGCATCTGGTTGATTTGGGTTGTTGTCTAATAACGCCTGCAACAGTGCGCGCGTTTCAGCATCAAATGCCTCATGGTTAGTGGCCCAGACACTTTCTGCGTAGTGTAGCGTATAAGACTCATTAGTTAAATCAAGTGCATGTGCTGTCGTATAAGCTTCGTGCGCGTGCGTCCAGTCATTGGCAGACGCATACACACGCCCTAATAAAAACCATGCTTTGGCATCTTTTGGTGTTTTAGCAAGCTGCATTTTTAAACGTTCAATCACTGCATCGGTAGTACCTAAGGCTTCAAGCATTGCCGTCGCCTCACGTTTTTTCTGCAGATTTACGCGGTACGCTTGCCACTCAAACCCACCACCCCAAACACCATACCCCACCACTAAAAAAGCAAGGGTTGCAGGAAGCAGTGTAAAAAGTGCCTTTTTGTTGCGCCTTAAAGGATATAGTGCCACCAATACCCCAACACACACCAGTATGATTAAAACACCCCACTCACGCATGCTCTGTTCTCCTCCAAAGGAGTATGAGTCCAATGACTAAAAATAAAGCGGGTGCCGCCCATAACAATACCGTAACTGACTTCATTGGGGGCCTAAATAAAATGAAGTCGCCATACCGCGCCGTTAAATAGCGCACCACTTCATCATCACTTTGGCCATTTTGAACCAAGCGATACACTTCATCTCGCAAGTCTTTTGCGAGTGGTGCGTTTGAATCAGCTAAGTCTTGATTTTGGCATACAAGGCAACGTAACTCCCGCAACAAGCCTTGAAACTGTGCAGACTGTTTGGGGTTATCAAAAGGATACACCGCTGTGGCATGGCCTGAAAAAGGTAGGTTGAGCACAAGTAGCATGAATAAATATTTCATGCCAAGGCCTCCCATTTGGGTTTTAAAACTTGCTCCCAAGTCGCTTCATCGAGTGCACCTACATGGCGATAACGAATAAAGCCATTTGAATCTACTAAAAACGTCTCGGGTGTCCCGTATACGCCAAGATTAATCCCCGTTTGTCCCGCTCTATCGGTGCCAATGAGTCGATATGGGTTGCCAAAGGTTTGTAGCCACTGCATGGCATCAAATGGATCGTCCTTGTAGTTTAAGCCATATAATGGAATGCCTTTGTCGGCCAGTTGTAACAAAAAAGGTTGCTCTTTCGCACACACATCACACCAGCTTGCAAATACATGCAAAATAGCTGGATGACCTTGCATGTTTTCTGCTGAAAGCATACGCGTTTTATCGCCCAAAATAGGCATTTCAAATGTAGGTAACTGTTGATGAAGCATGGCAGATGGTATTTCCTGCGGGTTTAGTGAGAGCCCCCGCCAAAAAAACACTGCTAAAACTCCAAATAAAAGTGCAGGCAAAAGCCCCCACGTAATATAACGTTTCATAACTTCCTCCTCGATGAAGGCTGTGGTAATAAAGCTAAAAGGCCCCCGAGTAAAATCAAAAATCCACCGGCCCAAATAAAGCGTACCCCAGGCTTTAACATTAATCTTAACGACCAAGCACCACCTTCCAAGGGCTCACCGAGTGCAATATAAATATCTCTAAAAATACCCGCATGAATACCTGCATCACTCATGACCATACGGCTCACATCATACAAGCGTTTTTCAGGGCAAATGATCATTTTCTGTTGTGCTCTTGCAAGCTTAAAGCATGCACGCGTACCTGTGTAATTGGGGCCTTTTAAATCCGACACGTCAGAAAGGCTCACATCAAACCCCGACCAATGCATCACTTCATGAGGCATTAATTGAATATCTTCTTCAACACCAAGCCCCGTCGAAAAACTAATGCCTAAAACCGTTACCGCAACACCTATGTGTGCAAAAAACATGCCCCAGAAGCGTGCAGGAACTTGGGTAATATGCTGCTTTTTAAGTCGTTCTTTTAAGCTTTTAAATGTTGCGTAAATCACCCAAAACCCAAGTGCAATACCTAAAAACACAAGTGGTGCAACGGGCTTTTTAATCCACAGCAAAACAAGTACTGGCGAAAAAAGACTTAAAAATAGTGCATATTTAAGTACTTTTTTAAGCCGTGTCCATGTATCTTGCTTAAAACACGCATTAACCCCAAGCCCCATTAAAGCTAAAACCGGTAACATCAGTGGCACAAACACAGCATTAAAGTAGGGCGCACCCACCGATAATTTTCCAAGCCCAAGGGCATCAATGAGCAAAGGATATATTGTTCCGAGTAACACAGTTAGCATCGCAACACTCAAGAAAACATTATTGAGTAAAAGCCCCCCCTCGCGTGATAGTAAGAAAGGCTTTGTTTTATCTTTTAAGGCATCAACGCGCGCTGCAAATAGCATCAATGAGCCACCCACAACCACCAGCAAAAAAAGTAAGATATACAAACCGCGTGTTGGGTCAACCGCAAACGCATGTACCGAGGTTAAAACACCTGAGCGTACCAAAAAGGTACCAATTAAGCTGAGTGAAAAAGCGCCAATTGCGAGCAACACCGTCCAGGCTTTTAAAACATGTCGCTTTTCATTGGCAAGCAATGAATGTAATAAAGCCGTGCCTAAAAGCCATGGCATGAACGAAGCATTTTCAACAGGGTCCCAAAACCACCAGCCACCCCAGCCAAGCTCGCGGTATGCCCACCAACTACCCAGTGTAATCCCAATGGTTAAAAAGCTCCATGCGCCAAGTGTCCAAGGTCGCGCCCAAGTTGCCCAACGCGGCTCAATACGTTTCAGCCAAAGCGCTGCAATCGCAAGTGCAAATGCAACCGAAAAGCCGACATATCCCATATAAAGCATCGGCGGATGAAACAAAAATCCCGGGTCTTGTAACAATGGATTTAAATCACGCCCAGTTGTATTCAGTACATCAAATTGCCTTAAAAATGGATTAGAGGTACACAGTAGAAAGAGCAAAAAACCGATACTTAGCGCGCCTAAAACAATCAGCACTTTTTCATAAAAAACACGCTCTAGCTGCCGGCTAAATAAGACAATGGCAACCATCCAACCACTTAAAATGAGCACCCATAAAAGCATAGAGCCTTCATGCCCACCCCAGACTGCACACAATTTATAAAACCAAGGCAATGAGGTGCTACTATTGAGCAGCACATAACGCACTGTAAAATCATCTCTTAAAAAACAAAGGGTCAGCAGTAAGTAGGCAAGTGCAATGCATACACTCTGCGCAATAACATAATACGTAACGCGTTTGGGAGAACACACCAAAAACAGCGCAAAAAAGAGTGCCAGCACTAAAAACAAAAGGCCTATTTCTGGTATCATGTGACACCTTTCTCGCGCGCTTTCTCACCTTTTAAAAGTGCTTCGCGCGCCTCTGGAGGCATGTAATTTTCATCATGTTTAGCAAGCACACGAGACGCTTTAAAAACGCCATCGTCACCTACATTGCCTTCCACCACAAGGCCTTGGCCTTCACGAAACAAATCAGGCAATAAGCCACGATACTGAACAACAATGTTTTGGTTCATATCAGTGAGCTCAAATTGTACATTTAAGTCTTTTTGACGTAACACACTGCCATCCACCACACGCCCACCCATACGAATATTTTTTACACTTGCAGCCATGCCACGCTTAACTTCAGTTGGCGTATAAAACAAACTGATATTTTGCCTAAGCGCATACATGACCAGCGCAACAACAAGCCCTAAAAGGCAGACTGGCAGTAATATTTTGAATAATTTATTTCGACGATGAGGGTGCATTAAAGACTCTGACTCCAACGTTTTAAAGCGCGCAATACCTGTTTTTTTTGTCGTTTCACATAAATCAGTTGCCCAACAAACATCACAAAAACCGCACCATAGGCAGACCACACATAAGGCGCATACCCCCCCATATAAAGCCAGCTCGTAAAAGTTGTCATAAAGCGTTCTCATGGGCCCGTGCCTGAACCCACTTTGAGCGGCGCTCACGCGTTAATAGTAAATTTCGTGCCTTAAGGGTTATAAGCCACAAAGCATACAGTAAAAATCCGGCTATCATGAGCAGCAATGGATAAAGCATACTGCTGTGAATGCTGGGTTTTGAAAAGGCCGTAAGGCTTGAACCTTGGTGCAACGTATTCCACCAATAGACTGAATAGTGAATAATGGGTAAATCAACAAGCCCAACCAAGCTCAAAATTGCAATCAGTTTATCACCTGAGGCATTTGGATAAGCACTTTGTAACACCAAAATAGCCACATACAAAAGTAACAATACAAGCTCTGACGTAAGTCGCGCATCCCATATCCACCAAGCACCCCACATGGGTTTTCCCCATAAACTTCCGGTAATCAGTGCAAGGAGTGTCATACTCGCACCAATAGGCGCTGTTGCACGCAAAAAAACCCCCGAAAGCTTCACCTTCCATACTAAAAGGCTCAAACTAAAACCACCCATCATGGCATATAAAGACATTGAGAGCATTGCGGCCGGTACGTGCACATACAACATGCGAAACGCATCTCCCTGCTGATAATCAGCAGGTGCAAAACAAAGCCCCCATACACTGCCAAGTGTTAAAAAAAGCAGTGCAAAACCACCTAAATAAGGTGTAATTCGCCCCATTCGCTCATAAAAAAGCTTTGGTGAGGCTAAAAATGATAACATTCGCCACATATGAATCACCTCAAAAATAGGCCAGAATTCTAACATATTTATAAGCAGCGTGTCCCATTGTTGCGTTCAATCTCTTTTGCAATCAAAAAAGTGCCTTAATGTCATTCCCGCGCAAGCGGGAATCTATTATTATGTTGTATGGATTCCCGCCTGCGCGGAAAAAATGATAGGCGCCTGTAATGAGAAAAAAATGCCCTATATCGTTATCTTAACTGGCACCATTGCCAGCGGAAAATCAACTGCTATCAATTTTTTTAAAGCACAAGGCATTGATACTATCAGTGCGGACATGATTGCGCGTGAATTAACAGCGCCCAACACGCCTGCACTTGCGGCTATTGCTGCACATTTTGGTCAAACGATTTTAACCCCATCCGGCGCACTCGACAGGCATGCCCTACGCCAGACGATTGTACAACATCCCGATGAACGGCGCTGGCTTGAAGGCTACCTCCACCCGCAAATTCGCGCAGGCATCGAAAACGTACTCAAAAAAACCACGAGCCCCTACGTACTGATTGAAGTTCCGCTCATAACCCGGCGCGAAGACTTTCCATACCTAAACCACGTGCTGCTCATTGAAATTGACGAAGCATTGCAAATTGAACGCCTCATGCTTCGTGATAACTGCTCAAAAGAAGCAGCGCTACATATGATTCACATACAGCCGAGCAAAGCTATCCGACGTGCGCTGGCTGATGATATCATCCAAAATGATGGTAACGTTGAGCACTTTAAAGACAGCCTCAGCGCACTACACGAGCGCTACCTTAAGGCGTCCCAAGCGGCATAAAAAATTGCGCAACTTCTTCTTCAGTCCACTCAACAGGGGCACTTAAGGTTTCTTCTGAAAAGATACTATCAAACAACTGGCGTTTTTGATTTTGCATATTCATCATCACTTCTTCAACTGTTCCTGCACCAATTAAACGATACACAAATACCGGCTTTTTTTGTCCAATACGATGCGTCCTGTCAGTTGCTTGGTCTTCAACCGCGGGATTCCACCATGGATCGTAATGAATCACTGTATCAGCACGCGTTAGATTTAGGCCAACGCCACCAGCGCGTAAGCTGATTAAAAAAATAGGTGCCTCACCTGCCTGAAACTGCTGAATCACTTGCTCGCGCTGGCGTGTTTTTCCTGTTAGCAATAAATATTGGTATCCACGCTTTTGAAGCGCTTTTTCAATGAGGCTCAACATACTTGTGAATTGAGAAAACACCAATACCGAGCGCCCTTCTTCTATTAAGTTATCCAAGAGATCAAGACATACTTCTAATTTTGCTGAAGCATTGGCTGCGCGCTCATCTCCAGCATCTAGAAGCCTTGGATCACAACACACCTGCCGAAGCTTTAAAAGTGCTTCGAGAAAGACCCATTGGCTTTTACTTAAGCCTTGTTTTGCAATGGCTTCACGCACAGAGCGTTCCGTTGTCATACGAATCGTTTCGTATAAATCTCGCTGAAAACCAACTAAATCGATAGTACGCGTAATTTCTGTTTTTTGAGGCAACTCTGAGGCAACCTGATTTTTACTACGACGCAATACAAAAGGTTGCAAACGCCTCACCAAAGCAGCCCTTACCGTTTCATCTTGCTGCCTTTCAATAGGATACTGAAACAGCTGGCGAAATTGCTTTTGTGTGCCCAAGAAACCAGGCGCTAAAAAATGAAACAACGACCACAACTCACCCAAATGATTTTCAAGCGGTGTTCCTGTTAAACATAAACGGTTTTTTGCTTGTAGTTGCTGAATAATTTGACGCGTTTTGGTTTGAGTGTTTTTGATGATTTGTGCTTCATCAAGCACTAAATAATACAATGGATATTTTACAAAAAGCGCTTTATCACGCTGCACCACACCATAAGTCGATATAATTAAGTCATAATCATCAAACTGGCGTGTTTGATGCCTTGTGAGCCCATGATATACAAGCACTTTTAAGTCTGGTGTGAAACGCTGTGCTTCCTCATACCAATTGCCCAATACACTGGTTGGAGCCAAAATTAAGCTAGCACGACGTAATCGCCCCGCCTCTTTTTCATATTGCAAATGTGCAAGTGTTTGAATAGTTTTTCCAAGCCCCATATCATCCGCTAAAATACCACTTAACCGCGCACTCCGAAGCCGCTGCAACCAAGTAAGCCCCTCAATCTGATACTCTCGCAACGCTGCATTTAAGTGCTTAGGCGGCACGATTACTTCTGCCGTCTCTTCAGGCTTTAATAACGCTTTATGAATTTTTCTAAACTCTGTTGTGCCTTGCCAACGCGCGCTACTTGCGGCAATTGCCTGCTCTGCTTCTTGCATAAAGAGCAGCTGGTAACGCGTCAGCTTTAATACATCTGCAGGAATATCTTTTCGCTTAAGGCCATATTGCCACAACAACCGCAAAAGTGGTTTTAAACGGCCAAATGTCACCTCAAGCACTTTTCCTTTTGCAATCGGCAAACGAAAACGTTCTGTATCTTCGCGGTTTTCAAGTGCATGTGCGCCAAATTGCTCTAATAAATCGGCCACCAGCGGCACAATACTAACTGGCTGCTTATCAATTAAGATACCCAACTGATAAGAGAAAAAGTCGTGTCCTTCTGAACGACTTTGAGAATACCATTTGACTTCGTCTTCTTTGATAACAGTTTCATACAACGGACTTAAAGGAGCAGGACTCGAGGAATGACTTGTTTGCGCCTCTTCCCCTGTTTCACGCGCATGCAGCGCAAGCAATGCAGCAACTGCATGCTCACAGTTGTTTTTACGCTCACATCCACAGCGCGATGAGGTGCCTGGAAAAATTTTTAAATCCATATACACATCATAAATTTGATGCGTATGCCCTTTAACACGCGCACGGAGCAAACCATCACTCAAACGAAGTGTGAGCACATCACCTGACTGATGATGGTTTTGTCCACGCAGTAATACAGGATTAGAAACCGCACGCGCCATACGTGACAGCGCGGCTTCTAACATACCAAACGGCCTAAAACTAACATCAAATACAACCTCATGCTGCTGTTAAAAGACGATTTACACGCTTCACAAATGCAGCAGGGTTATCTAAGGTGCCTCCTTCAGCTAACAACGCTTGCTCAAACAAAATTTCAGTCCACTCTTTAAAGAGATCTTCATCTTGAATATCGTTTAAGCGCTGAATAAGAGCATGCTCAGGATTAATTTCAAACACTGGGTTGCTCTGAGGCGCTGCCTGCCCTGCAGACTGTAAAATGCGTTGCATTTCAAGCCCCATGTCATTTTCATCCGCAACTACACATGCAGGAGAATCTGTTAAACGATGCGTAATACGAACTTCTTTAACACGTGCGTTTAATATATCTTGCATTTGTTTGAGCATTGATGCAAATCCTTCATCGTCTTTCTTGACTTCATCGGTGTCTTTCGCATCGTCATCTAACTCAAGTTTACCTTTAGTAATTGATTGTAACGGCTTCTCTTCAAAATCACTTAAATAGCCCACAAGCCATTCATCAACTCTATCGCTCAGCAGCAATACTTCAATCCCTTTCTTCTTGAATATTTCAAGGTGCGGGCTATGTTTTGCTGTGTTGTAGCTAGATGCAGTGACATAATAAATTTTATTTTGTCCTTCTTTCATACGAGATACGTAATCAGCGAGTGACACCGTTTGCTTCTCAGAATCAGTATGGGTACTTGCAAAACGTAACAAGCCTGTGATGCGATCGCGGTTACTTGCATCTTCAACCGGCCCTTCTTTTAATACAGCACCAAACTCATCCCAAAATTTCTGATACGTTTCTGGCTCATTAGTGCTCATTTTACTAAGCAGCGATAAAACACGCTTTGTGCAAGCCGCACGAATGCTATCTACTTGTTTATTATCTTGTAAGATTTCGCGCGAAACATTCAGTGGCAAATCGCTAGCATCCACAATCCCTTTCACAAAACGTAAATAGCGCGGTAAAAATTGTGTTGCATCATCCAAAATAAAAATACGCTTTACATACAGTTTTAAACCATGCTTTGAATCAGCCTGCCACAAGTCAAAGGGGGCATGTGCTGGAATGTACAATAAGGTTGTGTAATCTTGTTTCCCTTCAACTTGATTATGTGCCCAAGTTAAAGGCGCTTGATAGTCATGGGAGATATGCTTATAAAACGCTTGATAGTCTTCATCTGAAATATCTGATTTTGACTGTGTCCAAAGTGCTGTTGCCTTATTAACTGTTTCAAACTCCGGTGCTTCTTTCTTTGCTTTTTTTTCTTTGTTATCACCTTCATCCGCGGCTTCTGCTGCATCAGGTAATTTTTCCATCACAATTGGCCATGCAATATGATCAGAATACTTGCTCACTAAACTACGCAACCGCCAATCACTTAAGAAGTCAGTTGCATCTTCTGATTTAAGGTGCAATGTAATCGAGGTTCCTCTTGCCTTTTGCTTGTGCTGCGCAATAGTAAATTCACCTTCACCAGCAGACTCCCACACAATGCCTTCTTCAGGTTTTAAGCCCGCACGACGGCTTTTAACAGTAACTTTATCGGCCACAATAAAGGATGAGTAAAAACCAACGCCAAATTGACCAATTAACTGTGAGTCTTTTGCTTGCTCACCCGTTAAGTGACTCAAGAAATCTTTTGTGCCTGACTTTGCAATGGTTCCTAAGTTTTGAACTGCTTCATCAAAGCTTAAGCCCACACCGTTATCTGTGATGGTAATTGTTTTTTTCTTTTCATCAAACTCAAGCGTAATACGTAAATCAGCATCACCTTCATATAAATCAGCCGTTGAAAGCGCTAAAAATCGAAGTTTATCTAAAGCATCAGAAGCATTGGAGATGAGTTCTCGCAAGAAAATTTCTTTGTTGCTATACAGTGAATGTACCACCAAGTCTAAAATTTGTTTGACTTCTGTTTGAAATCCCATCGTTTGTTGTTTATCGGCCATACAATATACTCCTACTCTTCAAAGTAAAATTTAAACTAAAGCTGACTTTTCATATGAGGACATAAAATAATATTTCAAGGCCTCATCACAATGATTTAGCAATTGTGATTAAAATCAGATACAGGTAGACTGCTGCTATTGTCCCAGTGGCACAGCTGGATAGCGCGGCCCCCTCCTAAGGGGCAGGTCAGAGGTTCGAATCCTCTCTGGGACGCCAAACCAACCGGTGATGTAATGGCAACCATTAAAGTTATATTTGAGTTTATTAAAAATGAAACGCTTCATGAGCAGCTCACCATTGAAGTTGATGAAAATGCGTCTTTACAGGCGCTGAATGTCCGTATTTCAGAAAAACTAAATATTCAAGCGATGTTGCTACCGCTTTCTAACCACGCCCTGCATGCCAAAACCGTAGGAGAGTACTGTACGCTAGTTGCACCACTGGGTATGCGTGTTCACATGAAAGTGGTTAACCACAACGACCTATCGACTTGGGAAAAAAATATTTTACAAGCGATTGCAATACCGTCATCCGAAACGGTCTCATTTAATTTTGATCGCACTATTCGTTTATTATCTCAAACGTTGCCCCAAGAAGTAAAAGAGTCTTTCTTGGTCCGCTTTGGTGATATTGTCAATATGTATGGACGAACCGTATGGGACACTGTTACTTCTAGCAAAGGACGAAATACACTACAAGTTCACCCTTATGCCTGGGTTAGAGCCGGTGCTTCAGCCGTTATTATTTACAAAGATGCAAACGATATTCCCCACGTGCTTTTGGTGTATAACAAACAAAGAGATGCACGCCGAAGTACAGACCCCAAAAAATTAGCAGGTATTCCTTCTGATTGGAAAGTGCCTGAAGGACATCTAAATCCAAAACCTTGTGCAAGCACAGATACTGCGCGAAATGGTATTCTAGGTGTAACAGATAAAGCCGAAGAATTAGTACTTTCAGGGGAAAGTGTTGAAGATGCATATCGCCGCACAACACCTAGCGCGCCTCTTTTCAGTGCCGGCGAATCAATGCCAAGAGGCGTGTTACGAGAAATATCCGAGGAGGTAGGCCTAAATTACACCCTGTCAGATGTGCACTTTGTTCATCAAGTTGATCACTATAAAAGTCCCATGATTACCAACATTTACTATATAAATGCTGGCAAAAAAATGACACCTCCACAGTTTAAAATTGATGGCATCGAAATAGCTAACGCCGCTTGGATAAAATGTCATGCATTTCAATTTGATTTACGCAAACAAAAACCCCTTGTCTTTGCTGATTATTATGATGATGAAGGAGAAAAACATCCAGTTGAGGTCACGCCACTATATGCTATCTGTTTGGGGCGCGCCATCCAGACATTTCGCGCCAATGAAATGCAACAAATATCACCATTATATATAAACAGACATAATATAGAAGCGAAAATCAAACGCATCTTAGCATCACCTCGCCTTAACCCTGAGAAAAAAACGTTGTTAGATGTCTTAGGCATGCCACCTGAAAGTGCTTTAAAGGGGTGTGATATTTTGGGTGATACAGACGCTGAAAGACATGAAAACTTAATTGCATTATCTGCTTTAGGTAAAAACGCATCTGAGTACCATAAAAAAATAATGGCGCTCGCAAGGGCGTTTAACCGAACATCAGAAGACACACCTTTAAATGCGCAGCAACTCACTTTAATTGCTACAGAAGGGGTAGATATTGAAGCACGCTTAGGAAGAAAAATATTCTCTTTATTTCCTTTAATGCGGCAAACCCCTTTTGAAACCAGTCCACGGGACACAGCAGCGCCCTCATGTGCACTCTAAAAAAGAAGCACCCGTCTAAACTGATCTTGCCCCGAAAAAACGGACACCTTACTAAGCGACCATTTTAGCCTCGAACGACTCAGGTGTTTTATAACCAGTTGTCGTGTGAAGGCGTTTCCGATTGTAATAAATTTCAATGTATTCGAACACATGTTTTTTAGCGCAATCGCGTGTTGCAAACCGTTCACCATGGATAGCCTCGACTTTAAAACTATGATTCCAACTTTCCATAGCAGCGTTGTCATAACAGTCGCCTCGCTTACTCATACTGCAAATAAGGCCATGTAGACTCAAAAGTTTTTGATACACATGTGAACAATATTGGCTGCCACGGTCAGAATGTACGATTAAGCCGCGGGGTGGTTTTCGGCTCC
>JARGNV010000027.1 GCA_029212465.1 Legionellaceae bacterium | reverse complement strand
GGATGCTGCGGTCAAGCCGCAGCACGTCGGCGGTGGGGGCAAATGTCAACAGGCCTTAGATTGAATCTAAATCATTCGCTGCCTAGCACACCTAAACCATGTAATAAGGAGGCGCTGCTTTGACCGGACAGTAGTGCGCCTGCGCGGGCATGACAGGCTTTTTTGTCATATACAGAGAGTTAAAACATTTCGGCGAACTCGTTAGGCAACCGCTCCTTACCATGAAATGCATCTAAATGAATCAGTTTAAATACTGATTCATTGGCTTGTGAGTTGATGCGCGGATTATCTGGATAACTTTTAAGAATCGGTAAAAACACACCCCCGCCAATTACATAGCGCGTGTCATTTTGCTTTGGAGAAAGCGCCCAAACATTTTGATAGCTTATCACTTCTGAGTGATTCTGGATGTTTTTCTCCCCCACATACAGCACAATATGGCCCCTTTTATAAAGTAACGTCAAAAATGGATGCCCTTTTACTTTGACTGTGTTAAGGCGCTCTTCTAAAGAGTGTGCTGACAAATCGAGTGTTGGATTCAGTGCTTGCTGCATCCATGAGCTTCTTGGCAACCAAATGGCAAATGGTGTAAACAGGCTTTTCAGCTCTTGCGAACAATCATTCAAGAAAAACGCACCACCCCACCCATAAGGTCTGTGTTGTAATTCTTTAATGATTGCTGCCATATGTTTTGGCGATACAGCTAATGGCATGCGTGCTACGGATTTTGTCTCAATGATACCGGTTTTAATCGTTGCCATTCCATCCGGCTGTCTCACAGGGAATAGAATACTGGTTTTGGTTGCATTACGGTCGGCTTCTGGAAATACAGCGCCTATATAACCTGTAAACTGAAAGCGGTTTGCTTTATCCAAAATGCTCACTTCTGTTTGCGTGACAGCTACCAGCTGCTGTTCTGCACCTTTTTGCCAGCGCGCAACAAAGTCAGAGGACACATAGCCAATATCACTGCTTTTCACCCATGCAAAATAGGCATCTGGCGTTAATACCAGTGACCAGGCTTTGTCTTTGGAGGTGCTGAATACATAAAGCGGTGTACCCACCCAAAGGCTTGCAATTTGCAAGTTATCAAAAGGAAACCCTTCTCCTGCGGTACGCTCATCAAAAAAGTCTGGTGTTTTTTCAGGCAAAACGCGTGTCGCGGTATTACGCGTTACAATCGCTCGCTGACGTACATCAAACACACCATTATCTAGCGCATTTAAATTCATATTACGTTGAATACCACGCCAAAAAGCCGCATCATGCGCTCTGAAATTTTCTGCATAATGCTTTGGCGCATTGGGTTTTGTTTGATTATCGAAAACCGCCAGCGTTCTTAATTCTGCTTTTTTTACACGCGGTAAAAGCGCACTGACTAACGCTTGACTCCAGGGTGACAATCCTTTTGCATCACTTGCATAGTAATGCTGATAAAATTGCTTTAACCGCAGCTGTTGCTCCTCGATGCTCAGCAAGCTTTTGGTATAATGCAGACTTTTAGGTGAAATATAGGCATCCGCATCCTGCGTATATGACTCAATCGGAAAGCTTTCTCGCGGTACCGTGACTGCAAACGATGCAGTTGCATAACTCATTGCAACAATCAAACAAAAAATACTGGTGACTTTAAAATAGACTTGTGGAAATAAGCGCATACAACACCGATACAACGAACAAATAAAAGAGCTATATTGTATCAATTTAATTCAATTAAATCAATTTGTAGTCTTTCAGGTGCTACAGTAGCGTTTCTGCTGACGAAATTCAGCCTTTTCAAACCCGAGCACTGCGAGACGTTACGTCAAAACCTCATCCATCGCATCTAAAAAACGCTTTGCAAATACATCCCAATGATATTCTTGATCAAAGAAATAGCCCGCATTTTGTTTCATTACATCGATACGCTCTGGATGACGTAACAGCTCTTGAAAAACCGCAACAGACTCAGCAAAATTATTGGTTGGATACACAGCACCTAAATCAAATGCCTGAATGTATTGTGTAATATGCGACGTATCTGAAGATAAAACAGCAAGACCTGCTTTTAAATATTGTCCAAATTTACCAGGACAACAATATTTATGGTTTAAACACGCATCCGGCAAATAAGGAATAACGCCTACATCATAATCTGCCAACATCTCAACAATGTTATCCACTTTAATAGGCGGCTTAATCTGTAACGACCTCCCGGCGGCTGTACCGGCTAATTTCAACAGCACCTTTTTATCTGCATCACTTAAGTGAGATAAATATAAATCAAGCGTTGCCTGCAGAGGCAAAACTGCAGCCCAAAGCTTAATCAGCAATTCAATGCCGCGAATATTAGGTGCAAATCCTGCAATCATGACAAAGCGTATAGGCTTTGTGTTGTCTCTTAGAGCACGCTTTGCTTCAGGAAGTTGACTGGGCGTATTAGGCAATAACACATAACTTTTTTTCTGGAATAATGGATGCAAAGCACTGTAATGGTCACCAATACCATTCGATACACAAGGAAACAAGCGAGAGCGCTCAATGAATAAAGCCTCATGGCGTAAGACAAACTGCTTAAGCTTACCGGATAACTGCGCTGTCATGTCCGAGTAAAGTTCTTTAATATCAAACACAAACGCTTTATTTGAGTCAGTTGTAGCATGATAAGCAATGAATGCACCAAAAAACATTTCACAGCCGTAAAATACATCAACATCTTTGGTCAGTTTTTGAAAATCAGCTTTTTGAACTGCTTTTTTTATGTATGTATGAATTGCTTTAAAATATAACAACTCACCTTGCGACTGACACCCAAACAACTTTAAGCCGCGCGCCAATAACTTGGCAATTAATACCCAAACCCTCGCAAACGACTTTGCCTGTAGGTTATAACAGGTATGCCGCTTAAATAAGCGCGTTGTGTTTGTATGCGATAAAGCACGTGGATGTATATTAATTCCAATCACATCCCAGCCATGAGACTTCAGACTATCTGCAATCGTCAAAATACGAGGGTCGGCGGTTAAATAACCGTAAGAGACCAAAGCAATTTTCTTCACTCTCATATTTCCGTAAAAGTAGCGTACAGCCAAGCACAGTTGGCTGTACGCTGCATGTTACAAAATATAACGCGCTAAATCTTCGTCCTCAACCAACTTGCCAAGGTGTGTTTGTACATAGTCGCGCGTTACTTTGATGGTTTCGCCTGCTTTATCTGTGGCTTCAAACGAAATGGTTTCAAGCAAACGCTCCATCACTGTGTATAGACGTCGTGCACCGATATTTTCTGTGCGCTCGTTCACTTGCCATGCGACTTCTGCAATACGCTTAATACCCGTTTTATCAAAACTGAGTTTAACGCCTTCTGTCGCCATTAAAGCAATATATTGCTCGGTCAGCGATGCATAAGGCTCAGTTAAAATTTTAATAAAATCATCAACACTGAGCGCCTTTAATTCAACACGAATCGGCAAACGCCCTTGCAGCTCTGCAATTAAGTCAGATGGTTTTGCAACATGGAATGCACCCGATGCAATAAACAAAATGTGGTCTGTTTTTACCACACCATATTTGGTTGAAACCGATGAACCTTCAACCAAGGGCAACAAGTCACGCTGCACGCCTTCACGCGACACATCGCCCCCGCCCTGCTCTGCACGTTTTGCAACTTTATCAATTTCATCAATAAATACAAATCCATTCTGTTCCACAGATTCAATAGCGCGCAGCTTAATCTCTTCCTCGTTCACCAATTTTGCCGCTTCTTCTTCTCGCAACACTTTCATTGCTTTATGAATCGGCAACTCTCGCCGCTTCACTTTTTCAGAGCCCACTTGTTGGAACATCGATTGCAATTGGCTCGTCATCTCTTCCATGCCTGGAGGCGCCATAATCTCAATACCAACTGGTGATGAAGATACATTAATTTCGACAGCTTGGTCGTCTAGTTCACCTTCTCGCAACTGTTTTCGGAATTTTTGTCGCGCTGAAGAGTCACGTCGTGCCTCACCTTCAGTGGGCGGTAATAATGCATCTAAAATACGTTCTTCTGCTGCATCCTCAGCTTGCTGCGACACCTTTTTCATGGCATTTTCACGCTCAAGCTTAAACCCAACATCGACTAAATCACGAATAATCGACTCAACATCCCGTCCAACATACCCCACTTCGGTAAATTTTGTGGCTTCTACCTTAATAAATGGCGCATTCGCAAGGCGTGCTAGGCGTCTTGCGATTTCTGTTTTACCAACCCCGGTTGGCCCAATCATTAAAATATTTTTCGGCATAATTTCAGCACGCAAATTTTTATCTTCAATTTGCATGCGACGCCAACGATTACGTAATGCAATTGCAACGGCACGCTTAGCATCGTCTTGTCCGATAATATGTTTGTCGAGCTCTTCAACAATTTCTCTCGGTGTCATTTCTGAGCGCGCAGTTATCATTGTTTGAGGCATTGTAATGACCTCTGGTGTTTTTGAAGTTGCAACAGTACTAGCCATGATTCACATCCAATTTTTCAATGGTCAAATGATGATTTGTATATACACACATATCAGCAGCGATATTCAAACCTTTTTCAACAATTTTAAGGGGCGATAGCTTAGTATTTTCTATCATAGCGCGTGCCGCAGCCTGTGCAAACGGCCCACCTGACCCAATTGCCATAAGGCCTCCCTCAGGCTCAATCACATCCCCATTTCCAGTAATAATTAAAGAAGCTTTTACATCAGCAACTACGAGTAGCGCTTCAAGGCGACGCAGCATTTTATCCGTACGCCAATCTTTTGCTAACTCAACAGCTGCACGCACTAAATGCCCCTGATGCATCTCAAGTTTACTTTCAAAACGCTCAAACAAAGTAAATGCATCTGCTGTACCACCTGCAAACCCTGCAATGACTTTATCTTGATAAAGACGACGCACCTTACGCGCATTGCCTTTCATGACAGTATTACCTTGTGAAACCTGACCGTCCCCCCCAATGACCACTTGTTTACCGTCTCTCACGGACAAAATGGTTGTACCTCGAAATTGTTCCAAGTTATCTCCCAACGCTTAATAAAATCATTGATATGGATAGGAGATGGGGGTGTTTTTTTAAAAATCAATGCCTAAAAATGATTTATCCAGCACTTATCAATAAATCTATTGTATAGCGCCACACTCGACGAAGATGCTTAAATTAAGCATTTCGACACCGCATACCCTATACTGAAATGAATCATTGTTAAAACCTATACTCCCTAAACCAAGTTGAGAGGCAGTAATGGATAAAATTAAAACTGGTATCAAGGGCTTGGATATGATTCTAAAAGGAGGGTATCCCAAGGGACGCCCAAGCCTACTAAAGGCCGGACCTGGTTCTGGAAAAACTATCTTTTGTTTATTATTTGCCAATCAATGTATTGCAAGTGGTCACCACGTTAGCTTTGTGACGTGCGATGAATCGCCAGAAATGCTAATTCAGAATATGGATAACATGGGACTAAATGGACAAACTGCTGTAAAAAGCGGCCATTTACATTTTTTAGATTTTCGTAACTCCCTATCCGATACCGTGATTGGTGACTTTGAGCTAAGTCCTGTCTTAATGCGCATACAAAACAGTCTTAAAGGGAAACATCCTATTTTAATTCTTGATTCATTGGATAATTTATTTCTTGGTCTTGAATCAAAGATGAATGAGCTCGTCTTACTTCAGCTATTTAATTGGTCTCGAGCAAATAGCGTTACACTACTTTGCACCGCAGTAGAAGGGTTCGTGCCAAATAGTGATTACTCATGTGATGAGTATGCAACAGATTGTGTGATTCACCTTGAACAGCAGGTACGTAACACCTTAATGACACGTTTCTTGCGTATTCTGAAATATAGAGGCTCACATCATGGTACTAATCAGTACCCTTATTTAATCACAGGTCAAGGCGTTTCAATTTTCCCAATTACAAACAGTCTGTTGCGCGAAATAAATAACCGAAAGAAGATTTCAACTGGCATAAAACAGCTTGATGATATGCTAGGTGGTGGTTACATACAAGCATCATCACTCATGATCAGTGGTGAGTCAGGCACTGCAAAGTCAATATTGTTATCTAAACTAGCAGAAAAAGCTATCTCGCAAAAGAAAAAGGTGCTCTACTTTTCATACGAAGAAGCAAGTCCAGATTTTATTGCCAATGTAAAATCCGTTGGCATTGATTTGTGGACTGGGATTGAAAAAAAATTATTAACATTAAAAACAGCAAGGGCTGTTGAAATGGGATTAGAAGAACATTTAATTACTATCATTGAAACAATAGAACAAATACAACCCAAAGTATTAATTATTGATCCAGTCACATCATTTCTTGATTTAGGCTCAGCGGCTGAAGTCAAATCGTTATTGATTCGGTTTATTTCACACTTAAAGAGCCAAAACGTAACCGTTATTTTAGGTGAGTTGTTAAAGTCAGGCAGAAGAAAAATGGAAATTTCAAGCTTAGTAGATACCTGGCTCATGCTAACACTAGAGCTCTCTAATGGTGAGGTGAACCGAACCATTCGTGTGATTAAGTCTCGAGGAAATGCTAGCTCAAACCAAGTGAAAGAATTTTTCTTATCAGACAAAGGCATCACTATACAAGACCCTTATATCGGTCAAGGGAAAATTGTTTTTGGCAGTGAAAAAAATCAACAAATAATCTTAGACAAACAGGCCATGCAAACCCTTAAAGCTCAACTGGCAGAAGTTTATGCGCAACTAGAGCGTTTAGATACCTACAAAAAAAATGAACTAACAGACACAGAAATTCATAAAACGTCATTTAGATTTGAGTTACTCGACAAAAAACGCCAGCTAGAAATACAACTAAAAAATATCAGGGCAATTGAGCAGATTAATAAAAATTCACGGGGTCATTGATATGAATCAATATAAGCTAAAACTTTATATCCTTGGCTATACTGCTTTAGCACGTAAAGCAATTCAAAATCTTGAGAAAATTTGCGAGACAAAAACACTCAATCACCAATACAAAATTGAAGTTATCAACTTATTAGATAAACCCCAACTGGCAGAAAAAGAAAGAATTATTGCAACCCCAACTCTCATAAAGGAACTGCCTGAACCCATCAGGCGAGTTATTGGCGATCTGTCAGATTATGAGCAAGTACTTGTCGGACTAGATATTAATGAAATCGATCATTTCAAAAAATGAATTATACTGGGAAGCCTTGGTCGATGCACTGTCGGTCTCGGTCCTCATACTCGATGCGTCTGGAAATGTCCTATATGCCAATCAGGCCGCCTGCGTTTTATTGAAAAAAAACCATGACACACTCATTGGTACAAATTTTAGTTTCCCAGTGCAGTCACGGACCAAGCAAGAAATAGAATTATTAGTATCGGATAATACGCTAATTAATACCGAGCTTAGTATCAAAAAAGGCAAATGGAAGCAGCAAGATGCCTATATTGCCACGCTATATAATATTACGCTCAGGAAAAAGCATGAAGCGCAGCTAAAAATTTCAGCCAGTGTTTTTAAATATGCTAAAGAAGGCATTGTGATTACAGATAAAGAAAACCGTATTGTCGATATTAATAGAGAGTTTTGCAAAATTACAGGTTATGAAAAGCATGAGGTGATTGGTAAAAATATTAGCTTACTTCAGTCAGGTAAATATAATGCAGCGTTTTACAAACAAATGTGGAAAGATATCAAAAAACATGGTTATTGGTTTGGAGAAATCTGGAATAAAAGAAAAAATGGCGACTTATACATACAGCTATTAGCGATTTCGAAAGTGCTAGACGAGTCCGATTCTATCATAAACTATATCGGTACTTTTTATGATATTTCTGAACAAAATAAACAACAAGAAACACTTAAAAAAATAGCTCATTACGACTTGCTAACAGATTTACCTAATAGAACTTCATTTGTTGAGCAATTAGACCAAGCTATGAAGTATGCTAGACACTTTCAACAAGTACTCACTCTCATTTTCATAGACATTGATGACTTTAAAGAGGTTAATGATAAATTAGGACATGATGTGGGTGATAAGCTACTACAGATATTTGCAAAAATTGTCAGTGAGACAATACGTGATACAGATACAATAGGACGTTATGGTGGTGATGAATTTTTATTATTAATGCCAAGCACAGGCCCCAAAGAAATCAAAAATAATGGCATAGAACGTCTTTATAAAAGGCTCAATGAGCCGGTGAATATTGATAACTATATCCTACACATCAAATCTAGTATGGGAATCACGTTTTACCCGCAAAGAAAACATATCACACCCGAGCAGCTGATTCGACAAGCCGACCAGGCGATGTATAAAAGTAAGGTCGCAGGAAAAAATACAACTACTTTTTTTGATGTCAAGAGTGAGCAGGCATACAAACAAACATTATCATTTATTTCAGAAATGAAGGAAGCGCTGACAAGAGGCGAAATAAAACTATACTTTCAACCTCGAGTGGATATGCGAATCAATAAAGTTTCAGGTGCCGAAGCGTTGATGCGCTGGGAACACCCCAAAAAAGGCTTACTCTACCCCCATCAGTTTTTACCCCAGATAAAACATCACAGATTTCTACTTGAACTAACAGATTGGACGATTATTGAGGCGCTAAAGACACTTGAAACGTGGGATAACGCAGGGATATCAATTCCCTTAAGTGTCAATATTGACACGATGCAAATGGAGCAGCCACATTTCATTCAACACTTAAAAAAAATGTTGTCACCTTATCCCAAGCACCTTCACCATTTACTTGAGTTTGAAATTCTAGAATCTAGCGTTATTTCAAACTTAAAGGTTGTATCAAAGGTAATAAAACAGTGTATCACGCTTGGAATCGCATTTGCATTAGATGACTTTGGAACCGGTTATTCTTCAATTAACTACTTGCTGGAACTCCCTTTCAAGTATGTCAAAATTGATATGCAGTTTGTAAAAAATAGCCTGCATAACGTTCGATATGCTCAGGTTATGGGTGCAATGCTAGATATAGCAAGGGCCGTTAATATTGATGTGATCGCAGAAGGGGTTGAAACAAAGAAACATAAAGCGCATTTATTAAGCTTGAATTGTCAGTACGGCCAAGGATTTGTGTTTAGTAAGGCTGTACCGTCAGATAAGTTTTTGGCTTGGTGCAAACAGTTTGATGACGGTTAGATGGATTGTTGTGCGCAAGCGCCACACACACCTCGCAACTCAATGGGGTCGTGTCCCAACTCAAAAGCATCTAGACGAGCCAAGCGCACAACCGCCTCGCGTACCACTGCATCTTGCATTTCACGCACTGTATGGCACGTTGCACAGACCATCAGCACTTCAGAGCATGCTTTAGTATCAGGCTCTCCACACAGCGCATACGATTGAATCGAATCAACTTTGTGGACAACGCCTGCTGTAATAAAAAAGCTCAAGGTCCGATAAATAGCTGCAGCCGTTACGTTGGGCAAGGCTTCGAGTAAACACTCTAAAATATCATAAGCCTTCAGTGGCTTTTTTGCTTGCCATAATACATGTAGCACTGCTTTTCGAAGTGAGGTTAACGTGAGTGGAAGCCCTTTGCAGTAGGTCAGAAACTCAGAAGAATAATGCATGATTACCCCCGAGGCTTCAAAAAAGAAACCCCTTCAATATCAGTTTCAAGCGCCAAATGGCTCGCCAAGGTTTTCCCCATGTCAGCAAAGCTTTCACGCCTGCCAATGGCCTGGCTCTGAATATTTGGCCCAAACAACAGTACAGGTACATGCTCACGTGTGTGATTACTACCAGGAAAGGTTGGGTCGCAACCATGATCAGCTGAAATCAATACGCAATCATCGGGTTTTAAAAGCGCGTCTAATTCTGGCATACGTGCATCAAATGCCTCAAGCGCTTTGGCATATCCTTCAACATCTCGGCGATGCCCAAATGATGAATCAAAATCTACAAAATTGGTAAATACCAAACTGCCTGATGGCGCGGTTGCCATCGCCTCAAGCGTTGCATCAAATAATGCCATATTACCATCGGCTTTAATCACTTGTGTTGGGCCTGAGTGCGCAAAAATATCGGCTGTCTTGCCAATTGCAATCACTTCACGTCCGGCAGCTTTTAGATTATCAAGCAATGTTTTTTGTGGCGGCGGGATAGAATAATCGCGTCGGTTTCCAGTGCGCTTAAATTGCCCTGGCGACCCGACAAAAGGCCGCGCAATGACACGCCCTACCTGATACGCATCCACCAAATCACGTGCAATTTCACAGATTTCATAGAGCCGCTTAAGCCCAAAAGTCTCTTCGTGTGCTGCAATTTGGAATACGCTGTCTGCCGAGGTATATACAATAGGATAACCTGTTGTTTGATGTGCCTCACCGAGCGCTTCTAAAATATCGGTGCCAGAGGCGTGTATCTGACCCAACACACCCGGCAGCTTAGCTTTATCAATGAACGTCTGAATCAGCTCAGGTGGAAAACAAGGGTTTTTATCAGAAAAATATCCCCACTCAAACCGCACCGGTACGCCTGCAAGCTCCCAGTGCCCACTTGGTGTATCTTTACCTAAGCTTTGTTCCACCGCATAACCATAATGACTCTCTGGTGGTGGCAGTTTTGAAATATCAACCACATCCTGCCCTGCACTTGCAACAGCCGCATGATGCAAGCCACGTCTTGCTAAATGCGGCAAGTGCAAAGGACGCCTAACAGCGCTTAAAATATGCCCAAAGGTATTCGCCCCCTCATCACCATATTGCGCTGCATCCGCACTTGCGCCAATTCCTAAAGAATCCATCAATAAAACACAAGCGCGTGATGAAGGTATCGACATATCAGGCCTCTGTACCTTGCGGTTTTGCAAAAGTTTCTTTCAGGAAAAATACTAATATAAACGAAATAAAAAAGGCAGCAGGTAATATCAACGCCGCTGTTTGATACGATTCAATGGGGTAAATAGGCGTCCCTTCCACCAGCTGCATACCCCCACTTTTCATTAAAACTGCACTAAAAATATTTTGATAAGCGGTGTAGCCACCTTGCGTTAAGATAGACACCACACTCATTAAGGTTGCAATCATCACAGGTGTTGCGCTCTCAGCAACCAAGGCATAGCTAATGACCTGTGCCATTGTGGTAAAGCCTAGTAAAAAGAATAAGAAACCCATCATTTGTAACGAAACATTTGCATACATAATACACAGCACAATCAATAAAGACACCAATGCACCCGCCTTCATTGGCAGCAACCGCAATCCTAATCTGTCTGATACAAACCCAACCAAAGGCCCACCTAGCATTGCGCCTAAAAATAACATGCCGTTCACCATGGAGGCTTCAGGTTGTGATACATTTAACCGCTGCATTAAATACAGCTTACCCATTGCAGCACCCAATACTGCAATCGGTAAATTCATTAAACTGGTGTATAAACCCGACAATAATGGCTGTACATGCATACACCCCTTCCATACTGCTTTCATTGGCAAAGTTTGATGAACTGGCTCTTCATAGCCTTCCGGTTTATCTTGAATTAACCACATCATCAGTAACAACATCAGCAAGCCAAGCCATGCCACATCAAGCACTGCACCGCGCCATCCCAAATGCAACACAAGCTGCGTCATTGGGTACTGCGCAACAAGCCCACCTGTCATTGCCATGGTCACAA
The DNA here is from genome assembly GCA_029212465.1 of Legionellaceae bacterium. GTDB lineage: Bacteria > Pseudomonadota > Gammaproteobacteria > Legionellales > Legionellaceae > JAALKW01. The sequence continues at coordinate 12,163 of JARGNV010000027.1, read as the reverse complement.
TAACGCCTGTAATCATAGCCATGCGTTTTGGCGGAAACCAACGCGTTGCAAGGCGTACAGGCCCTAAAAAACAAAATGCGCTGGTAACACCTGCAATGAAACGACACAAAAGTGCAACGCCAAAATGTGTGGTATAAGCCAATACGAAAGTGCTCAGCATACAAAAGAACATACACACAACCAGTGTTCTTTTAATAGAAAGCCTATCAAGCAAAATACCCGCACCTAACAAGAAAACAACGTTTGCTAAATAATATGCGCTGGATAAATACATGAGCTTATTGGCTTCTATACCAAAATCACGCATGACATGATCAGCAATGGAGGCAAACATGTTGCCTTGTACAAATTGATAAAAGAAAAACAATGACGCCGCAAGACAAACAAACCAGGGTTGCATGACCGCATAGATGCGCTTCTCTTTATTCACCGTCAACCCCACACTGTTTGTGTTCAAAGACGACCTCCTTGTGCGTTATATACGCAAAAGCCCTTGCTGATTCCTTTATAAAGCTATCAGGCCACGAAAAGACGTGCGCAGTGTATCAAAAAAAGGAATCCGTTACCAGGCCTTAAGACAGCTTTGGCAGGGTAAATGCAGCATAACAATTGACAAATTTTATGACTTTAGGCATGATACGCCTCTTTACTTTTTGAGTTTCTGGAGAAACAACGTGGCAAATATCAAGTCAGCTATCAAACGTGCTCGACAAAACAGCAAACGCCGAGCACACAATGCAAGTGCACGCTCTATGTACCGCACCTATGTTAAAAACGTTTTAAAAGCAATTGACACAGGCAATAAAGCAGCGGCAACTGAAGCGTACACCAAAGCACAGCCTATTATTGATAAAGCAATGGCAAAAGGATTTATTCACAAAAATAAAGCCGCACGTGTAAAAAGCCGATTAAATGCTAAAATAAAAGCATTGGCAGCATAAAAATCTGCCTTTTCTCGAAGGTGGTCTTCTGACCCCCTTCGATTAAATCTAGGTGGATGGTTAACTTTTTATGAAATTCATCAAAAATGCGGTACTGATCGTCCTATTTGTTTTTCTATCAACGCTCGGCGTGCTCTGGGCAGTTACTACATTCATACAACCTGATACATTCAGGATTATTGCCAAAAAACAACTTTCATCTATCACACAACAAAACACAACCATCGAAGGCGATGTCAATTGGCGTCTTTTTCCAAGACCTGGCCTACACCTAACAAAAGTTCACATTGGTAATATTGAAAAACCCACTAAAAATTACGCAGTCGATGTGAATAGCGTTGTATTTCACCTTCAGCTCACCCCCCTTTTTCACGGAAAAATTGTATTTGATAAACTCATGTTAGATGGTTTCACCTTGCACATTAACCAAAATAACAAAGCCCCCCAAAAAACCAACATCATAAAACCTGATAAATCCAAGCAAGCAGCCCCGGCGATACCCACCCGCATCGCTTTAAAGTCACTCCTACTTTCCAATGGCAAAATTATTCTGACAGATACCAAACAAAAAACCATATTAAAAAATGTTCGGCTTGAAACAAAACTACCCGAAACACAAGAGGAGCTGTTTCCAATACAATTTAAAGCAACCATCCAAAGGAAGCCACATGCCACCTTTCCTTTAAGTGGTACCGTTAGCTACAAAGGATTTACCAACTTGCCCCCACTTAAAACCATCAGCACGCAATTAGAGCGATTAACACTCGATGGGCAAGTGACTCTCGAAAATTTCCAGGCTGGTGAATATGCCATTACAAAAGCCAATGCACATATTCTCTTGCGGCATGGTGTATTAGAGCTAAATCCTCTCACCCTCTCACTGTATAACGGTGAGTCGGTTGGAAAACTCACCTACACAATCAATACGCGAGAACTCAGCTTTAACCAAACAGGTACGAATTTAAATGCTGAACCTGTCTTCCAAGCTTTTTTTGACATTCACCCCTCTCGTATTACAGGGCTGCTAGATTTATCAGTCAATGCAAGTGCAAAACTAGACCAAGCTGACTGGCATAAAAAAATGAAGGTTAACGGTAATTTTACCGTACACAATGGCACACTGGCCTACATTAATTTACCCGCCCTCACCGCTGAAGCAAAACAAACGATTCTCACACTTGCCTCTCAAAACATTGATAAAATTCAGACAACGCTCGAGCACTTAAAACCTTGGAACCTCAACAACTATTCAGGCAACACCCCCTTTCAGTTATTCAACCTGCAATACCAAGCCAAAGGGGATGGCTTTGTTCATTATAATTTGTTGCTTGAAACCAAAAAGCTAAACTTAAAAGGTCAGGGACACATCAACATTGAAACCCGTGCGCTTGATGCACACCTGACTGCCTATATCATCACAAAAGATAAAACAACTCAGACCATACAGCACATTTTAGGTCAGGGCTTTCCATTGGTTGTGAAGGGCACTTTGGACACTCCATTAGTAAATGCTGATAGGCGCCTCATCCGACATGTTCTTTCAAATGGTGCGCTCCCTCAATCACTCATTAAACCACTCAAAAAGCTTAAAAAACATATCAAACCCCTTCAGTATGTGCCCATCAAACCTCTCACAGAATAATTCGGCATTCACCGAAGCACTGCTTACATGGTTTGATGCTCACGGGCGTAAAAACCTCCCCTGGCAAAATCCACGCACCCCTTATTTTGTGTGGGTTTCAGAAGTCATGCTGCAACAAACACAAGTAAAAACCGTTATCCCTTATTTTCTGAAATTTATAGCACGCTTTCCAACCCTCCAAACACTTGCAAAAGCGACAGAAGACGAAGTACTCGCATATTGGGCAGGCCTTGGTTATTACAGCCGTGGACGTAACCTTCAGAAAACAGCCGCGCGCATCATGGCACAGTTTGATGGTGTTTTTCCAAGTGAATCAAAGCAACTGATTGACTTACCTGGTATCGGCGAATCAACAGCCGCGGCCATTCAGTCTCTTGCATTTAACCAGCCTGCCGCAATTTTAGATGGCAACGTTAAACGTATTTTAAGTCGTTACTTTTTAATTGCAGGACAACCCAATACCACAGCCATTAAAAAACAATATCAAGCACATGCAGCTGTCTGTCTCCCCACAACACGTGCTGCCGACTACACACAAGCTATTATGGATTTGGGTGCCCTTATCTGCACACCGCAAAAACCGGCTTGCGAACAATGCCCTGTACAAAAAACATGCCTTGCCCACCTACACCAATTAACCCATCAATACCCCGAAAAAAAACCGAAAAAAGCACTGCCAACCCATGAAGCCCAGTTTATCTTACTACACGATAAAGCATGCTCAATGATTTACCTCGAAAAGCAGCCTTCAACTGGCTTGTGGGGGGGATTATGGAGCCTGCCAAAACTTGAAAGAGCAGCATGTGCCATCACACATATTCAAGCAACACATAAATTGGATGCAGCTGTCAGTTTACCACTGCCTTTTATCAAACATACTTTTACACACTTTAAACTGATGCTATATCCACGTGCACTTTGCGTAGACGCAAACACACACAGACAAGTTTTACCTGAAAATGGGCGTTGGATTGCTATCGACGCGTTACACAGCTTCGGCCTTGCAAAACCCATCAAAACTATCATTCAACATTTTTTAGCGCAAACTGCCTAATAAGGGTGTTTCGCTTCTTCTCTCAATTGGCGAGCGGCAATAATAGCATCGGTCTGTCCCGCGGCTGCTGCCTTATTAATCCATTTGGCTGCTTTTTTTCGATCTTCAACCACGCCCTCACCATAATAGTACATATAGCCAATGGCATATTGTGCTTCGGGATTCCCTTTTTCAGCTTCTGGCATCAAACGAATAAAGGCTGAACGATAATTTTGCTCTTTAAAAGAGTGAATTCCCTCTCGCAAATTCAGCGAGCTCATTGCACACGCAGTGAGGCTAAACAATAATAAGCCCACAACATACCCTTTCAAACGCATCAAAAAACGCATACACCACCTTAATCTTGTTTTAAAGCCTCGGGCAAAGGAGAAAAGAATAATTCATTTTTAGGCAAACTTAAACTTTCCATGACCCCATCATGCATCAATAATATACCCTCAGGTGTAATCCGCTTAATAATAGCGCCTCCAGGCACTGTATCCCCCACACGGAATAATTTTACGGTATGATCAGACAACTCTAACATGACATGTGACTCAGTTGCTTCCGATGCAAACAAAATACCCACCACCGATAGATTTAAAGAAGAGCGCTTCACACCTGCAGCGTCTACGCCACTCGGCACATAATCTCCGAAAAAACTCACGGTGAGTGCCGCCGGATTCTTAACCGTCTGTGATGCTTTTGCCTGCTTAACAACCGGTGTTTCAATAGGTGTTGTCACCGTATCTAACTGTAATGCTTCCCGAACACCGCTCACCCATTCAAGCAGAATTAAAACCACTAAAAGCCCTGCAAGTAGTTTTAAATAATCATCCTTGAAGCGCAGCACCCAATTCATCAATACTCATTACCCCGCACAATTCTTGTGACTATAGTTTAGCACGAACTTGAACTGGTTCGGGTGATTTATCCATGCCATAATAAATTCCTGTTCTATTCACTCCGAATGCATCATGCATAAAACACACTTCGACACCCGTGCCATTCATGCAGGCCAAACACCCGATGCAACAACGGGTGCGGTTATGACCCCCATTTATGCAACCTCAACGTATGCACAAAAAGCACCAGGTGAGCACCTAGGCTTTGAATATTCACGTAGCCAAAACCCAACACGATTCGCATATGAAGCCTGCCTTGCAAACCTTGAGTCTGGTGCGCATGGATTTGCATTTGCATCAGGCATGGCTGCCATCAACACCATCATCGATTTACTCGATGCCAATGCACACGTACTTGCATTAGACGATTTGTATGGTGGTACATATCGTCTGTTCAATCAAGTCAAAACACGCACCAACCGCTTGAACTTCTCATTTATCGATATGACAGACATAGAAGCCATTGAAGCCGCAATCCAACCAAATACTCAGATGATTTGGCTCGAAACGCCTTCAAACCCACTTCTAAAACTGGTTGATCTTAAAGCCATTGCAACTCTTGGCAAAAAACACGGCCTCATCACTGTTGCGGATAATACCTTTGCAACCCCCTGGATTCAGCGCCCGCTTGAAGCAGGCATTGATATTGTTGTGCACTCAGCCACCAAATATTTAAACGGCCACTCAGATGTCGTCAATGGTGTTGTAGCTATTGGTGACAACTTAGAACTTGCCGAAAAAATCGGTTTTTTACAAAATTCCTGTGGTGCTATTGCAGCCCCTTTTGATAGCTTTTTAGTGTTACGTAGTTTAAAAACCCTCGCACTTCGCATAGAGCGCCACTGTGAAAACGCAGCAGCCCTTGCCACTTTTCTTGAAGCACATCCACGCATTGAACATGTTATTTATCCGGGATTAAAAAGCCACCCCCAGCATGCGCTGGCAACAGAGCAAATGCATGCGTTTGGTGGTATGATCTCAGCGACTCTTAAAGGTGGTCTTAAAGCTGCTCAGTTGATGCTTACACGCTGCAAACACTTTACGCTTGCCGAAAGCTTAGGAGGTGTTGAGAGTTTAATTGAACATCCTGCGATTATGACACACGCAAGCATCCCCAAAGAGAAGCGTGATGCAATCGGCATTAGTGACGGACTCATCCGACTCTCGGTAGGCATTGAACACATAGATGATTTGAAAGCTGATTTAGAACAAGCACTTAACTAATAATTGATACACAATAGGAATACTGATGTTAGAAGAACAAATAAATCATTACTTTGATATCCGTGATACTTTATCCCCTGAAAAAGCACCGACAGATTTACTCGATGCCTTAACTGACGTGTTTCATCAACTAGACACAGGCGCCATTCGCGTAGCAGAGCCTAAAGCAGCAGGCTGGGTCGTTCATGCATGGGTTAAAAAAGCTATTTTGTTATCGTTTAAATGCTATGAAAACGAAGTCATTGAAGGGAAACACGCACGATTTTACGATAAATTACCCTTAAAGTTTGCAGATACCACCGCCGAACAATTTAAAGCCGCAGGCGTTCGTGTCGTGCCTGATGCCATTGCACGTCGTGGCAGCTTTATTGGAAAAAACACCATTCTCATGCCCTCCTATATTAATGTAGGTGCCTATGTAGATGAAGGTACTATGATTGATACTTGGGCAACAGTTGGCTCGTGCGCTCAAATCGGAAAACACGTACACCTCTCAGGCGGTGCTGGCATCGGTGGTGTGTTAGAGCCTCTACAAGCTGAGCCCACCATTATTGAAGACCATTGCTTTATTGGCGCACGCTCAGAAATTGTAGAAGGTGTTATTGTTGAACACCACTCGGTTATTTCCATGGGTGTTTTTATCGGACAAAGTACTAAAATTTATAACCGAGTCACAGGTGAAATTACCATAGGCCGCGTCCCTGCAGGCTCTGTTGTTGTGCCTGGAAGCTTGCCTAGTAAAGATGGCTCACATAGCCTTGCTTGTGCGGTTATTATTAAACAAGTGGATGAAAAAACACGTGCCAAAGTAGGCATTAATGACCTCCTGCGAGACAATAGCACATGTTAAACCTAACCGCGCTCTTAACAGCGCTTATTGCCTTTAAGTCGATTACCCCAATGGATGCCGGTTGCCAAGATTATTTAATCAAGCATCTTGAGCAATTGGGCTTTCAGTGTGAGCGTTTTAACAGCCCACCCGTCTCAAACTTCTTTGCACGCATCGGAGATACAGAGCCCCTTTTGGTATTTGCAGGGCATACCGATGTAGTCCCTACCGGAAATTTAGCTGAGTGGCACACAGACCCGTTTGAACTACACATTGAAGGCACACAAGCATTTGGCCGAGGCACCGCAGACATGAAAGGGAGCCTCGCTGCAATGCTTATTGCAGCCGAGCGCTTCATTAAAAAACACCCAAACTTTAAAGGCAGCCTTGGCTTTTTAATTACCAGTGGTGAAGAAGGCAATGATTTTGACAAAGGCACCCCCTATGTCATGAAAAAACTTGCGGAGCGAGGTATCAAGCCTAATTACTGTATTGTTGGTGAACCTTCAAGTACGAAAAAACTGGGGGATGTACTTAAAATTGGGCGTCGTGGCTCTCTCACAGGACACTTTCTTTTTAAAGGTAAACAAGGGCATGTGGCCTACCCACATCTTGCTGAAAATCCTATTCATACACTGGCACCTGCCCTAAGTAGCCTTGTACAACATACCTGGGACACAGGCAATGAACACTTTCCTCCAAGCACCCTACAAATTACGCATATTCAGTCTGGCGGAGAAGCAAACAACATCATTCCAGGTGAGCTTATTTTACAATTAAATGTTCGCTTCTCTACCGAACAAACTTCGGAAAAGCTCATACATGCTATCGAAGAGCACTTTAAGGCCCATGCGCTCAACCCTAAAATAACATGGCGTGTCAATGGCGAACCTTTCTTAACCTCATCTGGTGCCTTGGTAAGTGCATGCATTGATACAATTCAACAAGAAACGCACCAAACACCCGAGCTCTCAACGACTGGCGGCACCTCTGATGCCCGGTTTATTGCGCCTTTTGGTGTTGAAGTTGTTGAGCTTGGGCCCATCAATGCAACCATACACCAAGTCAATGAGTCGGTGGATTTAGATGATTTAGAAAAGCTAAGTATGATTTACTATCACATTACAAAACGCTTATTAACGCAATCGCATTAATACAAAGGGAGAAAATGCATGGAAAAGGATACCAACGTACCACTTTTTGTATCACTGGTTAGCTTGCTGATTGGGTGCTACGATTTACTACGGGGCTTCATGCATACCTTCAACTTAGAATACTCAGCCCTATACATTGCAAAACTCAACTTAGCGACCCCCCAAGCATCTGATTTGTTGCGTCTTTTAGGTGTGTTTGGCGTTTCAAATTTTATCACTGGCGCCATGCTCATTTTAGTTGCCTTTGCCGCACGCGGGCTCGCCTTAATCATGCTGCTCATAGTGCCACTTGCATATGCTGTCGGCATGATAACCATTCGCTACAACGCTACCGACTACGCGCCCTCTCATGCAGCTTGGGGTGGAATGACCCCCATGATGGTGTATCTTACTATTTGTATTGTCACCTTTGTTGCAGGACTCATTGGTACTTTATACAACAAAAGTAATAGCCAATATTAATAGGAACACGCTTGGGGTCAGGGCCGACCCCAAGCGCTCAAACAACTATAAACTGTTCACCGGAGTCCGCACCTCTTCCTGCCCCAAAAGAGGTGCGGCTTCAGTAAGTGCTGTACAAATATCAGCTCTCAGTGACTCAGGTACACCACCACGACCTTCGAGTGATTCAATGGCCGTAAAGAGCCTTTCAGATAACGCGATGATATTCTCTGACGTCCCCTGTGCTCTGAATAAGGACGTATGCTCACCAGAGCCTGGCAAGTCCAAAACACCTGGAGTTTCACGGCTAATGTCAGCTCTTAACAGTGCATAATCCGCTGTAATATTCTGATTGTTATCAAAGATAGAGGCGTCTGTCGTATAACGGTTGAGAACGCCTGCCACCAGCATGAATTCACCATTACTCAGTTGACGAATCGTAATGCTGTTCCAAAACCTTGCATCAGCTAAAGTATAATTTTTTTGTCTTATCACCATCTCTGGGCAAGTGCTCTGAGAAGGATACTCCCAATTATCTAGACCTCTTCTCCAACGCCCAAACTGTACAATAGGCGCGTTCCGCACGTGCCTACCAACTTCAAGCCAAGGAATCAGGGCCCACACAGGCTCGATGCTTGCTTGCATGTACATAGCAAAATCAAATGCGGTTGCTGCATGCACATCTCGAGTTTGCAACAACGTTTGAAGTTGTTGCGCTTGCTGCCGTCTGGTGACTGCTGCTGCCGCACACACTATCATCGCCAAGCAATAATCAAACTGTTGAACAATGGGCGTCATACGCTCTAGATATACAGGACTCACAATACCTGGAATCCATGCAGAGCGGTGCGCATATAACCCAAGCATTGAAGGGGTACCTGAAAAACGTGGCTCTCTATCCACAGTTCCTTTTATGGTATCTCGATTCGACTGCCACGCACGGTGAAATGCTTGCGTATTGGTTAAAGAAGCACTTGGGTTAGACCTCCCTTGATATCCCTCTAGACTTTGTGGCATTTGCTGTTGACGCTGCCGAGCCCACTCAGCAATATAAGCGGCCCTTTCCGCATTTGTTAAAATTTCAAGGGATACTCTGCGTCCATTAATAACCGACTGACACACTTCAACAAATTCTTCATGATTTTCATCAAGGGGGGATGCTTTCATATAGTCAGCAATGGGCTGAATCCAACCACCATTACTTACGTTCGCATAAAATTTCAGTACATTTAGCCCATCAATAAGGGACTGAATATCGTCTACTGTATTGAGGGGAAACGCGTCAATCAGCTGCCCCATGGTCTGTTTTATCTCTGCTTTTTTAGCGGCTGTTAATGCCATCATACACCTCTTACATGATTCAATCGGTGGATCATAACCCAAGGCGTGGTTAAATTAAATACATTACATGTATTGTATGCTTCATGATGATGTTTGGGAGCCCCTTAACCCATTATATTTATCCACACCAAGCAACACCAAAAACCACAGCAACACATAACTCACAGAATAAACAAATGATGCATTTTGTGACGTTAAAGCGCCGAACAGCACTTCTGTGATATAAAAGCGAAAAGAGACTATCTCACCTGCAGCATTTTTTACATGTATCAGTGCTTGAACTTTTAAAAAGATGACATGCAACATATACACCAACAATGCGTGCCGCCCAAATACATGAAAAAAGTGCGTCCACCTATGCCAGTGCTTCATTTCAATCAGCGCATACACCCAAGCAAAGCTGAACAAAAAAAGGCCGGTTGTCCACAGCACATAGGTACCAGACCAAAGCGATTTATTAATTGGTAATACGATGCCCGCACACCCCCCAAAAACAGACAAAAGCGCTCCTGCGCAACACATCCATACGACCTGTTGCGCTTTTGTTTTGCCCGATATGAGCTGAAAGCCGATGATATTTCCAAATAAAACAGATGCAATAGCTGGCAATGTACTCAACAATCCTTCTGGATCAAACGTTTGGGTATATAAGTGGTGCGACGAAAACAGCAGCCTATCTACGTATCCAACCACACCCTCTCCAAGTACGAACAACATCAGTGTGTACGCAAGCAACACTCCCCATGCTATCAATACCTGTGCCCGCAAGCTGGTTGTTAAAAATAAACTCGCCGAAACAAAATAACAAAGCGCAATGCGTTGTAACACGCCCATTACCCGAAGCGTTGACCAGTCCAACAAGTGATATGGGAATATATTCAGTAACACTCCCATCAAAAAAATAAATACACTTCGTTTAAGTACTTTTTTGAAAAGTGCTGCCTGAGAAAACCCTTTCGCTTTTAAATTAGATAAGGCTAATACAGCTGAAATACCCACAATAACAATAAAAAAGGGAAACACAATGTCCGCCAGCGTACACCCATTCCATGCAGAGTGCTCCAGCCAACCATAGGGCTTTGGATGACCCGGACTATTGACAATAATCATTAAAACAATGGTAATGCCTCGAAATACATCAAGGGACAACACTCTTGGAATACTTTTTTTAAAACGATTCAAAATAATGTCTCGATATGGCAACGCCGATCACATAGAAAATTTAGTATCCCTTACACAAATAGCGAAGGCAAGCAGGGGCATACTGTTAAAACTCATTAGAAGTGTCACATTTCACAACTCGATGAAAATGTCACATATGTTCAAGTATAGAACATTCAATTAAACGTCATTGCGAACCCGAGCGTAGCGAGTGGTGTGGCAATCTAGTGGCTTTGAGGGGACACTGGGCTGCTTCGCCTATGACTCGCAGTGACGAAAAGTATACTAAGCTTGTTGTTACAGGACAGGCGGAAGCGCCGATGACTGTGACGTGACCAAAGGATGCTATGCGCATCCTTTGGTCACGTTTAAAAATACTTTGGGGTCTAAGGGGCGAAGCCCTTTTACAAATAGATCGTTTCTTTAACATGCCTTTTGTAAGTGCTGAACGTACGTTTGAGGTACTTTGAAAAAGAAAAGCATTTGTTTTTGTCCAAGCGGAAGACGCCCGCTTTGTCTTTTGAGTTCGAACAGTAGTCTTTGCGTGAACAACGGGTCTTTCAGATATCGCTTTAAAGCTAAGCTTTTCACTACCATGCCAAACACTCATTGAGCCATTTAAATGGCGGCGAATAATAACTTCAGATTTTGGCTTGATGCATAAGCCATAGGCTTTTTTTACCTGATAAAGCTGATTTGAAAAAGCAAAGGTCCAATCATTCTGTAGTTTGCGCGTATACTCCCAACAAAACACTTGATTGAGGTCTACCTCTTCTAAAATAAGATGTGCAGAATGCGGATTTCTTGGGGGCTTTGAAAACTTCTCATTCAAACGATCAATGAACCCTTTTTCTAGCACCACATTCGCTTCTGCGATCGTTTTTATCTTACGCAGAGCTAGTTCTTTCACGAATCTGTCTTGATAGACTGCATGGTTCCTTTCAACACGACCTTTTGCTTGAGGAGAGTGCGCTTTGATAACCCTAATGCCTAATTTTTTACAAGCACGTTCAAAATGGCTAAGTGCATTTGGTTTTGGAGAGACATAAACATTTTTTAAATCGACGTAAATCGCTAAGGGTATGCCGTAACGTTCTATCCAGTACCATAATACCTCAAAAACAACCCGGGTGGTTTCTCCCTCGCTGAGCAGGGCAAGAGCATCAAAGTCTAAAACCCTAACACCTTTTCTCTGTATTCATCATAAAGGCCAGCTTTCCGTCGTTTTCGCGGTATTGAAAAGTCTGATTCCGGTTCCTTTTTAATCAATTTTAAGGCTAGATGCCGCATAACGCTCATATTTTCTGCGGCTAACCCTCGCCTAATTCTCGACTCATCTTCTTTAAAAGTCACGTCCATCACCCAATGCAGCGCATTCTCCACCTGCCAATGACAGCGGACCGCGTGACTAATCTTGCCAGCATCAGCTTCAAGTGAGCTAGAGCGGCGAATGATTTAAATTTATGCAGCTAAGCTCATAGCGATATGCAAA
>JARGNV010000061.1 GCA_029212465.1 Legionellaceae bacterium | reverse complement strand
AAATCCACGAAGCAGGCTCAGCGCTTTTTATCGGTTCACGGGCAAGTAAGAAACTTATTTGGTTTACAGCGTTATAAAATGTTGGCAGATGAGCAACGAACACATTTGAATACTTCCTGGAACCAATGGCAAGAAATTGTTGAACAGGTTAAATGTGCCTAAAATTCAGGAATAGATTGCATGTCGCTTGAAATCGACTATCAGTTGAACAACTTGACGGTGCCGTTGGACATACTCAATATTTTTGGCATCATTTCCTGGTTATCGATGTTCATCGACAACATGCCAAAATCTAAATTTCACCACCCTGATTTTTTTCCTGAAGGTGGCGCTTCTATTCAATCAACTGCTTGCTATTCCGAGCAATATGCCCGGCAATTTTTCCAGGTGTTTCATCCTGAAAACCAGATCAAAAGTGCCACCAGATCTGGTTTTCAGGACCCTTCTCACATACTTACCCACAGATTTTGGGGATAATACAAAAATACAACCGTTATTCCGCATTAACTTTTTGAATTAAATTTTTTCTGGGATGTATTGACACAGCTCCCTGATTTTGATCTATTACTGCTTTTTATGAGGCAGAAATGGACGCGACCCAATTTGACGTAAAACGCTTAGACCACCTTGGCTTGGTAGCAGGCTTCTGCAAAGAGATTGGCCTCGCTGATAGAATTAACAAAAAAATGCCAAAGCAATCTCATCGAAGCAATATTTCGAATGGCCAACTTCTGGTTGCCATGATACTGAATGGACTTGGCTTTGTGAGCCGGACCTTGCATATGTATCCGGAATATTTTTCAGATAAACCGACTGAGCGTTTATTAGGCGAAGGCATATTACCTGAGCATATTAATGATGATGTTATGGGGCGTTTTTTAGACGCACTTTATGAAGAAGGTGTATCGCCCTTATATGAAGAGGTTGCAGGCTCTGTTGTACGCTACCTTGACCTGCCATGCCGTAGTTTAAACATGGACACAACTAGCTTTCACTTAGATGGCGCTTATGAGCAGGACATTGATGCTCAGTGCATACAAATCACACGAGGTTACAGTCGAGACCATAGACCTGATTTAAATCAGGTCGTGTTAAATTTAATAACAGAAAACCAAGCAGGGATTCCCCTGTATATGCAAGCATGTAGCGGAAATTCCAATGATATGAAGATTTTCAAGAAAACAGTTAAGTCGCATTTGAAAAGCCTCAAGGCAGCTTATAACAACACCTACCTAGTAGGCGATGCGGCATTGTACACAGAAGAAACTGTGCAAGCCTTAGCTGAGCAAGAGCAATTGTTTATTACACGGGTGCCTCAAAAACTGAATGAGGCCAAAGAAATTCTCGCGAAAGCCCCCAAAGTAGATTGGGTTGAGTTAGCCAACGGCTATTCGGGTGCATGGTTTGAATCCAAATATGGCGGTGTTCCACAACGTTGGTTATTGGTCCGTAGCCAACAAGCTAAAAAACGGGAAACCCATATTTTAGATGCAAGCATCAGCAAAGCAACAGAGCATGCCGTTAAGTCATTTAAGAAGCTTTGCAGGCAAAGATTTGCTTGTGAAATAGACGCTCAAAAAGCCCTTGCAGAGTGGCAAGCCTCTGAGCCATTTACACGTATCCATGAAGCGCAAGTTATACGCCATGAAAAACGAGCTAAACGAGGCCGGCCAGGGGCATCAGATAAAATAGTCGTTACTTTACAAATTACAGGCTATATTGCCACCTCTTTGCACGCTAAAGAAGAAGCTAAAAATTTCAAAGGCCTCTTTATTCTTGGTACGAATGATCTAAATGATACCCTTGATATGCAGTTCTTACTTGATGAATATAAGTCACAACAAGCAGTAGAGCGCGGTTTTCGCTTTCTTAAGAGTCCTGACTTCTTAACCTCCTCCTTGTTTTTGAAAAAACCAGAACGCATCGAAGCATTGTTGATGATCATGACTTGCAGCTTGATGATTTACGCAGCACTTGAGCATCTTATACGACGCAATCTTGCTAGGAAAAATGAGTTTTTCCCAGATATGAAGAAAAAACCTACTCAGAAACCAACTGCAAAATGGGTGTTCTTTTGTTTTCAGGGGATCAGCGTCTTAATTATCAATGCTCAGGCACAAGTGGTCACAAATATTGTTGATAGACAAAAAGTTATCCTTAATTGCCTAGGAAAACCATACTGGGAGTTTTATTCGTGATTTTATTGCGGAACATGGGATACAACAACTGCTGCTTCCAAACGATGATAACACGCCCGCCCAATCGTCATAATTCATGTACCCACTATCTTCACCCTCGCTGGCACAGAGGGACAAAGCTTATTTTTTCACAAGAACTATCTTAATATCGTGCCATATTGAACCACTAATCATGTACAATTAAGCCATAATGCTCAAAATCGTGCTTAACTGCTTCATGCGATAATACGTCGGTTTGCGTCAAAACCCTCAATACATTTTTGACAATGGGAAGATCTGGCGAAATTTCAAACCCATGATAAAGCTTGCCAACCAAAACTTTTGCTTTTTCAGCGTCATCAAGAGCCCACGACAAAACATGAGTGTTATGGTCAATATCTGCCTGAACATTCAAATACAGAGTGACAAACTCACCCAATTTTGAACCAATATTTTGTCTAAAATCTTCAGGCATGTTCGCCCAGGTATACCCCAGAAGCTCATGAAAAAATCCAAAATGCCTAGATTCATCATTCATATGGTCATTAATATAATATTTAATGCTCGGATGTATGTTTTCAGAATCAAAATAAGTCACGAGCTCGCGTATCAATGTAGTTTCGAAAATACACACGGCT
>JARGNV010000026.1 GCA_029212465.1 Legionellaceae bacterium | reverse complement strand
TGAACGCAGTGAAGGATCTCCTAAAAATACGCACATTTTATACTTTTTGAGATCTTTCGTTACGCTCGAGATGACGTACCTGGGTAGTTACTTTAATTTTTTATTTGAGCCGTTCGTTGCTTGCAACACAGCGCGCAATTGCTGTGTCTTCGCCTTCATTGGTTAACTCAATTGTTGCTCCAGGTATGGCAATAATATGAAAGGTTTCATCTTGCGCTACTTGCAAACGCAAAGATTCTCCGCGTTTGAGCGTGATGTCGTTCATTGTGCCTTGTTTTCTTAAAATTTTGAACAAAATGACAGTGGTTTCATCGCTTTTAATAACAGTGCAGTCTGCATCAATAGTCCACCTAAAGACATTCGAAAATACTTGTGGTTCGTTTGGTTTTAGCTGAAGGTCAACTGATGCGCCCGCTTGCAGAAGGGTTTCTTCTACGGCTAATGCAGGTATCGCAAGCAGAGTACTGATACAAAATAAAATGCACTTCAAGTGTTTTCTCATAACTAACTATCCTCAAAATAAAAGAAACAATGCCTATCACAAGCGATACGGGCGCATTAAGGTAACACAAGGAATTTGTTTTTGTCTAGTAGAGGGAATATTTGATCTAAAATGGAGCAACCCGGACCGGGTTGCCAGATTTAAGGTGCAACAAGGTTGCCGTTTTTTCTGTGAGATAGCAGATGTTTTTTTCAAGATTTAAGGTAATAGGGGCCTTAGTAGCGCGAAAGTTAGCGTGTGTATTTGAAACCATATAAAGAGGTGCTGTAATAGGCTCTTTTGTTACGTTCAGAATAAAAGTTTGGCTGGTGCGCCACGTTTTAATTTGGGGTAAGGGGGCTTCAAGCACAGGGCCCGCATCAAAAATATCAACATAGTGATTGTAATAAAACCCTTCTTCTTTGAGTAGTTTCATCGCAGGTACGGTGGATGGGTGTGGTACGCCAATTACAGCTTGTGCCTCTTTGGGAAGAAGCTTCACATAAATAGGATATTCAGGCATGAAGTCTGCAATAAACTGTTTATCGCTAGATAACGTGAGCCTGTCTGCCTCTACAAAGGAAAGGTGAAAAAAATGATAGCCCAGCGCATCCCAAAAAGGAGAGTTGCCGTCAGGGGTTGTGACGCCGCGCATTTCAGCAATGATAATATTAGAGAAACGCTCAGGATATTGCGCCATAAAAAGGAAGCGTGCGCGCGATAAAAAGGCACCCCAATGCTCTTTACGATAAGCAGGCTTTAGGTAAAGAGTGCAAAGTTCGGTGTGCCCTTGGTGGTCGTTAACGAGATGTAAGAGCTCATCTTCATGTTGATTATCACTAGAGCGACCTTTTAAAGTTTTAATGCGCTTTGAGAGCTTGTATGAATAAAAAGGAGATTCACCACCTGTTTGGGCTTCAATCGCTGAGGTTCCAATGACTTTGTTTGTGGCGGGGTCTTCTAATACAAATAAGTAATATTCATTATTAGGTGTATGCCGAATATGTTGCCATGAGGCGGTTGCGTGCTCTAAGCGTTGAGCGAGTATGGTTCTATTCTTCGGGAGTGTCGTTAACCCGAAGCCACTTTCTTTGGCAAGCGCATGAATGGCCTCTAAGTCTTCATCTTTTGCATTGCGAAGGAGCAGCTCTTGCATGGTTTAGGCCTTTGAGTGAAGAAAGATATCTATAGATACAGTATATATGGAGCGAGGAGCATGCAAGTTTTTATAGCGCTTTGCCGCACCAGACGAGTGGTATATACTAGCCCTGGTTATTTCACCAAACATAATAATACCTAATGATTACACGCTTTCTAAAAGGAACGCATCCGGAATGGCACTCAGTACTGAATGATGCGCTGGAAGCCATGGATGAGTCGTACTTACAACAACTTGATAAACGTGCAGACTACTTACCAAAGCGCGATGCTTTGTTCGCAGCATTTGGTCGGCCACTGTCATCAACTCGCACCATTTTATTTGGTGAGTCGCCATATCCCCGGGCAGCTTCTGCTAATGGCCACGCGTTTTGGGATGCATCTGTTGGAGCACTTTGGTCTGATACAGGCTTAAGTAAAGCAGTTAATCGTGCTACCTCCCTTCGTAACCTGATTAAAATGCTTTTGTATGCAAGAGGCGATTTAAGCAAAGATTTTTCACAAGGCGCGATTGCAGCGCTTGATAAGGCACACTACCACCCAACTTTAGATGCGTTATTTGAAGGATTAATCGCACAAGGCTTTATGTTGCTAAATGCATCTTTGGTATATGAAAAAGATAACGTACCCTATCATGCACGAAAGTGGGCGCCTTTCATGGGTGTACTTCTAGATAAACTAGCGACTGAACGGCCAGATATCATGCTTGTTTTGCTGGGGCGTATTGCTGAAAAAATTCCAGGGCATGAGCGATTTAATGGCCTTCGCGCAGAACACCCTTATAATGTCAGTTTTATTACAAACCCAACCGTTGTGAACTGGTTTAAACCGATGGATTTATTGCATCATGACAACAGAAAATAGCACAATCAACCCATCAGAAGTGGCACGTTTTGCGCAGCATGCAAAGCATTGGTGGGATATGAATGGTCCACTGAAAACGCTGCACGACATTAATCCTGCACGCATTAACTGGATTGAGCAATACGTCACGCTACGTGGACTAACATGTCTTGATGTTGGTTGTGGCGGTGGCATTTTGTGTGAAGGTTTGGCAAAAAAGGGCGCTATTGTAACAGGGCTTGATGTAGAGGTTGGTGCGATTGAAACGGCGCGTCATCATGCAGATACAGAAAAGCTTAGCATTCAATATGTATGTGAGCCTGTAGAGCGTTTCCAAGCGCCAAGCTTTGATGTGGTCACATGCCTTGAAATGCTTGAACATGTAGAAAACCCAGAGGTAGTGATTGAAGCATTAGCACGCTTTGTAAAGCCCGGGGGGTATGTTTTTTTATCGACCATTAACCGCACAGTACGTGCGTATGCCACAGTGATTCTTGGGGCAGAATACTTATTATCGCTATTACCTCGTCAGACCCACACTTTTGAACAATTTATTCGCCCCAGCGAACTTGCAGAAGCAGTGCGTGCAAAAGGCCTTGAACCTGTTGGTATGACAGGGCTCTTATACAACCCTTTTACGCGTAAAGCTGAACTAAAAACAGGGCAGGTTGATATCAATTATCTTCTGGTTGCTCAAAAGCCTGTTTAATTTTTTTTGTTTTGGGGCTTAAATATTGGCGCTCATAGCGCTGTCGAGCATATTTAGCTTGCTCGGCTGTAACCACCTCCATTTCATTGCCGAATAAATCAATGCGTGGCTGATGCTCTTTTTGAGCGCTGAGGTAGGCAGGCGAGGTACAATAATAGGTGAGTGCGTTACGTATAGCTTTTTTACTGAAAGGTGGGGTGTCTAGTTGGTAATGAAACTCAAAAATATCCTCAAGAATACCTAGCTTTAGGGGCCTAACCTGGCGTGTTCTTTTAAAAAAAGCAGCGGGAAAGTGCTCTACTAGCCAATCAATAATTTTTAATTTTTCTCGCTTTGCAAGCGTGTGTTGTTCCGTGGTGTTTGTGTCCATGTGTGTCCCTAACTGAACGCGCAAATCATCTTGATTTCAGTTCGTTAGGGTAGCACACTTTTTCCTTTACAAATAGTGCGAGCGCGACATGTATTGCTTATCTGGGTAGTAAGCAAAAACAACGGAGCCGTCCTTAATTAAATTGATAACGGACTTTGTGAGCGTTCTTGCAACGGCAAGGCATCCAAAGCTTCGGCCAGCATATCCTGTACGCTTAATATAACTTGGCTCAACGTAGTTTGCGCCGTGAACGACAACACGTCTTACATAAGCATTGTCATTAAACCCTTTCTCAAGCCCTTTTAGATTCAGTGAATAACCATTTGCACCGATATAAGTATCTTGGGTAATATAGGTGCCAAGGCTTGTTTCTTTACTCGAAATTTGATTCGAAAAATGCCTTGGGGTAATGCCGCCAGAGTTTTTACCATGGGCAACATGTGTATTGAGCAGTAACTTGTCGCGATTTAAATCAAACACCCACATTCTTTGCTCTGATGAAGGCCTAGAATAATCGATGACAGTTAAGATAGGTTTCTTAGTGAGGCCGGTTCGTTTTGCTTTTTGGTAAGCAACGAGTGCAAGCTTCAAAACTTTTCTATCTAAAAGGGGGGCTTTGCGACTCAAATGCTGCACTTCTGTGTTAATATCCGCATTTTGTATATCTTTTGGTATACTAATAGTATTTGATGCAAAGTTTGCACCTAAAAAGAGCATTAAAAAGAGGCCGATTAAAAAATTCATGGAAACTCCCACTGCAGAGGGTTGGCATAAAAAAGTGCCTATTTTATCACCAGTTGACTTAAAAGTAAACATATTTTCTTAGGAGCAACACCATGTTGGAAAAAAGTCCAATTAAAGCGCCAGAAGGGTTAAGAGCCGCAATTAATCGGCAGTATCGCGCAGATGAAAAGCAAGTGATTATGGCACGTCTTGAGGCAGCAACACTTAATAAACCTATTTTAAACGCAATTGCCACCTATGCAACTGAATTAGTAGAGGCTGTTCGTGAAACGTCAAAGGACACCAGTGGTATTGATTCATTCTTAACAGAATACTCACTATCTACCGATGAGGGTATTGTTTTGATGTGTCTTGCCGAAGCCTTATTACGCGTGCCAGATAATGAAACCATTAATTTATTAATTCAGGATAAACTAACACAAGCTGACTGGGATAGGCATCGTGCACGCAGTGACTCATTTTTTGTAAATGCAGCCACCTGGGCTTTAATGTTAACAGGTAAGGTATTAAGCCCTGAAAGAGCGGACTCGTTTTTAGGAAAAAGTGTTTTAGGCTTTGTTCATAAAAGCGGAAAGGGCGTCATTCGAAAGGCAGTAGATGCTGCAATGCGTATTATGAGCCGACAGTTTGTGATGGGGCGCACAATAGAAGAAGCTTTAGAGCGTGCTAAACCTGAAGAAACAAAGGGATATCGCTACTCCTATGATATGTTGGGGGAAGCTGCATTTACACAAAAAGATGCCGAAACGTATTTTAATGCTTACAAACTTGCCATTGAAACAATTGGCTTGCACGCAGAACCCAGTGGCAGCGTCTATACACGTGCAGGTATTTCAGTGAAGCTTTCAGCGCTTCACCCGCGATATGAAGAGGGGCAGCATGCACGCGTATTGTCGGAGCTTGCCCCCAAACTTTTAACGCTGGCTCAACTTGCAAAGCAACATGGCATTCAGTTAACGATTGATGCAGAAGAGTCTGAGCGTTTAGATATCTCGTTAGATGTTATTGAACAAGTTTTTTGTGATGGCTCTTTAGCCGGGTGGGAAGGGTTTGGCTTGGCAGTGCAGTCGTATCAGAAGCGCGCTTTTGAAGTGCTGGATTGGGTAGCAGCACTGGCTAAATCACAAAACCGTCGCATAATGGTGCGCCTTATCAAAGGTGCCTACTGGGACAGCGAAATTAAAAAAGCACAAATGGAAGGTTTATCAGATTATCCAGTGTTTACACGCAAAGCATTTACGGATGTCTCATTTCAGGCGTGTGCGAAAAAGTTGTTTACACTCACGGATGTTATTTATCCGCAATTTGCAACCCACAATGCTTACTCGGTTTCATTGGTGATGCACCTTGCTAAAGATTATCGCGACTTTGAGTTCCAATGTCTGCATGGCATGGGGCGCGAGTTGTACGATCAAATTGTACCTGCCACTAAGAAAGGCATTCCGTGTCGTATTTATGCGCCTGTTGGTGTGCATGAAGATTTATTACCCTACTTAGTAAGACGCCTTCTTGAAAATGGTGCAAATTCATCGTTTGTTAATCGTTTAGTGGATAGCTCAGTGCCCGTCAGCGAGCTGGTTGAAGCGCCTATTGAAGTAGCCACAACCTATCTTGATAGAATGAATCAGAATATTCCGCTGCCTCAGGGCATTTATGGGTCTAATCGTCGCAATTCAGATGGTATTGATTGGAGCGACAGAGCGGTATGTGCGGCACTTCAAAAAACCTTTGATGCAATGCAGCCATTTCACTGGGAAGCAAAGTCATTGATTGCAGGGCGCGAAACGAGCAATAAAGAAAAACTGCCTTTATTTTCACCGCAATGCAATACGCGCCAAATTGGTTTTGTAACCAATGCAGAAGAAGCGGATGTTGAGTGGGCATTGTCAGAAGCAACCAATGCTTTTACCGCGTGGTCAAGAACACCTGTGCGTGAGCGTGCTGCGTGCTTAAGGCGGTTTGGCGATTTATTAGAAACACACACGTATACGTTTTTAGCCATTGCTTGTCTTGAGGCTGGAAAGACTTGGGCTGATGGGATTGCTGAAGTACGAGAGGCAGTTGATTTTTGCCGCTATTACGCCAACATGGCTGAAGCACTCATGGGAGAGCCAAAATCATTGCAAGGCTACACAGGAGAAACGAACCAACTCAGCTTACATGCCAGAGGCACTATTCTTTGTATTAGTCCTTGGAATTTTCCGCTTGCTATTTTTACAGGGCAAGTGGTTGCAGCCCTTGTAACAGGTAATTGTGTGATTGCAAAACCTGCGGCGCCAACACCTCTTATTGCATATACAGCAGTTAAGCTGATGCATGAAGCGGGTTTTCCTAAGGGAGCTGTGCAACTATTACCCGGTTCTGGACGCATGATAGGTAATTTGTTGGTAGGGGATACACGTATTAAGGGGGTTGTTTTTACAGGCTCAACCGATACTGCGACTGGCATTAACCAAACACTTGCAGCGCGCGGCGGCGAAATTGTACCGCTTATTGCAGAGACAGGTGGGCAAAATGCGATGATTGTAGATTCATCTGCTTTGCTTGAGCAGGTGATTGCCGATGTCTTACTGTCTGCTTTTGGAAGTGCTGGGCAACGTTGTTCTGCCCTGCGAGTGTTGTATATGCAAGATGAAATTTATGACGCTTTTGAAGAAATGCTGAAAGGCGCGATGGCCGAGCTCTCGGTGGGAGATTCCAGTTTACTGTCAACCGATGTGGGGCCTGTTATCAACCAAGGGGCCTTAAAGCAGCTGCAAGCACATGTCGACGAAATGACACAAAAGCATCGTTTAATTTATCAGTGTAAACTAGGCGATGATTGTAAAGATGGTACGTTTATGCCACCAACAGCGATTGCAATTGATAGTATGCATGACTTAAAAGAAGAAATGTTTGGCCCTATTTTACACGTGGTGCGCTATAAACAAAGTGAGCTAGATAAGGTGATTGATGAAGTCAATAGCACAGGATTTGGCTTAACGTTTGGTATTCATAGTCGCATTAATCGCACGGTACAGTACGTACGCGAACGCATTCATGCAGGTAACTTTTATGTGAATCGTAATACGACCGGTGCAATTGTTGGCTTGCAACCATTTGGTGGCGAAGGGCTCTCAGGTACAGGTCCTAAAGCAGGTGGCCCACAGTACTTACTGAGATTTTGTCATGAGCGTACTTATACCGAAGACACAACTGCTGCAGGTGGTAATGCGAGCTTGATGTCTTTGTCTGATGAGGATGAGGTTTGATGCTTGATGCGACGCAGAATAGATACCCCGCATGAAGCGGGGTAAGTAGCATAAAGCGGGGTAAGTAAAATGTACTAGGTGCCCTAACAGCAGGGGGCAGCAGAACGGCTTGTGTTATTAAGCGTCTGCGTTCACTTTTTTCTTTTGTTTACGTTTGTCTTTTTTGGCAGAAGTTGTTTCTGCTTCGGCTGAAGCATTTGGAGTAGAAAGTGCTTCTTCTGGCATGGTAACGTTTAACTCAAGTACAGCACTGTTATCGCTGAGTCGGTCGAGGTTCACGATGACTTGATCGCGATCGATAGGTACATACTTAGAAATAACGGCAATGATTTCTTCTTGCAATTTAGGTAAATAGTCAGGCGTTGTACGTTGTGCACGTTCGTGAGAAATAATAATTTGTAAGCGTTCCTTTGCGACAGATGCGGATTGTTGGTTGCGTTTTCGAAGATAATTGAAAATGCTCATGCCATCGCTCCTTCTTGGTTTTTGCTGAATATCCGACGCAAAATTCCTTTTCGCTCGGCGTTGATGAACCGCATAGGACGGTCTTCACCTAGAAAGCGCGCAACGGCATCTTGATAAGCATGCCCTGCATCGCTGTTTTCATCTAATACAACCGGTGTCCCCGTGTTAGAGGCTTTTAGTACTGCTTTAGATTCTGGAATAATGCCAATGAGCGGAATGGCTAAAATCTCTTTGACGTCATCAACTGAAAGCATGTCACCTTTAATAACGCGCTCTGGATCGTAGCGGGTAACTAGCAGGTGCTCTTTAACAGGTGGACGACCCTCAATAGCTCGTTTTGTTTTGCTGGCTAAAATACCCAAGATGCGGTCTGAGTCTCGAACGGAGGATACTTCAGGATTGGTAACAACGATAGCATGGTCTGCAAAATGCATAGCCATGAGTGCACCCGACTCGATACCTGCTGGAGAATCACAGACAATGTATTCAAAGGTTTTAGAGAGTTCTTCGAATGTACGTTCAACGCCTTCCAGAGTTAAGGCATCTTTATCACGTGTTTGAGACGCCGGTAAAATGTAGAGATTTGGGAGTCGCTTGTCTTTAACCAGTGTTTGTTTTAAGGTGGCATCGCCATTGATAACATTGACAAAGTCATAGACAACACGTCTTTCGCATCCCATTACTAAGTCGAGATTTCGAAGGCCTATGTCGAAGTCAACCACAACGGTTTTATGACCTCGCATAGCGAGGGCTGATGAAATAGCAGCAGAGGAAGTGGTTTTACCGACTCCTCCTTTTCCGGATGTCACCACAATAATGTTAGCCAAGGTGTTATTCCTCTTCTTACTATTGATTTAAAAATAGTTTTTAGTTTACACGTGAAGCTGCAGAACAGCAATTATTCGAACTGTAAAAAAGGCGCCTTTAAGGTTTGAAGTGTGAGAAGGGGGTTATATCTTGTTCAATGGGGTGATGGTTTTGCATGAGGGTGATGCCTTGACCTGTTTGAAAGGTGCCAATACATTTTAAGGAATATTGAAACTGTTTTTTGAATGCATCTGCGAGTTTTTCGTATGCATCGGGCGAAACGCTAAACATCAAGCTATAATCTTCCCCTCCTTCAAGTTGTACATTGATTGGCTCAAGGTTTAGCGTGCGGCACATGTTAATGAAAGATATGTCTGGCATAAATGTATCTAAGTTGAGTATACAGCCAAGGTCTGAGGCCTGACACATCCGCGTTAAGTCAATAAATATTCCATCGGAGACATCCATCATACTGTTGACTGCGGTTTGTTGACCAAGCCATACACCCTCGGCAATGCGTGCGTTTGGATTTAAAAAGCGATTTTTATAGTTAAGGTGTGCAGCATGGTTGTTTTCGAGTGCAGTCAAGCCTAAATGTGCGTCTCCAATTTGACCTGCGACACACAGTAAGTCATGCGCGCTTGCAGTGCTTCTTAACTTAATATATTCATTTTTGATGGTGCCAATGGCTGTAATGCTGATTGCAAATGTTTCGCTTGCGCCTGTTGTATCGCCTCCGAGTAGTAGCACTGAAGCTGCTTTGCAAGCACTTGAAAATGCGTTCAAGAAGGTTTGTATGTGTGGTTCAAAGTGAGATGGAATTGACAAACCGAGTAATACATATTGAGGGGTTGCACCCATGGCTGCCAAATCGCTTAAATTAACATGCAATGACTTGTGAGCAAGGCTTTCGGGTGTTTGATAACGTAGACGAAAATGTGAGTTCTCAATTAACAAATCTTTACTGATGACATAGCTTTCATTGTGGATAAAGGGAAATATTGCTGCATCATCACCAATTTGTTCGGGAAAGTGGGATTGGAGGGTTTGAATAATACTTGATTCACTGAGCATGCTATAAATGACCATCTGTTATTGCTTGATAAAGGTCGATTTTCGCATGTATGATGTCGCACATCAAAAAGGATACGCGAGAGGGATTGAAAATGATGGCCAAGAAGTTTGATGTTATTATTGTGGGGGCAGGCCCTTCTGGGACGAGTTGTGCTTATAATCTGAAACGCCTTAACCCAAGCTTAAACATCTTATTAATTGATAAAGCAACTTTTCCTCGTTATAAACCTTGTGGTGGTGGCATTTCTCCTGATGTGTTTAATTATTTTGACTTTGATTTGAGTGAAGTGATTGATCATCACGAAAAAACATCAGAGATGGTCTTTAAAGGTCGTCGCATTAGAACAGCGTCGGGTGAGGTGCTGATGGTGCGCCGAGAAGTGTTCGATCATTTTTTATTGAAAAAATGTATTGAAAAAGGCGTTGAGACGCATTTAGGCCATAAAGTTTTGGCGTTAGAAACAGATAAAACCGGTGTGCTTGTTAAAACTGCCGAACAAGACTTCTCAGGCAAGGTGGTTGTTTTGGCTGAAGGAGGCCGTGGCCAACTCGCAAAGAAGCTTGGCATTGCCTCTAAAAACACCATTGTGGCAGGCTTGGAGTATGAGCATTATACAGATACGGTGACCGATCATTTAGAGATTAACCTTGATCAAGGTGATACTTTTTATGCATGGAATTTTCCTAAATCAGATGGATTGTCTTTGGGCGTTGGCGCATCGGTTAAGGGACGCACCAAAAAAGGTACGCCGTTGCCAGCGGAGTTGAAGGATTATGTCAAACAGTTTCAAGTTGAAAAGCTAGATAAACAGCACTTGCATGGTCATCCAATTGAATTATATAGCGGCCGACAGAAGTTGGTGCATGGCAGAATTGTCTTAATCGGTGAAATTGCAGGGTGTGTCGATCCACTGACAGCAGAAGGGATTCGACCTGCTATAAAAAGTGGCTATTTGGCCGCTAAGGTATTGAATGATGTCATGGCAAGTGGGCGGGTACGGCATTTGAAACAGTATAACAAGGCGTTTCATGAGGCCATTGGTAAAGATTTTCGTTATGCACGCTTTTTGAGTTATTGTATTCAAAAAAATCGCGCTTTTTTCTTAGCGCGACTGCACTCTGAGCGGGCTGTCTCTGCATTTATGCGCGTATTTAGTGGGCATGCAAGTTATCGTGATTATATTTCAAAGAAGCGTATGTTAGGGCTTTTAAAAGGCATGTTTTGATATAAGGCGTGGCGGAGAGAGAGGGATTCGAACCCTCGATACGGGTTAGCGTATACACACTTTCCAGGCGTGCGCCTTCGACCACTCGGCCACCTCTCCGAAGCCGTGAAGACTACAGGACATCTCGTCAAAAATCAATGTCATGTCAACGCCACCATCATCAAATTACATTTTTTCTAAAAAAGCTATAATTTGACTAACGAATATATAAATGAGGGCATGGCAGATGTATTTAAAAAAACAATTGGTCGGTATATTAGCTTTGGTAATGCTTTTATTAAGTCAGCAAGCATATGCTTTTCCTTGTTTTATTACGATGGTTAAAGGAAGCTGCTGGAAAGACTATACAGTGACGGTTGATGTATTAGATGCTGAAAATGATAAAATTTTAATGACTGTGATAATTCCAAAAGGCCGGTCATGGACAAGGCAATCTTTTGAGGCACATACAAAGCAGCGATTTATGTTACGTGCACGCTTTAGCCCTGCGTTTTGGAAAACGGAAGAAGGGCGCGAATATTATGCTAAACGGTATTGGTCGCTTCCTGAGGTGGTTGAAGGTGAGACCATCGCATGGAATGTGGGGGCGTGTTTTCCTGAAAACTTTTCAGGGGTGCCAACGCCACCTCATGCAGGGGCTGATTGCTCGTGTGATAAGCGTGAAATTCCACAGGTAGGTCAGGGAGACTTATAAGTGTTGTTTAGTTAATACGCTATAAAAAAAGCCATCCATACCATCTTCACCAGGTAGAATTTGTGTGCCATGTCCTGTGGCATGGCCAAAGGGTTGGACGTTAGATGATACGGCACAGTTAGCATGTGCTTTGTTAAACATCGCAATTTGTAATTCATTTTCTTCGGGTAAAATACTGCAGGTTGCATATACCAATATGCCACCTGGTGCGAGAAGAGGCCATAACGCTTCGAGTAAACGCCTTTGAGTTTTAGTCACGTCAGTGATGTCTTTGGGGGTTCTGAGTAACTTAATGTCTGGGTGACGTCGAATAACCCCAGTGGCAGAGCATGGGGCGTCTAATAAAATTCTATCGAATAAAGTACCATCCCACCAACGATTAGTTTTTTCTGCATCACTTGCAAGGCAAGCTGCTTTAAGACCAAGGCGCGTTAAATTCTCTTGAATTTTTAGGATGCGTTTTGCATCGATATCGAGCGCGACCAAGGTGCTTAATTGTGGCTCAATTTCTAATATATGGCATGTTTTGCCGCCTGGTGCGGCACATGCATCAAGTACACGCAGGTTGGGTTTTAGCATGAGCAGTTGTGCTGCAAGCTGTGCCGCACCATCTTGTACTGATACGCTGCCGGTGTCAAAGCCTGGAAGGGCGTGTACATCAACAGGCTTTTCAAGGGTTAGTCCATGTGTTGAGTGTTTGAGAGGGGTTGCCTGAATACTGCAGGCGGTTAAGGTGTTGAGATAAGCATCTCGTGTGCTTTTCTGATGATTAACACGTAAGCTCATTGGTGGATGTGCGTTGTTCGCTTGAGTGATACTTTTCCAATCATTGGGCCATGCATGTTGGATGGTGTTTAACAACCACTTGGGATGTGCGTAGCAGTAAGCGTTGTTTTTTAAAAGGGCTGAATGAATGGCGTTTTTCTCGCGGCAGTATCTTCTTAAAATCGCATTTACAAGGCTTTTAGCCCAGGCAAGCTTCGGGGCGTTAAGCAGGGAGACAGTTTCATTAAGAACGGCATATTCAGGGAGATCGAGAGCGTCGAGCTGATACAGTCCTAACAACAACACAAGGTGTACCTTGGTTTTTTTGACAGGTTTTTTTAGCAGATAATCGGCGATGGCTGAAAGCTTGAAGTAGTAACGACATACCCCAAAGCATAAAGCTTTTGAAAAGGGCGTGAGGGGAGTTTTCAGGTGTGAAAGAGATTGTTTTTCGTCGACAACTTCAAGTAAAGCTTGAAGTGCGAGTGCACGCTCAGTCGGTTTTTTTGTGCTCATTGTAAAATAAGGCCTGGGTAAAGCGTTTTTTTATTGGCATTCAGCCAATCGGCCACTGACAAGACTTTGCCGCCTGCAAATTGCAGCGTATGAATGTGTAAATAGCCATCGCCGGTTGCAACACGTACGCCTTCAGGGGTGATGTCTGCAATATAGCCTGGAGGCTCTGTTGCGTTCATATTCAAAGCGGAAGCTGTGAGTACCCTCAGTGTTTCTGCGGCAGCCTCGGTGCGTGCAATAGGCCACGGATTAAAAGCATGGATTTGACGCACAATTTCTTTGGCAGGCTTGGTCCAATCAATCAGGGCATCTTGCTTGGTGATTTTGGGCGCGTAGCTTGCTTGTTGGTTATCCTGTGGTTTTGGCAAAGAGGCCGTGCCTGTTGCAAGTGTATCGAGCACTTCAATGAGTGGGGTTGTTGCAAGGTGTGCAAGCGTATCGTGTAATGTGGCTGCTGTAGTTGTGTCTGAAATGGCGCATGTGACGGTTTTAAATACCGGGCCTGTATCCATGCCTGCGTCCATTTGCATAATACTGACCCCTGTTGTGGTGTCTCCGTTTAGAATGCTGTATTGAATAGGGGCTGCTCCCCGCCAGTGAGGCAGTAGTGATGCATGCACGTTAATACAGCCCAAGCGCGGAATTTCAAGGACCTCAGGAGGTAAAATCAGGCCATAAGCAATGACGACTAAAATATCCGGGTTGAGTGCTCTTAGCGTGTCTTGGGCTGAAATATCTCTAAGGGTGACCGGCTGATAGATAGGTACGTCATGCTCTTTTGCCCATACTTTAGCGGCTGAGGGTTGTACGGCACGGCCACGGCCTTTAGGCCTATCGGGTTGCGTATAAAGCGCTATTAAATTGTGGCTTGATGCCGCAATGGCATTAAGGGATGAGCAGGTAAACTCAGGCGTTCCTGCAAACACAATATTTAAAGCCGTCATGTGAGATTAACCTGTTTGTTGACGTTTGAACTTATCGAGTTTTTTCTTGGCTAAGTTGCGTTTAATAGGGGAGAGGTAATCAACAAATAATTTTCCATTTAAGTGATCAATCTCATGTTGAAAGCAATGACCGAGTAAGCCATCAGCTGTCATTTCAAAGGGTTTACCGGTTCTATCTTGTGCCTTTATGCTAACGGTTTCAAAACGCATGACGCTATCGTAAGCACCTGGTACAGAAAGGCAGCCTTCTTGACGTTTTATTTTACCTTCTGTATGTGTAATTTCGGGATTAATCAGCACATATTGCTCGGTTCTATCACCCAATACGTCAATGACCGTCAGTTGAAGGTTAATACCAATTTGAGGCGCCGCAAGCCCAATGCCTTTGGTGTAGTACATGGTTTCAAACATGTCATCGATGAGTGCATCAAGCTCAGTATCGAATGTTTCGACGCGTTTGTTTGTTTGTCTGAGTCGTACGTCAGGCAGATAAATTACTTTATGTAAAGCCATAAGTTATTGGGGTAGCCAGTTCTCAAAATCTTATTATATAATATCCGCCTGCTTCAAGGCAATGAAGCAACGTTTGATATAAACACGGATGGAGCCAACCTTTATGGATAAAAAGCATGCCTTGCTGTTACTAAACCGTCTTCCTTATGTTGGTCCGCAGACCATTCAGAAATTATGTGTGCTTTGGCCTGAGCCTTCAGACATCTTTCAACAGTCACGTGCTGCGCTAATGCAGGCAGGTTTTTCTGAGCGAGTAGCACAGCAGATTGTTTCAGCGGATTTAGATATTATTTTACCGGATTTACGCTGGGCTGAGGCTCCGCATCATACCTTACTGACTTGGGCTGACGATAATTACCCCAGTGCTTTAAAAGAAATTACGAACGCGCCGCCTGTTTTATATGCCAGTGGTTCACTCGATGCGTTACATGGCATAAAACTCTCTATTATTGGCTCACGCAAACCCTCTGTGACGGGCAGTGAAACAGCCTTTCAGTTTGCATATGAACTAGGTGCACATGCCATTACGATTGTCAGTGGACTTGCCAAAGGCATTGATAAACAGGCGCACTTAGGGTGCCTTTCGGGGAAAGGAAAAACAATTGCAATATTAGGTGCAGGAATCGATTGCATTTATCCGCGACAACATGCAAGATTAGCAAACGAGATTCAGAAAGAAGGATTGCTTGTAAGCGAGTTCCCCCTGGGAACAGCACCATTAGCTGGACATTTTCCACGCAGAAATCGTATAATAAGCGGCCTATCGTTGGCAACGCTCGTTATCGAGGCGTCTCTTAAGAGTGGCTCATTGATTACTGCGCACTTAGCTTTGGAGCAAAATAGGGGTGTGATGGCCCTGCCGGGTTCGATTAATAATCCGCAGGCAAAAGGGTGTCACACATTGTTGCAACAAGGTGCGGCATTGGTTACATCGCCGCGGGAGGTGTTAGAAGAGTTGTGTGTTGAGCGGAGGTTTAGAGGTTCTGGTAAAGAACTTGATTCTTCCATAGGTGGAACAGGTTCCTTAACAGCGTATATCAGTTTTGATGTAACCACAGTTGATACGATTGTGGCTCGAAGCAGTTTGCCAGTTAAGGATGTAATTACTGATCTAGCAGAATTAGAACTCCAAGGACACATTAAAGCGGTTCCTGGAGGTTACATAAGGTGTATATAAATGAAAGAAAATAATTTGCTCGAGATGTTACTTACTTTATTTAAAAAAACACTGACACAACTTGAAGAAGCTTCTGTGCCTGTCACGCCAACAGAACCGACAGCAGGCCAGTCGACCGACCTTCAAGTGACTTCAACGGAAGGTAAAAAGAAAAGCCTTGAAATGATGTGGTTTCGTTCGGCGGATGAACAAAGCATGCGTGTTTTTACACAGGATGAAGCGTTAAAGCTGACCAAAGCAAGCCACCAGTTTTTAAAACGTTTAGAACGGCTTGGTGTGTTATCTGCAGATATGATGGAGCTTATCATCAATCGATTATTATTCTCTGATTCACGTTTTGTAAATCTTCAAGAAACGAAATGGACCATTCGAAGTACGTTGGCTGATAGTTTATCGCCTCACCAACTTGCTTTTTTGGATTTGGTGTTATATCAAAAAGAAGATGGGTTACCGTTGCATTAATTTTGCATTAAGCTGTTCATTAAAAGGTTAAACCTGCATGACTAAAAATTTGGTGATTGTTGAGTCGCCTGCGAAAGCAAAAACCATTCAAAAATATTTAGGGAAGGGGTATGACGTGTTGGCATCTTACGGACATGTCCGTGATTTGCCAGCCAAGAAAGGATCAGTTGATCCTGAGCATGCTTTTTTGATGACGTATACCCCTATTGAGCGGAACGCGCGTCACGTTGATAAAATTGCAAAAGCATTAAAAAAAGCGGATGCATTATTATTAGCAACTGACCCCGATCGAGAGGGTGAGGCCATTTCGTGGCATGTTCAAATGCTCATGCAGGAACTAGGGTTATTAGAAGAAAAATCAGTCAGTCGTATTGTTTTCAACGAAATTACAAAAGCAGCTGTCAAAAAGTCGCTTGAAAATCCACGTGATATTTCGATGGATATGGTTAATGCGCAGCAAGCGCGGCGTGCACTCGATTATTTGGTTGGATTCAATTTATCGCCGCTCTTGTGGAAAAAAGTGCGCCCAGGATTATCTGCAGGCCGCGTTCAAAGTCCAGCTCTTCGCTTGATTGTTGAGCGCGAAGAAGAAATTGAGCGTTTTGAAACGCAAGAATATTGGCGACTTCAAGCCTTATCAGAAAACAAAGGCATAGGGTTTGAGGCGCGTCTTACGCATTATGCATCAGAGAAGCTAGAACAGTTCACAGTGACTGATGCAAAAAAAGCAAACGCTATGCGGGATGCCTTATTGAAAGCAGCCGATGGCAGTTTGTTGGTTGAAGCAGTTGATAAAAAGCAACGAAAAAGACGACCTGCACCACCATTTATTACCTCAACACTTCAGCAAGAGGCTGCCAGAAAGCTTGGATTTACCGCACGAAAAACCATGACTGTGGCGCAGCAACTGTATGAAGGGATTGATATTGGCTCAGGAACGGTTGGTTTAATTACCTATATGCGTACTGACTCTGTGCATTTGGCAACAGAAGCACTGGCTGAAATACGTGCTTATATTCAGTCTCGTTTTGGCGAAAACAATTGTCCTGAAGCAATACGTGCATACAAGACCAAGTCTAAAAATGCACAAGAAGCGCATGAGGCAATTCGCCCAACTGACATTAAGCATGCGCCGGAAGACTTACAAGCAGTATTAACGCCTGATCAACAAAAATTATATGGTTTAATTTGGAAGCGAACACTTGCTTCACAAATGGTCGATGCCATTCTTGATACGGTTGCGGTTGATTTTACCTGCGGTAAAGGACACCGTTTTCGTGCGAATGGTTCAACAGTTGTTTTTCCTGGCTTTCTTTCTGTTTATGAAGAAGGTCTAGATGACGCGAAAAAAGATGATGCGAAAGATAAAACCTTGCCGGCTTTTGAGGTGGGTGAATCGGTCAAATTAATCGATATTCGTGCTGATCAACATTTTACGGAGCCACCACCACGTTACTCAGAGGCAAGTCTTGTGAAAGCCCTAGAGGAGTTTGATATTGGGCGCCCATCAACGTATGCTTCTATTATTCATACATTGCAGCAGCGTGACTATGTCACTGTTGAGAAAAAACGCTTTATTCCAACTGATGTTGGACGTATTGTGGGGCACTTTTTAACAAAATATTTCACGCGTTATGTTGATTATCAGTTTACAGCTCAGCTTGAAGATACGCTTGATGCCGTTGCACGGGGTGAGAAAGAATGGGTTCCGGTACTTGAATCTTTTTGGAAACCATTTATTAGCGAAGTACAGCAAATTGATGAACAAGTACAGCGCAAAGATGTGACCACTGAAGCGATTGACGAAAAATGTCCTAAATGTAGCAAACCGCTTGCAATTCGACTGGGTAAAAGAGGACGGTTTATTGGATGTAGTGGGTTTCCTGATTGTGATTACACAAAAGATGTTGAGGGTGGTGATAAGCCTGCAGAGCCAGAGATTGTTGAAGGACGAGAATGTCCTCAGTGCCAGAGTGCATTGCAAATTAAAACCAGTCGTTATGGGCGTTTTATTGGATGTGCGGGATATCCAAGTTGTAAATTCATAGAGCCACTCGAAAAACCTGCTGATACAGGTGTTTCGTGTGCGAAATGCTTAACCGGTAAAATGCTAAAGCGAAAGTCTCGTCGCGGTAAAATCTTTTATTCTTGCTCAGAGTATCCTAAGTGTGATTATGCACTTTGGAATGAGCCAGTTGATAAGACGTGTCCGAAATGTGCTTGGCCGCTTTTAATGCTTAAAGAAACAAAGCGTTCAGGTCGTCAATTGCTTTGCCCTAAAGAAGGATGCGATTATTCCGAAAATATGGAATAATATGCGCAGAAATAATAGGGTTTGTTGGCATTTTCCGAAAAAGCGCTTTCAATTTTTCATCTACTTACCTCGCTTTATGCGGGGTATCCATTCAAAGAGGGGACTAAAATCCACTGGATGCCCCGCATAAAGCGGGGCAAGTAGGGGGCTAAAAGCGGTTGGAAGAAGTGTTAATGCATCCTAAAGTTATTTTAATTTTGAAACCCACGTGGGGTTGTATACTTAGTGAGGATGTCATATGCAGTACAGACGCATGTTAAAGTCTAAAATTCATCGCGCACGCATCACACATGCTGATTTAAATTATGAAGGGAGCATTACGCTCTCGCCAGAGCTATTAAAAGCATCCGATATTTTACCGCATGAAGCCGTTCATGTTTGGAACATCACCGCAGGCACGCGCTTTGAGACCTATACCATTGAAGGCGCACCTCATTCAAACGCCGTGTGTGTGAATGGGGCTGCGGCACGCTTGGTTTCTCCCGGTGATTTAATTATCATTGCTTCATTTATTCAACTTGAAGAGGCAGCCTGCCACACGTTTGAGCCAACGGTTGTGTTTGTTGATGAAGAAAATCAAATTCGCGAGCTGCGCCAAGAGCTTGTGCCTGACTTAGAGGCCGTGTAACCACCTTAAATAGAAATAATAAAAGCCACTTTGACCAATAAGAGTTCCTGTATTATAAATATAATACAGGAACTCTTATTGGTTTTCTTATGCCTAAGCTAAAAATATCGCCAGCACAAGCCTTATTGGTTTTAATGGATGCGTATCAAGATGATACAGCACAGTTCGATCAGCTGAAACAGTGGTATTTATCAGGGTTTGAGCCAAAATTTGACGAGAACGGTCATCCGCAAATGAATCTACCAAGCGCTTTTGAAGCTTTGCTTACAGATAAAGCGCTTGAAAAGTATGATGTATCATTCGATAGCTCAGTGATTAATGAAGATGCGAGTAGGCGTTTTTTTGAAACGCACCTTGCTTATCATACCTTAGAGAAAGGGCTGGATAATTTAGATAGCTCTAGATTAGAGCGACAAATGTTAACGCTAAAGCGGGCATTAGAAGACTCTGTTGTAGTTCGTTATAGTGGCGTTTTGCCTTTAATGAGGCAGGTTTTGGATGGAGATGTTGATGCACTTGCAGGTGAGCAGGGCGAGGATGTATTGATATTTCGAGAATATGTGAATTATATCCATTCAATCGATGATACCAATGGCCCATTTAAAGCGTTTACTCCAGAGCAGCGAGAAAAAGTAAAAATGCTTGCAAAATGCTCATTTTTAGGGGTAATGAACGCAAGTTTTTTGAATTTGCCCATTGATGTTTACGGTACGGGATACTATAGCGACGAGCAAAGAGGCAAAAAGATGAAAGAGGGCGGCGCGTCTGCTCGAAGCAGCCACTTAGGCGTGATGAAGTCTCATATGCCACTTTCAAAAGATGATGTTGCAGCAACGGAACATACGCCTGATTTTTTAAAGCCTTCTGACCAATCCACCTTTCAAAGTGATACAAGTTGGACTGAATATAACTTTGCGAAGGCAGTTCACCCTTTTTCTAATGCATTGTCAGGAACGATGTTGTGCCAGATAAGAAATATTGAAAAATTTCAGCGGAACGGTACTGGCGGTGGATTTGGTAGAAATAGTGACGAGCTAAAAGGTTTTAGTCGACTTTTTATTTCGGCAATGCTTTTTGGGAGCGGGGGACATACATTACATGAGTATACAAAACCGCTTGAGTTGCCTGAGGTCGTAAGTGAGTTATCAGGACAAAATATGGATACTTCGATGAACCTAGAAACGGTGTTTAGAGAAAATAACCCGGGGTTTGATGTAGCGCTGGATGAAGCAAGGCGCTATAACCGAATGATGCTCGCGAGGACAGCGCTTCATCAAGAGTTACGAGGCTCGGTTAATCTGCATGACTTGGAACAAAAAAAGTCAGTCATTCAACTCATTAGCGACTATATTGCAGCGTTGAGAGCAGGTGTTAATAGCGGTGTTCCTAAGGAAAACAGTCAGTCTTATAAAGAGCGGTTTTCGATGATAAATTTCTTGGTTTTTTTAAAAGAAGCTTTGACAAACAACTTTTTTACTAAAGCACTGAAAGCTATACATGAGTTTATCCGAAGTGACAACACTGCGGAAAAGTCTCATGCCGTGAGCTCTCCTGAAGTGTCTAATACGCATGCGCTTGCACATGACTTGGAAGAGATAGTCCGAGAGCAAGTGAAAAATGATAAAGACAAGGGGGAGCAGCCCCCTGTCTCTTTGGGCCATTAAGGTCTTGCAAGCCAAGTCGGTATAAGTTACTTAACGTTTGAAGTGCTTGGGTATAGTAGTAAACCCTATTCGTTTATAAAATATTACATTTTGGGTCAGCTTCATCTTGGTCACTGCTACCATTTTTTCGGCTTTCGTTCAGAAAGTTTTCTGGATAGCTTGCTTGCCTATGAAGACTTTGCCAAGGTCTAAAGTCGGTCATGTCTGAGAAATAACACAGCTTTTCAGGGGTAAGTGAGATGGTTTGTTCACCTAGGTGAGACTGAAAGGCCTGTTTTAATGTTTGCGCTATCGCATCAAACTCATACTTATGAACATGCTGATATTGATACGCAAGGGTGATGTGAGAGGCGTTTGGCACTAAATGCTCGCATCGATATTGCTTGGCAAGGGTTTGAATTTGTTTAAATGCGTTTTCGTCAATTAAGCATTTAAGCTGTATCACGCTTCCCAGAATAAGGTCATTGTATTGAATTTGCGGTGTGATGGGGTTTTCTTCAAGGATGCGGGAGACTTCCGCAAAAAAAGCCTCATTGCGCGTAACAAACGCTTCCCAGTTCTCCCCGTTCTGTTCAACTTCTGCCTGCGTAAACAAGTTAATAGCCGTCATGTGCCAGCTTTCAAGCGGCAATATAGCATACTTGTTTTTTAGCAGAGGCTCGTTTGATAGGTATTCAAATAAGCCGCTCCAGGGGTTCGGCTCAGTTAAGTTAATCTTAGAAATAATTGTATAGCCCGGAAAGGGTAAATATTGCCCGTTTGAATCTATTTTGTGATAGCGCATATCAATCCTCAATGCTTAATTTGTTTAAAAATTAACCATGATCTATATTTATAGTATAGTTAATTTTACGATTTTTTTATGCCTAAGTTAAAGGTATCACCTGCACAAGCATTGCTTATTTTAATGGATGCGTATCAAAATGATGCGACGCAACTTGAACAGTTGAAGCAGTGGTATTTGTCAGGGTTTGAGCCTATTTTTGATGAAAATGATAGAATATGGCCTCGGCAGCAGTATTTTTAATGAACAAGGCGTTGGCACGGCTTGCGAACTTTTGTTTTTTCTTCTGTGACATCAATAATAGGGTCTTGAGTCCAGTGGACTTTGAGTGTTTTGGGCTCTGCAATAATTTGGTGCGATTCGATGGCATCTCGTCCATTGCGATGACAGTTGGTTAACATCAGCAGAGTCGTGAGCATTGCGAGCCATTTCATGCGTTGTCCTTGGTTGTATAATGCGTTCATCTTTTTGAAAAAGTCTAATGGATTTAATCTCGCTTTACCAATTTTTAAGCCTTATACTTTCAGACAGTTTTTTTAATGGAAGGGCTGATAAACATGGATGATTTACTCGCGCTCGATGAGCAATTACAAGATGATGAGCGCATGATTCGAGAAAGCGTTGCGCGCTTTGTTGCACAGGATGTAATACCTCATATGGCTCAAGCCTTTGAAACTGCGACATTTCCTAAAGATTTTATTAAAAAAACAGCCGAATTAGGCTTGCTTGGCTTAACGTTGCCGGCTGAATATGGTGGCTCAGAAGCATCGTATGTGGCTTATGGTTTGGTGTGTCAGGAGCTTGAGCGTGGAGACAGTGGGTTGCGAAGCTTTGTTTCCGTACAGAGCTCGCTTTGTATGTACCCTATCTTTAAATACGGCACAGAAACACAAAAAAAACGTTTCTTACCTGAAATGGCAACAGCTGACATTATTGGCTGTTTTGGGTTAACAGAGCCTAATGCAGGCTCTGATCCGGCAAGTATGCACACACATGCTAAAAAAGTGGATGGCGGTTACTTGCTAAATGGGTCAAAAATTTGGATTACCAATGGCAATATTGCAGATATTGCGATTATTTGGGCCAAAACCGATGATGGTATTCGTGGCTTTTTGGTTGAAAAAGGCATGAAAGGGTTTGTACAAAAAGAAATGACTTTAAAAATGTCGCTACGTGCCTCACTAACAGGTGAGCTTTTTTTTGAAGATGTATTTGTGCCTGAAGAAAACTTTTTACCAGGAACGGAGCGTGGGTTAGGGGCGGCCTTAGGGTGCTTGAGCCAGGCCCGTTACGGCATTGCCTGGGGTGCGATGGGGGCGGCTGAAGCATGTTTTGACTTAACGCGTGACTATTTAATCGAGCGCAAGCAGTTTAATCAGCCACTGGCGGCTTTTCAGCTGATTCAAAAAGAGCTTGCTTTAATGTATACCGAAATTTTAAAAGCCAAATGTATGAATTTACAGGTTGGGCGACTGAAAGATGCACAGCATGAAAATCCAGCAATGATTTCGCTTGTTAAAGGTAATGCATGCCGCGAAGCACTCCAGATTGCGCGTACGTGTCGGGATTTATTGGGTGCTAATGGAATTAGTCTTGAATACCACATTATTCGGCATATGCTAAATCTTGAGTCGGTTTATACCTATGAAGGCACTAACCATGTTCATTTGCTAACCTTGGGGCGGCATTTAACGGGCTTAAATGCGTTTGCCTGAATGATGATTAACGTGCTTTCGGTCGGGTGTGTTTATGGGGGCATTATTTGCCCCCATAAACTTTAGCTTATTTTAACGTGTTCCACCGGGAGAAAAAGCGGAATTATCCGAGGTAACGAACTTATCTGGTGATAAATTTTTAGGTGTGAAAGAGGTAGGTGTCCACGTTAAAGAACTGACTGTATTCTCAGGTATTTCAACCTCAAGGGGATAGAAGTTATGCCTTCCTCGCTCAGAAATTTTTGGGTTTGCAGGCGTTTCATGGAGCTCTATTTTGTGTGCTTTTAGCCAAGCATTAACGCTCTTCATGTCAGATTTATCTCTACGACCTGGCGGTCGCTTTGCGCCGCCTTTTGCCTCTTTGCTTGTGCTTTTGTAGTGGAGTAGCATTTTTTTATCTTCAACTGACAAATAAGAGTTATTATCAAACCATGCCATAAAGGTACGTGCTATCTTCAGATTAGGTGCATTAAGCGCTTGATGAATCACGGAATAGCCATACTTATTTTCCTGGGTAAACAAACGTAAGTAATCATTATGAGATAAAATATCTTGCCCACGCAAAGTGTCAATTGTGTCAAGGTAGGCCTTGAAGTTAGTGGCATCCAGTTCAGCGTTTTCTACTTTTTCGCCACGGAACACTAATTGGTGCAAAAGCGTGTAACTTGGATTTCTATGCTCCAATAAACAGCCCCTATAAGTTTCTAGCGAAATCCAACCTTGCTGATAAGCATTGTTTAACAGGTGTAAGACTCGTTGAAAGTCATAAGGATTTCTGCCTGGACTGAGCAGCTTATTAAGCATGCAAAATTGTTCTTTATTGGACCATATGAGTAAGCGTTCAAGCACTTGTGGCTGTGCCAGTAGTTGCGTATGTGCAGAGAGATAGGTTGCTTTAGTGATTCTATTTTGTTGGTATTCCCAGCTCAATAAACGTAAGTGTGTATCCAAAAAGTAGTTCGTATAAGTTGAGGTCTCTTGATTAAGTTTTAGAATGTTACGCTTTACTAAATCCTCGCAAACATCTAGTAATAGATATGAGAATTTTGGTGTGTGTGACAGGCGCGTCATATTATAAGCAGATGTCCCATAAGTATCTGGGGCAAATAACTGTGTGAGAAGAGGTTGGTGTTGATGCGCTTTGTCACATAACATTTGGCTGTGTTTTAAAAAGTGCTTCAATAGCGCGATATGTTCTTCGAGAATACCTGCATACCAAAAGACCTTTGTTAAATACAGTAAACGCGTATCACGTGTGTCTTTTGCTAGGTTTGAAAGTCCTTGTACAGTCAGTGCATTTGTAACATCCAGAAGGCCTTCTCTTGCATTTGTATCATATGGGTTTGCTGCATACAGACGTACAGCCTTGCAAAATGGGTCTTCATAAATATCAAAATAATAAACATCAGGCATAAATAATTGCTTCTATGAATCAAAAAGGGGCCTTATTATACTTTATTTATCAGTCTTCTGATACATAGGCTTGTTATTTTTAATGTTAGGCGCTACCATGCGCTTTCAGTCGGGGCGTAGCGCAGCCTGGTAGCGCACTAGCATGGGGTGCTAGGGGTCGAAGGTTCAAATCCTTCCGTCCCGACCAACAAAATACCATTAAAATCAAATGGTTAAAAATACACTTTAATCCCAGCGCTCTCAAGAGATAATCTTTGATGGGTACTTTTGTGGGTACTTATTAAAATTTAAGATGATAACTCTAATTTAAATAAATTTTTGTAATGCTCAGACGAGAATGCCCAAGCTCTCTGGTCAAAATCATTCGTGCTTGACGATCCAAACCTTTTTCAAAGTAGCTTAAATCTTTAGAACTCACGCCGCCGGCCATTGGGCAGAGCAAACCCTGACCTCGAGGATCTAACGCTTTAGTTAATTCATGATAACGCCTTTGCGCATATGCATGACGAAGCCCGTGCAATTTAGAAACGCCCATTATTTTTGTTTGAGCTTGATAGTGACTTAAATGTTGTTTGTAGGTGCGATCGACAGGAATCAGTGACTCACCAGGTTTTACTAGTTTGGATACTTTAATCAGCCACTGTCGTTGTTTTTCGTTTGTAATGCTGAGGGTTCGGCCAACGCCGCCTTTGGTCCAGATGGATTTAATTTTAAGGCATTTACCATTCCAGGCTTCACTTAGTACAAACTTCATGGACTCTTCACGCCGAAGTCCAAATAGCGCTTGTCCTTCAAGTGATAAGCGAATGTGTGGGTCGGTGCATTTGTTGTAATCAATATGATGAATAGCTTTATTATGCTTGGGCGCATAACTTCGCTGTTCAATTTTATAAGTATCATTTGTAGTCTTTAACAGACTAGGTTTATCCATGGCTTTGGATGCCTTTCTGAGTTTTGACATGTAATTTTTGATGGTGCCAGTGTTCTTACCCTGTGCTTTCCAGTGTTCTACTAGAGCATAAACATGTTTAGGTTTTAAGCCTTTAATATGTGAGAGTTTAAAGCCGAGCTCATGCAAATCTTTAACGCAACGGTTTAGCATGTGCTTCATATCGGCTTTGCTGGCATAGGAGTAACCTTGAATCTGCTTGATGAGCTCGTTGATAGAGAACTGTGCGTTTTTTAATTTATGGTTGGCCACGCAAATACCCCCACAACGTGGTGCGAGATTTAATACCCATCTCATCCATGATAGTTAATGTCGTTTTGTAATGCGTTAGTGTGGTGAGTAATGTTTTTTGACGTAGCTGTGCGTACATATGGCGGTAAGTTCTCTGCTTTGGAAGCTTTAAAGTACGCAAGGCCTCATGCCATATGAATCGAATTGCATTATAGCCATGAGTTTCGATTAAACTCTTATGCGCTTCTGTTAACTCGGAGAGTTCCTTTAGCATCTTCTTTTGCTCAGCTGTTCGAATAGGTACGAACCGGTCCTCGTGATTGAAGGTGATTTCTCGGGTGAGCCAAAGTTGATGCTCCTGGATGTGAATTGAGGGCACCATCCGCATGACTTCACTCAGCGTTAATCCAAAATGCATTTGAAGCCCCAGTAAAACACGTGCGATAGGAGATTGAACTTGTTCTAAAACTTTAGGAGTAATCCCAAGCTGCTTTTTGTTTTTAATCTTTTTGGTAAGCCCTAAGTTTTGATTTGTCAGCATGCCGGTGTCGTAGCCTATGCTTATTAAAAATTCACGAATAATGACCATATGATTCATGATGGTGGCTGGTTTTATTTTTCGCTTTTTCCAAAGTTTAACTAGCTTATGAAAATATTCAGGTGGTAGGGTATCCCACGTTGATGGTACATCGCCTAGATAAAACAAATCATCAATGAGTTTATGAATAACATAGCGGCGTTGCTTTTTATTACACAAAGAGCCGGTGCGATTATTTTGAAGATAATAATTGGCTGTTTGTCGTAATGATTTCTTTTGCATGAGTGAACTCTTAAGTTTATTTGCCCTAGCTTGGTTAAGTGTTAATTGGGCAGTTCACTCCAAGGTGATACTTGGCTTGCGCCACAAGGCCCACATCGGCAAATCAGTTACATCAGTAACGGTTTTTGAGTGTGTTTTTCTCCTTAGTTTTAGATAAATAGATTGCCTGGCAAAACAATGCACCTAAGCGCTTTGGGTCAATACAGGGTTGTATTGTGAGGTTCAAATTCTTTAAGAATTTGCTCTGGCTGGTTACAGAGGGTCCTGAAGAAATCAGGTGATGGTTTAAGGTTCCCGACTAAACGTCCGGCCACTGGGTTAGGGAATGAAGGTGGCTTTGTATGAGACCCGAGGGTTTCGGCGGGATTTCACAGCCTCATCAGTCATACTTCATTTTAAAATTATCAAACCGGTGCTTGCTACGCAAGGATTTATAGCGTTTATTTTGTTCATGCCCGTTCTGTGGGATTGAATATCGGTGGTTAGGATATTGATTTTATGTGGAAAATTTTGAAACGCATATCTGCGTCACTGCAGATAAAAAGCACCTTGCAGTGACGCAGGACTCTCTTTTACGTCATTGATGTGTGCCCAATACAGTGATTTTGTTGTATGATATTTCGAACGATAGATGGGCACTTGATGTGATATGTGGAATGACGTTTTAAAAAAGATAGATGCGAATAAAACCCCGCGCGCACTCGTAGAGCGGTGGGCAGCAAAGCCACAAAATATAAAACTTGTGAGTGAAGGCGTGAATCTGGTGTATCGCTTTGAGGCGTCTGGACAGGGTTTCTATGCGCGCATCACGCATGCAGCGCTTCGCAGTGAAACAGAGCTTCAAGCAGCACTTGCTTATCAAAGGCACTTATTTGAGCATGAAGTGGCCGTCTGTGAGCCAGTAACTTCTGTTAATCAACTATGGGTTGAATCTTTTAGGCAAGAGAATGAGGTATTTCTTGCCCATGTATGTCGCGAGGTGCCAGGAAAGCCTATCCACTATGATTATGGTGATGCGCTTTATAGGCACTGGGGTAGTGTGCTCGGGCGTCTGCATCATGCTGCAAAAACGTTTAATGCTGCAGATTATGCCTATACAAGCTGGCATAAGTCCCTAGATGAATTGCATGAGTATGCACCGCAGGAATCAGAAGATTTGCAAAGTGTGTTGAGAGAGGTTACACGCTTTTTTAATGAGCGAAAACAAACATCAGAAAACTTCGGGTTAACACATGGCGATCACCGAGAAGGCAATGTCTTAACAGATGGTAAGCAAATCCATATTATTGATTTTGATTTACCAAGTAATAATTGGTTTATGGAAGATGTCGCGAGACCCTTTTTTCATCCTATCGTTTATAACGAAAAGTCTTGGGCAAGCAAGCTTGCGCCTTATATTGAAGGCTATTTGTCTGTGATGCCAGAAAGCAGCATAGACTTAAAAGCCTTCTCAAAACAAATCCAAATGAAAGCCCTTGAAATATACCTTTGGACAAAAAACAACTGGAGTGGGGACACTGCACCGGGTAGGCTGGATACGAAGCAATGGCTTAAATTAACACATGAGAAAATAGTCCATGACAACTGGGTAAAGCAGCTAACGTTTGGTCTAGGATAATGAACTACTACTTCTCAAATGCCAAATAGAGTGTCTGCCAGTTCGTCTAAGGTGTCAATGTTCTCCAATGGAATCAGATGGGGTAATTTGTAGAAGACGTCAAATGTGTTGTGTTGAGTTAATCCCACAGCTTGCCTATATAATGAAAGACCAAGCACTTGTTCGGCAAAATTCTTTTTCACTGGCCAGTTTGATGCATCCAAAACAGCTTTAAGCAGCAGCTTATCCCAATCAAAAGTATCCATAAGCTTTCCAAGCTCATAGTGCCGGTCTGTAATGATTGCATCACCCCAATCAATGATGCCAGATAAATGGTCATCATTAATAAAAACATGTGTGGCAACGATGTCTCCATTGACAAAGCATTT
>JARGNV010000025.1 GCA_029212465.1 Legionellaceae bacterium | reverse complement strand
CCATGTACCGCCCAACACGTCGTGCACTGCACATTGATTGGCCTCTCTTCGGTTTACTGCTTTTGCTGGTCAGTGCCGGGCTATTTATTTTATACAGCGCATCGAATGAAAATACGAGTATGTTGATACGCCAAGGGTTTCGTTTGGGACTTGCCTTTTCTGTGATGTTGGTTTTATCGTTTATCCCCCCCCACAGCTATAAACGCTGGTCTCCAGGTTTATATGCTTTTGGTCTACTATTACTGTTTGCCGTGATGCTCATCGGAAAAATTGGGAAAGGCGCACAACGCTGGCTCGACCTTGGCTTTTTTCGCTTTCAACCCTCAGAAATTATGAAGCTTGCAATCCCCATGATGACTGCTTGGTATTTAGATAAAAAAACACTTCCGCTTGATTTAAAATCCTTAAGCATTGCTGTTTGTATTATTTTTATTCCAACGCTCCTGATTGCCGAGCAGCCCGACCTTGGAACAGCCA
The DNA here is from genome assembly GCA_029212465.1 of Legionellaceae bacterium. Classification (GTDB taxonomy): domain Bacteria; phylum Pseudomonadota; class Gammaproteobacteria; order Legionellales; family Legionellaceae; genus JAALKW01. The sequence goes on along the minus strand of JARGNV010000025.1, from coordinate 29,366 downwards.
TTATGGTCGCATCGGGCGGTATATTCGTCATTTTTTTAGCAGGTATTAGTTTTAGAACCATTTGTGTTTGTATTACATCCCTCGCAGCTTTAGCACCTCTCTTATGGCTTGTGATGCATGACTATCAAAAAAAACGCGTGCTCACGCTCCTCAACCCAGAGAGCGATCCGCTCGGCAGTGGGTATCATATTATCCAATCGAAAATTGCCATTGGCTCAGGAGGTGCCCTTGGCAAAGGCTGGCTCTCAGGCAGTCAGTCTCACTTAAATTTTTTACCCGAGCATGCAACCGATTTTATTTTTTCGGTTGGAAGTGAGGAGTTTGGGTTTATTGGCAGTGCCGCACTCATTTTACTCTTTTTTTGTATTTCACTGCGGTCAATTTATATTTCTAAAAATGCACAAACCAATTACACGCGCCTGCTTGCCATTGGGCTTAGCATGAGCTTTTTTCTGTCCGCCTTTGTAAACATTGGTATGGTCATGGGAATATTACCGGTAGTAGGCGTTCCTCTGCCCTTGGTCAGCTACGGTGGTACGGCCATGGTTACTTTCTTGGCAGGTTTTGGTATTTTAATGTCGATTAGTTCACATAAAATCTTATTCAAAACCCTCTAATACCAAACGCACTGGCGCAAAACTACGCCTATGCAATGGAGAAGGTCCAAGCTGCTTCAATGCCTCTTTGTGTTGCTTGGTTGGATATCCCTTGTGCTGTGCAAACCCATATCCGGGATACTGCTTATCTAGCGCTATCATCTCTTCATCTCGCACCACCTTCGCAAGAATAGACGCTGCACTAATGGCAGCAACCGTTGCATCCCCGCCAATAATGGCTTCGCATGGCATTTGAACGTCTGGGCAATGAATGCCATCTACCAATATACGTGTGGGTGTCACTGAAAGCCCGGCTACTGCTCGTTGCATTGCAAGTAAGCTTGCTGCATGAATATTGATAACATCAATTTCTTCGGCATCCACGCGACCGAATGCATAACTCTTCGCTGTAGCCCGAATAACTTCAGATAACACCAACCGCCGTTTAGCACTCAGTTTTTTAGAGTCGTTTAAGCCTTCAATGGGCTTATCTAAAATAACAGCTGCAGCAATCACAGCACCTGCCAAGGGCCCACGCCCCACTTCATCCACCCCTGCAACCAACATGTTCTACTCCCTATCAATCATTTAAAAACATAGACAACTTGGTTCTTATTGGCTAAAGTAAAAAAAGCCCGAGCTTGTTTTCCGGGAAAAGTCTAAAACATCACAGGGAGCATGTCATGACCAATTGCAGGTTAAGCCCACTGGCTTTCGGGTTGTCTCTAGGCGTTATTTGGGGTGTTTCAGTTTTTATTATGGGACTATTGGCCCAACACTACTCCTACGGCACCGAATTTGTAGGCGCTATGGGCGTTATCTACGTCGGGTATGAACCATCTATTGTCGGCAGCTTAATCGGTGGTTTGTTTGGCTTTATCGATGCGCTGGTTGGTGGCGCACTCATTGCTTGGCTCTATAACGTTTTTGCTAAGTGTTGCTCCAAATAATCAACACCACGTCACGCGGGGCGGTTTTTTTTCTCTTTTTTCACCCACAGAGAAATACCGCCCATCATCACCATAAAAACAATCCCAACACCTGCACAATATAGCGCAAACACAGCATTATTATGCGATGTATACAAGTCATTAATGACTTCAATCCCAAGTGCCTGCAAGCTCATCAAAACAAGTCCCATTAAAGCAGAGGCTGTGCCTTTTGTGACCTTGGTTGAATATAGTGTAAAACGTGCCAATGGCGCACCCGTTAGCCCCATTCCAAAAAAGTAAACCACAAGCCCTGGCATTAACCACACAAAATTTTTACCGAGTATAAAAACAAGCATTGGCATTAAAAAGAGCCCTGTTGCAACGGTCGTTGCCCCAATTAACATCAATTGTTTTAACTCAAAACGATGCGTTAAACGATGCAGCGTAACATTCCCTAAAATGGCTGCCAAAAACACGGGTATTTGCCAAACACCGTATTCAAGTAATGAATCGCCAGACGCAGACACAATAACCACTGGTGCTAAACCAATCCATGCCACACAAGGCAAGCCAAGTAAGCCTGCGCCAACAGATGCCATCATAAATTTAGGATTTTTAAAGAGCTCGATATAACGCGCGCCCACTTTTTTAAACGACAGTTCAGCCCGAGGAATCACCTCTCCATCACGCTTGGTTTCTCCAACAGACTCAGGCATAAAACGCCAAAGCCCCCATAGTGTGAACAAAGCAACCCCTGCAATCACCACAAAAATAAGGCGCCATTCCCAGTGCATCACAAATAAAGCACCCAGTAACGGGCCTAATAACGGTGCTAAAATAGAAACATTTGCCATAATAGCCATTAAACGCACAACTTCCATTTCTTCAAAAATTTCTTGAAGCGTTGCGTACCCAACAACCGTAATAAAACAAAGACCCATCCCTTGAAAAAATCGCCACGCTAAAAATTGGTGAATCGACGTAGAACACGCAATTAGTATGGTAAAAATAAGAAATACCCAGCCCCCTACAATCATTACTGGACGCCGCCCATAGTGATCAGACAAAGGGCCTAAAATCACTTGAAGGGTTGAGCCTCCTAAAATATAGAGCATCAGCGAACGTGCAACAGCTGACTCTGAGGCATTGAATGATTTCACGACCTGCAGCATGCCAGGCATTATCATGTCGTTCGAGATATACGTCAAAAATTCATACAGCACCAAAAAAACAGCAAAAATGAGTGCTTGCCGACGCGTAATGGCAATAAGAGGTTGAGGTTTCATAAGACGCATTAAACTTGCAGATACACCGGACGAGTGAGTATACTCCTTGTACACCTAATAACACAAATACTACGTTGCAGTGAAAATTTTAGCAGATGCATCGCTACCAGACCTTACACACCTATTCCCATCCCCTTTTAAGCTCACATGCTATGATAGCAATACGATGTTAGAAGACGCGTTGCCTTCGCATGATGTATTAGTATGTCGCTCTACCTTAAGCATCACGCCCCAATTATTGGATAATACACACATTTCATGTGTAGCAACTGCAAGCAGTGGTATCGATCACTTAAACACCGATTATTTAACCACACAAAACATTCCTTATTTTGATGCAAAAGGCTGTAATGCAGAAGCCGTTGCTGATTACGTACTGGCAACGCTTGCTTATCTTAAAAAGCATCAACTCATTAGAGAGATGCGGGCTGGCGTTATTGGCGCGGGAGAAGTGGGCACGCGAGTGATTAAGCGGCTTAAAGCGTTAGGTTTTGACGTGCTCGTTTACGACCCATTCAAACCTCACCTTAACACGTGCTCATTTGAAGCACTGAAAAACTGTCAGCTCCTTTGCATTCATGCAAACTTACATAATAATGCGCCATATCCGACTCAAAACCTTTTAGATACAGCCTTTTTTGACGCGCTTTCTCCTAATACCGTTATTATTAATGCAGCGCGCGGTGGTATCGTCAACGAAACAGCACTACTCAATCAGGAAAAACCTCTTATTTATTGTACGGATGTGTATCAAAACGAACCCGATATCAATCCAGACATTGTCGCATACGCAACACTTTGCACACCGCATATTGCAGGTCACAGTATTGAAGCAAAACAAAATGCCGTGGCTTATTTAAGTCAAAAATTACATGTCTACTTTGGGCTCACGCCGCCGGCAAAAGCAAGACTTGCAGATACACGTGAAGTAGCACATCTACCTCTGCCGGACATATTAGATATCTATAATCCACTCGAAGAAACAGTCGTACTCAAAAAAGCCACGCATATACAAACTACTTTTTTAAGCTTACGCCGCGCGCACAAGCACAGACATAACTTTAGCTGCTACGCGCCAAGTTACGCCTAAAAAATCACTCTGGACTATATAAGCCCACCCCGTTGAAATAAAATTTCATTTGGTTTATTATTTGCCTTCTTAGCCTTAATAACCATGGAATTACAAAAAATGAAATCTATCTACGAACATATTAAAATGTATGCCGCAGACAAAAGCGAACTAGCTGGAGCACGCCATGCTTCTCAATACTCTTTTTACGCTGGGGAGTTAATACAGTGTCTGGCTGAAGATGGCCTCATCGACCATCCTGCAACAGATGATATAACATCAACAATTGAGGCGGTCATTGTGGTTTATCGCCAAATGGGTGGCTACCTGGCAACAGCAGATAACACAAAAAAAAGCGAAGTCAAACAAGCCTTTAAATCATCAGAAGCATACCTCACCTTGTGTGCTGCGCTGCAAAACCAAAGCGAAGCAAGGTTTGTACTTGAAGATACCGGTGGCGACAATTATGTCACTGGTATAGCGCCTTTAAGTGACGGTGGCTACCGAGTAAACGGCACAAACTGTAGAAATGAACCTCGGTTTATTGATGTACACCCCGATGGAACAATCACTGGATACGGTGGAAGTCTAGACTTAGGTATTGTAGGTAATCAAATGGCAAGACAACTTGAAAACATTTTAGATCATTTTAATTATCAACCTGAAAATACTCCTTTCAACCGCCCCTAACACATCACATGAGAGCAGAGCCTATGCGCCCTGCTCTCATGTAATTCTCTCACCTTCCAGCATCCCAAAGCCTAAGCGTCAACACATCCGTCCATTGACTGTTATGCCGCATTTTTATATAGTGCGCGAAGCCATTTCCAATCTACAAAAAGTCAAACAAGGCATACTCTAGGAGCATCCATGACACAAAAAAAAGCACAACTTATTGTCGAAGGCCATGAGCCCGTCGAATTACCCATTTATACCCCAACGTTGGGTAATGACGTCATTGACATTAACCCCTTAAGTCGTGCTCTGGGAAAATTCACATTTGATCCAGGATTTGTGTCAACCGCGTCTTGCGAGTCTAAAATTACTTATATTGATGGCGCAAATGGCGTTTTACTCTATCGCGGCTATCCTATCGAGCAACTCGCCAAGAAAAAAGATTTTTTAGAAGTCTGCTACTTACTGCTCAATGGTGAGCTCCCCACCAAAAAAGAAGGGGATGATTTTAAAAAGCTCATCAACAATCACACCATGGTACACCAACAAATGTACCAGTTTTTAAATGGGTTCAGACGTGATGCACACCCCATGGCAATTATGGTGGGAATTGTCGGCGCATTGTCTGCTTTTTATCATGACTCTACCAATCTTGCAGACGCGGCAGACCGTTACACATCAGCCATTCGACTCATCGCAAAAATGCCAACACTTGCGGCGATGAGTTATAAATATTCAATTGGTCAGCCTTACATGTACCCGCAAAACCACATGTCTTATGCAGAAAACTTTTTGCATATGATGTTTGGGGTTCCTTCTGAAGACAAAGCACCCGATCCTGTTTTGGTCGATGCGATGGATGCCATCTTTACACTGCATGCTGACCACGAACAAAATGCATCCACGTCAACTGTACGTCTTGCTGGCTCAACCGGTGCTAATCCTTACGCGTGTATTTCTGCAGGCATTGGCGCATTGTGGGGGCCTGCACATGGCGGTGCCAATGAAGCATGCTTAAATATGCTGCGAAAAATTGGCGATGTCAGCCACATCAACGAATACATTAAACGCGCTAAAGATAAAAACGACCCATTCCGGCTTATGGGCTTTGGGCACCGCGTTTACAAAAGCTACGACCCTCGTGCAAAAGTCATGCGTGATACCTGCCATAAAGTGTTAAAAGCCGTTGGCGCACACGATGAACCGCTCTTTAAGCTTGCTATGGAACTTGAGCGCATTGCACTTGAAGATGAATATTTTGTTGAGAAAAAACTCTATCCAAATGTCGACTTTTATTCAGGCTTAACCTTGAGTGCTATTGGTATTCCAACCAATATGTTTACCGTTATTTTTGCACTTGCACGTACGGTTGGCTGGATGTCTCACTGGTTAGAGATGACCGCAGGCCAATCACGGATTGGACGGCCTCGTCAGCTATACACAGGTGAAAAACAAAGAAATATTTAATTAAGCAAAACGCTTTATAACACGGATGTTTCACATACCATGGATGGTTATCAGCAGTACCGCTTTGTTGGCGTGAACCGGCTGGGTCAGACGGTTCGCGGCCACATCAAAGCAAAGAACATGACCCTTGCAAAAATCATATTGCACAGGCGTGGCGTTCAAGCCCAAAAAATCAAATCAACACACTTTTTTCTAAACCCGTTTAAACGCTATCGCATTAAACCCATACACATCACACAACTGACACTTGGCCTTGCAAGACTCCTGCAAGCAAACATTCCATTATTACAAGCGCTTGAACTCTTAAAATGTGGAGAAACCAATCCACGCATTGAAGCGCTGCTTTGCACCATTCAAACCGACATTCAAAGTGGGCTTTCTCTTGCTGATGCACTTAAAAAACATCCAAAATATTTTAGTGCGCTATTTTGCCATATGGTTCAAGCAGGTGAGTTATCAGGCACCTTAAAGACCTTACTCAGACAACTCTCAAATTACAGAGAAGCACGTGACGCACTTCGGCAAAAAATTAAAAAGAGCCTTGCGTATCCAACCGCTATTATAGGCATTGCCTGCACGGTTACGCTTGGCTTGCTGTTATTTGTTGTGCCACAGTTTCAACAACTGTTTGAAAGCTTCAACGCGCACCTGCCTGCTGCAACACTGTGTCTTATTCAAAGCGCGTTATTCATTAAAACATATGGTCTTATTTGCCTGACTGTGACACTCCTTGGTGCGTATTGCCTACGTTACCTCTACACCCACACGCCACGCGTTACACTCACCCTTGATACCTATTTCCTGAAGCTCCCTTTCACAGGTTCCATATTGCGTGACATCATTGTAACCCGTCTCACACAAACATTATCCATCCTGCTTAAAGCCGGTATGCCGCTGACTGATGCCGTTGCTCGCACAACCCACATCACAAATAACGCTTGCTATACACAAGCACTCTTAACCATTCAAAATGCTTTACGTGAGGGACACCCACTGCAAGCGGCTTTTGAAAACACGGCCTTATTTCCAAGCATGATGACTCAAATTATTGGTATGGGTGAGGCATCTGGCCAACTCACAGCAATGCTCACACACTTCGCCGAACAGCAAGACGAAACCCTAAAACACCAGCTTGATGTCATCAGCAGTTTATTTGAGCCCTTTCTCATGGCAGTATTAGGGCTTTGGATAGGCGGTTTGATTGTTGCACTCTACCTACCCATCTTCCAACTTGGAGCCATTATTTCATGACAACCGAGCAACTCTTATTCGTAGCGCTTGGCATCACTGCCTTACTCGTTGGTAGTTTCTTAAATGTCGTCATTTATCGCTTGCCCCGCATGCTAAAAGCTACGTGGCGCACCGAGTGCGAGACCCTTTTAAACCTCAAAAAAACCCCTCAAAAAACACCGTTTAACTTATTTTTGCCACGTTCAACCTGCCGCACGTGCGAGCGTATTATTCCCTTCTGGCACAACATTCCTATTATCAGTTTTTTAATATTGAAAGGGCGTTGCGCCTATTGTAAGTCTTCTATTAGCTGGCAATATCCACTTGTTGAAAGCATCTGTCTTATTCTGTCACTCACAGCAGGCCCCTATTTTGGCTTTAATCTAACACTTCTATTTGCATTAGGTTTTATTTGGATACTCATTTGCTTATGTGTGATTGACTTACAACACCAGCTCTTACCCGATAGCTTAACTTTAGGCTTGCTGTGGCTTGGTTTGCTCGCCAATATCAACGCCCTTTTTACACCACTGCCTGATGCAGTGATTGGTGCTATTGCAGGCTATTTAACGCTTTGGCTTATCATGAAAATTTTTTACTTTTGCACCAAAAAAATAGGCATGGGGCATGGTGACTTTAAGCTACTCGCAGCATTTGGGGCTTGGTTTGGTTGGATGCTACTCCCATCACTATTACTCATCGCATCGGTTTTAGGTGCCACTGCTGGGATTATTTATTTAAAAGCCACCAAACAATCCAAAGAGACCCCCATTCCATTCGGGCCTTTTCTATGTTTGGGTGGATTCCTAATCTTATTTTTTGGAAAAACACTGATACACTACATATTATAAATTAAATCAACCTGCAGCACTTAATTCATTTAGTTTTAGCTCACTGTCAGCACGTTGTGCCAGATGAGACGCAATGCTTGCTTTGAACGCTTTAACATCAGCTTGTATGTGCGCTACGAGTGTGCGCGCCTCTCTAGCCAGCAAAAAACCATCCGCATGTACATGTTCGGGGTTAATTTTTGGATGTAATGGGGGCATAACAAGCTGCTCCGTTTCCTAAGACTAGATTTTAGGATAGATAACAACTTGCTAATTTACGTACTTACTATTTGCCGTTTCTCATTTTAGTGAGTGCAGAGAAAAACTCAGGCTTATTTAAACCAATTGAAGCAAAAATTTGTGGTACTTTATCCCAGCTTTGCTCAATCTCGATACTTTCTACCACAAGCTTAAATCCATGCTCTTTATCTTCAGGCACGCCCCATGCATTAATATAACATAAACCATGTAGGCGCCTTGCTTCAACATGCTGCAGCCCTTCTGCCGCACTCAAGTAAGCATGCGCTTCTTCATACAATTGCGTCATACTGCGTTCATTACTCTGCGATGCAAATACTTGCGTGTTTTCTAGCTCTTCTCGCATTTTTGCTTCATCGAGTAATGCCTTTCCTAACAAGTATTGCGCTTTGGCATCATGCAGCATGGAAGACGCACGATAACAAGCAAGCATGCGCTCACGTGCAAAGGGCCACTTCTTTTTACCATGCAGTTTTGCATAAATCCCTGCGATTTGATGATAAATTGCTTTTTCTGTGCGAATAGCCTCATCGGTTGGCTGATTATGTTCACGCGCTTGCTTAAGCACTGTGACCTTTTTAATCAGCCTCTTGATTTTTAATCGTTTTAAGAATCCCATGCACATCTCCTAGCTAGCCGCCGTTGGAAGAGAAATCGCCCATTGAATCATACTCGCAACAATAAAAACAAGGCTTATAATCACCACCATTTTTAAGAAAAACCGAAACGACTCCTTACTGGTTTGCTTGGCTTTCGTGGATAACTTGGGCCGCACCTCTTCTTCCATCATTTCTTTGTTCTTTTCTTCTGCTGCCTGCATTTGACTAATGTGATGCGCAATCAGATATGCCGCCACACCAAATCCAATCGCAAGTACAAAAATCATCCTAAAAAACCAACGAAACGCCACAGTATAATTGGTATCAAACACCGTCTGAATCCAAATAGATGTGTCCACAACAAAGCCTGGAAGCTGATATTCCCACCCCAACCAAACAGCAGGGAATAAATACGCTGCAAATGGAAACAAAAAAAGACTACACAGTAGCGACAACAATCCGAGAAGAAACATCTTATCATCTTGTTTCATGATGCATCCATTCTTTATTAGGCCCTTAAAAAATAACATAGCAAACCCACTGCAACTTGCCAAGCGCTGTGCAAAATCATTAGAATACGCGAATGTTAAAAAAGGCTATAATACAAACACCTCTCGGAGATATGCTTGCCATCTCAGATGACAACGCTTTGTATCTCTTGGAGTTTGTTGCGCGGAAAAATCTTGATAAAAATATACAGCAACTGCTAACTGATACCCATACAACCACACTTCTGAATGAAAGCACTGCACCACTCGCATCCATTCAAGAAGAGCTACGCGCATACTTTAAAGGCCAGCTAAAAAAATTCCACACCGCCATTCAGCTCCGAGGCACTCCCTTTCAGCAAAATGTATGGCGTACCTTAAGCACCATTCCCTATGGTGAAACACGCAGTTATGCAAAACAAGCTCAAATGCTCAAAAAACCTCAAGCTACTCGTGCCGTTGCTAATGCGAATGCACGCAATCAATTCGCAATTCTTGTGCCTTGCCACCGCGTCATTCGGACCGATAAAACGCTTGGTGGCTACGCAGCGGGTCCTGAACGTAAACAGTGGCTGCTTCAGCACGAACAAGCTACATACCGAGAGATGACCACGATATGAAAACACTCATTGTTATTCCAGCACGCTTTAACTCTACTCGTCTGCCAGGCAAACCGCTCGCGCTTATAGCAGGTCAAACCATGTTAAGTCGTGTGGTTGATATTGCACAAGCCGCTATTCATGAAAGAGCGCACACAGACCTTGTCGTTGCAACAGATGATGAACGCATCTTAAAGCACTGTGATGCGCTCAATGTTGCATCTGTGATGACCCCTATTGAATGTGAAACAGGTACAGACCGCGCCCTTGCCGCTATTAAAGCTTTACAAGCAACACCCGACTTTATTGTAAACTTACAGGGCGATGTACCTTTAATGCCTCCGGCTTTTATCAAAGCCTTATTGGATGAAATTGCAGCCAACCCTGATGTATCTATGCTCACCCCTGTGACACAGCTCAGTTGGGATGATTTAGATACATTACGCCACAATAAAAAAACCACGCCCTTTAGCGGCACCTGTGCCATTTTAGATAAAAATAACAATGCACTTTGGTTTTCAAAACAAATTATTCCCGCCATTCGAAAAGAAGCATCATTGCGTAAACAGTCACAGCTTTCCCCTGTTTTTCGTCATATCGGGCTCTATGCTTACTCGCGCACACTGCTCGAACAGTATGTGACCTGGCCACCCAGCCATTACGAACAGCTTGAAGGCTTAGAGCAACTCCGCGTGCTTGAAGCAGGACACCGCATTCGCTGTGTAAGCGTCAGCTCAGACCGCCCTACTCTCTCGGGTGTGGATAGCCCAGAAGACATTGAGCGCGCCGAAGCGCTGATTGCCTCTCATGGCGAGCTACTCGCAAATAAAGCAGGAGAAACCGCATGACCCGACTCATTATTGCACGACACGGTAATACCTTTGGACCAACCGATACGCCAACACGCGTCGGTGCGCATACGGATATCCCACTTGTTCAGTCCGGCGTTGACCAAGCCAAAGCAATTGGCCAATATTTTGAAGCAAAACATATCATGCCCGATGTTGTTTATAGCTCAGAACTAAAGCGCACCCAGCAAACAGCTGCATATGCCGTAAAGCATATGCCGATTACATCACTGTCTTGCTTTAATGAAATTGACTATGGCCCAGATGAAAATAAAACTGAGCCAGAAGTGATTGCGCGCATTGGCCAGGCTGCAATTGACGCCTGGAACCTTGAGGGCGTGGTTCCTCCAGGCTGGAAAGTTAACCCAGGCGCCATTATTCAAGACTGGATGAAGTTTGGCGACATGGTTCAAAAAGAGCATGAAAATCAAACTGTTTTTGTGGTAACAAGCAATGGTATTGCACGCTTTGCACCTTATTTAACAGGAGATTTTGAGCACTTTTGTAAAAACCACAGCATTAAACTCAAAACAGGTGCTCTATCTGCTTTTTATTATACAGACAATGCATGGCACGTTGATTATTGGAATATGAGGCCATAGCACGCTTACAATGAACTTCTGATTTTGAATACAGAGGGCCTCACCAATAGTTCAAGGCCTGCATTCGGCTTTTGCGTAATAAAATATGAAATCATACCGAAGTGCTCTTATTTAAATCAAATGCAAAACACATTTTCAATCACTTGAAGTGCGCATTCAATATCTGCGGCTGTTGTAAAACGCCCCATTGAAATTCGAAGCGAGCTTTGGGCGTCTGCACGACTCAAACCCAAAGCACTTAAAACATGTGAGCCTGCATCACGAGAAGAACCACATGCAGAGGTGGTCGAAATAGCAAGCTCATGAAAACGCGCCAACAACTCACTGTTTTCAACACCTTTAAAGCAAATATTCAAATTACCCGCAATGCGTGCCTCTAAACTGCCGTTAATGCTCGTATTTGGTAAGGCTTGAATACCCTCTAAAAAATGATTTCTTAAACTCAAAAGTCGCGCTTCTTCTGATGCCCGAAGACTCTCCCCAAGCACAAAAGCCTTTCCCATCCCTACAATTTGATGCGTGGGTAATGTACCTGAGCGAAGTCCACCTTCATGCCCGCCCCCAAAGGTTTGTGGCATTAAACGGATACGTGGTTTCTGACGCACATACAAAGCGCCAACCCCTTTAGGCCCATATACTTTATGGGCTGAAAAAGACATTAAGTCGACCGGCAACTCCGCTAAATTTAGCTGCAGTCGTCCGACACTTTGGGCTGCATCTACATGAAAAATAATGCCTCTATCTTTAAGAGATGCACCAATGGCTGCAATATCTTGGATAACACCAATTTCATTGTTAACCTGCATCACAGAAACCAAAATCGTATCGGGTCTAATAGCTGCTTCCAGTACATTCAAATCTAGTAGCCCATCAGGTTTTGGATTGAGATAAGTCACTTCAAACCCAAGGCTTTCCAAGTGTCCAAAGCTATCTAGCACAGCCTTATGCTCAGTTGCCATGGTAACCACATGACGCCCCTTGCGTTGATAAAACTGTGCCGCCCCAATAATGGCTAAATTATCAGACTCTGTCGCACCCGACGTAAAAATGACAGCCTCAGGAGATGCACCGATTGTTTCAGCAATTTGTATACGTGCTGCTTGGACGGCGCGTGCTGCTGTTTCTCCATACACATGTGTTTTAGATGCAGGATTTCCAAAATCTCCAGAAAAACCCAAATAAGGCAACATTGCCTCAATAACCCGTTCATCAACTGGCGTGGTTGCCATATAATCAAAATAAAACGGTCGTGTTGTCACTTTGCACCTATAGTCCGTGTGATTTGTGTTAGAATACCACGCAGGATATTCACTTCAACCATTTCAAGCTTCGCGCGATTAAATAACCGCCTTAAGCGCAACATGATTTGTTTTGGATTAGACGGCTTTAAAAAATCAATCGCTTCTAATACCTTTTCAAGATGCGCGTAATATTGCTCAACTTGCGCATGCTCTGCGAGAACAGCTTCTTTATCTTGTAGCACAGGCAGCTGTGACGCCGCATGCTTTATAACTTCATAGGCAATAATCTGCACGGCTTGCGACAAATTCAATGAGCTATATGCAGGGTTTGTTGGAATTTCAACATGATAGTGCCCCCGTAATAACTCTTCGTTGGTAAGCCCTGTACGCTCACGCCCAAACACAAGCGCGACCTCTGTATCATCTGACATCTCAAACATGGTTCTCGCCGCTGCCTCAGGCGTTAAACCAGGTAATGCAATATCACGCGGACGAGCACTGGTCATCAATGCGAGTTGTGTGCCTGCTAGCGCTTCATCGAGGGTATCGACACAAATAGCACTGTCTAGTACATCTTGTGCACCAGAGGCCATTTCAATGGCTTTTTGATCTGGAAACACTTTAGGCGCTACTAAATAAAGACGAGATAATCCCATTGTTTTCATTGCCCGCGCCGTAGCACCTATGTTTCCTGGGTGTGATGTTTCAACCAAAATCACACGAATTGCATTTAATTTCATCTTTTACTCACTTAAACCCGCTTATTTCTATAAAATTTATGGTAGAATACCCGGCTTCTTTTCCTACCGGATACACGCATGGAACCTTTACTTAATATCGCCGTTAATGCGGCAAGAAAGGCCGGCGATATCATCCTTCGCCATGCCGAACAACTCGAAAGCCTTAAAGTAACACAAAAGGGAAAAAATGATTACTTTTCTGAAGTAGACATTAAAGCTGAGCAGTCAATTATTCATACCATCCAAAAAGCATATCCAAATCACGGTATTATTGCTGAAGAAAGTGGGGTTCAACAACCTGATGCAGATTGTGTCTGGCTGATTGATCCACTAGATGGTACCAGTAACTATCTACATGGCTTTCCTGCCTATTGTGTGTCAATTGCAATGCTTTACCAAGGTAGACTCGAACATGCGGTGATATACGATCCATTACGCCATGAGTGTTTTTCAGCAAGCCGTGGTCGTGGTGCACGTTTAAATGACAGACGCATTCGCGTTTCTAAAAAAACAACACTTCAAACCGCAATGCTTGGCTGTGGCCCGTCTATTCAAAGTCCAACCCGTGCGCACGCGTTTAATTTAGACATTCAACCACTGCTCGAGCAATGCACGGTTATTCGTCGTATTGGGGCCGCAGCGCTTGAGTTAGCCTACGTCGCTTGTGGACGGTTAGATGGCTTTTTTGAGTTTGGGCTGCGTCCTTGGGATGTTGCTGCAGGCTGTTTACTCATTCAAGAAGCCGGTGGCTTTGTAAGCGACCCAAAAGGTGGGCAAAAGTTTGTAAAACAAGGCAGCGTCATTGCCGGCACCCCTAAAGTATTTGATGAAATGCACGCAGCCCTTAAAGCGATTTAATGGACTCACATGCTGAGCTGAATAAATGATTTATTCGGCTCAGCGATGAATGCTTATTGAATGCCAGGATTCAAACCAAAGGCTGCAGGAAGGTGGTTTGCAACTTCCGTTCCTAAATTTTTGGCCAGTAATTCCATGACATTTTCTTTTGTGGTGTAGTCGACAAATTTTTCTACTTTAATCACATCACGCGCAACCGACTCACTGCTACCAAACCCATCAATCAAACCACGTTCACGCGCCTGAACACCCGTCCAAAACAAGCCAGAAAACGTTTCATCATCCACCTTCAAACGTGCACCACGTCCCTCTTTTACTTTATCGATAAACTGTTGGTGCACCAAATCTAACATGCGCTGTAAGTAAGCTACATCTTCTGGTTTTTCAGGAGAAAACTGATCTAAAAATCCTTTATGCGCACCAGCTGTTTGCAGCCTACGTGTTACGCCTAATTTTTGCAGTGTATCAACAAAACCAAAACCGTTATAAACAACACCGATGGAACCCACCATACTTGAGGGAGCCGCATAAATTTCATCGGCTGCAGCCGCAACGTAGTAAGCAGCGGATGCACATAAGTCAACGCATACTGCATAGGTTTTAATCTCTGGGTATTTCTTTTTATAGTGCATGACCGCATTAAACATATAATCAGCTTGAACAGGACTCCCGCCAGGGCTATCAATTCGAAAAACTAGCGCTTTCATACCCTTATTGGCATAAGCATGCTCAAGACTTTCTAAAAAGTTTTCAGCACTGGCTGCTTGTTTATCGGTAATGGTGCCCTTCACATCAATCAGCCCTACATGTGCACCGACACGTGCTGCAATATCTGCGCGATGTGACATAAAAGCGCCATAAAAAATCCAAAGCATAATCAACATAAAAACAACACGTAACACCCAACGCCAAACACGCTTTCGCTTACGCTCAAGTAAATGGTCTAGAATTAATTGATTTAATACTTCTTGTGAATTACTCATTGGAATCACACTTGATTTTTTAGAAAACAGGCCCACATTCTACGTGAGAGAGGATAAAATTCATATCATCTACAACAATAAAAAATAGAGGTGTTCAAAATGCGGATGGATAAACTCACTTCAAAATTTCAAATGGCCATTGCTGACGCACAATCGCTCGCACTGGGTCGAGAAAATAACTTTATTGAACCTGAACACCTAATGAAGGCCTTTCTTGACCAGCAAGGTGGTAGTTGTAGGCCTCTCTTAACCAAGGCTGGGGTTAACTTACCTAAACTACGCACCTTAGTCGATGCAGCGCTTGATAAACTCCCAAAAGTATCAGGTGTACCAGGCGATATTCATGTCTCTAATGGTCTCTCCCAACTCCTCAATATTACCGATCAAATCGCTCAAAAAAGAAAAGATAATTATATTTCAAGCGAATTATTCCTACTCGCTGCCATGGAAAAAGCAGATAAAGGCCTTGGGCAGTTGCTGGTAGATGCTGGTGCAAACTTAAAAGCCATTGAAAAAGCCATTGAAGAAATGCGAGGCGGTGAGGCCGTAGACGACCCTAATGCCGAAGAGCAACGCCAAGCACTTGAAAAATATACACTCGACTTAACTGAGCGCGCAGAACAAGGCAAACTTGACCCAGTCATTGGACGTGACGATGAAATTCGTCGCACCATTCAAGTACTGCAACGCCGCACTAAAAATAATCCTGTACTCATTGGAGAACCTGGCGTTGGAAAAACAGCCATTGTTGAAGGGCTTGCACAACGTATTATCAATGGTGAAGTACCTGAAGGCTTAAAAAATAAGCGCTTACTCTCACTCGATATGGGCGCACTCATTGCTGGTGCTAAATTTCGTGGTGAATTCGAAGAGCGTTTAAAAGGCGTGTTAAAAGACTTAGAAAAACAAGAAGGACAGGTCATTTTATTCATTGATGAAATTCATACTATGGTTGGCGCAGGTAAGGCGGAAGGCTCAATGGATGCAGGTAACATGCTAAAGCCTGCCCTTGCTCGTGGCGAGTTACACTGTATTGGTGCAACGACCCTTAACGAATACCGAGAAAATGTTGAAAAAGATGCAGCGCTTGAAAGGCGCTTTCAAAAAGTGCTGGTAAATGAACCAAGTGTTGAAGACACCATTGCCATTTTGCGTGGTTTAAAAGAACGCTATGAAGTGCATCACGGGGTTGAAATTACAGACCCTGCCATTGTTGCGGCTGCAACGCTTTCGCACCGCTACATTACAGACCGCCAACTGCCCGACAAAGCAATTGATTTAATTGATGAGGCAGGCAGCCAGATTCGTATGGAAATTGATTCTAAGCCAGAAACCATGGACAAGCTCGACAGACGCCTGATTCAACTTAAAATTGAGCGCGAAGCACTCAAAAAAGAATCAGACGATGCCTCTAAAAAACGCTTAGCAGATCTTGAAACAACCATTGATGGGCTCGAGAAAGAATATGCAGACCTCGAAGACATTTGGAAAGCTGAAAAGGCAAGCTTACAAGGTACAACACAAATTAAAGAGCAGTTAGAACAAGCAAGGCTTGAAATGGAGTCAGCCAAACGTGCAGGTGACCTAACCCGTATGTCAGAGCTTCAGTATGGCCGTATTCCAGAACTTGAAAAAGCGTTGGCTGATGCAACACAAACTGAGCAACAAGAAACAAAGCTCGTGCGTAACAAAGTGACGGATGAAGAAATTGCAGAGGTTGTTTCTAAATGGACCGGTATTCCTGTTGCTAAAATGCTTGAGGGCGAAAAAGAAAAACTCCTACAAATGGAGCATGTACTACACGAACAAGTGATTGGACAAAATGAGGCAGTAGATGCTGTATCGAATGCCATTCGACGCTCACGCTCTGGCCTTTCTGATCCTAACCGCCCTATTGGTTCGTTTTTATTTCTTGGACCAACGGGTGTTGGTAAAACTGAACTTTGTAAAGCACTTGCAACCTTCATGTTTGACACGCCTGAGGCCATGGTGCGTATTGATATGTCTGAATTCATGGAAAAACATTCCGTGGCACGCCTGATTGGTGCACCTCCCGGATATGTTGGCTATGAAGAAGGAGGCTATATTACAGAAGCGGTTCGTCGTAGGCCTTATTCTGTAATTTTACTCGATGAAATAGAGAAAGCGCATAAAGATGTCTTTAATATTTTACTCCAGGTACTCGATGACGGCAGGCTCACAGATGGACAAGGCCGCACCGTTGACTTCAGAAATACCGTGATTGTCATGACCTCAAACTTAGGCTCGCACCTGATTCAGGAAATGAGTGGTAATGCTGAGTATGACAAAATTAAGGCATCTGTCATGGAGCTTGTGGGGCAAGAATTTAGGCCTGAGTTTATTAATCGTATTGATGAAAGTGTGGTCTTTCATGCGCTCACAGAAGTGCAAATTGCAAATATTGCTTCAATTCAAATCGACCACTTAAAAGCGCGACTTAAAACACAAGACCTGACCTTATCACTGGATGATGATGCTTTGGCACACCTTGCCAAAGCAGGGTTTGATCCAGTTTATGGTGCAAGGCCTCTCAAACGCACCATTCAACAGCAGCTTGAAAACCCACTGGCTGAAGCACTATTGAAAGGTGCGTTTAAACCAGGTGAAACCATTAAGGTGAAATTGAAAGATAGTCAGCTTGCTTTTAAGTAAATTGACGTGGGCCTTCTGACTATAGCTTAAGACAGATGCTAAGCAGCAACTGTTTTAAGCATATACCCTTTAATGGCGTTTCTGACTTCAATCTGCTTTGCTTCATGTGCCACAAGATGTGGGTAAGGTAAGTCTTTGAAAAACGTTTGGTAAGTCCCTTCATGGTAGTTTTTCGTAAAATGGTCGAAGGTGCTTGATACAATCGCAAGGCCTTGTTTTTTCTTATATGCTTTAAAGATATCCCCGGGAATTGCTTTTGCGAGGTATTGTCGAATCAAGTACCGTCCACTGCCGTCATAACGTTTAATGTCTGCAGGTAGGCTCGCGACGAACTCAAGTAATTTAGGATACAGCAGCGGATAACGATATTCGAAACCGAATTTCTTACTGACAATGGCACTATATTCAATACGCATACGTACTTCATGACTGTGAGCGCCTTGTATGAGCTCACACTCGGCCTCGCGAGCACTACGGCAATACATCACAGTGTAAGGGTGAAATTCTGGATTTCTATACCGTGCTTTACTGCGCACGATGTTTGTCACGCGATTCCTTGTGCGTTTTAGTTGAATGGCTCGCTTGTAAATTTGAGGATGTGTGTACTGCGCATACCGTATGATTTTTTTGAGCGGGTTTGCCGTGCCGAGTGCTTGCCAAGCTTCACCATACTGTCTTTGCTGTATCAACTCAGGAACCACAAAGTTAAGTGGCATAACCCCAGATACACATTGGTCTCCCCCAAAACCAGACAACAAAATAGGATGCTTTCCTTCAGCAACAGCCCTGTGTACATTACTAACAAACATTGGAAATAAATAGGGTGCGGGGCCTGCAAACCATTCTGCATAGGTGTCAAAAATGTCAATCGGATCGAACCCATCCGCTCCAATACGCTGAATATCATTGAGTTTAAAATATTTGATAAACGCATTTTCGTAATCTGCAACATATTGCTCACTTGCTTGACTCCCAGGGAGTGATATATGCATGTAAAGCTTAGGAGACAGCCGGTGTTTAGCAGCAGCACAATAGATGGCACTCGAATCAAGTCCTGCGCTAAACTCGGCCGCCAAATTGGTATGGTTTTGCGTGGCATGCAAAATGGCTTCATCCATGAGGCTTGAGAAGTGTTCAAAATAGTCACTCTTATCTTTGTATTGCAGATATTCACCATTAGCGTCGAGCTTCCAATAAGGACGTTTTAACACCGTACCATCCGCTTTGAAGTGCATCAGATGACCCGGTTCAACACGATAAATGCCTTGGTAAAGCGTTTCATCTGAATAATATTTATAATGTGAAAATAACATATCTATCTGAGATTCAAGCAGTGGTGGCGTGCTTGGTAGTTGCTTTAAAAGCTCAGGGATGGTTTGCGCAACAAACAGTTGCTTCCCGAGGTAATGACAATAATACAGCGGCTCCATACCTAGGTGGTCACGTACAAGCACAGCCTCGTTTGTTTGAGCATTCAAACAAGCGACAGCAAATGGGTGCAAGTGGTCTCGCCATGTGGCTAAATCTAGGCAAGATGCAAAGGTTTGGACAGCATTTGGTAACTGTATGGCAGTATGATAAAGCAAGGTATCACTCATTAATGGCTTACAGTGTTCAAGCTGAATGGCATGTTGGGTGTTCACTAAGCAACTTCAAGTCAATAAACTTGAACACTATACTCCCATAAGAGGTCTCACCAGGACAAGCCATGCAACCATACTACCTTGGCCCATTATGAAGCTTGCTATAAATCTCATCCATTTGTCCGACATCTATCACTTGGTTACCATGGAAAAACAATTGTAGGTCTCGGTGTACTAACTTAAGCCTCGCTATTGCAGTAATACCATCATGACTTAGCTGATTATATTCTACGTTGACTTGCGCGAGTTTATGGCAATCTTGAATTGATTCGCTTAAAGCCACGGCACCTGTATCTTCCAACTGATTATTTTTCAAGTTAATTACGGTGAGCTCAGGTTGACGCTGTTTGGCAGCTTCAATAATATCTGCGACTTCATCATCTGTTATCTGCATATTTTGCAAATTTAGGACCTTTGTCTCGACACAATTATCAATGGCTGTTTGTATTGCTTCACGCATATTATAACCCCTTCGATTGATTATCTGCGGATTGACTGTCATCAGTCGTGGCATCATCCGGCTGATTTGTTTGCTTAAATTCTTGTTGTTTTCGCTTAAAATCTTTAAAAAGCGTCGCTGCTTTTTTAGGATCAATTTTACCTTCATCAGTACGACTAATGGCTCCTCCTAAATATCGTCTTGATGCCAATGCTGCAAACAGTGGGTGCTCATCATCTAATTGATGTAAATTGCTGTAATCATCTAACGTCATATTAGCCAAAACATTCTCAATAAACTTGGCTTTTCTTTCCATTCCTACTGTAGACATACCAGCGTCTTTTCGATAATTAGCTATGGCTTCGTGCAGGTCGTTTATGAGTGGCTGATTTTTATGTAAATTATGGATGTAACCGTCTATCTCTTGCATCACTTGTTTTTTTTCATCCAGTGACGTTGCTGCCTCAAATTTTTCTCTGAGTGCACGCGCAAATATTGTTCCTTGCACCCCAGGTATAACGCTTTCTATGAGAAGACATTTATCGCTACACGCGTGCTCGCTACTCAACTGAATCGTTTCGTTAATTAAATCAATCACGTCCGTCAAATTGATTTTATCACTTACGTGCGTCAAGCCGTAATATTGCTCCCTTACTGTATTCATGAGCGGCCGCACAATTTCTGGAATAGCCCAATCGTTCACAGCATAGCTTTGTAACGCGCTATCAATTTCTTCAAGGCATTCAATCGACGACTCCATACCAATTAACAGGTCTTTTTTATCTTCCGCCTTACAAAACGCTACTATTTGTTTATCGATGTAAAGCGTCTGCATGATTTCATTTGGGAACTTCAACTGATTTAAGCGCACGACAAGCTGCTCAAACTTTTCTACTTCTAAAAGACGTGGCTTATATGTGTCGTTTATTTTTTCAGTATCACTGATTATGCGTCTTATTTCTGGTAATAAGCTGTCACCGCCAGGAATTGTCATAGCTTTACTTTCCATGGCACGTAATTTTTCAAGCGACTCTAATGATGAATGATTCAGGTCTGAATAGTGTTCTTTCGTTTTAGAAAACTGCTCATCTATTTTGTCACGATTATCTGAGAGCGCTTCTTGCAACACTTGCTGCGTTACAGGACTTAGCGTATACATCATAACCTTGTCATTTCCAAAAGGAAGCGATATTTCCATTACACTTTCTTGTTCAACCTCATCACGCACTACTTTAGAAAGATACGGGTCTGTATGCATCACATGACCAATACAGTCATTGACCGCGAGCGCTACACTATTCGATAAGACAATTTGTGAGATTGGTTGTGCCAATGTTTCGGGTTTCTCTTTTATGGTTGTGTCAAGATTTATCCGTGTCACATCTTTTATATGATCAAAGCATATATCAACTGCCGTTAAAAATAGCTCGCCTCCGGATGTCTGACAAGGCACAACATTATGAAGGCTCAGCGGATAACGATTCCCCGAAAGTGTCATATGTGGCTCAATACGTGAAAAATTATCTCTATCCAGATGTTTTTTAGTGACACCAAGGTCAGTTTGATAAGTGACATCTATGGCAGACGTATGATTTTTGACTATAAACTGGGCTTTAACTGGGTCACCACACACAATAAATGGCGTCACATTCATGACACCTTGGTCTGGTATTTCTACAGCAAAAGATGCAAGCGCTAAATGAATGCCATTCGGTAAAGTTGCCGCTTTTTGCAAAAGGGCTTCTTGTAATCGCTGAAATTCTTCTAGCATTAATGGCGCTTTGGTATAGAAAAAAAATTCATTTGTACTCAAGCGAGTTATGTAATTGTCGCTATCAGGGTCGTTTGCTACTTGCTGTAGATGTACTTGTTCTGCATTATCCATTAACGTAAAAATGCTCGTTTGCAGGCGTGCCACCGCATCTGCACGCGCTTCAGGGCTTACTTCACTGTATGTCTCGCCTTTGCCTGGCGCTTCTCCCGCACAAGGTGAAGCAGTTGATGCCGCCTTTGCCAACACCGCAATGTCTCTAATGCTTACATTTGGCATAAAAAATATTTATATGCATATAGTTGATTAAATAGTAGACTAATTGCGCGCATATTTCTTTGAATATCATTGCTATAGCTGTCAAAAGGATATCACTGAAAAACTGCATCTTTACCTTGGTTGGAGATTAAGGCTGATGCCAGCCTTTATGATTTTATCAGATAAGCCACTCCATTCTGGTGTTTCTGGTGGTAGTTCAATTAAAATTATATTTTTGTCAGATTGATCAGCTTTTCTTAATTGACCATAGAAATCCGTAGCTGCTTTTTTAGGATCAGAAGAAAAAAGATAGTTGATATTCTTTTTTCCAAATAATAACGAAAAGCAGAGAACATAGTATTTTTCAAAATTATGTAATATTGACTTAATCAGTGGCACATCTTTGGGATAAAAATAAAATAGTTTTTTTTGAGGTTGATAATGAGATTTTAAATTACCTGATACTCTAATCGAGCTAATCTTTTCAGGCTCCACGACATTACAATAATTTTGTATTTCAGATTGAGTAATGCTGCCATGTCTTAAAATACTACACTCATTTTCTTCTATGCAGTAAAGAATCGTTGACTCTATACCAATATTACAATTTCCACCTTCCAAAATTGGAAATGAGTACTCAGAGAAATCTTGCATAACATGCTGTGCTTCCGTAGGGCTTATTTTTCCAAAAGGATTCGCTGAAGGTGCTACTACGGGTCTATTTAATCTACTTAATACATCTATCGCCAAAGGATGAGCAGGAGAACGAACCGCGATAGTGGTTTGGTTAGCTGTAGCTAAAGGACTAATACTACCGACTTCGTTTGACTTTAAAACCAATGTCAATGGACCTGGCCAAAATATTTTGATAAGTTTTTTAACATATGCGGGAGTTCGCTCTACCCACCGAGCCAAGTCCCAATCTGATAAAACATGCATGATAAGTGGGTGATTGAAGGGGCGATTTTTAATTTTAAAAATTTTTTCCACACCAAGATTGTTAGTTGCATCAGCGGCTAGTCCATAGACAGTTTCTGTTGGTAATCCAACAACATTGCCATCTCGAAGCTCATTTACAATTAAATTAATGTTGCTTGTTATTCGGTTCATTTTATCTCCAATACAAAATAAATTCAGATTTTTAAGCCAACTCTTTCAGTAACTAACTGTTATCAAATTCATTTTGTGGATTATTAAAAACAGCTCAAATGCTTTTAGGCCGAGCGATGTGAAAATAGTTCTATTAAGGGTTACAATAATCACAATAGGTAGGGTCGGCTTTTAGCCGTCCATCTTTTCGAGCTTTATATTCTTGATATTCACATCCAATACATCCCCAAACTTCTTTCTCATAAAACGATGTTGGCGCACCACAAAGCTCACAAGGTAACGCGCCTTTAGTGGTTTTAAGTCCAAATCCTGGTCGCTCACATTGAACACAAAGACGAGCAATTCGTAACGTTAATTTATCCGCTAACTCACCAATCACAGTCATTCGAGTAGGATTCATCATAGCCCGCATATCGGTTGCTAAAAGAAGTGCTTCTTCGGTTTTAAAGCCAATGTCTAGGTGATAAGTCAACGATTCTAAATCATTAACCCCCTTCGCCAATACATGCTTATTGGATTTAAATTGTACAATTAGCGCATGAGATGGAAATTGAACTCGTTTAAGAAAAGAAGCCAGATCTGTATTTTTCTTAATGGTTGTCATCGTGTAATTTGTTTTTTGGCTCACTAATTGCTCTGCAATCACCCAATCCCGCGTTCTATCAACAAACACCATCAGCTCATGCGCACTGGGCACAAAAGGAAAGGCAGGATGAGGCCCAAAACTTCCCTCAGAGGCAACAGCTAGTGCATAGTTATAGCGTTTTGCTGCTGTTTTAGCCTTTAATAGGCAAGTTTTATAAGGGCTCAGCACTCGCGAAATCTCTCCGGTAAATGTACCAAACTGATCGGTATCAAACTCGTGTACCCGCAAGGTACACGATAATTTAGTCATAAAAAGTGGAGCAATTACTTGCTCCTTTTCATGCTTGGAAGCTAATAAAACATTTTGATTTTTATAGTACATGCTTTAAGTATTCATTATGTGAAAATAATCAAGCCTTGCCACCGAAACATCGGAAACAAACATGACCCCAGACTCGTTTTGAAACAACGTTTTCATGCCTAATGCTAAGGTCACAATCACTTCCTCAGGTGCCACTGCGATAAATAAGACTAATGAAGACTTATCATTAAACATCATTTTTCCTTCATGAAAGCCATGATGTCCTTTTCCAGAAACGTTTCGTATGAGTGTATATCCTGTCACTGATGCTTCGTCCATCATGGACGTAATCAGATGCTCATGCTCTCCTGCAACAATAATCTCTATTTTTTTCATGGGATGTAAATTAATTCCAACATCTTTTCGCTCTTGAACTTTAACCACTTTCATTTTTTTCTCCTCGATATTATTCTACGAAATTCCACTCACCAGATTGGTTTAACTGATAAGGGCGCTGATTGATTGGATCGATAACGACCAAGTGAACCCATTGATTAAAAAATAAGGTTTTTAAAATAGAATGTTTTTCAATGACTTGAGAGACCCTCTCTTTGGGTGCATAAACAACTGCCAGTAACCGCTGCGGCTCATGATAGGTATGTTCATCAGAGCTCATGACCGATTGTAGGGGAAGTCCATGCATCAAATCACTTCCATTGCCCTGCATCACCCCAATGGTTCCAACCACATTGTGAGTGACTTTGCTCCCACTTCCAAAAGCAACGTTATCTAAGGTAGAAAATAAATATTGAGTATTTATCCATTCAGCGACCACCATGGGCGCGGTCAAAATTACTTCGAGCAGTGCGCCGTCATGGTCTTGCTCAAAGCGATACGAATGCAAGAAACAACGCCCATCAAGATGAATATTTTTTGTTAGATGTCTAGGTGCCACAATAAATGCAGCATTTCTAGCCAATCCCCATTCAGGTCGTGTTTCAGACCAATCTAGGCTTCGTCGTATAATGTCTTTATGAGGTATGCCACTCTGTAATTTGACTCCCCGCTCTTGATTGGTTTTAAGCCGTGCCTCTTTTAAATCGTTTTGAAGCTGATTTAAAAGCTCAGGATAAATAGATTTTGCTACCTCCCGTGTATACAGTTCGACACAGTCCGTCGTGGTATTATGCAATGCTCCGTAAAATACCGTATCTAAGGGGATGTGAATGCCGCAGTCTTCTAAACCTTGTCGAACCTCACACTTATTAAGAATGGATGCCAATAGTCGCGCGTTCATACCCCCATGATTCCCGCCGCAAGCACCACAATCTAAAGCTGAGGCATAAGGATTATTTTCAGTAGTGCTGCCATGCCCACAAAGAATAATGAGTTTAGCAAAATCGGAGGTGAGTCCCATAAGACGTAATACCGTTTCGGTATAACTAATCTGCTCTTGCAAGGACAAACCTTGTTCTGCATTGGTTTCGCTTAACTCATAAACCACTTTGGTAGCAAGTGTAGGTTTCAGCCAACTCTTAATAGTAGATACTGAATAGTTACTTAATTCAGGGGATAAGGATTTTAAGGTCATATTCAGTCCACACCAAAGCCCTAAAGATTCGACTAAGGCAAAGGGTGTGGAGACATTGTGCTTGAGTTGCGTATAAAGGCTTTTACAACTGTTAATGAATGTTTTTCCTCGCTGATAACGCTCAAAATCGCCTTTATTAGCATCAGCTTGCATTTCTTTAATCGCATATTTAGGTTTTAACAAGACAGGACAGCACTCTTTATTTTTATCGCTATCAAACTCATTGATGCGGACAGGAAGTCCAAAAAATCCGGCAAAGCCAAAGGTTTCATACTGTCCTAAAGACTCGATGGCACGTCGAAAAGGTTCTGAACGAACATCTATACAAAAAACTAATTGCGCATTTCTTCGAGGAAGCTGCTCAGATTCCTTTTTTACCTCTGGCAAAAGCAGGCTCAATAGCTTTTGCTGATAGGAATCCTCATTGCGTTTTAATTGTGCTAATACTTTCTTAGCCAAAGAGCCATCGTCGATGCTTTGTTTCTCTTTCACCGCATCAGGCCATAGCAAACAAGTCAGCACTAGGCGCACTGCCAGAAAATCAATCAGAGTAACTCGTATTTCTTCTGGTTTCTGTGAGTTCTGCCAATCGGTCTTCCACTTCACAAACCCGCCCCAACCTGGTAAATAGGAAAATGTCTTTGAAAAAAACGCTTCTTCTTCTCCTCCTGAGACGTGAAGTCTTTGTATGCAGATTTTAATTGCCTCTTCTGCCGATTCAGGCAATTGCCGCAGAAATTCTTTTGCTTCTTTTTTATTACGGTGCATTTGCTTGTCGAAATAAGCTAATTTCAAGAACCCATAATAAAACCCCTGTTCACGGAAGGGCATGTCAATACTTCCTTGCCCTGCATCAAAAAACCCACTACACCATTTAATCATTTGCAAATTAACCTCTTCCAATGGCAAATTGCGTTCAGCTCTTTGGCGCCCAAAAGCGCCTTTGGTTAATGCCTCTTCAAAGGTTTGTGCCTCAAGTCCTTGCAATGGATTACACGCAATAAACGTTTCAAGTGGCCAGACAGGCGCAATACATTTTGCAGCATTGTGCACCAAAGCATGCAGTTCAAGATCTTTCTTTTTTCTAGGATGGAAGGTCGTACCTGTTTTTTTAATTTCTTTCATTACAACCTCTTGTTTCGATAATATTTTTGCAGTCACCATGAAAATACCCCTTAATACTTTTAGTAGTTGTAATCGTTTCGTAACGCGGTCACGTTTTTTCTAGAAGGCTGACTTGAGTTAAACAAGCTCATATAAAGCCAACAACCCAGTTTTGATTGCCCTAATTTCTTATGTAATCCAAGAGTAAATACAACCCATAAAGCCCCAAATAAAGCCATGATAGTCCAATGAATTATCGATAACTGAGGTGCTTTCAGTATTAATATATTTGGTATTAATCCCTGGATAAGCTGAATGCTCCAGCCGTACATAAGCCCTAAAAATAGAGCAAGAACAAAGCCTGAGAATAGACTTAACACCGTTTGGTGAGCGCGAATCCAGGTGAGCATGAGCTGCGCACCAGCTATGAATGCAAAGAACAGAACAAAGCTAGTTGCCTCATGAACTGAGATGGATTTATGAGTCACGAAAGCAAAGGCACTCATTGCAACCACACCACCAATAAGAGAAGTAAGGAACGTAATGGAAGATACGTTAGAAGAATGAGTCTCTGATTTCTTTTGTTTCACCGCAGAGCCTGAACTCAAAAACAGATAGGCTTTGAATAACCCATGCCAACACAGGTGAGCGATGGCTGCAGCAAATAAGCCCACCCCACATTGCATCATCATGAAGCCCATTTGTGCCATAGTCGAGCATGCTAACATTTTTTTAATATCATGCTGCATCAACTTCCAGGCAGTACCGAGTAACGCCGAGATAAAGCCGACGATGAACAGCAGCGTCAACAATTCTGGATAAAGCATCATCAGAGGTGCGAATTTAACGATTAAAATTCCTCCGCCATTAACAAGGCCTGCGTGCATAAACGCAGAGACCGGCGTTGGAGAATTTAAAGAGCTGATAAGCCATCTATGAAAAGGATACAATCCAGATTGGGTAAGTCCACAAACCAAAATAAGACCCATTGAAAGTGCAAGTAGTGATGAGTGGCCAGGGTTAGCTAATTGAGTCAAAGTCGAAATAGCATTTGATGAGTAAGTGACACTTAAAATGATGAAAGCGATTAGTAAGCATAGACTTCCTATCGACAGCGTATACAAGGCCAAAAGGCCAGAATTTTTGGAAGCCCCCCATTCTTTCTTATGCATCATCAACAGCACGAGCAATAAATTAGAAAACGACCAGGCACCCCAGAATAAAAATAAATTATCGGCAAGAACCATAAGCATGGCTGTTAGCGTTAGGGTTGATAAAAGCAGAAAAAAGCGTCTGTAGAGTCTGTCCCCATGCATGTATCTTAGTGAAAAGCGATGCACGATAAAACTCACCAATAACACTAAACTACATAGCAACAGGCTCAGTGTATTGAAACTAATTAATAAGTAGACTGTAGGATTGTGCGATAAGGCTAAGTAAGAAAGCAGCCCTACCCCAATCAAAAATCCTGCCCCAATACAATAACACGCTAGGCGTGCTGCAATGATAGGTCTAGAAATTAAAAAGCAGTTAAAGGCAAGCGCACTAATTGGACTGGCCAGCATGAGACATAAAAAAATCAGAGCTATTATATTCACATCATTCCTCATTAGAAATTGTTTTGATATGATGGGAATATATTAGATATTATGATATAAGTGAAATTAAAAATATTTATCTATTTTATTAGGGATTCTAATGTCACTAGATACAGTAACGTTACAATGCTTTTTAGCTGTTGCTGAAACGCAAAGCTTCACTAAAGCAGCCTCTCGTGTCGGCCGAACACAATCGGCCATCAGTCAACAAATAGCTAAGCTTGAGAATTTAATTGAAAAACAGTTAATTAATCGAGGAAGGAAATTGTCTCTAACCCCGGATGGGGAACTTTTTTTAAGCTACGCCAAACGAATTTATGAACTGCATCGCGAATCCCTAGATCGATTTAAGACACCAGAGATTCAAGGAGAGCTCCGCTTTGGTCTTCCTGAAGATTTTGCATCAATGATGCTCTCAGATATCTTGGTAGAATTTTCAAGGCTTCACCCTAGAGTTATGCTCAATGTGGAATGCGATTTAACCCTGAATTTAATTGAACGATTTCATCACGATGAATTTGATTTAATTTTGATAAAAGAGAATAAGAAACATCAAATTTCCGAAGGGGTTAATGTATGGAATGAGCCTGTAGAATGGGTTGGCAAAAAAGAATTACTACAAACCCTTAATGAAAAAGCAATTATTCCATTGATTCTTTCACCTGCTCCGTGTGTCTATCGCGGCGACGTCATTGAGTCACTCAATAAACACCACTTAAAATGGCGCTTGGCATTTAGTAGCCCAAGCTATGCTGGTAAAATGGCGGCTGTTCGAGCAGGCCTTGGGATTACCGCCATACAGCGTAGTATGATCCCTAACTATTTGGATAAACTCGATAATTATTTCCTGCCCTCTTTGAAGGACATCCATGTGTCCTTAATTAAAAAGGAAGGCGCAAATAAAGCAATTGAATCCCTAGAGTTTTTTATCATGGATAAATTAGGGCCTGTTGACATTTGCTTCCACCGCCGACGTGCTGCGGCTTGACCGC
>JARGNV010000060.1 GCA_029212465.1 Legionellaceae bacterium | reverse complement strand
CCAGCCTTTAACGCTATCGTCTGCCGAGAGTGATGTTCGCAATCCTTAAAAATTAAATCTCCCATGCAGCTCATTAAGTATTTTTTATCCTTCTTCATAGCTAACAGCAATTCTTTTGCTTTAGGTGTCAAGATCACATTATTCACTCCTTTAAATTAACCGCAAAATAACAAACCATTCAAAAAGAGCTGGATAAAGCGCCAGCCTGTTTAACTAAAGCGTTAGGCGGCTTTCGCGGCCTCAATTTTCATCAGCATTACAGGTGATTTTTTGCTAACAAACGCGTGATACTTAGTGCCAGAGAGTCCAGCTGTAACTTGCGGTGTATGCTCTAAGAGTTTTCTGGCAAACTCAAAGCCCTGCTCCATATCCATATCAAAGTTTTCGTAAAATGTTTGCTCTAATACGCTGTCATCTTCGCGCTGCTCATTGCTGATATTTAGCATTTCTGCAATCAACTCTTCAAAATCAAACATATCCATAATTATCTCCAAATTAATTAAATCGCCTAACAACAATGTCAATCGGATGTTCGTTGCTGCGCGCCTCACACGCGCTTACATAAAGGTTAGGCGTCTTGCATCTCAGCAAGCACACGATCAACATTAGCCTCAACAGCCAATATACCTTCCATGATTGACACAACTTCAAGAGGTCTATTTTTTCTTGACCAATCGGAAACGTACATCCATCCATCTTCGTTGGCTGAAAATTCTAAGTACATGTCATCTTTGGTGGGGTTTGGGTACTTGAATGATATTGATACACCTGAGTAAGTCGGTTCATGTCTCTCTACATACTCCCTATCAATAACACAGTTTTCTACATTCTCAGCAAACCATGTAATTTTGTGTGTGCAATCACAATGCTTGTTAACTCTTAAGTGTTCCATCAATCTCTCCTGTTCGTTTACGCCTAACAAGGCAAATTAAAATCGACTCGCAAGCTCGCGCTTTATTTGCGAGGTTAGGTTTTTATGGAAATAGCTACTGATTCTTATGAAGTAATCCACAAACGATACTCAGAAACAATTGTTTGGATGAGTAGTTTAGGAATAAAACTAAGTACAGGAAGAACAGCGCACTATGAAAGAGTTATTAGGCATTGGAAAACTGCATATAAAACGGCATCTCCTGATGAGGCTAAGGAAGTATTTGTAGACTTTGTAAGCTCATTATTCGAAGTACAAGACTTGATTAGTATTTACTTAGCATTTAAAAACATCCCTTTAGACCAATTAACTGGAATTATCGAAAAGTTAAAAAAGGCAGTTAATGGGCCTATATTTGCCTCAGAAGAAAAACCAAAATCCACCACAGCTAGGAATTTTTTATTTGAGGGCACAGTAGCAGCCAGACTACATCAGCCTGAGAAAAATATGCTAACTATTCTGAATTCGATATCAGATACAGGTGTAAAATTCAATAATAAAAAAATATGGGTTGAATGTAAGCGCGTAACAAATATCGATAAAATTGAGGCCAATACTAGAAAAGCATCAACTCAGTTAGAAAGGGTTTTGAAACAAAAAATAGGCTCAGGCCATCGAGGTATTGTTGCATTAGATGTTTCAAAGATATTTCACTCTGGTGACCAAATCCTTGTCAAAAAGGATGATGCAGAGCTTTTGTCTACAATCGATTATTTAATGGATCAGTTTATTTCAACACATTCTGATTTATGGGAAAGTGTATATGCACGGAGAGACAGAAAAATCATTGGTACAATTATACGTTTTTCCTTCATGTGCAGTTCTGAGGAGCGAAACCTGTTAGTTCAGACATCTCAATGGGCTATTAATCCACGACATGCTGTTTCTCATGCAGATGAGCAATTACAGAGAGATCTAGTTACCGCAATTAAGTCAGGACAATGATAGAAATAAACCTAACATGGCACTCCACTTGACCGCCAAAAG
The DNA here is from genome assembly GCA_029212465.1 of Legionellaceae bacterium. Taxonomy (GTDB): domain Bacteria; phylum Pseudomonadota; class Gammaproteobacteria; order Legionellales; family Legionellaceae; genus JAALKW01. The sequence goes on along the minus strand of JARGNV010000060.1, from coordinate 1,099 downwards.
CGCCGTTTCGCTACGCTACACTCTGCTTTTGTCGGCAAGTGAGCTATGTCGTTATGTGTCTTAGGGAGGTCAGGTGATTGAAGTCGTATCTAAAGAAAATATCAATGAGGTGTTGCCTTTAATCAGGCAATACCAAGAGTTTTACAAAGTAGCTGAAATATCAGATTCAAAAAATAAAGAATTCTTTTTACAATTTGGTAAAACTAGCCCTTCTGGCTGTCAATTTTTATTTCGAAGTGGTTCAAAAGTTGTTGGCTTTGCCACAGTGTATTTCACATACACCTCAACTCTTGTTGCTAAAGTTGGAGTATTAAATGACCTTTATACATTGCCAGAAATGAGAGGGAAAGGTGTCGGCAAACAACTCGTTGAACATTGCAGGGAGTTTGCTAAAACCAATGGTGCTGCACGGCTACAATGGGTAACAGCACCAGATAATGAGCAAGCTCAAAAACTTTATGACTCATTAAATACAAATAAAAGTACATGGTTCTTTTATGCTTACAACACATAACAAATATTTCAAAGCGGACGCGCAAAAAGCCGCGCGCCCTTTAAATTAAGCGTTAGGCAACAAAACCAGGAGTCAACGATGAGAAAATTGATATTCGTTACAGCCATACTGGGATTTATATCTCAAGCCGCAAATGCGGGTGAGGGTGAGCTTATCCCAAGAAGTATGTACGAAAAAGCCAATTACTACCTTATTTCAGTTAAACCAGATGGCAAATACCTACAAACTCTGCACAGTCGAGTAAGTGCAATGAGCCACGGATACTCAGTAACTCGAATTGATTGCACAAATAGGCGATATCAAGATTTAGGATATGGGGAAGATAATCAATCGAACATCAAGATGTATGACAAAGTGCAATGGACAGAGCTTGTAACAGGGTCAAGCAAAAGTGATTTAGTAACATTCGTTTGTTCAAAATCCAAAAAATAGCATATTCCCAACAATATAAGGAGAGAGCCTTAATGAACAAAATTATCGTGTTTGCACTGCTTGGTATTGCATTTTCGGCAAATGCTTTAGGGGAACAAAGGGTCAGGTCTTGCAATCATGCATTTGTGTTGATAGGGTCTGTTTATGGCTAGA